>JBIJAV010000030.1:0-42696 GCA_044345595.1 Terrimicrobiaceae bacterium
TCACCTCCGCTCTCCTCTGCGAAATCAACGAGGAGTGGCTCACCGGGAAATCCTACCTCAACATGAACCCTGCTGACCTACCCCAAAATTAACCGCTAACTTTTACAGAATAAAAATTGCGCCGCCTCGGGATCGATGAAACTGCCGCTGACCAGAGTCAACGAGCTCCAATCCATGCGGCGGGCGAGTTTGCGCGGGAGGTTAGCTTGCAGAAAGGCGCGCGCGTTGTCGGGGTCCGAGAAGGTCGATTTAACCAGCTTGTCGTGGGGTTGGTGGAGAGGACTCTCAGGCATTTTGGGAGAGAGTTGGGAACAACACGGGGCGCTTCAACGGGTGGAATGTGACGATTCTGACAGATTATGGCACTGTGCGGGTTCTGTAGCGGCGTCTCTATGAGCACCGGAGGTGGTTTGACAAAATCATGGATAGCAAAATCATTTTTTAGATGGAGTGGCGCGCTGCCGCGCGATTCGTAACCAGGGAGGGTTCATCGTCCTCGCATGGCCGAAAATTCAGCCGCCCTCTGGCTCGTAGACCTACGGGTCGAAGAGAAGCGGCGGCGGTGTATTTCACGCTTGAGACGACCGCGCCCGTTCTGAGAGGCGATGAAGTTTCGTTTCTTTAAAGAAACATTTTATTGCTATATTGTTTACCTTGAGAAACACTATTCTTATGTCTGAAGCAGCCAAAGCGATCGTTGGGGAGTGGTTGGAGCAGTTTTCCTTGCCGGAACTGGTGATCCGGGATGCCGAGCATCCCGACATTTCGAAGTTAACGGAAATCCTTGCTGTGGTGGCCCCCAGGCGTTCGGGAAAGACCTTTTTCTTTTTCCAACTGATTCGCGAACTGACCGAAAAACAAGGCATCCCGAGGGATCGGATTTTGTTTGTGGATTTTGAGGATTACCGGATGGCGTATTTGGGCGAGGATCCCGCTGGTGAGTTACTTTCGGCCTTTGAGCAACTGACAGGGCATGGGCCGGAGTATCTTTTTTTGGATGAGGTGCAGCAGTTGCCGAATTGGAGCCGTGTGGTCCGCACGCTTCACAATCGGCGGGCCTTTAAAATCCTGATCAGCGGTAGCAACTCGGAGTTACTGAGTCGCGAAGTATCCACCGAGTTGCGCGGCCGCTGTCTTGAGGTGGCGATGTTTCCATTTTCCTTTTCTGAATTTCTGCGCTTCAGAGAGATCGAGGTGAGCCCAAGCATGATCCACACATCGGCCAAGGGTCGTATTCTCGGAGCCTTCGAGGACTATCTCAGCAGAGGCGGATTTCCCGGTGTGGCGGCGTGTGATTCCGCCATGGAGCGGCGGCGAATGCTGCAGGGATATTACCAGACGACCTATTACAAGGACATCCTGGAGCGCTATGATATTCGAGCCAAGGAGACGCTGTCCTCCATGATGCGGCATGCGGTGGATCAAGCTGGCGAGATGTTTTCGATTTCAGCTTTCACAAAGACACTCACGCAGCGCGGTCTCGAATGCAGCAAGCGCACGGTCGCGAATTACCTCACTTATCTGGAGGAGGCGTTTTTTGTGATCCTGACGGAAAAGTTCGCCTACTCGCAGCGCCAACGGACGGCGAATCAAGTGAAGTGCTATCTCTTCGACACAGGTTTCAAACAACTGGCGGTGAGTTTTTCGCCCAACAAAGGCAAGTTGCTTGAGAACCTTGTCGCAATCGAACTGAGACGGCGGAGGAAGGAGTTTTTTTACTTTCGAGGCCGGGGAGAGTGCGACTTCATCGTCATGAACGGCGAGCGCCCGGAATCAGCCATTCAGGTTTGTTGGGAAATCCACGAAAGGAACCGCCAAAGAGAAACGGGAGGTTTGCGAGAGGCGCTGAAAGAATTGAATTTGAGCGAGGGGTTGATCCTGACGCATGAAGGAGGGAACGATGTCGATGGAATCCCGCAGGAACCCGTGTGGCGCTGGCTGTTGGGATTTGAGTGAGGGTTGAGGTTGGGGCAAGGGGGTATTCGGGCATCAATGAGATTACCGAGTTTGTGTCTTTCACTATTGCAACGACATTGTCCGCCTCTTCCGCCGCGAGGATTTGTCTTTCTGGCTCAGAGACCGGTTTTATCCGCTCACTGTGTTAATTTTGCTGATTTTCTCTTGAAAGGCTTTCCGTGCTAGAATTTTGGGCCATGCGGGACGATGGCCCTCCCGGTGTTTGCCTCGGCGGAAGAGGTAAATCGTGCCGCCGAGTAGGAGGATCACGCCGGTGAGGTAGGTTTCGGGTTCGGGGACGGCTATGATTTCGGTGCCGCCGCCGGTGAAGCCTCGCTCAAACCCGCTTCCAATGGAGGTGATGCCGGAGTCGCTATAGAAGCTGATGTTGGCAAGGTTGTTAGTAAGGGTGGCATTATTGGTAAAGACCAGGTTACTGGAGTTCGGGTAAGTGCCGTAGTTTGTTCCGTATTCGGTTCTTCCGCTCCAGTTCCAGATGGCCAGGTTGGCTCCGGCTGCCCAAGAAGCGATACTGCCAAAGCGGAGGGTGCCGACGAAGCCGGAGAAATCGAGGGTCGAGTTGGCGCTGAGAGTGAGCGCACCTACGGTTTCGTTGAAGTTTCCGCTCATGGCCATGCGACCGCCATTGAGATGGATGGCAGCGTCGTCGTTGACGGCGTTCTCTGCCGTGACCAAGAAGGAACCACCGTTGTTCAGGACGACTTGGGAGGTGTTGGCGAGCGCGTTGGCGGCGTCGGCTTTAAGGGTCCCGCTGTTGACCGTGGTGGTGCCGTTGAATGTTGTCGCTCCGGCGAGGGTTTGCGTGCCGGTGCCATTTTTCACAAGGTTGCCGGTGCCGGAAATGCCGCCGCTGTAGGTTGTGGTTGCGCTTCCGTTGATGGTGAGTGTGTTGGCGTTCAGATTTACTGTGGAGCTGCTTGTGCCACTGAGGGAAGCGACGGATTGGCTGTCGCCGAGGGCTAGCGTGGAGCTGCCGTTGATTGTTACGGCGCTGAGAGTGCTGGTTGGCAGGGCGCCGGCGATGTTGGCGTTCAGGGTGCCGCTGTTGATGATAAATGTTGGGCCGTTGTAGGAATTGTTCGCGTTTGTAAGCGTGGTGGTGCCGCCGTCGATGATGAGGTCGGAGTTGGCGCTGGAGCCGCTAATGACTCCACTTACCGTGATGCCGTTGCTTCCGCCTGCGAGGGTGAGTGTGGTGCCGTTTTTGCTGAGGGCGCCGGAGAGAGTGAGAAGTCCGGTGCCGCTGTTGCGGATGGTGCCGGTGCCGCTGGTGACGGAGATGGCGCGGTCGAGAGAGGCGACGGAGCCTGTGTAGATGAGCGAAGTGGCGTTGGCCATGCTCAAGCTGCTGGAGTTAGCGAGGGCTGCTGTGGTGCTGAATGAGATGTTGCCGGTGTTGAGTGTGGTGGCTCCGGTGTAGGAATTGCTGCCGCCGAGGGTGAGTGTGCCAGTGCCGTTTTTGGTGAGGGTTCCCGTGCCGGTGGCGATGGCGTCGTTGATGGTGATGTTGCCTGAGCCGACGATGCTGAGGTTTGTGTTGGTTCCTGTGATGGAGCTGCCGCTGGAGAGGGTGAGGTTTCCGGCGTCACTGCCGATGGTGGTGGCTCCGGCGAGTGAGATCACGCCGCCGTAGGCGTTGTTGCCGGTGATGTTCCGCAGGGCGCCGGTGCTGGATATGCCATTGCCCGTGAGGGAGAGTGCTTCCGCGCCGATCGAGATGCCACCCGAGAGTTCGAGTGCGGCGCCGCTGGAGACGGTTGTGCCGTTACCTGTTGCGCCAAGGGCGTTGGCGTGACTGGCGCGCAAGATGCCATTGCTGACGGTTGTGATGCCGGAATAAGTGCTGTTGCCGGAGAGGATCAGCGTGCCGGCGCCGGCTTTGGTGAAGCCCGCAGTGTTGGTGACATTTCCAGAGAATGTCGTGTTGTTTGAGACTGTGATCGTTCTTGTAGCGGTGCCGAGATCCACTGCACCGCTGACGAGGATGTCATTGGTGTTGGTTGCACTGCCAAAGTTGCCGTTGTTGTTGAAGGATACTCCACCCTTTAAATCCACTCCAGCAACCGATGCGGATACAGTTCCAAGCACATCGAATCCAAGAAGCATGCTTCCGGGAGAGGCAGCGTGGCCGAATACGATTTCGTTTGCGGCATTGCTCGTTGTGCCGAACTTCAGCTGTCCGATGCTCCCAGTATTGTTCCCCGAGAGGGTGAGGGCTCCCGTGCCTGTCTTGAAGAGGAAGCTGTTGGAGTTTGCAAGATTCAACAAGCCGCTGAATGTGGTGTTGCTGTTGTTAAAGCCCACCTGCATTCGATTTGCTGAGCCTGAGGCTCCTACAATCAGAGTGCCATTCCCTGCCAGTGAGCCGAAGTAGGAATACACCGATCCGCTGAAGGTGGCATTCACTGTGGCTCCTGCGGCAATTGTCAAAGCCGAGCTGTTGGTGGTTCTATTGTCGTAGGCCGCTCCCGAAAGCACCAGTGTCCCCGCATTCACCGTGGTGGTGCCGGTGTATGCGGTGCCGGTTCCATTTCCCAGGGTGAGAATTCCGTTTCCATCTTTTGTGAGTGTGCCGGTGCTGATACCGAGAAGGCCGCTCACAGTGATATTGCCAGCACCGCCGAAAGTAAGGTTTTGTGTGCCGCTGATGCCGCCAGCGCCGAGTGTGAGTGTGCCGGCGTCCGAATTGATGCGGGTCGCGCCCGCGAGCGTGATCGCTCCAGCGTAGGAGTTCGAGCCGCTGAGGTTGCGCAGTGCGCCGCCGGATGAGATGCCATCACCCGTTAGCGAGAGCGCCTCGGCACCGATGGAAATGCCGCCGACAAGTTGCAGCGCCGCGCCACTGGAAACCGTGGTGCCTCCTGTCGTGGAGCCCAAGGCTGTGGAATTGTTAGCAGTCAATGCACCGGCGCTGACCGTAGTAGTGCCGTCGTAGGTGTTGGCTCTTGTTAAAATGACCGTGCCATTGCCGACCTTGGTGACGGATTGGGTATTGGCAGCATCATTGAGAATGCCGGAAAATGTGACATTGCCTCCATTCGCGGCGGTGAGCTGGACATCGCGGTTCAAGGTGATGCCACCGGAGAAAACCGAATCATGCGCCGTGCGCCCACCGATTGTGTAGGTGACGGAGTTGGCATTTGCACTATTGCCGACTGTAATGGCGCGCCCGCTGGTAAAGGCACCATCCATGAGGAGCGAAGCCACGCCGGAGTTGGGTGATCCGGAGGTGCCAACATTAATGCTGGTTGTGTTGTTTCCAAGAGCGCCATTGCTGGAGCCAGTGGCAGGGTCGTTCGCTCCGAGCACCACGACGCCTTGCTGGATAGAGAAAAAGCGAACTCCGGTGAAGGAGTTGTTGGCGCTATTGAACTGAACCTCACCATTGCCACCCGAGAACTGGATGTTACCCCTGCCGTTCACACTGGTCATGGAGCCACTGATAGTGCCGGTGAGCTTCGTCACCGAGCCCGTGGTGGTGTTGAAAACGAGGTCGGCATCCGTGCTGGTGCCGAGTGAGATGTTTCCCGAGAGCGTGACATCCGATGCGCTGGAAAGAACGGCATTGTTGATTGTTACCGCGCCGGTGGTGCCTGCGGCGATGGAGATCGCGCTCTGCAGGTTGGTGAGGCGGTTTGCGTTGTTTCCGTCGGTAATTCTTAATTGCGTGGTATTGCCGCCGCCGCCCAAGACGATCGCAGTCGTGGATCTGATGTCGTTTTGATACAAGGCTTCCAAAATGCCGTTCTGGACGAGGATTTGGCTGCCTGCGCTGGAGGTTCCGGTGTTGTTCGTCAATCGCAGGGTTCCCGCCCCCGTCTTCGTCAGCGTGTTGTTTCCCATAGCAAATGCTCGGTTGAGGGTCACAATGGAGCTAGTGCCGACTGACCAAGTCTGGTTGGCGGAGAGAGTGACGCCAAGAACGAATGCGGAAGTTCCAGTGCTTGCGGCGGCGGTGACGCCCCCTGCGCCAATGAGGATGCCGTTGGTGGCGCTTTGCGACAGCGTCGTCGTCGTGGCGTTAAAAGTAATGCTGTTGAGGGTGAGAGCGTTGTTTGCAAAGTTGTTTTGGGCATTGGCACTCGCGGTATTGAAAATGAGGTCGTCCCCGTTGACGGGAATCTGAGCTGGCGACCAGCTACTCGTGCTATTCCAAGTATTGCTTGAGCCACCAGCCCATGTGAGAGTGGCTGCTTGCGCCGTTGGCAGCATGAGAGCCACACATACGGCGCTCAGCGCAGCAAGGAAGGAAGGGGCCGTGCGGGGCTTCACAATCAAGCGGCAAAAAGCCTGAAGGCTTCTGGGGAGAAGGGTGCTGGCTTTGATTTTCCAGATAACTTTGCGGGGAACACAACGAATCATGCTCAAGATTCTAATGGTGCGATGATTTCCTGCCACCGCGCACGCTTGTAGAATCCTGCCATTTCTGGAAAAAACAGGACATGAGGTTCGGCAGGACCGGGGCCTCTCACAAAGGCACAGAGACACGGAGGGGGGCTTGGGAAAATAGACAGAATTTACAGAATTTTTTTGGGGGGCAGGAATCTGCCTACGCGCTTCGCGGCGAAGCCGCCGTTGTATTAAGAAATGGCGACTGCGCCCCCTGAAACGCGGTGTGGTGGGAACGGGACGGCGTGGTGGCGGAGCGGTTCAATTTTGGGTCAAGCCGGAGGTTGACCCTCCAAAGGTTTGCGCGTGGCAGCGCGGGTCGTAATTGCGGGAGGGTTCATCGTCCTCACATGCCCCATTTTTCAGTCGCGAAGCGGCGTGAGGGCGTCGATGAGGTTGCGACGCGAGTCTATTCCACGGTCGAGACGACCGTGCTCCCCTCTGAAGCGCGGCGTGATGGGAACGGGACGGCGAGGTGGCGGAGCTGTTCAGTCTTGGGTCAAGCCGGAGGTTGACCCTCCAAGGATTTTCGCGCTGCCGCGATTCTTGAATCCGGGGCGGCATCCTCTCTCTTCGCCCATCTCAAGGGCGGGGATTACGACTCCGAGGGTTTTACATCAATTCTTTTAAGCATCTTTTGGGCCGCCTCTTTGATCTGCTCTGGAGTTTTTTCGTCATCAATAACGGATTGGAGAGTCGCGACGGCTTCGGATTTTTGATCGAGTTTATCCTGAGCTTGGGCCAAAATGAGTTTGGCATCGGCAACATGGCTCATATTGGCTTCCAGACTGATGACTTTTTCCGCGAGTGTTTTGGCTTTGACAGGGTCTTTTTCATCGACAATCGCAAGACGAGCCAACATGAGCGCTACTCCGCTTGTTGCGGATGGCGTGGGGTCTTCCGATTGCAAAAGTTTTTCCCCATCAATTCGCGCATTTTCAAAGTCTTTGATATTATATTGAGTAAGAGCTATATACATCATTGCATCGCTCTTTTCTTGGGAGGTTTTTGAAAGATCGAGCGCCGCTTTAAAATTCAAAAGCGCCTGATCGTAATTTTTCGTAACCCGGGATTCTGTGAGCCCTGCCTCGAAGGCTTCTTTGAAGCTGGCAAAGGATGGGGTTGTCTGGGCGTGGATCGCTGAGACGGCGAGGATTTGTGCGGCTACTGCGATTTTTATGATGTTTTTCATAATGATTGATTTTTCTGGTTTATTTGGGGTTATTTATTCTGGGGGAGATTTTATTTTGCACGAAAGTATTTTGCTTCCATGAAGCCGTTAATTTGATTGATGTCGTTCGTTACTTTGCTCAAGTCAATAAGCTCGACATGGGCATCGCCGAAGAGAAAGCTGATGGTGAGGTTGTTTGTGGGACTTCCCAAGGGAAAATACTTTGAGGCATTCGGATCTGTTATGTAACCATTCATTGTAGGTGCGGTATTGATAAGACTGCCTCCGCTGCCATAAGTGGCTGCAGGCGTTGGGCGCCAGTGGAGAACAACGACCTTGCTTTTCCCTTTGTCGCTACGCGTCCAATATCCCTCGATTCCATAGTTTTGGATATTTTGTATTATGTTTGTGAGCGTGGTGCCTGGAGTCGTGCCATTGGAAATAAATGATGCGACATAGGCATTGATGGAATAGGAGCGAGCCAAGGCGGTTCTGGAAGTTCTGGCTATTTTGTCAGCCGGAGATTTGACATAGTTGGAACTTGCGAGGTAGCCATTGGAGACCAAGGACTGGTCCCAATAAGGTCCACTTGAGGAGTCTGCGGCATAAGGAAAACGCCCTCGGTCTGCTTCGTAGGCAAGAAAAGCAAGGCCAATGGTTCTCATATTGGAAATTTCTGCAGCTTGGAGCGATTTTTTGCGGCTTGAGCCGATGAAGGAAATGAGGAACGAAGCCAAGATGGCTACGATTGCTACGACAACAAGCAACTCTACGAGGGTGAAGGCTCTTTGAGACCCCTTAGTTCGTCTGAACATGGTCATTTTCGAATCTGACAGCCTGGCAGTCATTTGCTATTTTATTTTTTGTTGAATGACATTGGTCGAGCTTGTGATGACTGGCAGGGCGACGGCTCCCCAATCGCCGTCGGAGTTTCCTCCTGCGTCGCAGATGAACTTGAGGGTGACTTTTTGTCCGGCCCAGGGTTTGAGGTCCATGTTAAAATCGACCCATTCATGCTTTTTGACCCATGTTTCTCCGAGGATGTTTTCTTTACCGCTCTGGTCGATGAGGATGGCCTTGTAGAGCATGCCATCGCCGAGATTGCTACCATCCCTTTTTCCAAATGAAGTTTTCAGAATTGGATCGCTGCCTGCAGGCAGCTGGATGTTCGGATAGGCGATGAAGACATAGCCGGTATCTCCCTTGAAAGGAACTTGCAGGCCGATGGCGCGTTTGGAAACGCCTCCGCAATTTCCAGTGACGGGCGACATCGATGCACCCGAGCCGCCCACATCGACGGATTCCTTGGCTGTGAGAGCATTCTGCTCGGCCATATCAGCACCAGAGGCTGCTTTGTTTGGCTGGGCTCCATTGCGAAGTGAGACACCGAAGTCAATGCCTCGATCAGTGAGGGCGGCATAGATAATCGGGGCTTCGCTGGTTTGGATAGTCATCGTTTTTGAATTTTTAAAATCCCCGCTCTGGGCGAGAATCGTCCAAGCGGACTCTCCAAGCTGCTGAGGGAGGTCGAAGCTGACGGACTCCGTTTTTTCCGGCGCGATCTTAACTGATTTTTTCACCCCATTGGCCTCAATCACAAAATCCGCTTCCTGCGCTAGATGGCTTTTCACATCGACGATCAGTTTTCCATCTGTGATGCGGCTTTGGATTTGGAATGGGTCCACAATATTGAAGTCCAGCCATTGGTCGCCGAACTGCCGCCAGATCTGGCGACCGGTCTCGGCGATGGAAGGGAGCTTCAGCTGCCCGACCTGGCCGTTTTTGCCTTTGATGGAAACTGTCTGCCCCGGGAAAATATAAGGCGAATCCGAGGTGATCTGGCTCTCTGGTGCAGTAAGGCGGCCTTTGATCATGTAGGAGTGAGCGCCTTTTACGGGCATGATCCAAGTGAGACCACGACTCACAAAGGCCTCGACCTTGTCGGGAAGAGGCTGCATTTCGTAGTCGAGGGCGGTGACGGAATCGGCCTGAATGGCGAAACCAGCCATCACAGTATCTCCTTTTTTTGCGTAGGCTTCCTCAAACTCATAATCGAGCGGGATGTATTCAAACTCTCCATTTCCGATGATGCGAAGCACAGCCGGGCCGTTGGCGGCTGCGAGCGGCCGACGCACCATTTGGCCGCGACCATCGATGTAGATGTGGCTTGGTGTGACGGCGTAATCGAAGCGGTTGCCGAAATCATCGAGCGCGCTGAGCACTTCGGTCTTCCCGTCAGCACTCCAGGCGGCATAGCCATTCTGCGGGAGCTCAAGCGTGCGGTTGCCTTCCACGACTTTCAGGAATCGATCGGTTGGCGAGCCATTGGCCACCACGGTGGTTCCGTTTTGATAACGCACTCGGAGTTGGGAATTCGCATAGCTCCCGTCGAGGAGAGCAGATGAGGCACTTTGCCATTTCGCGTTTTCCGAGGCGTAGTGGATATCCGCCACAGGCGAGAGCCCGTAGAGTCGAGTAATCGGCACGGCCATGAAGTGCGTGCGCGGCCCGGAGATGTGGATACCCGCTGAAGCCGGCATGATGGCGGCATGGCCATAAGCCAGCGTGGCGGCAATGAGGCGATCCACCGCAATAGAGGCGGAGGCTTTGTCCTTTTTGAAATCAAATCCACTTTCCCACATGAACATATACATGTCTCCCATGCCGTAGTTGGCATTGAGGTCGTGCATATTGCGGAGATCGAAATTCACCAGCCAGGGGTTGAAGGCCAGCCTGTAGCCTTTGTCTTGGGCGTAGTCGCCATCCGTCAATCCGGCATAGAAGGAGTGGTAGTTGCCCTCGGAATAAACCGGCCCCTCCAGAGCGGCTTTCTGCTTGAGAAAGATCTGACCATAACTGTAAAAGGTTTGCGCAGAAGTCGCCGCACCGGGCACACGGGAGTCGTAGTCTACGATCTGCCATGGAGCAAAGGCCGTGTGCACATCGCAGTAGCTGGTGGTGTAACCGAATTTTTTCTTCTGCTCCTTTACGATCTCCTCGGCTACTTCCTGAGCCCAGACCGGCTTGGGCTGATACATACGGAACCAACCATGCTGGAGTTGGTTGTCCGGTGTGCGGACGACATGATCGAGCTTGAAGTATTCATTGGTCGTTCCGATGTCGGTAAACTGGGAATAGGGGCCATAGACATAGCCAAGTGTATTGCGGAGGTAATCGGAGATCCACTTCGCGCCCTCGTCGCCGCCCTTGAGCGGGGCCGTTTTCGTGCGGAAAGTGAATGCCTCCTCACGATCACGGAAAAGTCCCTCATGGTCGGTGACAATCTGCTCCTTGATGCCTTGCCGCCAGTAGCGATAGAAATAACGGCCATGGTGGTAGCGGGATTGAGGGCTACCGAACGAACGCCACATTGCATTGTAGCCGATGGATTTGTATGGCGAAGGAGGATTCGCAATGGTCGGCAGGACCTCATCGTAAACGGGAGATGCGGTTAAAAAGAGACGCTCGGCGCAGTTTTGACGCTTTCCATTCGTCATAGGCCGGTAATTGATGCCGCCATTGCTGGTGACTTCGCCGTTTTTTATGGAATTGATCGCATAGGGCTCAGAGCCGTTGGAGAGATACCAATCCGTATGCGCGGCGAAAAAGAGCGACTGTTTTTCATCCCCAGAGACGACGACGGCGGGGCGGTCCTTAGAGTAGATGTTATAGGTATAGTAAGGCGTGGTGACAAGTCGTGGATTGCGCAGGCCTGTGGTATGTCCGTGCATAACGCGGCTCACCTTGCCTCCCTCACACAGCACATCCAGCACGAGCGACTTCTGCCAGATCCGCAACCTATAGGTGACCGGAACAGGAGCGCCATCCACGGTCATTTCCCAGTTCGCGGTCAGGAGGCCGTCCTTCATCGTCATGCCGGTCAGGCGGGCGGCAGAGGCAATGCTGGAGGCTTCTCCAAAACGAAGACCTCCGCCTACCGATGGCTGGAATGTGAGAGCCGATCCATCCGGATAGGTAATAGTGCCTTCGATATCACCGAAGTCACCCGTCTGCGGTTTATAGACATAGCTGATCTTGGCGTCTTTGCCTTCGTAGGTGAAAACGGCAGGCCCTTCTTTGGACTCTTGATCGGTTTTTTGACCTTTGAAGAGCGCCAGAATTTTTTGCCACAATCCCTGCTCTGCACCTTCGAGAGTTGCGGTGTTTTTGAAATCCTTCGAAAAATTCAGCGGCAGGATGGTCTGCTCACGGGTTGGAAATGGGAGTTTTCCATCTCCCGTATTAATGCCTTCGGTGGCACCAGGCAGCAGGGCAATTCCACGCTTTGGCTGAGGCTTGAAAGCAAGAGGTGCAAAGGAATCTTTGAAGACAGCAAAATCGGATAAAAAGATCACACGGGACTCCTTGTCACCAAATCCCGTTACATCGAAACCGACAAAAGTGGAACCCGCACCGAGTTGCTTCAGTTCAGCCTCGGTGAACTGGTGGTGAAGTTTGAACCACTCTCCGTGACGGATATTTAAAAAACTGACTTCAACGATGTTGCCTGCAGCATTTTTGAAAAGGCCCTTCACAGCAAGCTTGGAGGAGGGGCTAAGTTCCGGATTCACCAAGAGTCCATCGCCGTGAACCCAGAGACTCACAGCGTTGAATTCCGGCGGGAGCGGAACCGGCGCGGGAGGTCGAAGTGTCACAGTCCCCTTGGACTCGCTACGAATCTCAAGACGGGCGCTTTTGGGAAGGAATAGGGGTTTTTCCGTGCTGCTTTGGAAAAAGGCCTGAGCCGTGGGGCTGGAGGCCTTCCAGCCTGAGACATCCTGGAAATCGACTGTCGGCGGGTATTCGTCCTCCTTGCGACCGGCCCATTCGAGCTCATAGGGTCTCTTGCCGCTGTTGACGACTGCAAGCGGAGTCGCCTCCCCCAGCCTTCCATTTCCAGTCACAGCAAAGATCGCCCACTCCGCATCGTTGGCGGGATCGCGGAATCCCTTTGTGTCGATGGTAAGTTTTGCCACAGGGCGCTCAGGGTCGAGTCCATGGAGGACGCGGTTGTAAAAGCGGATATTGGCGGAGTTCCGATTTTCTTTTGCAATATACGACTCGAAAAACCCGGCAATCGAGACAGAGGTTTGAAAAACACTGGGGCGTCCGTTGCCACTCATGCCGGGATCTTCCCAATGAAATTCCTGTGTGCCGCCATCGGCATAGGTCACGACCACATTCCCGGCACCTTTGCCATCAAGATAGCGATAGGCCGTGTAGAGGAAAGAGAGCGTGGTCAGGCGGGGTTGCCCTGGAAGCGGGATTTCCACGCGACTGTCGAGCGTGAGCAGGATGGCATTGTCGCGGGAAAACGCACCGACCTGAAAGTCGATATTGTTGTAGGATTGCATGATACCGTCTGGCGTGATTGACGGTTTCAAGCATTTAGCATTCAGATCTCCACCAAACCCCTTGCCGCTTGCCTTGTCGGCATCGTCCACAAGAATCCGGGCATTGAACTGACTGTCGATATTGAAAAAAATCTCATCTGCATGAAGGCGGGCGCCTATTGGCAGAGAAAGCATGGCGAGAGCAAGAAGACGGCAGATTTTTCGAGCGCGGGACTTCATATTATTTGGTTCCTGTTAATGCGAGAATGGCGAACTCGGCGTCGTTGCCGGAGCCATCCGCGATGCCCGAGAAATCAAACTCCACAGAGGCGACCTCCTTGGCAGGATCGACGGGGATGGTTTGTCCATAAATGTGGCGTCCCGGGCTGCGTCCCGCTTTTGACTCCAGATCAGTCACTCCCGAACTGAAGGCAGGAGCCATGGGTGGGGCCGCGTAAAAGTTCCGATAAATGAAGCGCTCCTCCTGTTTGGTTCCATCGGAGTATCCCACGCTAACAACTCCCCAGCCATTATCCGCCGGGGGTTTTGCGGGATTGAGGCCCGTGCTAATCGTGAGAAACGAAATCGATTTCAAGCGCAAGGCTGGCTGAACAGGAAACTTCCACGCAGGGGAATTTAATTTCAAGAGAATGGCATTATTGCCGCCAGCAAGCGGTCCCACCAAAAAGGGGATGCCATTGACTTTGAGAATCTGTTCGGAAATCTGCAGGTCATTGGAGAGATATTTTTCGTTGTTGTCTCCTCTGAAACCTTGCCCTGCGCGATCCCCGGCAGGCGCCAATGGCCGCGCATTGAAATGGGAACTCAAGTCCCATGGCGCTGAAGCAGCGGTATCGACTCCGCTTTGGGCCCACAACAAGCCAGCGGAGTATAGGATTGAAGCAACAACGAGACTGTGAACTTTTTTGGATCGAGAGGAAATTGGCCGGCGAATCTGCTTTTGCCCGGTTGTCGTTTGGAGGAGGCGGATAGACATCGGATGAAAGATGTCATCAATGGGGTGAATCAAGAAGGAGCAGGAATGGAAAAAACCTGCCAACAATAGAAAAATCAGGACAAGGCAATCAGCGGGTCAAACTGGCCGCAAAACGGCCCGGGGAAATATAAAAACTGCGACGGAAGGCATTGCCAAGGTGCGAGGCATCGGCAAAGCCGGATTCGGCGGCGACCGCCTTAATAGGAAGACTCGGGTCTTTTTCGATAAGGCTCCGTGCCTTCAGCAAGCGCCTGTTCAAAATAAAACGGTGAACACTCTCGCCTTTGAACTCGGCAAAAAGCCTGTTCAGTTGACGCTCGCTCACACCCGCCGACCGGGCGAGATCCTCGACCAATAAAGCCTCCGCGATGCGCCTGTCGATCTCCTCGATCACATTCCGAAGGATGTAGGCGGACTTGATGCTCCGATCTGCTGTGACCGATTCCGCCTTGAAAGAATCCGCTTCCATTGTGGACTCCAGGATTTCGGCGACTAAGAGTTTGTGCCACGCCTGAATCCTCGCCACATCAAATTCGGTGGCGACTTTTTGCGAAGTGAGGTTGGCGAGTTGAACAAGCCCTTTTGAAAGAACCGAAGGTTTCACCACGCCAAAGTCAGCGTCCTTTTTCAAGCGCACCGCTTGGTTTTCGCCCTCCGGAGAGAGTGAGCGAATGAACATGCCGAGCATAAAACCGCTGGTCGGGGTCCGCCAGATATGACGCCTTCCCGCGCTGATCACAAGAGCCTCTCCAGAGTGAATCCGCACTTTTTTACCCTCGATATCAAAATCGAAATTCCCCTGCAGGGAGATCTCGATTTGCAAATCCTCGTGTGTATCCCAGCTGACGCCGAAATTTTTGGCCCACAGGCCCGGGCCATAGTGGCACTGGGTGCAAAAATACTTGTTGCCCCAAAGAACAATTGGCGAGGCGTTCACAATGGCGGAAACAAAGCGGTCATTGGCCTCCATAGCCCCTCTTGGAGTCCACAAACGACCATGCTTTTTCTTGTTTAAAATTTGCATGTTGAAAACAACCTCAAGTCAGTAATTCACAAGGTGGCAGGTTACTCAATTTACCCCGCCTGCAAAATCCGGCCATTACTGGTAAAAAAGCGATGCAACCAGTTTCGAGAAAAACGGGCATTTTCGATAGGTCAGCGCGAATGACGCGCGACATGGCCGAATTTCAAGATATTTGGCCGATTTCTTCCATTACGCCGGATTGATTCAGCTCAATGACAGACCAATCCTTCGTGAGATTCAGAATGATCATGAAAACACACTCCCTCAAAGCCAACGGCCTCCACCTCCTCTTTGCCTTTGCCGACGATGCCCCGGTGAAGTTGCTCAACTTCTCGTTCGCCAGAGGCGCCAAGCCCGATCCCGAGAGCAAGCTGACCAAATGGTCCCGTTTGGTCGAAGTGCAAGCGAACGGCCGCGATTGGGATGACCACCACGGCAACAAATACACCGGCACCAATCCCGCCGGGGAACTCCGTTACAAGAGTCATCGCGAGAGCAAGACGCCGCTGGGAGCAAAGCTTGAAATCGTTCAAGAGGGCGGCGGACTCAGGGTCACCTCGCACCTGCAGGTCCTTGGTAAACTCAGTGCACTGCGTTCATGGACCGAGGTGGTGAATACCGGCAAGGAGCCCGTGTTGCTCGAGTATGTCTCCACAGCAGCACTCCCCGGAGCCTCGCTCGGCGGCGAGCGGATCTGGGATCAGAAGATGCGACTGCACATTGCCGACAACACCTGGGGAGGCGAATGCCAGTGGCGCTCGGGAAGCCTCCAGGACTTCGGGCTCTCGCAGGTTTATTCCTCGGTTTATGATTTCACCCATTTTTCGCTCAACCGCGTTTCGATTTCCAACCAGGGATCGTGGTCCACACTCGGCTACCTGCCGATGGGTGCGCTGGAAAACACAGAGACTGGCGAAACCCTCTTCTGGCAGATCGAGCACAACGGCTCGTGGCACTGGGAGATCAGCGACATCGCCAAGGAACTCTATGTCCTGATTTCCGGCCCCACCTTCCGCGAAGGCCACTGGAGCAAGAGGCTGGCCAAGGGTGAGAGCTTCACCTCGGTTCCCGCCACCATCGGCCGCGTGAAGGGAGGCCTTACCTCCGCACTGCAGGAACTCAACTCCGTGCGCCGACTGATCCGCCTTCCTCATCCCGACATGGAGAAGATGCCTGTCATCTTCAACGATTACATGAACTGCCTCATGGCGGAGCCGACCACCGAGAGGCTTCTGCCGGTCATCGATGCGGCGGCGGAGGTCGGCTGCGAATATTTCGTGGTCGATGCCGGATGGTTCGCCACACTGCAGGAAACTTGGTGGACCTCCGTGGGCGAATGGAAGGAATCGCCCGACCGCTTCCCGAATGGCGGCTTCGTGAAAGTGATGGATCATGTCCGTGCCAAGGGGATGGTTCCCGGCCTCTGGCTTGAGATGGAAGTGGTCGGCATCACCTCGCCCGTGGCAAAAAAATTTCCCGATGCCTGGTTCTTCCAGCGGGACGGTCGCCGCGTGATCGACCACGGCCGCTATCAACTCGACTACCGCAATCCTGAGGTTCGCAAACATGCAGACGGCATTCTGGACCGCGTGATCCGCGACTACGGGGTCGGCTACATCAAGAACGACTACAACATCAATGCCGGTCCCGGCACCGATTTCAAGGCCGATGCCCTCGGTGACGGCCTCCTGGAGCACAACCGCGCCTTCCTTGCCTGGATGGATTCGGTGATGGAGCGCCATCCCGGCCTCGTGGTCGAGAACTGTGCCAGCGGTGGCATGCGAATGGATTACGCCTCGCTCAGCCACCACAGCATCCAGTCGACCAGCGACCAAACTGATTACCGCCTCACCGGTATCATCGCCGCCGCCTCGGCCTCGGCCGTCACCCCCGAGCAGGCTGCCGTCTGGAGCTACCCGCTCAAGGAGGCCGGCGAGGAGGAGACCATCTTCAACATGGTCAACTCGCTGCTCCTGCGCATCCACCAAAGCGGACGCATCCATGAGATCGCCCCCCGCAGCCTAGCGCTGGTGAAGGAGGGAATCGCTTACTACAAAACCATCCGCAAGCTCATCCGGCGCGGTCAACCGATCTGGCCGCTCGGCCTCGCGCGCTTCGGCGCCCCGTGGGCGAGCTTCGGCATCGTCTCGGGCAAGACCACGCTCCTGGCCGTCTGGCGCTTCGCAGGCAAGGATCGCACGGTAGACATCCCATTGCCAGAACTTCGAGGCAAGAAACCGCAAATCAGCGTCGGATTCCCCGCCAAGGCCTCGCCGTTTTGGAAATGGAATGACAAATCCGGTCTCCTGAGCGTGACCCTCGCCAAGGAACATACCGCCCGACTGCTGCAGATCGAAACGCATTGAAATTCAACCAGACAATTTCATGAAATATTATCCCGTTCAATACGACACCAGCTACCTCGATGGCGAAGGAGTTCGCCCACTCGGCTCCATCACGCCCATGCCCGACCTTGGTCAGGCCGTGGCCATCACCGACGGGTTTCTCGGCAACAACTGGAAGAAGATGGTTCGCAATCCGGTCGGCGGATTGAAACGGCACTATGTCGTTCCCGGAGCCATTTACGAGAACCTCTGGGACTGGGATAGCTTCTTCATCGCCTGCGCGATGCCGGAGGAGTCGCTGCCCTGCGGCCAGGGATCGATCCTGAATCTGCTCGACGGTATCCGCGAGGATGGTCGCCCGCCCAAGATGGCTTCTCCCGACGGCGAGTTCCAATACCTGAGCCATCCTTATCCTCTCCAGGCGCAGTTCTGCTTCCTGATCGCCGAGAGAATGGGCGATTTCCAATGGGTCGAGCCGTATTGGGAAAAGCTGCTCGCCGTGCGGAACTGGTATGAGCGCGAGACCGTGGCCCCCGATGGCAAATACATCTGGCTCGGCTTCCAAGGCAACGGCATCGACAACAACCCATCCGTTTACGGACGCCCGCCAAGATCCAGCGCCGGCATCGACCTCGCCTGCTGGCACTACCGCGACATGCGCGCCATGGCCGCTCTGGCAGAAAAACTCAACAAGCCGGGAGCCGCGGAATTCAGCGAACGCGCGGATGCCTTGGGACGCATCGTGAGCGACCGCTACTGGGACCAGATGGATGGTTTCTTTTACAACATCGATTGCCTTGCCGATGCCAGCGAGACCTCTCTCCAGGGGATCACTTGGGAAACCTTCGTGAAATTCCGCAACTGGGCTTCCTTCTTCCCGCTCTGGGCGCGACTCGCCACACCGGAGCAGGCACTGGCCCTGCGCAACCGGCTCATGGATGCCTCCGAGTTTCTCTCCGATGCCGGCGTGCGCTCCCACAGCGCCCGCGATCCCATCTACAACAACAATCCGAGCGGCAACCCCTCCAATTGGCAGGGCCCCGTATGGGGACTGAGCACTTTCCTGAGCGCCTATTTCCTGAACGACAATGGATACCGCGAGGAAGCCGCCGAAGTCGCCTCGCGACTGATCAGGGTCTTTGCCGCCGACATCACCACCAACGGTTGCCTACACGAGTTCTACCACGGCGACACCGGGCAGCCCATCCTCAAACCAGGCTTCCTCAGTTGGAATGTCATGGCGCTGGGCCTGATGGACAACCTCAAGCGAAACATCGACCCGACCACCGGATCGCTGCTCGGTTAACCGCCAGCCTGATCGCGTAACCCGGGCCAACTCGCAGGGCACTCGGGGGTATGTTTGCAAATTGCGAACGACTGAAACTCAAAAATCACGCTTCAAACCGCGCCGTTGGCCCAGAAAAGCCACGGCGCGGTTTAAATATTTTTAGCGCGCCGCTGCCAACTCCTTCGTGAGTCGTTCGTTTCTAATCCAAAGAGGCATCCGTTCCAAGGCGACCTTCTCCTTTCTCCACGAACCGCCCGGGATGGTTTTGCCACTCCACCAGTCGGTCCATTCGCCCGCCGGCAGGTAGTATTCCACCGTGTCATCCTCGCGGAAGACCGGGGCGACAAGAAGGCCAGGGCCGAGCATGTATTGAAGATCGAGCGAACGGCAGGTCCGGTCTTCGGGGAACTCCAGGCACATGGGACGCGCAAGCGGCATTCCGGTTTTTTCAGCCTCTTCGGCAAGCGCGACCAGATACGGGCGGAGTCTCTCGCGCAGCACGCCAAACTCGCTCGCCACGGCAGCAGCGATCTTGCCAAACGCATAAGGCTCGCGGGCACCGATCCCGTGAAAGCGCGAAATGGGCGAGAGCAATCCGAACTGCGTCCAGCGCACAAAGAGTTTCTCGGATGGTGGTCCGCCAATGAAGCCGCCGATGTCGCTGGTGTAATAAGCAAACCCGCTCAGCGCCATGGAAAGCATGCCGCGCAGCACGCACATCATGCCGCCGAAGGTGCATTGCGTGTCGCCGCCCCAGTGGATGGGGTAACGCTGGGAACCCGCAAATGCAGAGCGCGAGAAGAGCATGATGTAGCCCAGCTTTTCTCTCATCGCATCGCCCACCACGATATTGTAGAGCAGGGGATAGAGGTTGTGCATTTCTTCACCAGTGCGGCCGTCGTGGAAAACGCTGCCGATCGCCACGCACTCGCCGTAGTCGGTCTTGAAGGAGGCCACGCCTTGGTCCATGAGGCGGTCGTGCGCGGCTTTCCAAAATTGCCTGGCTACCGGTTTGGTGAAATCGATCGGGTAGTATTCGTAGCCCTTCGTTTTTTTCGCGTAGCGCATCGGATAGCAGTCGGCACCGCACAGTTTGCCTTCGGCGTCCTTGAGCACAACCGCAGGATCCCATGAGCGGGCGCGGGGCTCGATGTAAGGATTTTCCCACAGTGAAACGCGCACGCCTTGTTCCCTCAGCGCGGCAATGTGCTTGGCGGGCTCGGGAAAACGCTCCTCGTTCCAAGTGAACTCGCAAGTGTCGCCCCAATCGAGGCGGTCCTCCATCCACAGCGGGTCGAGGTGAACCACATCGACGGGAATTTGCTCCTGTTTGCAACGGGCCACGACTTCTTCGACCTGCTCCCAGTTTTCATACATGCAGCGGCTCATCCAGACGCCGAATCCCCACTCGGGAATCACGGGGGCGCGACCGGTCAGCGCAGTGTATTTGCGAAGGATCTCTGCGTGTGATGGACCCGGAATGAAAAAGTAGTCCATGATCGGCTCCTGCGTCATGAAAGAGACTGAGGTAAACGAGAAGCTGCCCATCTCGAATACCGCGCGGCGCGAGCTATTGAGAAAGACCCCGTAGCCGGCGGAACTTTGGTAAAACGGAACCGTCTTATAGTTCACATCCGTAGTGGTGACGCAGATTGGATCATCAATCCACGACGCGGCACGGCGGCCTCGCAGGTTCAACTCGCCGTAGCGTTCGCCCAATCCGTAAAACGCCTCGTCAGGTTGCGCGACGAAGGTTTCATAGCTGGCCACAGGTGCTCCTGATTCATCAAAAGCGAAGCCGATAGGACGCGTCACATAATTCGTCGGCGCTCCATGCGTGTCGCTTACCGACTGGCTGAGCATTGTTTCGCCTTCGAGCTTGGCGAAACTGATTCGGAACGGGTCGTGATCGATCCGCACGATGGTTCCAAAAGCCTCAAAAACCTTGCCCTCTTCAATGACTCGGAACGCTTCAGGCACAAGCCGCATCACCACCGATTCATTGAGGTGAACGGGAGGCTCCCCGCCTCCCACCCAAGCGCGGACCCGCAGCATGCCGCCTGCAAGGGCCTCGATGAGGATCTCGGCCGATTTGCCCTCGGTTTTGGAACCGGCTTTCTTCAGCTCATACATCTGGTCGTGCTGAACAATCTCAGGCAAGCCATCCACTGTGAGTTGTCCAGTGATGCGAATGCCTGCGGGTGCATTCCGGATCGATGCGACACGGGCGACATGCTCGTAACGCAACGGGCGCTGAAAGATCGGCTCGGACTCGTATTGAAAAATGGCTCTATCGGGGTGGGTGTTGGTGTTTTTCATTAATGACCAAATCCTCTTTCAGCCCGTCATAACGATGCAACGGCCTGGAGTGGTATAAATGCGCCATGGATTGAAAATTCGCGACAATGGGAACCCTTCGCGAATTGGCCGATTTTTTCCTGAATTGGCCGATTCTTTCCAGCGCCTCGAATTGTTTGATGCCCACGACTTCGATGAGAATCACAGGCAAATCGTCGATCAGCACCTGTAGATTTTTCCATGAGCAACACCACCAAACCCACCCGCTGGATTCACCCGCAAATGCAACAAAGTGAAGTCTGGCCTGCCCCTCAAGGCGGATACCCGTGGGCGAACACACCGAGTGCCAGGCTCTGGACCCGCGAAGCGCTGCTCCGGCGCACCGGCCCGAAGGAACTCCTCTGCACATGGACCACAGGCGGTTACATCGAGCCGGGACCCGGTAATTTCACGATGATTGCCCGCAGTGAGGACAACGGCGCGACATGGAAAGACTATGGACGCTTCCAGCACGGCTTCCGCGGTCTCTTCACCACCGAACTCTTCAGTCCGCGCGAGGGCGAGGTGCACGCCTTCCTCAATACCTACGACACCGGTCAGTGGATGACGCAACTTCTCAGCTACCGGTCGATCAGCACCAACGGCGGCGCCACCTGGTCCGCGCCAAACTCGATCCCCGGCGGCGTGCAGGGTGTCTGGCCAAACAAAGGCATCGTTCACACCAACGGCCGCTGGATCATCCCAGTCTCTTGGGCCGAGCACATCGGCGAGGAGTGGGCCGAGCCTTCGGATGGCCGCGCTCCCATGGTGACGATGGCTGGCACACGCGTGCTGCCTCAAACCGAACTTCCGCACTCCGGCGAACTCATGGCTAAATACCTCGCCGGCGTCGAATGGGCCGACAAGAACCACCGCTACGCCACAGGGGTCATCATTTCCGACGACCATGGAAAAACATTCCGTCTGTGCGGCTACCTGACCGGTGGAAAGCACGGACTGCTCATGGAACCGCGTGTGGTCGAAGTCGGCAACGGCGATGTCGTCATGCTTATCCGTTCGCAGCGCGACGGCTGGCTCTGGGAGAGCCGCTCCACTGACGGCGGCGAAACATGGTCCAAGGCGGTTCAATCAAACATCCCCAACCCCGCCGCTAAAATTCTCCTGCTGCGTGGCGAAGATAACCGCATCTATCTCGTCCATAATCCGACCGGTCACGATGGTGCCACGATGGGCGGCCGCAACCCGCTCTCGCTTTGGATCAGCGACGACGACATGAAGACCTGGAGCGTGAAGGTGGACCTTGTCCGCGATGACGCCCCGTATGTTTCCCTCAACTACCCCGACGGCTTCATCGACGAGAAGGAGAGGATTCTTCAGTTCGTCTGGGAAGACACCGTCACCGTCTTCCACGCCAAGGTCTCCCTCGATATCAAAGCCTGAAACCCAACCACATTCTTCAAATCAGCCATGAGCACCCAATCCAAATACTCCACCAGCACCGAGCGCCCTTACGGCATCGTCGCCGCCCATGAGGGCAGCTTTGAAAAGCCAACCAGCGCATTCACCAACCAGCAGGGGCAGATCACCATCACGCCACGCGGCACATGGCTCTGCGTCTGGACACGTGGCAGCGCTGAGGCTGCACCCGACCACACGATTGCCGTGGCCCGCAGCACGGACGAAGGCCGCACCTGGAGCAAACCCTCGGTTGTGGAACAAGCCAGTGCCGACGGCGTCCATCTCCCCTCATGGATCATTCCCTTCACGGTGCCCCACACCGGCCGGGTCTATGTCTTCTACTGGTGCGTAACGGAAGCTGGCCACCCGCGCGAATCGGGAAGGATTTTCCTCCGCTATTCCGACGACGACGGACTCACCTGGTCGGACCGCCAACTCATGCCGATGCCATTCCATGCAGGCATCGACGAGCAGGGAGCGGCATTTCACGGCTGGAACTACCAGGAACCGCGCATCATGCCCAACGGCGAGGTGGTTTTCACTTTCAGTAAGATCCGCCCCTCGACGATTGATACCTGGCTTGAGAAATCCATGCTCATCTTTAATGGAGAAGATCCAGCCACCGGCCATGCCAAAGTCTGGCAGACCCAAGCTTTCCTGATGGTCGCCACCAACCTCCTGAGCGAAACCGACGCCTCGAAACTGAACTTTGAAATCCGCCCTGAAGGCCAAAACGGCATCCACATGAAGTATCCCGACCACGGATTCCCCTGCGGTGACGAGATGAGTGTCGTCCCACTGAGCACCGGGGAGTGGCTGGCCACCTTCCGCGCCCCCGTGGGCCGCATGTATTCAGCCATCAGCGCCGACCACGGCCGCACCTGGAGCGAACCCGAGCCTCTGCGCTATTGCCCCAACGGCCACCTCATCCTTCAGCCCAACTCCGCCGAGCCGCTCATCAAGCTGCAGGATGCTCGCTTCGTCCTACTCTTCCACAACAACGACGGCTCCGCCAACTTCGGCTACGGCCCGTGGGACCACTGGCGCGTCCGCACGCCGATGTGGGTGATGGTCGGCCGCGAACTCCGCGACGCCAAGGGCCCGACACGCATCGTCTGGAAAGCCCCGCAAGTCGTCATCGACAACCACTGCGTCCAAAACAGCGTCCAAGACAGCCCTGAGAAATACGGCTGCCGCACCGATGTGAACTACCCCCAATTCTTCGAATACAACGGCCGCTACTTCATCACCTACTGCAACCGCAAACTCGACATCCTGATCAACGAAATCGACCCCGCCTTCCTCGACGATTTCGGCCTGCCTTGTTAAATTTAAGTCCTATCAGCGTTTTCTGAACAGCTGCCTCGATTTTCATGACAGCTGTTCATTTGAAGCAAACGCGTGTATCAATTTTCATAACCGCTGTTCCCTCGGAGACGACTCGTGTTATCCAATCGATGACAGCTGTTCTCTCGAAGACAACTCGTGTTATCAAATCGATGACTGCTGTTCTCTCGGAGACAACTCGTGTTATCAAATCGATAACAGCTGTTCTCTCGGAGACGACTCGTGTTATCAAATCGATGACAGCTGTTCTCTCGGAGACAACCCGTGTTATCAAATCGATGACTGCTGTTCTCTCGGAGACAACTCGTGCTATCAAATCGATAACAGCTGTTCTCTCGGAGACGACTCGTGTTATCAAATCGATGACTGATGTTCTCTCGGAGACAACTCGTGTTATCGAATCGATGACTGCTGTTCTCTCGAAGACAAGTCGTGTTATCAAATCGATAACCGCTGTCCCCTCGGAGACAACTCGTGTTATCAAATCGATGACCGCTGTTCTCTCGGAGACAACTCGTGTTATCCGATCGATGGCTTGCGCGTGTCACAGCCAGTGTGTATGGTGTCCAAAATGCGCTACTTGGATCCCAAGAATGACCTTACCTTTAAGAAGGTTTTTGGTCAGCATCCGCACCTCCTCAAGAGCTTTCTCAACGCGCTGCTACCCTTGGAGCCTGACGCCCAGATCGAGGAACTTGAGTATCTTCCCAGCGAATTGGTCCCCGAAGTCCCGGAGACACGAAACAGCATCGTGGATGTTCGATGCGTGGACCAAAAAAAACGCCAATTCATCGTCGAGATGCAGATGCTTTGGACCGATAGCTTCATGAACCGGGTGCTCTTCAACGCCTCGAAGGCTTATGTGAAGCAGCTGAAAACCGGCCAGGAATACCACCTCCTTCAACCCGTCTATTCGCTCAACCTCGTGGACGATACCTTCATAAAAGACAGTCCTGAGTGGTATCACCACTACCGGATTGTCCACGCCCTTGATACAGGTCGCCAGATCGAGGGGTTGGAATTCGTCTTCGTCGAGTTGCCGAAATTTCGCCCGCAGACGATGCCCGAAAAGCGCCTGCAAGTGCTCTGGCTGCGGTATCTCACCGAAGTCGGCGAGAAGTCGGCGGAGGTTTCCACTGATCTCCTCGCACAGCAAGAGGTGCGCGAGGCGGTGGAATACGTGAAGGAATCCGGCTTCAGCGAAGGCGAACTGGCGGCCTACGAGAAATACTGGGACGGCGTGAGCGTCGAGCGCACGCTCCTCGCAGACGCCATCGCCGAAGGCGAAGCAAAGGGCCGCGCCGAAGGCCTTGCTGAGGGCGAAGCAAAGGGACGTGCCGAGGGTGAGCTACTCGGAAAACAAAAAGTTGCCCTAAAAATGTTGCGCAAGGGACTCGGAGTTGAAGAAGTCTCCGCTATTGCTGAGATCGATGACGAAGAAGTTCTCCGACTTTCGAGACTGCTCCAAGAGTTCGGCCCTGCTGCCGAAGAACATTGCGCCCGCTGAGAATCGGAAATCCGCCCCTCCGAAAATTGTTTTTCGGCCGCGACCTCACTCGTGTCTTCGATTTTCGGAACTGATGTTCTCCCGGAGACGAAAAACGAAGCTCACCCCGTTGGAAGTCTCGCAAATTGTGCGTCACCAAATGCTGGACTCCACAGGGCACAGCCAGATCCATCACATGGTCATCCGAGGCATCTGGTAAAATCGGTCTCCACATAAAAAAACCTTTTGCCACCGGACTGCGGCACAAAAATCGTCAAATAACATCTCACGCTCCTCTCTTGATACCGGAACTCCCCCCACAAGCTATCACGCGAAGTCAATTCCCCGTATTTTAGGTAAATAAAGCGATTGAGCTCCTTAAATCAGGAATGAGCCCTCTCGCTACTTAACAATTTAAGAAAAAAACCCATCGACGAGGCCAAGTGTCATCGCAAGGTTCGTGCAATGATGAACCAACTCCTTCCACTCACTGAATCCGAGGCGCTCTTCGCGCCGTTCCAAGATCCCTGGCTGTCGCGTCAGATGGATTTCGCGTTGGTGCCCGCTGGTGGCGTTGGTTTCCGCAGCGAAATCAATTGGGACAGCGTGTATGTCAAATGGGATGCCTGCCCGATCGGTGAAGTCGCGGGTGGATTGGAAATGCCGCTCGCGCTCCCATGCGGCGAATACGACGAACTGGTTTTCTGTCTCACTTTTCCGGTCGGTGTGTCGGTGCGCTTCATGTGCAAGGGTGTCGGCGGTGAGTGGAAATCTCTAGCCGATGCCGTGGAGGGAAGCATTTCGCGGCAGGAAATCGTGCGCAGCGTTCCCAAGGACGGTGCGGTGGCCTTGCGGGTCGAGTTCATCGCCCGTGAAGCATGCTCGCAGGATGTGAAGCTCATTTGGTTCGCTCTTCGCAACAGCCGTCTCGCGGCCGATGTCCAACGCAACAAAGTGCGCTGGAGTGCCGAATGGTCGGGACTAATCAAGCCCGAGGCCGAATGGGGCACGCTCGAGTTCCGGCGCGGGCTTTTGATGAAACGCGATCAAATCGACGCTCTCCGCGCGAAGAAGAACCTCCCGTTCTGGCGCGAGCACTTCGCCCGTCTGGAAGCGGCCGCGCGCAAGGCGATGGAGCGCAACCCGGAGGAGGAACTCTTCCTCAGCGATTACGCGCCATTTTCCGACGAACGCTTTGTGCGCGAATCGGAGCGGGGGCGCACAGGCTTTTACTACGACGCCCTGCGTCTCGCTGTTGTTGGCCTTGTGAATGAAGACCGGGCGATGATCCGACACGCCCTGCGCTATCTCATGAGCATGCTGCATCTGAAGTCATGGACCTGCTCGGCCGAGATGCGGGTGACCGGTTCTACTTTCGATCAGCGTTGTTTCATCGAGGAAATGATGAGCACCTCGGTATCGCTCCTCATGGACTTGCTCGATGGCGCGCTGACCGATCGTGCCCGGACACTCGGTTTCACGATGCTTTGGGATCGCGGACTTGCCGTGATCGAGCGTGACATGGCGAAGTTCGAATATGTCCACTTCATCAACCAAGGCCCATGGTTCTGCCGCGCTCGAATCTTTGGTGGTCTGCTGCTGGAAAAGGAATGGCCATACTTCGATGCAGGGTATGTCGAGCGTGCCGTGGCCCATCTGCGCGAAGGAATGGACCGCTACCTCCAGCCCGATGGCGGCATGGATGAAGGGCCGATGTATCTCGTGCTGACCTTGGAAACGGTCATTCCGCCCTTGATGGCTTACGCCAATGCGCGAGGGATCGATGTCCGCGATTTGTTGCCAAGTGCGCTTGCAAAAGTGCCGGACTATCTCTCGGCACTTGCGCAGACCAAACCCGGTCTCCATGTGCCCGACAGCGATTGCGCCAGCGAACATCCGAACTTCGACACCTACCCCATCCTTGCGGCGCTGTTCCCGGGCTCGATTTACGAAAAGATGGCCGCCGCGTCATTGCTCTCCGATCGCCCCTACACTTACTCGCAGCACTATGTCGGCACCGGGATCTTTTCCTTCCTGCTCGGCCCCGATCAACTTGCGGAACCGGAATCCGTGGCAGCGACCTTTTCGCTCCTGCCAAAGACCGGACTGACTTCAAGCTATCGCAGGGCGGGGAATCGTTCGCTACGCATGGTCTTCGTTGGATCCAAGGCGCGGCCCAGCCACGCCCACTTCGACAAGGGGGGCTTCCATATCGAAGTCGATGGCGAGGCGGCCTTCGTCGATCGGGGCGTGCTCCGCTACGACGACCCACGCATGCCACTGCTCCAGCGCACCGAGAACCACAACACGCTGGCTCCGAGCTTTGACGGCATCACCACGGTCGAGCAGATGCTTTCTGATGTTCCGCTCATCCCTGAAGCGCAGGGCGATGAAACCAGTTTCCGCGCCAGCCTCGACCTCGCGCCGGTCTGGAAAGGCTCGATGGCGCGTTGCCGCCGGAGTATTTCGTCCACGGACCTCGAGGGCTGGACCGTCGAGGATGAAGGCAAACTCGAACGCGAAGGCCGCGTGGTGTTCTTTCTGCAGAGCCGCCATCCCTTCACCGGCAGCGGCCAGGAGTGGACTTCGGGCAAGGTGCGCATCAAAGCCCCGTGGGCCGAACGCGCCGACACAGCCGAGCATCTCGTCGATTCGGAATTCCGCCCGATCTATCGCCTGCGACTTTGGAGCGGCGTGTTGCAGTCCTTCGCGCTGAAAACCGAAATTACCAGAACATGAGATTACTGTGTAACAGGTGTCAGAAGGAATTAGTTTTCGACATGATTTTCATCTCAATACCCTCAATCTTATCCTGAACTCCCGTTCCGTTCTAGGAGCAGCCCAGCCAAACGCCCTGCCTTGAAGACAACTGATGTTCTCCAATCGATGACCGCTGTTCTCTCGGAGACAACTCGTGTTATCAGATCGATGACTGCTGTTCTCTCGGAGACGACTCGTGTTATCCAATCGATGACTGCTGTTCTCTCGGAGACTCGTGTTATCCAATCAATGCAGCGGGTGAGCTTGCGAGGGAGATGAACTTGGAGAAGGGCGCGGGCGTGGATTGTGGGAGGGGAGGTTTTGGTCCGTTTTGATTTGCGGGGATTTGCCTTATTCGCGGTTTCGTCTGGAACGGTCAATCTGGTTGCCTGGCCTAAAACCTCAAACGCCTCCACATCTTGGGAGCCAACCTCCACGCGCAGCACTGCAAGTTTTTCAGAGTGATGGTTCATGGACGGATGGCTCTTCAATCGGCCGATCTTTGGAGCTTTTGAAAGCTCAAGGTTTGGAGAGTGCGTTTTGGATTTCGATGATCCGGTTCGCCATCTTCCATCGGTTGGCGTCAAAAACCGCAGGGTCCCACATGCCGTTCTCCAAGCGACCGCCCACGGGCGTCACCGGAGGTTTGTTGAGATTGATGTGTTTGTTCTCCCAGACGCCGTCGTCTTTGTATTTTTCCTGGACCTTAATGGAGTTCCAAATCGAGTCGAGGTCGGCGCGACCTGCCTTGGCGAGGTCTTCGCGACCTGCGGCTTTGGCGCGCTCGATCCAATGCTCGAGCGTGGTGATGTAGCGCATGTCATCGATCCCCTCGCGGTAAACCTCCCAAGTCACCACCGGTATAGGCGAACCATCATCGGCACTGCGAATCAAGACATCGGAATTTCTCCCGTCGAGATAGTTCCAAGAGTTGCCTTGGTTGTGTTGATGAATCCATGGAATGAGAGCCCGATAGCCCGAACGCCAGAAACCGAAACCATAAGTCATCCGCGCGCCAATGTTCCGCGTGTGGTCATTCTCGCCGCAGACATGGTTCGGATAGCACCAATACTCGACGCCTGGACGGATGGCGGCCTCGGCCTTGATGGTTTCATAGTCCGGCTTGAAGGGCTGGTTGCACCAGACATCGATGAAAGGCTTTACCGGATCCCATGGCGGACCGCCGCGTTCGTTGATCGGGTCGCCGGTCACGAAGGTGCGGACGCCGGGCACCTTCTTGATCGACTCCATGAGCTTCGCCATGAAGGGAACCACATCGGGGGAACCCAAAGGCTCGGGCTCATCCACCGGATAGTAGAGGAACTCGGGCCAACCTCTCTGCTTACGCTCGGCCTCGATGCGCTCGATCAGCTTGGTGAATTCATCGAAGTAGGCCTGCGGTGGCATTTGGACATCCTTGAGATGTCCACCGCTTGGTTTTGCGACGCCGTATTTATCAAAGAAACTATTTACCGGACCGAAAATCCGCAACGGCATGGGGCGGTCACAGAATCCCGCACGCCGGGCCACATCGATTTGCGATGCCAAATCGCCATAGTCGGGTTCAAAATCGCCCTCCTTCGTCGTTTTTCCACGGAGGGTCCAGACAATGCCATTCATGCCGTGCTCAACCATGTCGCGGATCTCCTTTTCCATCTTGCCGACATACCACTCGCGGGAGAAGGCATCCGGCAGCGGAGGCGCTACCAAAGTAAAAACATTGTATTGATTGTAATACATCCCGTAGGTGATGCCTTGGTCTTTCTCCAGGGTGAACGGCAGGACGCGCAGCTCCACCGGCACCTCGTAGAGTTTCTTCTCCCCAGAGAAGATGTTGGCTTTCCCGCTGTAGGTTCCCTCGGGAGTCCCCTCGCCCACGCGCACGGTCGCCCAGACGCGGAAGTTCTCGCCCTTTGTCAGGTCGCTCGGGACCATCGGCATGAGAACATCGGGAGCGCGGTAGGTGGTGTAGAGAACATTGTAGTTCGGCCGCGTCCACATGTATTTGACGAAGCGTGTGTCGATCGATGTGGCATTGATGCTCTGGCCGTCCTTGCTTTTCAGATCTGAGAATTGCACTCGCACATCCTTCAAGTCCCGCAGCGGCAGGATGGCGAAGTTGAGCGGTTCGTATTCGCCGGGCGTGGCGAAGGCGCGGACCGGGGCGTCGATTTCCGACCGCAGCGGCGCGGTGTTTGGCCAGATGTTCGAGATGTAGCTGCGCGTATAGGTGACCAGCCCTCGGTCGAGTTCCTGCTTGGTGAACTCCGGCATGGGGTTCTTTTCCTCGTGCTGGGTTTTGGTCCACTTGGCCCACTCCTCCTCCGGCAGGAGAAAGATGTCCTGCTCGTAACGCGCCAGCTTTTCGGCTTTCACCGAATCCCATTGCGCTGCGGGCACGATAGCCATGCCATTGAGCAGCCAACGACTGCGGGTGCTGATGGTGAAATCGAGCGTGCCATCGGAGACGACATCCATCGTCAGCACGCGCGCCTCTTCTTCTCCCGGGAAGGTTGCCGTGCGTTTTTCCTGTCCACAGGCAAAGGTGCTATCCCAGACCATAAAGCGAATCGGACGGCTCTTGTCGCCGTTACCGCCCGGCGAACCGAGCAGGATCCAGACTTTGTAGGCACCCTTGGGAGCGGCGACGCGGAAGGTGGCCGTGGAGTTTCCGGAAACATGATCCTCGCTCAGCGCGTTGAGGAACACCGGAGGGGATTCGAAAGAATCCGTTGTGTAAGGCACCGTGATTGTGCGTTTTTGAATTTTGATATTGGTTATTTCAGCCTTTTCGACCGCAGTGAGTGCCGGTTTGTCCACCCAACCAAATCCGGCCTCGGGCGACCACGCGGAGTCCGGCGTGACGGCGGTGAACCCCTCTGCAAGCTGCGAAGTGTTCGTGCCGAAATCAAAGAAAACCGGCTTGGACGGCTCGGCTTTTTGGACTTCTTCCTGCCCCACGCCCAACCATGAGAGCCAGCTTTGCCACCAGGAGGAATTTTTTGTGGGCGGCTCTTCGGCGTAGGAATTCACTACGGGAAGCGTTGCAATCAAGATGGCAGCGCATGTTTTTTTTGTGATGATCATTTTTCCCTGTTTTCTATTTATTGAGGGTCTTGCCCAGTTTAGAGGGGAAAATGGCGAGTTTGGGGTTAACAACATTGAGAAGAGTCTGAGAGTCATTCCACACCTTCTGTGCTTGAAATTTGGGCCATGCGGGACGATGGCCCTCCCAAAGGTTTTCGTTTGGCTCGGCGGAGGAGGTATTGGATGACGATGCCGGCGAGGAGGGCGACGGCGTAGAAATAGGTTTCGGGTTCGGGCACGGGGAGGATGTAGTGGCCGGTGAAGCCCCCTTCCCATGTCGTTTGCGGCATGACTTCGAAGCCGCTACCAACGAAGCTGTCGCTGCCCACCGCTCCCCAGTAGAATTTCACATTCGAGGCCGTGTAATTTCCTGCGCCGAAGAAGATGGTGTCCGTGCCGTTGCCGTAGGTCGTGCCCCACTTCGTCGTGCCGCTCCAGTTGTAGATGCTCAGGTTGTATAACCCCATCGCCAAATCGGCGAAGGCGAGCGCGATGCTGTTGGCCGGGCCGAGATCGATGATGGAGTTCGCACTCAGGGTGAGCTTTTGGATCGTGCCGTTGTAATTGCTGTTGAAGGACAGCGCGGCCACGGTCGTGCTCGTGCTGTTAAGGGTTACGGTCATGCCGTTGATCGCATCGTCTGCGCTGACAAGAAGGGTGCCGCCGTGGACGGTCACGGTGTTGTTTGAACCAAGGGCGTTGACGCTGGCGGCTTGGAGGGTGCCGCCGGTGATGGTGGTGTTGCCGGTGAAGCCGGTGTTGTTGCCGGTGAGGACTTGGATGCTGGCGCCCTGTTTGACCAGGGCGGAGGTGCTACCGCCGGTGATGCGGCCGGCGTAGGTGGTGCTGCCGCTGGTATTGCCGATTGTGATGGTGTTGGAGCCGAGGGCGACGGTGGAAGTGGTGTTCCCGGTAAGGGAGGCGATCTGTTGGTTGGCGCCGAGAGCGAGGGTGGAGCTGCCGGTGCCGGTGGCGTCGATCGAGATGGCGGTGAGGTTGGCGGTTGGGAGGGCGTTGGCGAAATTGGCGTTCAAAGTGCCGCCGTTGATGATACTGGTTGGGCCGTTGTAGGTATTTGCATTGGCAAGCGTGGTTGTGCCACCGTCGATGATGAGATCGGAGTTGGCGTTGGAACCGCTGATGACTCCGCTTACCGTGATGCCGTTGCTGCCGCCTGCGAGGGTGAGTGTGGTGCCGTTTTTGCTGAGGGCGCCGGAGAGGGTGAGGAGTCCGCTGCCGCTGTTGCGGATGCTGCCTGTGCCGCTGGTGACGGAGATGGCTCGGTCGAGTGTGGCGGCGGAGCCTGTGTAGATGAGCGAAGTGGCGTTGGCCATGCTCAAGCTGCTGGAGTTAGCGAGGGCTGCTGTGGTGCTGAATGAGATGTTGCCGGTGTTGAGTGTGGTGGCTCCGGTGTAGGAATTGCTGCCGCCGAGGGTGAGTGTGCCAGTGCCGTTTTTGGTGAGGGTTCCCGAGCCGGTGGCGATGGCGTCGTTGATGGTGATGTTGCCTGAGCCGACGATGGTGAGGTTTGTGTTGGTTCCTGTGATGGAGCTGCCGCTGGAGAGGGTTAGGTTTCCGGCGTCACTGCCTATAGTCGTGGCTCCGGCGAGGGAGATCACGCCGCCGTAGGCGTTGCTCCCGCTTATGTTCCTCAGGGCGCCGGTGCCGTCGGAGCCATTGCCTGTTCCGGTGAGTGAGAGGGCTTCTGCGCCGACGGTGATGCCGCCTTGGAGTTGCAGGGCGGCTCCGGAAGAGACTGTGGTATTGCCGGAGGTTGCGCCGAGGGCATTGGCGTGCTGGATGTTCAAAACACCGGCGCTGACCAATGTGGCTCCGGTGTAGGTGTTGTTGCCGGAGAGCGTCCAGGTTCCAGCGTTGGTCTTGGTGAGCGCGGTGGGGTTTAGCACTCCAGCGATGGTGACTGAAGAACCTGAATTTATTGTGCCGGTCAAATTTTGGCTAAGCGTAATAACGCTGCCGGAGATTGACTGGACTGTCGTGCTGGCAGCTACTCCGCTTCCGCTCACAGCAGCGCCAACCACCACACCAACTGTTGAGGCAAGGGACAGTTGGTTCGTGCCGGTATTTGCTGTGCTATTGAGCGCTGTGGATCCCGAGGCGGCATCCACAATCGCACCGGCCATCTCACCCGAGCCGCTACCATCCAGAACCAGTGTTTTGTTGGCAAGCCCGCTGGAGGTAAAGTTGCTGGTCAGCTTGAGCAGACCGCTACCACTTGCATTGAGAGTCAGCGTGCCTCTTCCAGCAAGGTCGATTGTCTTGTTCGAGGTTTCTCCGGTGCCCGTGTAAACGATACCGGAATTCGTGGTGGAGGCACCAAGGCTGATGTTACCGGCGCCGGCATTGCTGGCTTGGCCGACATTGCCAATCGATCCAATAGAGACGTTGCCACCCCAAGCCTGGAGATCTCCGGTGAATGAATTGTTGCCGCTCAGCGTCAGCGTTCCGGTGCCCCTCTTTTCGATCTTGCCGCTGGTGCCGGAGATCGCGCCCGAAACTGTGGTTGAGGTATTGGTATCGCCAACGCGGAGCGTGAAGCTGCCGATCGAATAATTGCCGGCACCCGCAATGGATGCCACCTGTTCATTTCCGCCAATTTGGAAGGTTCCGCCTGCAGCGACTGTGATCGCTGAAGAATTCGAGATTCTGTCAGCCGCGCTGGTCGCGAGCGTTCCCGCCGTCACGGTTGTGGTGCCGGTGTAGGTGTTGACGCCGGAGAGGGTCAATGTGCCGGCGCCGTCTTTTGACAGCGTGCCGGTGGTGGTAGCGATGACGCTGTTGATTGTTGTGTTGCCCGCACCGCCAATGGTGAGGTTTTGAGTGCCGATGATGCCACCGGTGATGGTTAGCCTCTCGGCATCCGAGTTAATGCGCGTCGCTCCGGTGAGAGTAATAGCGCCGCCGTAGGTGTTGTTGCCGGAGATGTTGCGCAGGGCGCCGGTGCCATCGGAGGCGTTACCGGTGCCAGTGAGCGAAAGGGCTTCGGCGCCGACTGTGATACCGCCTTGGAGCTGCAGGGTGGCTCCGGAGGAGACTGTGGTATTGCCGGAGGTTGCGCCAAGGGCATTGGCATGCTGGATGTTTAAAACACCTGCGCTGACTATCGTGGCGCCGGTGTAGGTGTTGTTGCCGGAGAGAGTGATCGTGCCTGCTGTGGTTTTGTTGACGCCATTGGTTCCGGCGAGGACGGCGCTCATGGTGCCGTTTTGGAGGTCGTAGTTTCCCCCGTTGTTGGTGAGCGTGCCGTTTGAGAGGGCACCACCCGAGAGGGCACCGAATGAGTTGGTGAGGCTCTTGCCACCCATATCGAGCGTGCCGCCGGAGATGCTGATCGCGCTGGTGCCGAGTGTGCCGGTGCCAGAAAGGAGGAGCGTGCCGTCTGCGACATTTGTGGTGCCAGTGTAGGTGTTGGCGCCAGAGAGCGTGACCGTGCCGGAGGTGGTTTTGTTCACGCCGTTGGTTCCGGCGAGGGCGGCGCTGATGGTGCCGTTTTGGAGGCCATAGTTTCCGGCATCGTTGGTCAATGTGCCGTTTGAGAGCGTGCCGCCGGTGAGGCTGCCGAAGGTGTTGGTGAGGCTCTTGCCGCCCATGTCCAGTGTGCCTCCGGAGATGCTGATCGCGCTGGTGCCGAGTGTGCCGTTTCCGGAGAGCAGGAGCGTGCCGCCGGCTACGGTGGTTGTGCCGGTGTAGGTGTTGTTATCGGAGAGCGTGAGCGTTCCGGTGCCGGTTTTGTTGAGCGAGAGGTTGCCGGTAAAGTTGGCGCGCACGGCGCTGGTGCCATTGCCCGCGCCCACCGTGAGAGTCGCCAGTGTGGCGCTGCTGTTGGTGATCAGGTTGGTATCGCCCGCATTGGTTGTTGCGGTGTTAATCTGGTCGACACTCTGATTGTTGCCATTGAGGTCGAGGCGCCCGTAGTTGATCGAAGTGGCGCTCGTAGATCCGAGGCGGAGGTCGGTGTCTGCGGCCCACGCATTGGCGACATCCGTGTAGAGGAATTTGTTGTTGGAATTATTTTCACCCCAGATGCCGATTTCGGTTTGCGTTCCAGTGATTGTGCTGCCGAGACGGATATCACCGTTACTGTGTGCAAAGAGTGCGTTGTAGACGCCGCCGTTCAGGACAATGCCACCGGTGAGGCTCAGCGAACCTCCCGCACTGACAATGCGGGCGTTGTTTGTTCCCGAAATCTGTCCACTGATCGTATTGACGCCACTGTTACTTCTCAGCGAACCAGCGTTGACGGCAGTGCCGGTGGCATTGAGACTGAGAGCCTCGGCCACGGTAATACTGCCGGAAAGGTCCAATCGCGCCCCACTGGCGACGATGGTGTTGCCTGTTGTGGATCCCAATGCATTGGCGTGAGTAATGCTCAAAGTGCCCGCACTGATCGTCGTGGTGCCTGTGTAGGTGTTGTTACCGGAAAGGGTGAGGGTGCCTGTGCCCGCCTTTGTAAGACTCAAGGCTCCACCGCCGGTGCCGTCTTGAAGCACTCCGGCGTAGGTGCTTGACGCGTTGGCGGCGTTTCCAACTGTTAAAGTGGCGGCGGCGGAGTTTGCGTTTTGGACAACTGGCGTGCCAGCGGTGGCGTTGGTGGACAGGGATCTGATGACAACGCTGGTGCCGTTCAGGCTGAGGGCACCGGTGCTGCTGGCGCTGAAGGTGATGGCATTTTCCGAGCCGGCCGTGTTGTTGAGGGCGCCTGCGTTGCCGAGACGCAGAGTGCCGGCATTGATCGTTACGCCGCCGGTGAAGCTGTTGTTGCCTGAGAGCGTGAGAGTGGCAGGCCCGGCGTATGTGAGGCCTGAGCTGCCGCCACTAATGTTGCCGCTGATCGTGGTATTGAGGCGGGTGCTGAGGTCGAGCGCGGAGAAGTCGAGGCTCGAGTTGCCGGTGGTGGTGAAAGTTTGAATGGTGTAGCCGGTCAGGTTTCCTGTGCCGGTGGTGATCGTGCCGCCTGTGGCTGCGGCGCTGCCGAGGTAGCGAACAGCCACGATGCCCGAGCCTCCGGTGGCGCCGTTGGTTCCGGATGTGCTGCCTCTGGCTCCGCCACCGCCGCCGCCAGTGTTAGCCACGCCTGCGACACCTGTTGAGGTGGTGCTGCCATTACCGCCGCCACCGACGCCGCCAGCGCCCATGACGGTGCCATTTGAACTTGAGCCGCCACCGCCGCCAGAAAAATTACCAGACGCGCCGCCGATGCTGCCAAAAAAAGCAGACATATCCCGACCGGCTCCGCCCGCGCCAGCTTGAGTGATGCTCGTCCCGTTACCGCCCACTGCAGTGGCTCCACCACCGCCACCGGCCGAGCCTTCACCAGAAGTTGTAGAATTTAAGGAAGTGCCTCCGGCAAAGCCTTGGCCACTGATGCCAGTGCCTCCCGCTGTAGAAGAGCGTCCACCACCACCACCACCTGAACCACCGTTCGGAGAGCCAGATGTGGTGCCAGAGAGTGTGCCACCACCGCCGCCGCCCACCGCAGTCACCGGAGTGGACAGGCTCAGGGTGCTATTTCCCCCTTGGGAACCTCGACGATTGTTAACACTAGCATCATTCCCAATCCCACCCGCGCCGCCGGCGCCCACGGTGATGGTATAGTTGCCATTTGTGATCGCCGTGGGGGTGATTGTGCCGTTGGTTGCGATATTGCTGAGCAATCCGCCAGCGCCACCGCCGCCGCCAAAGTTAACACCGCCACCACCGCCGCCGCCGACCACGAGGTAATCGATCTGGAATTCGAGAGTGAGCGTTGTGTTGCCACTGAGCGTGATGTCCTGCGAAATATTGGTCGCGCCACTGGCGGCATTGACGGCCGTGGCACCAGTCCAGGTCAGCTGCGCATGGGCGCTGGATGCTGCGGCAGCGAAGACCAAGGCAACCAACAGATGTTGCCTTGCGGATATCGATATAGGGAACATTTTCATGGGGTGAATGAATTGTTCGAGAGTTTTTTTAATCCGGATGGTGTCTGAAAGCGGCTCCTCGTCTTCCGAAGGGAAATTTGGGGCCATGCGGGACGATGGCCCTCCAAGATTTGGGCACATTTTCGGGGAGGCAGGGAGATCACGGTCTTATTTATGTAGATCACTTTTAGAATTCATCAAGAAAAAAATTTTGCCAAATAGATTGCGGTCATCGCTCGAAAAAATCTCCGCGTTTTTTATTGTTTATGTGAAGGAATCTGAAATCAAATCCCGCGATGGCAGTCTGGGCGGCTCTAAACAAAAAGCAAGCGAGTGCCGTGCTTTTATATAGATAGTTCTAAAAAGTGTTATACTATTTGCCAATCATGATCACCCCTGCTGAAGCAAACGCCACATGGCTCGACACGAACGAGGAGAAGATATGACAAGCAATCCAACCGCGCAGCCATGGTGGCAGACCGCCGTATTCTACCAGATTTACCCGCGAAGTTTTGCCGATGGGAATGGTGATGGCATCGGTGATTTTCATGGCATCACGGAGCGGTTGGACCACCTGCGCGACCTGGGCATCGGCGCGATCTGGCTGTCGCCGCACTTCCCCTCGCCTTTTCGCGACTGCGGCTACGATGTGGCGGATTATCGTGATGTCGCGCCGGAATACGGCGGCATGGAGGCCTTCCAGAAGTTTCTCGATGCCGCGCACGAGCGGGGCATTCGCGTTGTGCTTGATCTGGTGCTGAATCATACCTCCGTCGAGCATCCGTGGTTTGTGGAGTCCGCTGCGAGTCTCACCAATCCGAAGCGGGACTGGTATGTCTGGCGCGATGGACGCGATGGCGCGGAGCCGAACAACTGGTATTCCGGGTTCGGCGGGTCTGCCTGGGAAAAGCACCCGGCGACCGGCCAATACTACTACCACTTTTATCTGAAGGAGCAGCCGGACCTGAACTGGCGGAACCCAGAGGTGAAGGCGGCCATGTGGGACATGGTGCGCCATTGGCTTCGCATGGGAGTGGATGGCTTCCGCCTCGATGCCGTCACGACGATCTTCGAAGATCCTGACCTGCGCGATCACCAGGCCGACATCGACGACCGTGAGTTGACGAGGCGTTTCGCAGGGATCCGATCCCCGGAGGATTTCGCCGAGGTGATGAAGGTGCATGATGTGATGTTTGCCGGTCAGGTTGAACTTCCCGGCCTGCATGAACTCCTGCGCGAGCTTCGCCAGATTGTGGATGAGTTTCCAGACCGCGTCCTCATCGGCGAGAGCGCCAACCTGAGCTACCATGGCAACGGAACGGACGAACTCCACATGGTTTTCAATTTTCCGCTGATGCATTCGCAGCCATTCAAGCCTGCGGATGTGCTGGCCAACCAACTGGAGCGCCTGCCGAAGATTCCCAAGGGTGCCTGGCCTTGCAACACGCTCGGCAACCATGATTCGGGCAGATCCTTTTCGCGGCTGAGCGAAACGGCAAATCCCGATGCCCATGCGCGCCTCTCGCTGGCTCTCATGCTGACGCTGCCCGGAACGCCTGTTCTTTATTACGGAGATGAAATCGGAATGACCGACCTGCTTCTGCATGACCCCGCCGCGATCCGCGATCTCTATGTCTTCCAAGTCTACCCCGAGTTTGCCCCAGGCAACATACTCACGCCTGAAGACGCGCTGAAGATGGCGCGATTCACCCGCGACCGCTGCCGCACCCCGATGCAATGGAGCGGCGGGCCTGTTGCTGGATTCAGCCCGGGGGAAGCTGTGCCATGGCTGCCGGTGAATCCCAATCACCGCGATGGAATCAATGTTCAGAGCCAAACGGCCAACCCTGGAGCGCTTCTCGAGTTTTACCGCAATGTCATCGCGCTTCGCCGGAACACACCTGCTCTGCTGGATGGGGAATTCGAAACGCTGGAGGGAGCCGCTTCCTCCGATTGCCTCGTTTTCCGGCGTCGTCGGAAAAACGGCGAGTGCTGCCTTGTCGCGCTGAACTTCAGCGCCGGGACGCAGGCCATGCCAGCTGTGGAAGGCTTGGGCAATGCGCGTGTGCTTTTTAGCGAAGCACCGGAACGCCTACCTCAACAGGCGGAATCTGCCTCAACGGCTTTGGCACCTTTTGAAATCCGCCTCTGCCTGCTTGAATCGTAGGGTGCGCTTCGACAGAGGGCGACAGGCTTAAACAGTTTTCCACGCCCGGCAGGATGGAGTGCCTTTTCGTTCGCCCACCGTGGCGCAAGATGAGGTCGAAGGGAGCCTCGGCATTTACGATGACACTGGCGGGCTCGGTGGTGCTGTTGCGCGAGGCGCAACGGAAGTCCGCATGATGACCGCCACCGATTGGCAAGGCTTCCACTCCGTGTTCTTCCAACAAGCGAATGTGCCAAGTGACCGTTCGCTGCGGCGCATCGACATCAAACCCGAGCACATTCTCGATAAAGATGGCGGTGGGCCCAAGCCCGCTCCAGCCGACAAAATCGCGGCGCACGAATCCCCCGATGTAAGGCTGCAGCGCTGGCTTGAAGGCTTCGGGAGCGTTGCTTTCCCATAGGGTGGGAGGCTCGACTTCCGCATAGGTTTTTGCGAGCGCATCGAGGTAGCGAACGGCGAGTTGATGCGCCAGATCCCCATGTCCGTTCTCAGCCAAGCCGCGAAGAACCATGTAGTTTGTAGGTGCCCACACCCCTCCGCGCCAGTAGGTGCCTTGCGGGTCGTAGTTGGGATCGTCGAGCGAGAGACTCGGCACCGGCACGAGGCTGCCAAAAGTCTTCGGATCAGTGAGGTGGGCGGCCAAAATTGCGGCCCGATCCGCCGGGCAAATACCTGCGAGAAGCGGCCAAAATCCCGCCACCGTCTTGGTCCCGACAAAGTTCGCGGGGATCATCCGATCATGGTAAAATCCAGTGCGTTCGCACCACAGCTCGGCATTGATGAGGGCTGCCGTTTCTTCGTGGCGTGTTTTCCACCGTGCGGCAGCGACCGAGTCTCCGATGGCGTTGTGCAGCTCCGCCAACAAGCGGAAGGAAAGCGCCATCTGCGAAGAGAGATCGATCCAATCAAAAAAGCGCCCGGCGGCCGGCAGACGCGGAGTGCGGGGGCTGTCGTCCATGCCGGAGGAACCGCAATCTTCGAACCAATAGAGTTGGTAGTTATCCGCCGACTCCCCCATCCCGGCATCTTCGCCGTCATTGGCCCGCAGCCTGCGATGCGGCTCAGTGCGACGGTTTGCATCCACCCAATCCATCAATCGTTCGATATGCCCGAGAACTCGCGGCAGACGCGAAGCATCGCCGGTGCTGCGCCAATAGTTCCACTCCGCCCAAGCAAAAAGCGGCGGGTTGAGACGATCCGGCCAAGGCTCGATGCCAGTCTCCATGTCGTAACACATGCCGATGAACCCATCCTCGCGTTGTCGTTCGTAAAAGTTGTCGAGACTCGCCATGCCCGGCAAGGCCTCCGGCGCGTATCGGGCAAAGAGCGCCATGAAGCAAGAATCCCAAACCCATTGCAGGTTGCGCCCGGCATCCCAACCCACATCCATGTGACGCCGCCCCTGTGTGGAGCGGATGTGGCGTCCGGCACACTCCCAGGCAAAGTCGGCAAGTTCGCGCCACTGCGGGTGATCAGAAGCGTGCGGCCGGGGAAAATCAGCGACCGACAAGGGTTGTTCAAGATTTGTCATAAAGCGGAATTGCGCGCAAAAGAATGGCATGACCGGTAAAGTCGCCAGGGAAGCCGACTCCAAGGTGGTTTCCTGATACCGTGATGCACTCGGGAGCGGCAGAGAGGATTTCTTCGACCTCCCAAGCACCTTCCGGAAGTGTCAGGGTGATTTGTTCCAGATCGGGAGCTTGGAATCGGTGGACGACAACAAGCGCCTTCCTGCCATCCGACGATATCCGGATCACGGCCTGATACCCGGCGGGATGTCCGTAGCTCAGATGTTCGGGGCCTTCCCGGCAAGATACGCCCTCCTTGATCGTGGGCGCTGCCAGGCGGTAGATACGCACCGCTTCCTTCACGATCTCCTTCTGAGCGACGCTCAGTTCATGCACATCTCCGGAAAGGCACATCCGCCCGAGGAAGGTCGCGGTGAGCGAATAGATCAGGCGTTGGGGCGTGTCATCCGGTCGCAGAACCGCCCAGATCTGGTTTTTTGCGGGTGGGATCAAGCGTTGCACATTGGCGGCGATGATCGGGATTTCGCGGCTCTCATGGGCGTCAGAAAACGAACCCATGGATGCAAAATCCAAAAGACTAGGCTCGAGGCGATTGCCGCCCGATGCACACATTTCGATGACGAGATCCGGAAGTTCGCGCCGGATTTTCTCAAAGAAAGCGCGCACACCATCGAGGTGCTGCCGCAGACCTTCCCCCGGAGAGTCAGATCCATCGCACCCCAAGCCGATGGTTTCGTTGTAATCGACCTTCAGATAACCGAATCCGTTGCTGCGAAGGACCTCGACCATGCGCTCCCAAAGGTAGTCGTGAACCCAGGGATCGCGAAAATCCCAAAACCGACGCGGGCCGACCTGGAGAGGAATGCCGTCACGCTGGAGCAGGTGGTCGGTGCATTGGAAAGCGGTCGCATTGGCCCCGCAGACTTCAAACTCGAACCACAGACCGGGGATGAGACCCTGCTGACGGATCGCAGCGCATGTCTCGGCTAAACCGCCCGAAAAATGGAGGGGATTGACGATCCAGTCCCCCTGTTGGCAGGTCCAGTCGCTCTGTTCGCCTGAGGGTTTTTTCACCGATCCGTCCCGGAACCAACCCGCATCAATCACGAGATAGCGGGCACCGAGCGCTGCCGCCTCCGCCGCTATCGCCACCGTGGTGTCATGGGTCGGATACCCCCAGGTGGTGCACCATTCATTAAACACAACCGGCAAGTCCTCCTCAACGGCGGGGACATCGTAGAGGTGGGAACGCACCAGTCGTTGGCACGCATTCTCTATTCCCCCTTGCACAACGGTGACGCAGGCCGAAGGCGACTCGAAGGACTCCCCCGGCTGGATCCGTTTGCTCCAATGTCCGAATTCCAGATCGGCCAGGCCGCCGGAAAAACTGATATGATCATCGCACCGGTAAAACTCCATCTGCCAGGAACCCGGAATGGCGAGTTGAGCCGCCCAAACGACCCCGGCACCCGCGTCCTCCACGGCTGCAACCGGGAACCAACCGCGCACCGGGAGCGAGCCCACTTGCCCGAAGCGTTCGCAAGAAGCGGCATTGCCCAACCAGGGACGCTCCAACTGGAACTCCTCGGCAAACCGCACTTCGTGACGCCCCTCCGCACTCCACTTGCTCCGAAAGCGATGAAGTTTGAGTCGGCCCGAGGCATCCGCCGGATCAAAAGGAGTCACACCTCCCAGCGAAAAGCTCGACAACATTTCCAGCCAGAGGGGAGCGTCCGAAGTATTCGTGAACACGCTGCTTAAGCGAAAGCAGGAGCTCTCGGGCAGCCATTCCAAGCGATGCGTGCAGCGGAAGCCGTAGGGTGAATCCAGAACTGTGACGACGGAGTCCCCTGCCCTGCTCTGGCTGACATAGCGCAGGGATTCGGCCGCCACCCCGTTGCGCATGGTGCGTCCCTGCGCATATCCGAAAGGCGGCTGCACCCCCCGGACGTGGAGCTGCACCATGGAGTCCATGAAATGAGCCCTGGCCGGGAATGGCGCTAAGTTAGTGGGGATTTGGGATGATTTTCGACGCCCACTTTTCGATGTGGGAGGGGGCCCATTTCTTTGCGGGGTTTTGTCATCAAGCGGTAGTTCTTTGCGCGGCGTTTTTTGACGC
>JBIJAV010000073.1:0-4105 GCA_044345595.1 Terrimicrobiaceae bacterium
ATCTTGGGAATTGAGCAAAAGAATGCGCTCTGTGATATCGCGGAAATCGACGCGCACTTTGCCGTCCGTCAACAATTGAATGACAATATTCAGGCAGAGGCTGTTTGAATCACCGATCCGAATGAGATACTCGGAGATTTTATCCGCAAGGCTGAGCGGTGGGCCTCCAGAGGTGTCCCACTCCTCGATCACATCCAGCCCATCAAATTTTCTAACTCCAACGCGAATGAAAATCTGGGAAGCTGACTTGATCGGTGCAGGCATGATTTTCAAGAAAACAGGTTTCCTTTACGCCAAACGCAAGGCTTTTTAAGTCAGGATTTTGATGTAGGCTTTTTGGCGCAGAGTATCGAGCCAGCGCTGCTGCACTTTCATGCGCTCTTGTTGCATGAGATTGCGCTCGATTTCATCGCGAACCTCGCCAAGTGGCTTGACGGAAGAATTTTTGCGGGCTTCCACATACAGGATGTAGAAGGAGTCGCCGATGTGGATGACCGGGCTGATGCCGCCAGCTTTGAGGGCGAAGGCGGCTTGTGTAAGTTTTTCGTTGAGTGTATTCCGCTCGATCCAACCCCAGTCGCCGCCGGTGTCGCTGGTGCTTTCATCCTCGGAATACATCTGGGCCATACGCTCAAATTCCGCACCTCCGGCGAGTTTTTGCCGGATTTCCTCTGCGGTTTGTTTCTTGTCACCTCCGGAGCCGATGTCGTCGCTGTTTCCCTCGCGGAGGACGATCATGCGGAGTTTGACCTGTTCCGGCAGGGAATAGGCTGCTCGGTTTTTGTCGTAGAAATCCTGAACTTGCTTGGGAGAGACGACAAAGTTGTCTGTGACCTTGGCCTGACGCATTGCTTGCACGATGATCTTTTCTTTTTCGATCTCTTTGAAGCGAGTGAGCGTGTAGCCTTGGGCTTGTAGGGTTCTGACGAAGGCCGCTCGGTCGCCGCCGAATTCCTCGCGGATGATTGTCTGCACGCGGTCGTCCACGACATAATCGGGGATGTTCGCTCCCTTTTCCTGCATTTTGCGGAACTCCTGCAGGATGAGTTGGCGATCGACCAGATCTTTGAGGGCGGCGAGTCTCATTTCCTTGACCTTGTCGGCGAGGTCGGGGCCACGGTAGGCTTCGCGCATGGCCCGCTCGCGGGCGCCGATGAGTTCGCGAACCTGAGAAATGGTAATCACATCGTTGTTGACGATGGCCGCCACGCCGTCGATGACCTCGGCCTGCTGGCACTGTCCGGAGGGGATGGATACGATGGCAGCAAGGCAGGCAGCGGAAATGGCAAAAAATCGTCTCATCGGCTTGGCATCGTTTCGAGGAAGCTCAACACGCTGCGAAGCCTAAAATTCGGCTCGGGAACCGTCAAGCGGGGAAACCGACCGCCGATCAATACATAGCTGCCGCCACGGGTGAGCATGATTTTTTCATCCTTCACCTCGACCTGGCTGATGCGGCGCTGCGAGGCTTCGATGCGGATCGCCGCGCAGAGCAGGGCATTCTCCAGTGCGTCCGGGAGCGGACCGAATCGATCGCGCCATGCCACGCGCAGGGCATCCATCTCGGCGCGTGTGCCCACCTCCGCCAGGCGCCGGTAGGCTTCGATCCTTAATTTCGGCTCGCCCATGTAGGCATGTGGAACAAAAGAGGGAATGCCGCCGGACTTGATGAACTCGCCCTCCTCGGTAACCAGAAAATCAAAACGCAACGCGGTGGTGGCACCGAAGGATTTCTGGCCCTTCACGGAATCCACTGCGCGGCGGAGCATTTTGCAGTAGAGGTCGAAGCCGACGGAAATGATGTGCCCGCTCTGCTCTGTGCCAAGAAGATTGCCCGCGCCGCGAATCTCCAGATCGCGCATGGCGATTTTAAAACCCGATCCCAGTTCCGAGTATTGCTTGATCGCTGAAACCCGCTTGCGAGCGGCGCCGACGGACATCAATTCGCGTGGCAGGAGCAAGTAGGCGTAGGCTTTTGTTCCAGAGCGCCCGACGCGACCGCGAAGCTGATAAAGATCCGCGAGGCCGAAGCGGTCGGCGCGATCTATGATAATGGTGTTCGCATTGGGAATATCCAACCCACTCTCAATGATAGTCGTCGAAACCAGAATATCCGCCTTACCAGCCACAAAGCTCTGCATGACGCCTTCGAGTTCCTTTTCCTCCATCTGCCCATGGCCGACGATGACACGCGCGCCTTCGCAGAGTTCGCGAATCCTCGCCGCGACGCGCTCGATCGTTTGAACCCGGTTATGCAAAAAATAAATCTGCCCACCGCGCGCGAGTTCGCGATTGATGGCGTCGCGGATGACGCGCTCGTCGTAGCCGCAAACGATAGTTTCGACCGGTTGGCGATTCGGCGGAGGGGTCTCGATCACGGACATGTCCCTCGCGCCCATGAGCGAGAGGTAGAGCGTTCGCGGAATCGGAGTCGCCGAAAGCGTGAGCACATCGACGAGGCGGAACTTTTCCTTCAGCGCATCCTTGTGCTTCACGCCGAAGCGCTGCTCCTCATCGACAACGACAAGGCCGAGATCCTTGAAAACGACATCGGAGGAAATGACGCGATGCGTTCCGACTACAATATCCACACTTCCTTCACCGAGCGCCTTGATCACCTTCTTCTGCTCCGCTGCAGAGCGGTAGCGGCTGAGGAGTTCGATCGTAACCGGATACTCGCTCATGCGCTCACGGAAATTCTGCCAGTGCTGCTGAGCCAGCACAGTCGTAGGGGCGATGATGACAGCCTGCTTACCGCTCGTCACCGCTTTGAAGGCCGCACGGATGGCGACTTCGGTTTTCCCAAAGCCGACATCGCCGCAAATCAAGCGATCCATCGCGCGGTTTGACTCCATGTCCGTCTTGGCATCCCTGATCGCCTTGATCTGGTCTGGCGTCTCGGTGAATTGAAACGAACGCTCAAACTCCTGCTGCCAGTGGGAGTCCGGCGGGAACGGGTGGCCTTCAGCAGTCTCACGCTCGGCCTGCACCTTGAGCATGCGGGCGGCATATTGGTAAATGCCCTGCGTGGCTTTTTCCTTAGCTTTTTTCCATCGCGCGCCGCCGAGTTCTGAAAGCTCGGGATATTTGCGGCCGAGGCCCACATAGCGCGCGACCTGCCAGGCCTGATCCAGCGGCACATAGAGCCTGGCGCTGTTGGCGAATTCCAGCACCAGCACCTCGCCTTCGCCGTCGGGCGATTTTTCGAGCCCCTCGTAGCGGCCAATGCCATGGTCGAGATGCACCACGAGGTCGCCTGCCTCGAATTCTGAAAAATCCATAACTGCCCGCCCCGCCCGAACCCGCTCGCGTCGCAAAGCCGCCCGGTGCGCGCGCTGGCTGGCCGAGCGTCCGAGGACCTCGGACTCCGCAAGCAGCGCCAACTTCGCCTGCGGACACACGAATCCCCGCGTAGCCCGCGAGGTGAGGAAGATCAGATTCGAAGTGTCGAAATCAAAGTCCGCCGCCATCTCGCGAAACCGCTCGCCCTCGCCTTCGTTCACACACGCGAAAGCAATCGTCCATCGGTCACTCGCCCAACTGTGGAGCTGATTGAAAAACCGGTCACGCTTGGTTTCATTGAGCACCAAGTCGCCAGCTCCGAGATCGCCGAAAGGCGGTGGATAGAACACCGCTGCGGCTTTCGTCGCTTCACCGCCACTTCCGATGCCGAGGCCTTCGAATTCCGCGTCCGGCTCGATCATGATGACGCGATCCTTCGGCCCGAGATAATCGCGCAGAGTGCCCCCGGCAGCTTCTGTGCGTCCGGTATAAATTTCCGTTTCAGCCACCTCGCCGACCGAGCCTTGGGTATCGAGATCGAACTCGCGGAGGGAATCGATTTCCAGATCGAACCACTCCAGCCTCACCGGACGCTGCTGCTGCCAGGAAAAGACATCCAGAATTCCGCCACGCCGGGCATACTGCCCACGGGCCGCCACTTGCGGAGCGGAGTCGTAGCCGGACTCTTCGAGACGCGCGATCACCTCCTCCAGCGGCACATTCTGGCCTTTCTCCAAGGTAAAAACCCCTTGCTTCACAGAGCCGAGTGCGGGCGTCGCAGAGTCCCATTGTGCGGCATGGATCACCACCACCTCGTCACCAC
>JBIJAV010000054.1:0-13315 GCA_044345595.1 Terrimicrobiaceae bacterium
CCGAGGGAAGCGATGACGCGCTGACGAGGTAATCCATCGCTATTACGATAGGAATGAACGAGTTGAACGAGGTGCGAGCCCTTGATGGATTTAGTCCTAAAATACATGCACGCAACAAATAACAAAGAAAAAATGCCGAGTCAAGAAAAATATGTAATTTTTAGGCACTACAAATGAAAGTTGAAAAACACGATAGCTGATAATAAACGGTTTACAAAACCTCCGATCGCGAAATTGCCAAATTGGCGCTATTTTTTTGAGATTCTTGCGAAACTTGGGTTAAAGCCAGCGCCTTTACGATTGCGTAGCCTGCCCTATCTTCAGCTCTTAGGGAGCGGCTTGCCGCAGAGGGCCGCGAAGGCGTTTCGCTGGGCGGGGGTGAGGAGGGCTTTCATTTCCTCAGCTTGCCGCATGCGGTAGTCGCGGAGAATATCCACACGGTTTTTGTGGGAGACAGCACCGGATCCATAGGAGCGGTTGATTTCCGAAACAAATTCCAACCCCCGGATGCGCAGGGCTTCGATGGAGGCCTTCTGGCGGTAGGAAAGGCGGAGTTGTTTTTGAATCTGAGGAGAGACCAGCATACTGTAGCTGAGAATCTGGTTTTGGATCTCAGTGAACCGGGCGAACTGAGTCGTTGTGAGAAGCGCCAGCGCGCGGGCGTTGTTGCCGTCGATGAGCGCGAAGAGGCGCTGGTCCTGAGTAAGTCCGTTGCTCGGGGCGGCTTGGCTCTTGAGGAGCGACTGGGCGCGGGATTTCAGCTCTTGGCGAAGGCTATGGACCTGTGCGATTTGATCGCGACTGAGTGCGAGATCCGAGCGGACGCCGGGCATCTCCATGAGCAGGGTCACCGAGCCCGGATAATCGGTTGCGCGAGTTGTCGCATGCAGCGGGGCTGAGGCGGCAAGGGCGAGACCGAAAATCGCGAGCAAGGTTTTTTTGAGCATGAGATGTTAGAAGCTTTTCGCGATGATTTGTTCAAGCTGAACGATGTCAGCAGCGAATTTGCGGATGCCTTCGGCGAGTTTGTCGGTGGCCATGGCGTCTTCGTTGAGCATCCAGCGGAAGGTTTTTTCATTCATCGTAATTTTCTCAACGCTGTCGGCTGCGGCTGCGGAGGCGTCGAGCTTGCGTGTGACGGAGTCCGAGGAATCTTTGAGTTCCTTGAGGAGCTCGGGAGCGATCGTGAGAAGGTCACAGCCAGCGAGTTCGCGGATCTGGCTGGTATTCCGGAAGCTGGCCCCCATGACCTGCGTGTGGTAGCCGAACTTTTTGTAATAGGTGAAAATTTTCTGCACGGATTCCACGCCTGGGTCTTCGGCGCCGACATATTCCTTGCCGGTTTTCGCCTTGTAGTAGTCGTAGATGCGGCCGACGAACGGCGAGATGAGGCGGACGCCGGCTTCGGCGCAGGCGATGGCCTGAGGAAGCGAGAAAAGAAGAGTGAGGTTGCAGTTGATGCCTTCCTTTTGGCAGATGGCGGCAGCTTGAGCGCCTTCCCAGGTCGAGGCGATCTTGATCAGAACGCGCTCGCGGGGCGTGCCCAGCTTCTCGTAGAGGCCGATAATGTAGCGTGCTTTTTCGACTGTTGCCTCGACATCAAAGGAGAGACGGGCATCGACTTCGGTGGAAACGCGGCCTGGAACGATGGAAAGAATCTCTCGTCCGAAGGCGATCAGCAGGTCGTCGATGACCTTGCGGTGCAGGGCGGAGCCGCTGAGCGCTGTGCTGCGGTTGTCAGCGATGGCTTTTTCCAACAGAGGCTTGTATTCCGCCTGCTGGACGGCCTTGAAAATGAGCGTGGGGTTGGTGGTGGCATCCTGGGGCTCGTAGGCGCGGATGCTTTCGAAATCTCCCGTGTCAGCGACGACGGTGGTGAATTGCTTGAGTTGGTCGAGTGCGTTGGATTGGCTCATGGTATGAAAAACTGCGCTATTTTGTGGAAGTGCATGCCCGATTGCAATCGGTAAATCAGTCAGGCAGCGGTGTTATTTCAATCGGAAGAATGCTTCTGCAGTTCGCGTGGTGGCAGCGGCGATTTCCTCGAGTGTTGCGCCGCGCACTTCGGCGATTTTTTCTGCGACGAGTCGTGTGTGGGTGGGTTCGCAGCGCTTGCCGCGATGCGGCACCGGAGCCAGGTAGGGGCAGTCGGTTTCCACCATGAAGGCATTTGAAGGAATCGACGCCACGACATCCCGGACGAGCGCGGCATTTTTGAATGTGACGATGCCGGTGAAGGAAACCAAATGGCCGAGCGCAAGGATTTCTTGGGCCTGATCCGGCGTGTTGCCGAAGCAATGGAAGACACCGCGAAGGCGGCCGGTGTAGTTTTTTAAAATATCCAGCGTGTCGTCCCACGCGTCGCGCTGGTGGATGACCACATTGAGCCCGAATTCTGCCGCGAGATCGAGTTGCGCGGTGAAGGCCTCTGCCTGCGCGGCTTTGTAGGCGCCATCGATGATAGCCGCCTGGGTGTCATCCGCTGTTTCCGCCTGCAGTGCGCTGATGCCCGCCGCCGAGGCGAGTTTCTCCGAAGGCAGACGGTGGTAGTCCATGCCGGTCTCTCCAATGGCGGCGACTTTTGGATGTGATGCGAGTAGGCGGATGCCTTCGAGCCAGCCTTCTGATTCCTCGTCGACATGGGTGGGATGGAGGCCCACGACCGCGCGCACGCAGTCGAACCTCTCCGCCAGCGCGACCGCCCTGCGACTGCTTTCCAAGCTTGTTCCTATTGTAATAATGCGGTCCACTCCGGCCTTGTGTGCGGCTGCGATGACCTCCTCGAGGTCTTTTTCAAAATCCGGGTAATCCAGGTGCGCGTGTGTGTCGATGAGCATGGTCTGATCGTTCGGTGAAGGAATCGAGAGGTTCAAGGGGAAAAGACCCCGGCGCGTTCAAGTCCGGGTCTTTTGATCAAGCCACGCGCTGATGTCCGAAACCACCAGATCGCGATCCCAGTCGTGCCAGAGCAGGTGGTAGGCCTCTGGATAATGCCGCAGCGATTTGTCCTGTGAGGGGATTTTTTCAAACCACGATTCAATCTGGTCAGGCCTCACAAAACAGTCCTGACCCGCCGCGAGGACGAGGGTTGGCGTGTGGATGCCTGCGGCCAGTGAAGCGCTGTGTTCGATGAGATCGCCCAGCTCCACGAGGAAGCGCAGGCTGAAGCCGCTGATGTGATGCGGTTTTTTACTCAGGGAATCTTGATAAGCGCGGTCCCGCGTCAGCGGCGGGGCGATGCTCTTCCCGTTCACAAAGCGGCTTGGAGTGAGGCTGGCTCGCGGAGCCACCGCAGCTGCCCCGCGTAAAATCCATCGCACAAATCCGGGCACCGCACGACGCAAACCCACCACTGGCACGGATAAAATCACACCATCCACCGCATGGCATGCGTCCACATTTTTTCGGGACCAGCCCGCGAAGCCGGCCGTGAGAAGCGAGCCCATGCTTTCGCCCATGAGAAAAACCGGGCGCCCCTCGTGCAGCTTGCGCAAGGCGGCCACGAACGCCGCGATGTCGAGCATCTGTTTTTCAAATTCCAGCGCCGCACCGCGCCGTTCGGCGATGTGGTCGCTGCCTTGTCCGCGCAGGTCGAGCGCGTGGAATGCATAGCCGGGAATCCGCTCGGGGAGAGGATGGAATTGCTCCCCGGAGCCATTCATTCCATGAACGCAGGCTATCACCCCGCGGCAGTCGTCCGCAGGCCACGAGTGTGCGCTGCGGGGCTCGCTGTCATGCGTGGTCCAAGAGAATCTCATTGCCAATTTCCAACCGGGAAATAAGACCGAATGCATGACCCGCATTGCCACCCTTGTTTTGCTTTTCCAGACCCTTTCCGCATTTGCCGCCCAACTTGATCTCGCTGTGGTGCAATTTCCAGAAGTAAAAACCGTCGAGCAACTCAACGCCGCGCTCGCCGGTGTGAGCTTGGCGGAAATCACAAATGCCGACCGCACGGTGACCTCAGTCCCCTACCTCCAAGGCGCCAGGGTTCTTTTCGCGCAGTCCCTAACATCCACCCCGCAGATCAGCTCCTCCACCCGCCTTGGGAATGCGCGTGCAGATGTCACGGGTCAGATGAAAAACAATTCGCTGGAGGTGGAAATTCGCCTCACCGAGGGTGTCGATTCCGGTCTCCGACGCTTTACCAGCCGCACCCACGCCGGCTCCGCCCCGCTTCCGGCCGGTGCGCCCCGCGTCATCGCCATGCGCATCATCACAGGAAAAACAAAATCCGTCACCAAGGGGAGTGCCGAGGTGAAGGAATCCGTATCCTGCCATGTTGTCCTCGCGCAACTCCGCTGAACCGCCTCAGAACCAGCGCTTGCGTTTGAAGAAGACCAGCATCCCGCCCGAAATCAACGCGCAAACGACCCAAAAGAAAACATAGCCGAAGGGCCAGGAAAGCTCCGGCATGTTTGCTGGAAACTCGGTATTGAAATTCATCCCGTAAACGCCAGCTAAAAATGTGAGTGGAATGAACAAAACCGAAACGATGGTCAGCACGCGGATGATTTCATTTGTGCGGAATCCCACGCTCGAGAGGTAAAGATCCATCAAGCCCGCGCTGAGATCGCGGTAGCTTTCGATGATGTCGATGATCTGCGTGACATGGTCGTAGCAGTCGCGGACATAAACCTGCGTGGCCCGTGTCACGAGTCCCGAGTCGTCACGCATGAGGGTGCTGAAAATTTCCCGGTGGGGCCAAGCCGCGCGGCGCAGCGCAAGAAGGAGCCGCTTCGCCTCGTAGAGCTTTCTCAGGCTGCTGCGAACCGGTTTTTCCAGCAACTCCTCCTCGACCTCCTCGATGCTGTCGCCGACGGATTCCAGAACGGGAAAAATCTGATCCACGGTCGCGTCGAGAAGAGCATACGCAAGGTAGTCAGGCTTCATGCGGCGGGCATACCCACGGCCTGATTTCAAGCGGGTCCGCACGGTTTCGAACACATCGTGCCCGGCATCCTCCTGGATTGTGATCAAAAACGATTCCCCCAAAAACAAGCTCACCTGCTCGAAGCACAATTCATCACCCTCTTGAAAATAAACCATCTCGCTCACGATGAAGAAGTGGTTTTCAAAAGGCTCGATCTTGGGCCGCTGCGCCGTGTTCAGCACATCCTCCACCGCTAGTGCATGCAGGCCGAAACGCTCTGCCATCCGCTCCAGCAAAGGCACATCGCCCAGGCCTTCGATGTCGATCCAGTTCACTTTCGAGGGATCGTATTTCGCCATGAGCAAGTCCCAATCGGCGAATTCCTCGTCCAGCAGCGAGTCGGCATCATACTGGATCAATCGCATTTTTGCCGGTCCAGACGCGCCCGGCGGTGGACTCAAGGTTCCAGGCGGCGTTCCGGAGGGTTTGTAGCAAAAGCGAATCATGACGCTTCGCGCTACACCAAACGCCACGCCAATGACACCATCTTTTTTGTGACAAAAATTTTGCGTTTCTATTTGCAAAAAGTTCCAAGGCATCTTGCAAACACGCATTGGCATGGGTATTTCACCCCATCCGATCGAGCTTGCATCCGCTTCAGGACTGGACGATTGAGGGGTGTGAGAACTCAATCAAAAGACCGACTTTCGGGCATTACTTTTCTGTTGAGTTTCTTACAAGGAAAATGATTCACTCTATATATGATAAATGAACAAAAAATGGATCAGCGCATTACCGTGCGACTGACTGACGACGAACTGAACGCAGCTGAGCGGGCGGCCATCGCCGAAGGCGACCGTAAAATAAGCACTCTAATTAGACGCGCGCTGTTGGTTTTTTTGCGCGACCGGGGTTACACCAATTTCTCGGCCAATCCCGCCGCCGCTCAATTTGCTCCGGGATACCTGAACCCAGCCTCGCAGGTTCAGCAGCCGGTCACTCAGGCGCAGTATGGAGCAAACGCTCCGCAATACGGCCAGTCCACGATCTCTTAAGTCAATTTGGCCGCCTCCTGCGGGCGAATCGCGTTTGCTTTTGCGGACGCTTGAATAAGCTCGCGGCATGATTGTCATAGTTGGAGGCGGATTGGCGGGTCTGGCGTGTGCGCGCGAGCTGCACCTCGCCGGGAAAGAATTTGTGCTCTTCGAGGCGGCTCCCTTTGTGGGTGGCCGCCAGCGCACTTCCCGCAGGGATGGTTTCATTCTGGACCACGGATTTCAGGTGGTTCTGAGTTCCTACGATGCCGTGTCGGCGCTCTGCGACACCGCCGCCTTGCGACCATGCTGGTTTGAGTCCGGAGCCTTGTTGCATGACGGAACAAGGCTCACGCACCTTGCAAGCCCGCTTGAGAATCCGCTCACAGCCCTCTTCTCGTCGGCGTTGTCCATCGCCGACAAACTCCGCCTGGCGCTGCTGGGAGCGGAATTGCTGCTCACTCCAGCCCGCGCCCTCCTCGCCCGCTGCGCCATGCCGCAGGATGTCTCGACGACCGCCTATTTAAAGCAGCGTGGTTTTTCGGAGGCGTTCTTCAGCCGTTTCGCCCAACCTTTTTTCGGAGGCGTCCTACTCGACAACGGGCTGGAGAGCAGTGCCGGACTCTTTCTCTATTATCTGAAAAATTTTCTCACCGGTCGCGCCTGGGTTCCTGCCGACGGCATCCAGGCCCTTCCCGAGTCGCTCGGAGCGCGCTTGCCATCCTCATCGCTGCGATTGAATTCGCGCGTTGCCGCCATCTCGCGCGATCCCGGCGGGGTTGTTTTGGAAAATGGCGAGATCTTTCGCGCCGATCAAATCGTCCTTGCGCTCGACGAGCCATCCCTTTGCCGACTCCTCGATTTACCGGCCCCACCACCGGCGCGTGGCGTGTCTGTTGTTTACTTTAAAACGCGGACATCCCTTTACAATCGCGCCTGCATCGTGCTGCCCGAGGGCGCTGGCCGTCTGGTGCGCCACTTTGTTCAGATCACCAATATCGCGCCCGGCTTCGCTCCCTCAGGCTGGCACTTGATTTCTGCAACAGTGCTTGATCCCGCAGGCCGCTCTGGGAAGGAACTGGCCGGGGAGGCCGCGCTGGAAATCGCCGCCGTTTTCCCTCACGCGGCGGGCGCTCTCGAGCACCTCGAGACGATCCATGTGCCCTATGCCGTTCCCGCGCAGCCGCCCGGCTTTGCCGCGAGGAATCCCTTCCCCGATCTGCCTCGAAATGTCTATGCTTGCGGCGACTGGGAGCGCGGGGCCAGCATACAGGCGGCTTTGCGATCCGGCACCGAAACAGCGAAACGCGTCCTTTGTGGTTGATTTGAAATGAAACTTTCCCTTTCCACTTGCTGGAACTCCTGGCGGCACCAGAACGGCCGCTCCATGGTGGAGGAAATTCTTTCGCTCGGATTTGAATCCCTCGAACTGAGTCACGGCATCCGCTCCTCGCAACTCGAAGGCGTGTTGCAGGCCCGCGAGCGGCATAAATTCAGCGTCTCCAGTGTTCACAATTTTCTTCCCATGCCAGTGGAGGTTCTCACTGACTCGCCCGATTGCTACGAGTTCACCTCCCACCGCGCGAAGGACCGCGACAGGGCGCTTCGCCTCACCCTTTCCAGCATCGACTGGGCTGAAAAACTCGGCGCTCCCTTCGTCGTCGTGCACACCGGTCGCATACGCTCCCTCAACCTCACCGCTCCCCTGCGCAAAATGGTCGAGCAGGGAAAAATCTACTCCCGCGAATTCATCAAACGAAAGCTCGAGGCAGTCCAAGCGAGGGAGAAGGTGGCCGAAATCTATACCGCTCGCATCTTGGAATTTCTCGGCGAAGCAGTCGCCCACGCAGGCAAGCGCGGGGTGAAACTCGGTATCGAAAACCGCGAGTATTACGAAGCCGTCCCATCCGAGCGCGAGTTTCCCGATTTTCTTCAGCGTCTCGATGCCGCGCACACGGGTTATTGGCACGACTTCGGCCACGCCCAGATTAAGCACAACCTCGGCCTCATCGACCACGCGCAGCATCTCGAGAAGATGGCCCCTCGTCTCATCGGCTGCCACATCCACGACACCCGCCCGCCCTTTCGCGACCACTGCCCGCCTTTCACCGGCGAAACGCCCTTTGACCAACTCGTTCCTCTTCTGCCTCAAAAATGCGCCACCGTTTTGGAAATGTCTCCCCGCACCGAGGCGGCGGATATTGTGAAGGCCGTTAGCGAGTGGAATCAAAAATTCAAATAAACCATGAAGCGCCATTTTCTCACCGCCATCCAGGTCGTCATCACCATTGGACTCCTGTGGTGGATTTTTCGAAACCCCGAGCAAAATCAAAAACTCCTCCACGCGCTGGATGCCGCCAATAACTGGTGGCTCGTGCCAGGATTGTTCGCACTGGGCGGTGGACTGCTTCTTCAAGCCAAGCGCTGGCTCATCCTGCTTGAGGTGCAGGGGATCGTGATCTCCTACTGGCGGAGCCTGCGCATTCTTCTCGTCGGAATGTTTTTCAACCTCTTCCTCTTGGGTTCCACGGGTGGCGACATCATCAAAATTTTTCTCATCATGCGCGAAGCCCCGGATAAAAAAGCGGGTGCGCTTCTGAGTGTTTTCATCGACCGCGTGGTCGGTGTGCTGGCTTTGGCAGCGGTTTCCGCCGTGGTTATCATCCTCCGCTGGGATGATCTTATGAAGCACGAGGTGACCCGCTACGGAGTCCTCACGGCAGCCGTGATCTTGGGAGGTTCGATTGGATTTATCCTCGTGGCCTGGCTCACCGGGCGGCTCGACCTCGCCACCAAACTCCCGCACTGGCTCCCCGCCCGTGACAAAATCGCCGAGGCCGCCGGCGCCTTTGTGGAATACGCCCGCGCCGGGAAATCCGTGGGCATGGCATTCCTGCTCTCCATTCCCGCGCACCTCCTCATGTTCTCGACATTCTGGTTCGGTGCCAAAGCCTTCGCCGCCGGTCTCAACCTGCTGAGTATTTATTGCGTGATGCCGATCGTGGCGACCGTCACGGCCCTGCCAATCAGCGTCGGAGGAGCGGGCCTTCGCGAGGGCCTCTTCATCAAAATCCTCGGCGCTCTTTACGCAACACCCGAGCCGATTGCCACGCTTGTCTCGCTTTCCGGATTCATGATGCAGGTCTTCTGGAGCCTCATCGGCGGCGCGATCTACCTCGCCTACCGCTCGACGGAGCACGCCTCCCTCGCCGAAATGGAAAAATCCGTCGACGATCTCGAAAAACGCGTTGAGCACAATATCGAAGCCGGTCGTCCGCCCGAGGCATGAGGCCGAAAATCCATGCCCACTTCGCCATGACGGCGGATGGCAAGATCAGCACGAAAAACCTCACGCCGTCACAGTTCACCTCACCGGCCGACAAGGCGCGCATCGGGAAAATCCGCGCACAGCACGATGCCATCCTCGTGGGACGCGGCACGGTGGCCGCCGACACCATGTCGATGCGCCTCTCGAGTGAAAAACTCCGCGCCGCCCGCGTCCAGCGCGGCCTCCCGCCCGAGCCCCTGCGTGTCGTCATCAGCAATGCCGGTAAAATCGATCCCGCATGGAAAATCTTCCAGCACACTGGTTCGCCGATCGTCATCCTTTCCACGACGCGAATGCCGCAAAAACTCCGCGCCACCCTCGCCCCGCTCTGCGACCTGCACCTTTACGAATCCCCAACCGTTCCCCTCCCCGCCGCCCTTGCGATGCTGCGGAAGGAGTATGGGGTGAAATCCCTCGTCTGCGAAGGCGGGGGAGCCCTCCTTCGCTCTTTGGCCGCCGCCGAACTCCTTGACGAAATCCACCTCACCTTGGCACCCGTCCTCTTCGGCGGAGCTGCCGCGCCCACGCTCACCGGCCTGCCCGGCGACTTTCTACCGAAGCCACTCGAGTTCCGTTTGGCAAAAATGGAACACCTCGGCGAGGAGTGCCTCCTCCATTTTAAAAGACTCAAAAAATTGACCCCCGCTTGCGATGCGCCTAACATAAAAACATGAAGACACGCCTCCTTTGCACACTCTTCGCAGCCCTGACACTGCTTGTCTCCGCCGCCCAAGCCCAACTGCTCATTTACAATCTCTCCCTCGAAAAAACCGGGCGCAGTGTGAACTACACCTTCTTCGACAGCGGCTATCTGGTCGTCGATCTCGCCGCTTCCACATTTTCCTCCGTAATCGTCCTCACAGACCCGAATACCTTCACCTATTACCAGACCGCAGGACTTGTCACTGGCAGCTATTCCACAATGCTCGACTACTCCGGCTACGATCATGCTGTGCTGTTCGGTGCGTCGTCCGGCACGGACAACGCCGCGCTTCAAGTCATCGGAGCCATCGAATCGAACCGCAACATCGGCGGCGACCAGCGCTCGAACCTTGCCAGAAAACTCCGTGGCTACTTTCTTGCCAGTGGCGCCCAAGTGAACGCCAGCACAGGCAACGGCACCGCCACCTCGTTCGAGTATGGCTACGCGGGCTCCAGCGAGGCCACAGCCACCTACGACTCGAATCTCACCAAGCAAGCCAACAACCAAGGCCTCGACAGCGCCGGGGCGCTTGATCTCATCGGGCAAATCCTCGCCAATCGCGGAGTTCCGGGCTACACGCCCACGCCGACGCCCAGCCCCACGCCGACACCGACTCCAACGCCCTGATTTCTGCCCATTTGGGCTTATCGGATGAATATTCTCTGAGCATCCTGATTTTGTTCTAAATCCGGAGCTGGAATGGCCGATATTATTCTTTGTCAGGCGCACCACGCGTCTGTCCGACCGCGGAACGGACTCCGCACAACCAGACAAAGGATATGTCGTTCACCATCAAAACCAACAATGCCTCCGCGTTTGCCGCCAACGGGCTGCAGGAGAGGCACGCCCACGACCGGCGCACCGAGCACCGGCCGCACCATACCGCACGCCATCAAGGAACGCTCAATGATTCCTGCGATTTGACCTATTCCGGAAAGACCGGCGCAAGCATCCGCGAGGCGGGGGATTTTCAAGCCCACCTGAGTGAATCGCTTTCCTTCCTGCAGACGCAGGATTCCGCCCTCGGGCAGATCGAAAATCTTTTTGTGAACTCCCCCGAGCATGAGGATTTTCTCCATATCTTCGAATCCCTCACCGGCGAGAAATTCAACGGACTCGACCTATTCAGCCACGACAGCGAGGAGCAGCCGCTTTATGTCCACACTCCAGAAAACGCGGAGACGGTGTGCATTCATCGGCCGCTCTTGAGCATCAAAAATTCCGCACCCGTGCTGCATGAATCCATCCTCGCTGCTCGGGAGGAGAACCGGAAAGAACAAGCCAAGCTGCGCGAAATCTCCGATTCCACCGCGAACAGCCACGCCTGCGTCGAGATCGCAGCTCCTAAAATTTCGAATACCGAATCCGCGAAGCAAACAGCAGCGCTCTCCCAACAGCGCCTCCTCGCGGACGCCTCCACGGCACTCACCGGACAAGCCAATTCCGCCCACGAAGCTGTCCTGCGGCTCTTTGCCTGAAACGGCATGTTCGCCTGTTTTCGGCGTTGAAGAATCCCTGTCGACATCCCTCGCTTTGGGTGGGCCTTGGCGGCGCGCTCGGTGCGCTTTGTCGATACGGCGTTGAGCAGGCGTTCACGGCCCTCGCGCACGGCAGTCCCGGATTTCCCTGGGGCACTTTCGTCGTCAATATAAGCGGAGCATTTTTTTTAGGATGGATCTTGGTGCAGGCTGAAACCGGCGCGGATGGCGGCGACTGGTTGCGTTGTTTCGCAGGGATCGGCTTCTGCGGCGCATTCACCACATTCTCCTCGGTGAATCTGGAGATGCTCGAAATGATGCGCTCGCAGGCGGCCTTGCTTGCGGGCGTCTACTTTGTTTCCAGCTTCGCGTGCGGAATCGCTGCCGTGTCACTCGGCACAATGCTCGGTATGAAAAAGCGGGAGGACCTGAAGTGATGGAACCTCTGCTCATAGCCGCTCTGGGAGCGGTCGGCGCGCTGGTGCGGTATCACCTCGGCGCCTTTGTCCACTCCTCGGCAAACCGCGCACTGGCATCCGAGACCGGATTTCCTTTTGGCACGCTTTTCGTCAACGCGCTTGGCTCGTTTATTCTGGGCGTGGCCGCTGCGTTGTTTTCCGGCGCGTTCCTTCCGCAAATAATCTATGTCGCAATCGGCGTGGGTTTTTGCGGATCACTCACCACCTTTTCCACGCTGGCAGTCGATCTGCAGCGCTTCCTGCGGGACCGGCGCTTCGCGGCTTTTGCGCTCCTTCTCGGGGCTTCTGCCGCAACAGGCCTTGGTGCCACATGGCTCGGTTTGGCTCTTGTTTTCTTTGTCCGCTAAAGTGGGTTTTTAGCCGAGGCTCCGAATGCAAATTTTGTCCGACTAAGCCACAGATCAGCGCTAAATTTTTAAGCAAATGTCTTGCGAAATTTTCCAGAACAGCCTATCAAGAAGGGCTTATGCCAAACCTCACGAAAAATAATCTTGTCAAACAAATCAGCGAAAAAACCGGCCTCACCCAGCAGGAGGTTTTCAGCGTGGTTCAATTGACACTTGAAGGCATCACAGAGGGTCTCGCCACGGGAAACAATGTTGAGCTTCGCAACTTCGGTGTCTTTGAAGTCCGCCTCACCAAAAAACGTATCGGACGGAATCCTAAAAAACCACAGGAAACGGTGGAAATTCCTCCCCGCGCTATTGTGAAATTCACGGCTGGAAAAATCATGCGCCAGCGTGTGCTGCTCCGCACGGAGGAGCTGCGCCAAGGTCACGCCAAAGCGGCGTGATTTCCCCGGCGGCGGTCCTATCTGTCGCCGAAGGAAATTCCCACCGAACGCGCGGCCGCCACGGTCTCGGAGTTCACATCCACAGTGCGCAAAGTGGCCACGGCCTCGGCTATGGGCACTCCGCCGACATGGTATTGCAGATAGCTCACCATATACCCGAATTTCCTCTCAGCGATCAACCGCACCGCACCCACGCAGAATCGTGTGGCTAAATGCGGTCGAGGGCGCTGGGTATTCCTCCGCGTTGGAGGTGTCCCAAAGCAACGGAACGGGCCTCCTGCCCTGTGAGGTGCTCCAATTCCACGGCCAAGCGCTCACCTACACCGCCGACCCGGACCTCGCCCTTGGCGCGGAGTTTCGCTTCCTTGGTGCTGAGTTCCTTTCCCTCCTCCTTCGCGCCTTCGGCAACGACCATCATTGTGCTGCCGAATCCAGCTGTGCCGCTGCAATCCTTCCGCCCGGCTTGCAGGTCAGAACAAAACCTCTTAAAATATGCCTATCCCGAATAAATCACCATATCAGCTCGAACTTCGAGTTTGCCCTAAAAACCCCGCCGCGAATTAATTTCCAGACGTCTTTCGCGCTTCATTGGCAACTCGCCACCGTCAAAAGCCGATTTTTCCGATT
>JBIJAV010000074.1:0-4087 GCA_044345595.1 Terrimicrobiaceae bacterium
GTCCGATGACGACTGTTTCCAGTGGCGGCACGGCGGGCACTTGCGGGTAAACCTGAAATGTTTGTTGCGCGCTCTGAATCGTGCGGCCGTTGCGATCGATCAAGGCGGCTTCGACCACCACGGCGCCTGTTTCCTGCGGCGCTTGGAATGCGGCAATGCCTTGGAAGGTCGATTCCATCGGTGAGATCACTGCAGGAGCCGATCCACCTTCGACAATCCGCTCGCCCTGGCGAATGCGCCAAGCCAGACGCGCGCCTTCGTGAACTTCATGCGTGTCGTTGCAGACCCAGAGCTCGATTGGCATTGCCTCGCCTGCAAAAAAGCGATCGCGGTCGCTCCGCAGGCTGATCATCAGTGGCGCGCAGGCATCGCGGTAGGTGTAAAAGGACAGCTTCGGCCGACGCTCGCAATCCATGATCGTTTTCATCCATCCCGACGGGAAGGCGTCGATGAAAAGGTGGACGGCAAAGCTGTTGTTATGATTGTCGCGGCGGAAAGCCTCGGTCATCAACCGCACGCCCCAGGCCTGATGTGCCTGGCTGGTGGCGATCCATTCGCCGACCGACTTCCCGGCTTCAAACCACAGGTAATGGAACTTGCCGCTCTGGGCCCTCACGATCGAAGTCGGGCTCCAAGTCTTTTCCTCCTCTGGTGTCCACGGCAACCACTCGCGCGGATAGAACTTCCGCATCAGCGATTCGTCTTCCAGCCCCTCTGCGCCGAACTCGCCGCAGGCATACATCCAGTCCGGTTTGACCTTCAGCCAATATCCCTTGTGCAGCTTGCCAAGGTCGAGGCCGTGGCCGTTATACCAGATGTTGTAGCAGTGGTTGTCAGGCAGCGACGCGCAGGGCGGATCGTAATCGCCATCGACATGTTTGATGACGCGGTCGGGATTTTCCAAACGGATGACGCGGTCGGCGCACTCGAAAAACGCCTCCATTTCGGGACGCTGTAAGTGCCGCTCGGGCTTGTTCCGCGCATTGGGAAATGGCTCGTTGATGTAAGTCACCATGATGTTCGCCGGGTTGTTGCGCACGAGGCGCTCCATTTCTCGGGCCTGCCGCACCAACTCGCAGACCAAGTTGCGCCGCACCACGCCGAAAAGAGGCAGGTCGGTTTGCAGTATGAGGCCGAGCATGTCGGCATACTCGTAGATCTCCGACTGCACCGGACGCTGGGTGAGTCGCAGGAAATTCATGTTGCAGACTTTCGCCAGTAGGAGGTCCTCGACGAGTTGATTGAAGTCGCCGCGCATCACGCATTGCTGTTCGTGACCCATTGTGTTGGCTCCGCGCAGGCGGATTTCGCGGCCGTTCAGATAGAGGCGGCCCTTGGGCGTGGACTCTTCGTCGATCCGGAAGGACCGCATGCCGAAATGGCGCGAGGTCGCGTCGAGCAATTTGCCTTCGGCATCGCGCAACACCGCGTGCAGTTCGTAGAGCCACGGCGCGTCGGGTTCCCAGTCGCGCAGGCCCTCGGCCTTCACCGTGACGCGGTAGAAATTCACCCCTGGTCCGGCGGGATTGATGCCTTCCAGCTTCTGATCATTGCAGACCGTGGTCTCGAAATTCCGTCCAAAGATCGAAAAGGAAATCTCCACTGGTTCATTGCCGGTCGTGCAGTTCCAGACCTCGAAGGTCAGATCGAGCAAGCCCTCCTCGCGGCGGGGACGGATGAAGAGATCGTGGAAATGTTGTGGCGCACGCGCTTCGAGCCGAACGGCTTGGTAGATTCCCATTCCCGGTGGACAGTGGTGCCAACCGTGCACCGGATCGTCGTAGCCTGGGCCGGTGGCGGCGTAAATCTTGTCGCCCTGCTCGGCGGTATCGGTCCAAGCCGTATTGCCCAGCTGCACCGCATCGTTCTCGACTTTCACAACGAGCGTGTTGATGCCAGAGCGCAGCGACTTGGTGATCTCGAATTCAAAAGGCGCAAAGAACCCCTCATGCGAGCCATGGTAGTTCCCATTGACGAAGACATGCGCCTTGTAGTCCACACCCTTGAAATGAAGAAACACCGCACTGGGAGCGGCGAAATCCATCGGCAATTCAAATTCCCGGCGGTAGTAGGTCACTGCACGGCCGAGAGGTTCGCCGTAGTGCGGGATGGTGACGGTTTCCCACGAACCCTGACCACTCAGCACACTCGAAAAATCTGCACTATCCGCATCCGTTCCGATCCTCCAGGAAAAGCTCTCAAGAGGCACGAATGCGCGTTGCATTGGCAATGGCGGTGCGAAGCGCTGCATGAATGGCGTGAAGGTTTTTTTCAACTCGTCCAAGTCGGCTCGCACCGCCTCGGGCGTGTCGCGCAAGGGGAGGGGGGTAAAAAAATCCCTTCCGCTTGAGGGCTCAACCGTCAGCAAGATCGGCGGCAATACGGGTGGTTGAGGTTCCACCAGACCCGCTGTGCGATCGGTGGGATTCGCGGTGGCAATCAGAGCGAACTGGTCGGCTCCACCGGCGTTCTTTGCAGGGGTTTGCTTCATGATGTGAATTTCAAAAAAGTTCTATCGAAGTTTAATCGCTTGGTTCCACGAGGAGCTCACTTTGCCGATGTGGTCGGAACCAACGGCAGTGGCAAAATAGATGTGGGTGAGGCGTCCGTCCTGGAGAAGAACCTGCGGGCGCTCTAAAAATGATTGCTGCGATGAAGTGCCATCCGACCAAGAGAGGTCGCGAGTGTAAGCGGGGTCACGGCTCACCAAGGACCAGTTTAGGCCATCATCGGAGCGGAACAGCAGACCGGCTTTCGGTTGCGAGCAAACGCGGCCTTCCATGCACTTTGAGAGCATTTCGTAATGGTCCCCGGCCCACCAGATGCAGGGATCCTCGAGGTCGTCATCCTCTTCATCAAAAGCCACGATCGGATCGTCCGAGAGTCGCGTGAAGGGACCGGTGGGAGTCTCTGCCGCTGCGACGCCGAGGTGCATCGGCCCGCCGCGATACTCGACGGATTTGTAAACCATGAGAGTGTGGCCATCGGGGCGGATGGAGATCGAGGGATTCGTGGTGATTAGGCCATCCCATTGCCCGGGGCGCGGCAGAAGCAGTGGAGCGTCCATGCGTTTCCACGGGCCCGATGGCGAGGAACTCGTTGCCACGCCGACGCGCTGGCCGGAGTGGGCCTTGACGAGGAGCTCGGGCAAAGCGGCGGGATCGTTCAGGTTGCCGGGATCGCTGGCGGGAATGGGTGTTTCCAGCGAGGGCGTTGGACCTTCATAGGTCGTGCCGGTGTAAAACAAATAGTAGGTGCCGTTGTGGAAATGAATCGTCGGGTTGTGCGTCATCCGCCCATCCCAGTATTCCGCTCCGCGCTGAGGAAGCGCGACATCGCTAAATTCGAAAGGCCCTTCCGGCCGATCCGCCACGGCATGCACGACCTCGGAGTTGGTGATCCAGTGCGGACTGAAGGCCAAATTGTCCGGCCAGCGCGAGGCGAAGAGATGGTAGCGACCATCGCCGCCGCGAATCACGGAGCCGCACCAGATCCAGTAGCCCGGCATGCGGAAGCCCGCGCCGCGCTCGACGCCGGAGAAGCGGACATGGCCGCCATTTTCCAGACTAAGCCAGGATGATTTATTGGGTGAGGATGTTGGAGAATCCATCGTGTTTTTTATGGGTTTGAAGGTGCTGGCTGCAGGCTCACAAGGGTGTAGTTCCTTGATTTAACCGGAACGGTGAATTGGCCGTTGTTCCATGGGATGCTCGCGCCCGTTCGCTCATCGGTGAGAACAGGCTCGGAACCAGATGGCCAACCGAGAGCCGCCAGATCCACGCTCACATCAACCGGCGTTTCCTTGGGAAGCGTGTTGGCAATGGCCAGCACCGCGCGTTGGCCGTCGAATGCGTAGGCCGAGACCAATGCCTTGTCTGTGCTCGTTTTTGCGGGGCACCCCGGACGCCAGTATGGGAAGAAGCGAGCTTCGGGTGAACCGATGCCGAGGCTCGTGCGCAACTTCCACCACTCGGGAGATTGGTCCTTCATCTCCCACGAGGCGATAAACTCCACGCCCTCGACCGCGCAGCGGGCGATGACCGAATCAGCGGCCTCGTTTTTCTGTTCAGTCGTCACGGTCCCGCCC
>JBIJAV010000005.1:0-129290 GCA_044345595.1 Terrimicrobiaceae bacterium
CAAACCGAAGAACGGCACTCCGAGAGCCGGATGCGGGCAATCCGCACGTCCGGTTCGATGAGGGGGAGACCCCGGCGGTCATTGGCCTTCGCGCCTCTAACCCCGTCCGGGTCTCCCTACTCTACTGCGGAGGGTTGTGTTGATCGTGAAAGCGGCGTCGGTTTCCGAGCGCCAGGGATTGTTGCCGATGCTTGCTTTGAGGCCGCGAATATCCACGGCTCCGATTTTCCAAGTGAATGCCGGACCACTTGGCGCTTGGGCGGGCATGTGGGCGAGCTGCTCCAGGGCCTGTCCTGCAGCGAGTGATCCGCCTTTGATGTCGAGATTGCGGAGTTCGAAATTTTTGACCATTTCGGCGGGGGCGCCTGTGAGACGAAGCAGATCGAGGGTGAGAAAGGGATCGCGGGACTGCGGAGCGGTCGCCTGCACATCCCAGAGGGTTAGTTCAAGAGGGTCGGGTGATTCCTGACTGAAATCCTTCCAATCGAAACAAAAATTCGCGCGCACGGTGGGCTTGCCATCCTTTTCGCCCTCATAGACGACCTCGCCGAAGTCGCAAACGATGCGACGAATGCGCAGCGCGGAACCGCCGGACTTTTCGGGCACAGGCGGAAGGACGCCCGACCATCCCGGCGAAATGGCAAGCTTGGGATTGTGCAGGTGGATTTCTCCGATGCGCCCGGCGGCGAGATCGTCCAGCGCAAAGACGATGCGGCCGCTCTCCAGGCGGGCGAGTTCCTTTCCCGTCTGAGGATCATTGATGACGAAGTTAGTAAACGAGATTTCGCCGGGGCCTGTCATTTGAACCTCCTGCACATCGATTTTCGAATCGGGCAGGTTTTTTTCAAAGGTCCACCGCGCCAGAGGGGCGAGGTTGCGCGAGAGGAGCAGGATGCCGGCACCTGCAGCAAAAACCAGGATGATGAGAATCGCCGCCAGCAGGCGAAGGATGCGACTCTGAAACGGCTTTTTCAAAATGCCATCAGCCGGGGTGTGGCGGCCTATTTTCTGCGGTTGCGCGCGACTTCATCGAATAGCTCGACGATGCCGTCATCCACGCGCAGGTCCACGAGTTTCCATTTACTCTCCGAGCGGTAGAAATAAAAACGCCAGCGCAGTGGCAGGTCCTCGTTCAAGGAAATACAGGTTTGGCGGAAGAGCGCGTTGCCGATCTCGAGCGTGTCGACGATCTCGTAGCCCTTCACTGGACCGAAATTGTCCAAGGCGTCGCGGGTGCGCTTTTTCAACTGCTCGAGATTCTCGGCTTTGGAAGCGACGAGAGTGTTTTTTGCAAGCCCCTCGTAGGCGGCATCCAGCTTGTCCGCCTTCAACGCCTCGAAGAAGCGCTGGAGCAGTTCGGCAGGCTCCATGTTCGCCGCCGGAGTCGACGCAGGGGCTGGGGGCGTGTTTGAGAAAAGAATCCGCTTCTTTGCCTCGCCCGATTGCTGAGCGAGGGCGGTGGAGACCACAAACAAACAAGCGAGTATTGAAAAAATGCGCATAGCCAAGAGTCGCGGCTTCGCCCCTCTGATGCAAGCCTTAGGGCAGCTTTGACGCCAAGAGCGGCGAACGCACCCGAGTAAACTTAACTTTTAACACGGAGTATCCAAAAGCTGGCGATCGCCAAAAAATGCATGAAAGGCTTGGCTCGAGCTTTGATTGGGTGCTGGAGACCCCCGGCAAATTCTGCCTGCTTTGCTTCGCGGAGGATGCTCGCGACTCGCGAATACAGGGTGGCACAGCGGATGCTGTGTAAATGACACTATGGTTGAAGGAATTTACACCAACGCTGCCTCGCTTTCGGCTCTTGAGCGGTGGCAACAAACTATTTCACAAAACCTTGCGGCAGCCAATGTCGCCGGTTTCAAGAAGGCCAATTTCGCCATCGAGAGCGACGAGAAGAAAACCACCGAATACTCTCCCGATGGTGTCACCGCCGCCAAGCACTCCGGAGGCATACCTTCCCGCACGACTAGCGTGAATTTTGCCCCCGGCGACATGAAGGTTACCGGGAAAAACACCGATTTTGCGGTTGATGGCCCCGGTTTTTTCCAAATCCAAAATGCTGATGGAAAAAACCTTTACACAAGAGACGGCGAGTTTCACATCAACCAAGACAATATCCTTGTCACTAAACACGGTCTCCCCGTGCTCGGAGATGGCGGCCCCATCACAGTCAATCCCGAGCAAGGTGAGCTCTCTGTGGCAAGGGATGGCTCGATTTCCCAAGCCGGTAATGTGCTCGGGCGCTTGAATCTCTACGATTTTGACGATCCAGATCAATTGACACGCGTCGAGGGAGGTTTTTTTGAAGCTCCCGAAGGTGCCAATCCACAGGCCCTCGAACAAGTGGCTATCACCCAAGGCGCCATCGAAGCGAGCAATGTCATGCCCATGACAGAACTCGTGAATCTCATCGCGGTGTCGCGCGCCTACGAGGCGGCCCAGCGTTCGGTCACATCGCACGACGATCTCATTTCCAAAGCCATCAACTCACTCGGCGCAACCGCCTAACCCTGAAATATTATGTTAAGAGCCCTTCAAGCCGCTTCCACTGGAATGGAAGCCCAACAGATGAACCTCAACACCATCGCGAACAACCTCGCGAATGTGAACACGACCGGTTTCAAGAAAAACAAAATCGAGTTCCAAGACATGCTCTACCAGAAGAAGCGCGAGGTTGCTGCCGAGCAGGGGGCCGGAAATCTCACGCCCACTTCGGTGGAAGTCGGAAATGGAACTCGCGTGGTCTCGACAGCGAAAATCTATACCCAAGGCCAACTCACGCAAACCGGTGAGAAAATGGATGTCGCCATTCAAGGTGATGGCTTTTTCGAGGTTCAGCGCCCGGACGGCACCACCGCTTACACACGCGATGGCGGCTTCAAGTTGGGCTCCGATGGGCGCGTGGTGACCAATGACGGCCTGCCTGTTTTGGGCGGTTTCCAACCGATCCCGGTGGATGCCCAGAATGTCACCATCTCATCGACTGGCCAAGTCACCGTTGAGACTCCCGGTGGGCAGCAGAATTTCCAGTTGCAGTTGGTGCGTTTCAACAACCCGGCTGGACTTCGCAGCGCGGGCGGCAATCTTTTTGACGAAACGCCTGCCAGCGGTGCTCCCAACTTGGGAAATCCCGCTCAAGCTGGATTCGGCTCGCTTTTGCAAAACCATCTCGAAACCTCGAATGTCAATGTCGCCGAGGAAATGGTTAACATGATCCTCGCTCAGCGCGCCTATGAGGTGAATGCCAAGGCGATTCAATCATCCGATCAGATGATGGAGCAGGCTAACAACATCAAGCGTTAATGAACCTTCTCACCGCAATTTTTCTTCCCATCGCGGCGGCAGCCTCGCTACAGGCTGCCGATCTGGGAGGTATTACCGCTCCGCTGGCCCATGCGCCGACAAACCCGGTCGCTGCCACCTTTCAAAAAGCCGAGGCGCCAGCCACGCCTGCCGTGGTTACGGCTCCAAACGCTGTGACCATTGGCGAGCGCGAAATCGTCGATGCCTTGCAACGGGAACTCACTGCCCGCTACTCGCTCGACGGGGATCTCAAAATCTCGCTCTCCCAGGATTGGAAACCGCTCGAAATCCGCAACGGCCGCGATTGGAAGCTCGTCATCGATCAAGCTCCACTCGGCGGGCTTTCCTCCAGACCTCAAATCCGCTTCCACATTGAAGCCGGTGGCAATCAAATCGGTTCCTGGCAAGAAACCCTCCGCGCCTCGCTCTGGCGTCCCATCTGGATCGCTACCCGCCGCTTGGACCGCGGTGCCACGCCGGATTCCTCCTCCTGCGCCCTCAAAAATATCGATACTCTTGCTGAAAACCTCTCTTATGTCCCGGCGGATACGGATCTTTCCATCTACGAGATGGCGCAAGGCGTGGGACAAGACCGCCCGCTCACTTCGCGCGACCTCTCTCTGCGTCCGCTGGTTCGCAAAAACCAACTTGTCGATGTGATTGTCTCCGAAGGCTCCCTCAATATCACCATGAAAGGCTTGGCACTTGGCACGGCTGGTGCTGGGGAAATGGTGAGCATCCGAAATCCAGATAGCCGCAAGGACTTTCAAGCCAAAGTCGTCGGTATCAACACAGTCCAAGTCAAATTTTGATATCCACCATGAAATTTTCTTCACTATCCCTCTTTTCCGCCTATGCGTTTTCCGTTTTTGCCTTGGGTTTTACACCAGCCCAAGCCGGTTCGCTCTGGCTCAAGGAAGGCTCCACGGAGCAGAGTATGTTCGCGGATAAAATCGCCCGCAACATTGGCGATATTCTCACGATTGTTGTTTCAGAAGACACCTCGACCCAGCAGACCGCCCGCATCAAGACCTATGAGAACACTCAAGGTGGCACGGGTATTTTTCCTGCACTGAACGCCACATTGAACGGATTTGTTCAAGCCCTGCCAAGCTGGCTGAGCAAATCCTCTGGTGGAACTGTCGATGAGGGCGATGTCACTATCCCAACCCTCGACATCGCCGCCAAGAGCGAGTGGAACGGTGGTGGTGACACTCAAAATACTCTTACATTAACGAACCGCACTGCCGTGACGGTGGTGGATGTTTTGCCAAACGGAAACCTTGTTGTGGAAGGCGCCAAAATCATCCGCGCCGGCCAAGAGTCCCAATACGCCTACATGCGCGGCATTGTGCGTCCGATCGACATCGCCTCCGATAATACCGTTCCTTCCACCAAAATCGCCGATGCCCAAGTTGAGTTTATTCCCGAAGGCGAGCTTACTGAAGCCCAGAAGAAGGGTTGGCTCGTGCGTATATGGGATAAAATCAAGCCGATGCCTTAATTTTTTAAAATCGTGAAAAAGCTTGCTCTCATTCCTCTTCTCACAGCGATTCTCGTCAACCCGCTCCTCGCGCAGGTCGGAGACTCTTCGCCCATTACCCTCAACTACTCCGGTGGTTCCCGCATCAAGGATCTCATCGATGTCGAAGGCGCGCGGGACAACCAATTGAACGGCTACGGACTCGTTGTCGGTCTCGCTGGCACGGGTGACAGCAAAATCGACTCGACTCTTCAGAGTATTGCCAATGCTTTGAAAACCTACGGCATCAATGTGCCTGCTGATGACATCAAGTCCGGCAATGTCGCCGCCGTTATGGTGACCTCCGATATTGGGCCCTTTTCCAAGCCCGGTTCCCGTATTGATGTTACGGTCTCATCCATCGGCGACTCAAAGACGCTCCAAGGCGGCGTCCTTCTCCAAGTGCCGCTTCAAGGTGCCGATAAAACAGTCTACGCCGTTGCTCAAGGCCCCATCGCCGTGGGAGGCTTTCTCGGCGGTCAAGGCGGTCCCGGTGGTGCGACTGTTCAGAAAAACCACCCCACCGTTGGCACAATCCCGAATGGAGCTATCGTAGAACGCGAAATTCCTACACAGATCGTTCAAAACGGTTCCTTGAATCTCAACCTCCGCGAAGCCGACTTCATCTCGGCCGCTCGCATGGCTGAGGCGATCAACCGCGTGTTCCCGAACACCGCCGTGGCACGCGATGGACGCACCGTGAATGTGATCGTCCCGCCGGAATACAACTCCTATGAAGTAAATTTCCTCGCCAGCCTCGGTGGCATCGAATTGGAGCCTGACTCCGTCGCCCGTGTCGTCATCAACGAGCGCACCGGCGTGATCGTCGCCACATCCAATGTCCGCGTGTCCAAGGTGGCCGTCAGCCACGGTTCGCTTACGATTTCCATCGCCTCCACACTCACCGCCAGCCAGCCGAACGCCCCGCTGATCGGCAATGCCGCCGGAGAAACGGTTGTTTTGCCGAGCACGACCACCGATGTGAATGAACAGAAAGGCTCCTTCAAAGTCGTTGAAGAAGCGCCCACCATCGAGAAGGTGGCCGCCGCTCTCAATGCTCTTGGCGTCTCGACTCGCGACATGATGTCCATCTTCCAAACCATGAAACGCGCTGGTGCCCTCCAAGCCGAACTCGTCTTGAACTAAATTTATGGAAATCTCAGCCCTCACCCCCCAAATCCAAACCGGCCTGACACCAGCAAACGGCAAAATCTCCTCACCCGAGGATGCAAAAATTGCCGACTCCTGCAAACAGTTCGAGTCGATCCTCTGGCGCAGCATGCTGGAAAAGGCTCTGCAGCCCATGATGAGCCAAGATACGCCGGGAGCCGATAAGACAGGAACCTACAACTACTTCCTCTCAAATTCCATTTCCGAATCCGTAAGCGGAGGTCCCAATGGAATCTCCTCCCTCCTCCAAGCTCAGCTTTTGAAGAAACCTCAATCCATTTAATACTATGAACATCCAAGAGAAATTCAAAGAGATCGTCGCCGCATTGCAAAACGAACTCCAAGAGTATGGAGGTCTGCTCCACCTCTTCGATCGTCAGCAAAATTGCATCATCCACCAGGACCCAACGGGATTTTTGGACATAAATGTCGATGTGGACGAGCAGATCGCCAAACTCACCCACATCCGCGAACAGCGCGAGGAATTGGTTCGTCAAACGGCTGTTGCCATCGGAAAGTCGGCCGATATCACCCTCTCCTCGCTCACTCACACCTTCCAACCCGAGCACCAACCTCTCCTCCGCGCCCTCATCGATGAGATCAACGACCTCATCACCCGCACCCAGCGCCGCACCCGCCAAAACCGGATGCTCCTCGCCCAGTGCGTGGAGTCGGCACGACAATTGCTAGCAGTTAGAAACCCCGGAGCAATGCCAGGCACCTACGGGTCACACGGACAGATCAGAACATCATACATACAGGAAAAATACACAGCGGCTGTTGCCTGACGAGTTCAGGCCAGGCCGCCTCGAAAACTCAACAAGGAAGTTAATTTATGTCAGGCCTCATCGGTTCACTCCAAAACAGCAGTGGCGCCCTCCGCGTCCACTCCAAAGGTCTTGAAGTCGCAGGCAAAAACCTCGCGAATATCAACAACCGTGGCTATTCCAAAGAACGCGTCGCAATCGGTGACCGCGGATCTATTGACACAGGCATCGCCACCGAGAGCATGGGCGTCGAAGCCATGGGCCTCCGCCAAAACCGCGACGCCCTCCTCGACAAGAGCGTCATGCGGGAAATCACTTCCACCGGTTCCCTCGAAGCCGCCAAAAAAGTCCTCGAAAGCGCCGAAATCGCGCTGGGCCAGTTTCTTGATCGCACCAAAGATTCGACTTCCATACAGAATGCTCCTGGCGCGAGTGGTGGCGGTATCAGCGACGCAATTACCGATTTCTTCAATGCCTGGGAAAGTTTTTCCGTCAAACCCAATGATGTCGGAGAAAAGCAACTCCTCATCGCCAAAGCTCAGATTCTTGCGGAAAAAATCAACGCCACGGACAAGCGCCTCGCTCAAGTTCAATCTGACGCCGACGCCCAGGTTCAAACTGATGTTGGCATCGTAAACGGACTCTTGGCTGAAATTGCCAAGACAAACGAATACATCGCCAAAGCCGAACTCGTTAAGCCTTTTTCCGCTGTCGATCTTCGCGACCAGCGCCAAGCCAAACTTGAAGAATTGGCACAATACATTGATGTCACTTTTACACCCGATACTTTGGGGCAGATAACTGTTACATCTGGAACTACCGAACTCATCAAAGGTAAGACGGTTGCCGGTCAGACGATAAATGCCACAACCGGCGTAATTACAGGTCCATTCAACTATAATTTAGCCATTAAAAAGGTTCAATTTGATAAAGACGGCGCTGGCGCCGACACTGCTCCGGTTGATTTTTCAGCGAAAGGAAAACTTCAAGCCCAAATTGATGCTGCTTACATTAATACAGCAATCTCCCGCGAACAAATCAAAGACCTTGCCATTCAATTCAAGCAAGAGGTCAACAATACCTACAATGCCAATGGCGGAACAGGGGATTTGTTCACATTTTCAACAACTTCCGATGGTTTGCTGAATTTTCAATTTGGCTCTGTCTCGCCAACTGCAGGATCTCCGGGTGGAAATGTTCGTGCTCTTAAAGTCGCGGAGTTGGGAACTAAAATTTACGAGCCTGTTACAAAATCTGAGTTTACTTTCCAAGCGCATGGTCTGAATAATGGTGATAGTGTTTCTATTACGACATCTGGATCAACTACTAATTATACTGTTGAAAAGTTGAGTGACAATTCATTCATGTTAAAGTCGAGTGCTGTGCCACCAGTTTATGCTAATTTGACAGGTGAAGTATCCGTAACAAAGAATGGTCCGACGACGATTGACGTGAGCGGCCGCACATTGGATTTTTCAGGCTCCTTCGCCTCCAATTTCAACAAAACCGTCACGACCCTCGCCCAACAACTGAACACGACGAACATCCGTCTAGAAGATCAAAAGCTCAGTCAGGAAATGGCCGTGAACAACCGTGATCAATTCAGCGGTGTTTCTCAAGATGAGGAGATGACGGACATGATGAAATTCCAACGCAGTTTTCAGGCGTCAGCCCGCCATGTGAATGTCATCGACACCCTTCTCGAACAAGTTGTCAACCGCCTCGGAGTAGGCTAAGAAAGCTAAATCGCCATGAGAGTCACCTTCAATTCCTTTCCAGATACCCTGCTTGGTCGTTTACAATCACTGGGCAAAGAGCAAAACAAGTCCCTTACCCAGCTCAGCACCGGTCAGCGCCTTGCCGCGCCAAGCGACGACGCGCCTGCGATGCAGCGCATTCTCAATCTCAGGACCGAAAAAAAACAAAACCAGCAGTTTCATCGCAATGCAATTGATGGCCTTGAAAAGAGCAAGGTCACATTCTCCTCGCTGGAGCAAATCAAAGACCTCGTCGTCCGTGCCTCCGAACTCTCGGCAAACATCAATGGAGCCACCTCCGAGCAGGAATACAAAGCCAAAGCTTCGGAAATTAACCAACTTATCGAGCAGGGCTTGAATGTTGCCAACACCAAGCTCCGTGGAAATTATCTTTTCTCGGGCGACTCGAATTCCAAGATTCCGTTTCTAGAAGACAGAGCGTCTGATGGAAAAATTACCTCCGTTTCCTATAGCGGCAGTTCTTCCGAATCAAAAATTCACATCGGAGAGGGCGAGTCGGCATCAATCACCGTAGGCTCAATGGCGCAAGAAAATGGAAATCTTGCCGGAGCTTTGAATGAATTAATTCGTCTTAGAGATGCCATGTTGGCGAATGGTTCTTCTCAATCCAAAGCAGATACAGTGTTAAATTTGAGGACCGGCAAGAGCGATCCTGTAGATCCTATTGATCAGCCAACGACCACTATTATAAAACTTGCTCAGGATCATGGCTTGGCACCTGGTGATGAAATCACTCTTACTAATCTTCCTTCAGGGGAAGGTTCTCCGCTAGCAGTGGCGACTGGATTGACTCCTTCTCCTAAATATCGTGTAAAATCCGTTGACGGTAATAATGTTACTTTATCGCTTCCAAGTGACACCAATAATACTCCAATCGTTATTACCTCAAATATCACAAGTAATTCAAAATTTAAAAAAGTAGGAACCTCAGTTGAAAAAAGTTTTGCCGAGACCAAACGCGATACGATTACTTTACCAACACCTGTATCATTTAAGCCCGGAGATAAAATTGCATTTAACTTCCCAACTGGTGTGTCCCTAGCAAATCAAGATTTAACGGATAAAACCACCTATTATGTAAAAAGCATTAATGGCACCTCCATGCAGATCGCTGCAATTCCTGGCGGCGATCCGATAACTTTCACGCAAAACATCACAGGATCATTTTCCCGAGTCGATGGTCTCGGCGAAATGGAAGACACCATCCTCTCCGCCCTCTCTCGTGCTGGCACTATCCAATACCGCCTCGAAACAGCGATGAAGGATTTGGAGGTCCGCTACGAGGGCACCGAGAAGCTCATCTCGACGGATGCCGACATCGACTTCGCTGAGGCCACCGTGCGCCTCAACCGTGCTCAGATGGCTTACCAAGCCGCCATCCAGAGCGGCGCGAGAATCCAGAGCAATTCTCTGCTCGACTACCTGCGCTGATTTCGTTAGCTAATCTCCATCATGCTCGTTGAAGCCTCGATCTCGGGTCAGCAGGAATTTGTTCCTGATGAAACGAACAACAAATTTTTCATGCCAGAGGGTCTCATCGGCCTTCCGGATTTCAAAAGGTTCGAGCTCATTGTGGACCCGGAGAGCCTGCCTTTCGTGGTGCTACGAGCTGTCGAGGGTGATGAAATCCAAATTCCAGCCGTCGAGCCAGTCGGGTTGGTTGAAAACTACCGCCTCGACATCGGAGATGCCGACGCCGAAATGCTCGGCCTGGTAGGCGCAGATGCAAATCCCCTCATTCTCAATGTAGCGACCATTAAGTCCTACGAACCGCAGAAGGTGACACTCAACCTCGCGGCCCCTATCCTCATCAACCGTCGCACACGGGTGGGAAAACAAGTCGTTCTGATGAATTATCAGAACTACTCGACCACCCATGTCCTCATCGACGAAACGGCATAAGCATCCACAGAAAGACCACTCCGATGCTTACACTTTCTCGAAAAATCAACGAAACGATCCAGATCGGTGACAATATCGTTCTGATCGTCAAGCGTATCGATGGCGACAATGTGCGCATCGGTATCGAAGCACCCAAGACAATCCCTATTTACCGGGGCGAAATCTACGAGGAAATCAAAGCCCAAAACCTCGAAGCCATCCGCAATCCCCAGACCTCGCTCACAAAGCAAAACCTCGGCAAGCTCCGCCTCGCTGCCCAAGCCGCTCGCGACGCTGCCGCCCGCAAGGCCGCCGAGGGGACTTCTGCTGAGTAAGAGGCCCAGCGCTAATCTCTGGATTGGCTGTAAAGACTTACTACCTTTCGAATGGTAATGGGTTGGCGCTTTGTTGGAGTAGCAAAATCCTCGGAGATATCTGCAGGTAACAAGCATTCTCGAAGCCCCAACAAAGCGCTGTATTACTCTTAGAAGGAAATCTCCACCCCGCCGTAAAATCCAATCGGCAATGAGGGGTAGCCCAGTCGTGTTTCGTAGCTTGTATTGGTCACATTTTCCACGCGTGCCATGACAGCGGCGTGTTCGTTGATCTCATAGCGGGAGTAGATGCGCATCGTGGCGTAATCGGGCATCTCCACGATCTCGCCTACAACATAATCCATCTGCATCCGCCCACCGACATAGCTGGCGCCGCAACCGATCAGCCATTGCGGCGTCAGGAGGTAATTCGTATCGAGGCTGAGCATGTTTTTCTGCTGCGGAAACTGCGTGTAGACCGTCGTCTGCGTGTAGGTGTAGGCGACGCGGGTGTTCCATTTCTCGAAGAGCGAAATCTCGGCACTCAACTCAACGCCGTTGTTGTTCGCCGTGTTGGCATTTTCATAGGTGCCATAGCCAGTGGCGGGGTCCGTGAGAGTGTAACCGATGAGATTATTGATGTAGTTTTGAAAGTAGCTGGCGCTCATTTTCACCTGGTCGTTCAAGAAATATTGGTCGATGCCCACATCCCACCCGATCGATTTTTCAGGCTGGAGATTCGGGGTTCCAAGCGAGAAGGGATCGACGGAATAAAGTTGATAGAGGTCCGGGGCTTTGAAGCCGGATCCGAAGCTTCCACGGAATTTCGTATTGGTCTTCTCGAAAAGATAGGCCGAGGTGAAACGGTAGGTGAAGGCACTTCCCGCTTGCGAGTAGTTGTCGAAGCGGACCGCTCCGGTGAGGAAGAGGTTTTTCACGGGCTCCCATTCGTCCTGGGCGTAGAAAGCGACATTCGTTTGCGACTGGGTCGGCATGAATGTGGAGGCATTGCCGTAGGCGGAGTAAAAATCGCCCGTGTAGGCATCAAAAGAGATGCCGAGCGAGAGGCGGTTCTGGCGCGAGATTTGGAAAACATTCATCCAATCCGTGCAGTAGTTCGTCGCGTTGTTGATCGTGTTGCTATCGGTGAAGAAATTTCCCTCGTAAGCGGGGTTGGTCAGCGCATAGCGCTCCAAATACAGCCCGAGGGTCAGTTTTTGCGTCCAGAATTCCAGGGGACGCCAATCCGCCATGAGGCTGAGGATATTGCTTTCGCCGTTCACGAACTGCCCGGGGTTGTTGTTGCCAAAATCCTGCGACCTCACGCTGCCTGGCTCCTGGTAGTCACCGACCTGGCCCGTATAGTTGAAGCGCAGGCTCAGGTTTTCCAAGGCCTCGTAATCCAAACGCAGCGCATAGCGGTTTGCCGTGTAGTCGTTGTTCGGGCGGTCATTCTGCGTGTAGAGGTTTTCGTAGGAGGCGAAGTAGGCAAAATTCCCAATCTCTCCCTGGCTGTTCACGCCCTCGTTGAAGGAATTGAAACTTCCGTATTCGCCGAAGAGGTCCACGCCCGGCTTGCCCTCGCCGCGTTGGGTATCCAAAGACACCACGCCGCCGATGCTTTCCGAGCCGTAGAGTGAACTCTGCGGTCCACGGACGATTTCAATTTTTCGCAGTCCTCTGGAACCCGCATAGCTCAGAAACGATTTCGCATCCTGGTTGATGCCGGTATTCACCTTCACGCCATTGACGAGAATCAGTGATTGCGAAGGCCCGTTGCCGCGAATCATGACCTCGCCCAAACCTCCCGGAGGGCCCGCCTCGATGGCCTGCATACCCGGGGTGATATTCAGCACATCCAGAAGGCTGTTTTGCTGGGCTCGTTTGATTTGCTGGGCATCGATCCTTGAAAACGAGCTGCCGATCTGAAAGTCGGCGAGGGCGTTTTTGGTGACCGTGATCACGGGGGTGTCGTTGGATTCAGTGGTCTGGCCGTGGGCCAAGATCACACATTGAAAAGCGGCAAGAGCCGCAATGGCGTTTTTTTTCATTTTTGTCCTGCTTTAAAAACACGGGGATGTCATAGGACAATCCCTTCCCCCGTTCTGCGAAAGGACTACCCCCAACACGGGCAGTCATGCGCTGCCCGCGCACCGGTTTCAGGTGCTGTGCGGTTTTCTCCGCCGGTTCGAACCCGGACTTTGACCTTTGCGCGACAGTGAGGGACTTCCACCCTTGCTTTCCTAGGCCGACGGATTGGTTGAAATGTGAAAAAGAGCTGTTCGAAAAATTCGAGTATTCTACAAAGCCGAGCCTCTTGGCAGAGGTGGTCAGTTGAAATGTATCATCATATTCGAATATGTGGATATGTTCTGTCAACACGAAAATAAAAAAAGTTTCCGAGCAGCTTCCTCACGGCATACAAGTCGCAAAAACCTGAAATTCACCCGCAGAGGAAAAAAATGCCGACTTTGAAAGCGAACAAATTCCTTGTTGGCGGCACTTTTTTCCAGTTTTTCGCCTTTTTTCCCGTTTCAAAGACTTGGCACGGGGTTTGCTCTGTCTTCAGTTGCAGTGAAACGACCCATGGATTGGGTCACAACCAATAAATCATTATGATATCAATCAATGTCAACTCCGCAGCAAGTGGTGCGGGCCTTAACCTCGGAAAAACTAACGATGCCCTCCAAAAAAGCCTATCCCGGCTTTCAAGCGGCAGGCGCATAGTCAACTCTAGCGATGACGCTGGTGGTCTTGCAGTTTCGATGAAAATGGCAGCAGCCCAAAAACGCACGGAAGCTACTGCAATCAACTTACAAAATGCACAATCTTTCCTGCAGACCCAAGATGGTGCTTATAATGTTGCTGATAAAGTTCTAAGCAGGATGTCGGAACTTGCCACACTGGCAAATGATCCCACTAAAAATAGTGGTGATATCGCTTTATACAACAAAGAATTTCAAAATCTTAATAAGCAATTAATTAGTCTGAGCACCGAGGAATTCAACGGGGTTCCACTTTTCGGAGAAGGAGATGTCATACTTGAAGTATCTACCTCAGAAGATGGGAGTCAAACTCTTGGTTTGACACAATCCAATATCAATGGTGGAGAGATAGCCAACGTTCTTAACATCACCGAATTGACTGGTGCTGGTGCGCCCGCCAACACGGTGACTATCCAGAATGCCATACAATACCTAGCAGATATTAGGGCGCAAAACGGTGCTGAATCCAGTCGCGTGGGTTTTGCCCAAGATCTGCTCAAGATCAACGCCATCAACCTCGAAGCCGCGAACAGTCGTATTATCGATGTCGATGTGGCTGCTGAGAGCAGCCAGCTCGCCCGCTTCCAAATTCTGCAACAAGCTGGAACGGCGATGCTCGCTCAGGCGAATACGAGTCAGCAGTCGCTCGTCCGCTTGCTCCAAGGCTAATTGTCGGAAACAAGTTGAATCAACCCAATCGAGGCTCTCCGCAAGGAGAGCCTCTTTTTTGTGCTTGAGAGCTTCCTCCGGCTCGAGTCGTCCTCGAAGGTTTCGCGCATTAACACAAAGTGCTCCCCGTGCGATATGGGGCTTGCAACCCATTTTGCTGGTGTTTAGTAAGTCCCATAGTCTTTGGAATTCAAATCATGAGCATGAAGAAAAACACGGATATTGATGCGGTTCCAGTCCAACCAAAAACGCGAGTCCCGAAGGATAGGGGAAAGGTTGGGACTTTGGTGAGAAAGGTGAAATCTCCTGGCGAGGAATCGACATCGGTTCTTAAAAAAGTAGACCGTCGCAGGTCGACATCAAAGGATGTTCAGGCATCAGTCACGCCAGATGATCTCTTGAATGATTTAGGCTACCTGCCGCGTAGCTATGGCGAGGAGGTGTTGTTTCTTGTCGCTCAGGATCCGCACTGGCTTTTCACCTATTGGGATATTGATATTTCGCGGCATCCGGGTGGGCCTTGCATTTTGAGGGTGGAGCACGCTTCGGGCGATTTGGAGCAGGAAATCGAAGTCTCGTTCGAAACGCGAAACTGGTATATTCCTGTTCAAAAGGCGGGTGGATCGTATGCGGTCGAAATGGGTTTCCATCGCTACGGCAAATGGAACTCGATTGCGCGTTCGCCAATTGTCACCACGCCACGCGACAAGTTTTCCGAGTCAGCGGCGTTTGATTTTGCCACGCTGCCGATGCACATCAGTTTTCAGCGTCTGGTGGAAAATGTGTCGCATTCGTTTGCGTCGTCGGAAGAGTTGCTGCCTGCTCTCATCAAGATCCAGCAAGCCCTGCCGATTGGCCTTTCCAGTGGTTTTCCGCTCGAGGCGCGTGACCGCGAAATTTTGCAAGCCTTGTTGGGGAGCGAGATTCTGGCAGGCATTTCCAGCGGGCAGTGGAATTCTGAGGAGTTGCACTCTGCCATTTCCCAACGCCTTCGCGAGAGTCTTTCATCCGCTGAGGTGGAGGAGTTTTTCTCGCGTCTCCCGCAGTGGAACTCCGAGAGTGCCCTCTTCAGCGGATTTCAAAAATTGGCCACCGAACTTTCGGGTTCCTCATCGTTCCTAGGATCCGCTGGCTTCGTCGGGCTTCTGGTGCGTCTTCAAGAATTGCAGACGGAGAGCAGTCTCTTTAGCGCTTTTCAAAAATTCTCCACCGAGCTCGCGACCTCCTCTTCCTCGATGGGTTCCGCGGCCTTCGTCGGCTTGCTCGCGCGTCTTCAGCACCTGCAAGCGGAGAGCAGCCTCTTCAGCCAGTTTCAAAAGATGCCCACCGAGCTTTCCAGTTCCTCCTCGCAACTGGTCTCCGCCGCTTTCACGGAACTTCTGGCGGTCAACCTTTCCAGTTGGCTCACAGGACTCGTCACCAGTTGGGGAGGGGCCTCGGAAACGCTGGCCCGCTTGTCTGCGCCGACATCTTGGAGTGGATCCGAGTTGTCATCCGCCAGCGAGTTTGCTGCTCGCGCAGCATTGAGTTCCTGGCTCGCCGAGTCCTCCTCATCGTGGAAGGGCGGCGAAATCTCCATGCAGGCTCTGGCTGCCATCTCCAGTTGGAGCAGCGAGATCATGGCAGCTCAGGGATTCGCCGCCAGCAGTTGGAGCGCATCACAGAATTGAAACGCCGCGCCGCCAAAAACTCGTCGGCCAAGGCTCTGCCCTTGGATCGCCAAGCCGAAGAGTTTTTGCGGCATCTTGAAGCTGAGAAAAACGCATCGCCACAGACGATTCGCACCTACCGCACTTCGTTGGAGGCATTTCGCAAATTCCGTCCCTCCGGCTCTTGGACGGAACTGCGTGCCGAGGACTTCCGGGCCTGGATGCTCGACATGATGAAGGCCGAAATGGCGAGATCCAGTGTGCGTTTGCGGTTCGCCGCGATGCGCGCATTCTATGCTTTTCTCCACATGCGGCGCACGATCTCGAAAAATGTGCTGCTCGAAGTCTCCCTCCCCAAAGCAGAGAAACAACTCCCTCGATTTCTCACGACCGCGCAGGTGGACAATCTGGTTGCGGCTCCCGCTGTGGCTCAAAAAAACAAACAGGCTCCAGCTTGGATGGCTGTCCGCGATACAGCTGTGATCGAGCTTTTCTACTCGACCGGAATGCGACTCTCGGAACTCGTCGGCCTGGATGTGCGTGATGTCGATCCTATCAGCGAGACGGCACGCGTCACTGGCAAAGGTTCCCGCGAACGGGTCTGTCCGGTAGGTGGACCCGCCCTCGAAGCGATCCAGCGCTACCGCCACGCCGCCCGCGTGCATGCGGGGCCACTATTCATCAACAAATCCCGCCGCCGCCTCTCAACGCGTGCGGTGAATTCCCTTCTGAAGCTCCGCCTTGCCCAAGCCGGTCTGCCAGCAGATCTCTCGCCTCACAAACTCCGCCACAGCTTTGCGACGCACCTTTTGGATAATGGAGCCGACCTCCGCAGCGTGCAGACCCTTCTGGGGCATGCCAGCCTCTCAACGACCCAGATCTACACCCATGTCACCATCGAGCGCCTCAAGGCCGCCTACATGGCCGCCCACCCGAGAGCCGAGGGGTAGAAAAACGAGCCTCCCCTTGAGACGCCGCTTCGCGGCTGAAGAATGGGTCAAGCCTGAGGTCGACCCTCCAACGATTTCGCGCTGCCGCGCGCTCGCGTATGCAAGGATCGGATGGGCCCACGGGGATTGCGCCCCGTGAGCCTTCCACACCACCGGACATGCGGTTTTCCGCATCCGGCGGTTGAACCGGCAGTGGTCAGCATTTCTCTGCTGCCGCCTCCGCGAAGGTCCATGGCAGGATGAACCCATATTGATGAAGACGCTTGTTGGATAAGGCCTGATTCATTTGCCAGAGCCGCGCTATGCGCCATGCCCCCAACCCGCTGTAGGCCAAGCCGCATGCTCACGCTCCCACGCCGAGTCGGTGTAGGGCGTTGAGCCGCCCTTTCGGTGTGCTCCAGCGAAGCCAGAAGCATTTGCGCATATGGCGGCGGATCCATCCCGTCAGGTCTTCCACACCCCACCGCCTTTCGGCCAATTGGTAGTAGTTCCACCATCCTTGGATGTAATCTCGCCATTGGTCGCGCAGTTGCTCGCTCGTCAGGCTTTGGCGGGCTTCCCAGAGTTCGCGCACTTTGGCTTTCAATCGCTGGATGCTTTTCGGGGCGATCGAGATCGTCCCGTCCTCTTCCACCCGAAAGCCGAGCAATGCACTTTCTCCGGTCGGTCCACTCCCGCTCTTCTCGCGGTTCACCGGCACTTTCAGGTTCTTTTCTATCCATTCCGTTACACTGGACAGCACACGCTCCGCCGCTCGGGGACTGGTGACGAAGATGGCGATGTCGTCGGCGTAGCGCACGAACGACAGGCCCCGGCGTTCCAACTCCTTGTCCAGCGGGTCGAGGTAAATGTTGGCCAATAGCGGGGACAACGGTCCCCCTTGCGGCGTTCCTTTGCCCCTCTTGTAACGACTGCCGTCGGGTCGTTGCACGGGCGCTCTCAAGATCGCTCCGATCAACTTCTTCAGGCTTTTGTCTTCGACATGCTTGTCGAGCAGGTGCATGAGCTTGTCGTGGTTCACTTCGTCGAAAAACGACTTCAGATCGATGTCCACCACATACCTTTTGCCCTGCTTGATCAACTCCTGTGCCGCGCGGACCGCATCGTGTGCGCTCCGCATCGGGCGGAAGCCGTAGCTGTGTTCACTGAAGAATGGTTCGCACCGCTCGCTCAGCTTCGCGTGGATGGCTTGTTGGATCAGGCGGTCTTGCACATTGGGCACGCCCAGTGTGCGTTCCCCGCCGTTCGGCTTCGGGATCGTCACCGCCCGCACTGGGCCGGGGTTGTATTCCCCGCTTCTCAGTTTGGCTTCGATGTTTTCCCAGTTCTCCCGCATGTGGGCTTGCGAACTGGCGATGTCCCGTCCGTCAGGTCCCGGTGCCCCCTTGTTGGCTCGCACTGCCTCCCACGCTCTGTTGAGGTTTTCCTTTTCAAGCACCGCTGCCAATGTGGGCTTCGGTGCTTCCATGGCTGCTTCATTGGGCCTCATCTGACGCCTCCTTTCGCGGCGGCTTCGACTCGACAGCTGTGGACCAAGCGCCTTTGAAGGATTCCACCTTCGACTCTCTTTCCACCAACCCAGGTGGTTGCCGCTATTGCAACGCCCGGATTGTTTCGTCTGCCTTCTCGCCGACTTCCTGCCGGATGGTTGGCCGTTGGCCCTCTCTTGGTTCTTCGGCCCTTCGCTCCTTCCGTGTTTCCACGGCTCTCTTCACTACTACGGCCTCTGCTGACTTCTCCGCCGCTTTCGCAGCGGAGATCTCCCCGGGTAAGGTGCATGAACATTCTCTTTGGTCCCGTGCCGTCAGGCTCTGCTTGATGCGTCTTTCGGTGACGGTTGGATTTCGCGTTTCCTAGCACGCTTATCGCCCGCATCCTGCCTCTCTGCCTGTTCGTGTTCCTACGGTCGTTCCCTTTGCTACGGCCTTCTTTCGTGCTGAATTCCTCGCGAAACCCGCCTTGGCTTTCGCTACGGTTGCTGTCACTGCTTCCGGTCATTGTTTATAGGTTTGTTTTCCTGACTTGTTCATGCCCATGCCGGGCACACTAGGGGCGGCGCGCCGCCGCTGACCCATTTACGCTGCGTGCTTGCCAAGCCGGAGACGCGAAGCGCAGAGGCTGGAGCCGCCTTTGCATCCAGATGAAACGCCGCCGGGGCGACTGAATCTTGGGACGCCGACGGCGCGGCGTCCCTTGTTTCTTCAATTTCTGCTATTTTCTGTTCGCTGAGCGCAGATGCGTTCAGCAACCAGAAGAGACCCGCTGCTGCTGCGCAGCAGCAGCGGGTCGGCACCGGAAGACCGCTGCGTCCCTTGCGCCTTTTCGAGGAGCCCGTGGGTAGTTTGGCCGCCGGTGCTTTTGGTTTTCAACTCGAACAGTTGCCTGAGCGGGCGCGCGGTCCAATCCCACGCGCCAAGCTCGTAATACAAGGATGAGTCAAACCTTCCAAACCATGAACCAATCCACAAACAGCGTCAAATTCCTCGGAGTCGATGTCGCCAAAGACAGGCTCCAACTCTTCTGCAACGGCCTCAAAGTGCCCGCGATAATCCAAAACACCCCGAAAGCCATTACCACTTGGCTCAAGGGTCTCCACCGCCTCCACTCCCAATTCCACATCGTGTGCGAATCCACAGGAGGCTACGAAAACACCCTCCTGCGCGCCTGCTGGAAAGCCGGCGTGCGCGTCACGCGGCTCAACCCCGCCCGCGTCCGTGACTTCGCCCGTTGCCGCGGTCTCTTGGCCAAAACCGACGCCATTGATGCCAAAGCGATCTCCGAGTTCGCCTGCACCTTCCCGCCCGACCCCACGCCAGAGCCCAGCCCTCAGCAGGTGCTCCTAGCCGAATTGGTCGCCCGGCGCGAAGACCTCAAAACCCAACGCGCCGCAGAGTCCAACCGCTCCCGCGACATCCAGGACAAAGTCCTGCGCCGCATGCTCGAAAAACACCTCCAGTTCCTCGACGCCCAAATCAAGCAGATCGACAAGCTCATCGAGGATACCATCAGCCAAGACCAAGCCATGCACCAAAAGCGCGAAATCCTGGTTCGCACCAAAGGAGTCGGTGCCACATCAGCCGCCATCCTCCTTTCCTGCCTGCCGGAATTGGGAACCATTTCCGGCGAGGCCATCTCCGCTCTCGCAGGAGTCGCCCCCTTCAACCGCGACAGCGGAACTCTTCGCGGCAAACGCTACATCCGCGCCGGACGCGCCGGACGCGCCGGACGCGCCGTCGCCAGAAAAGCCCTCTACATGTGCGCCTTGGTTGGCAGTCGCGCCAATCCCATCCTCAAGGACTTCTACCAGCGCCTCCTTTCCAAAGGCAAACCACCCAAAGTCGCCCTCACCCTCAACTCTCCCTCTCCGTGTTAAGACAGTTGCTACCTTTCATACAGGAGCGCGCTGCCGCGCGGTTTGCTGTAGCGGCGTCTCTATGAGCGCCGGTGGCGCAAGGCGTGCTTTGGGAATCGATGAGGTGGTGGAGCGAGTGTCTTTTACGGTCGAGCCTACGCGCTCCCCGGGACCACAAAAAAAGGCGGGGCATTGCTGCCCCGCCTTTTTTGTAAGGGTTTTGAGTCCGCTTAGGCCTTCTGCTCGAGGATGGCGGCTTTGACCTGGGATGGGACTTCCTCGAAGTGCGAGGGTTCCATCGAGTAGGACGAGCGGCCTTTGGAGAGCGAGCGGATGGCGGTGGCGTATCCGAACATTTCGGCCAGCGGAACTTCGGCATTGATGGTGCAGAGGTTGCCTTTGGTTTCCATGCCTTGGATGCGGGCGCGGCGGCGGTTGAGGTCACCCATGATGTCGCCTTGGAACTCATCCGGAGTTACGTTTTCGACTTTCATGACCGGCTCAAGCAAGATTGGCTTGGCTTTTTTCAAGCCGTCCTTGAGAGCAAAGATCGCGGCCATCTTGAACGCCATTTCGTTCGAGTCCACATCGTGGTAGGAGCCGTCGGTGATGTCCACATGGACATCGATGACGGGGTAGCCAGCGACGACGCCGTTGAGGATGGCTTCTTTGAAGCCTTTTTCGACAGCGGGAATGTATTCTTTGGGAATGGTGCCGCCGACGACTTTGTTATCGATCGTGAGACCTTTGCCGCGCTCGTTCGGGCGGACTTTGCAGACGACATGGCCGTATTGACCGCGACCGCCGGATTGCTTGACGAGTTTGCCTTCGCCTTCGGACTCGTTGAGGATGGTCTCCTTGTAGGCGATCTGTGGCTTGCCGGAGTTCGCTTCAACCTTGAATTCGCGCATCATGCGGTCGCGAATGATTTCGAGGTGGAGTTCGCCCATGCCGGCGATGATTGTTTGGCCGGTTTCCTCGTTGGTGAAAACGCGGAAGGTCGGATCTTCTTCGGCAAGACGCTGGAGGGCGTTGCCCATCTTTTCCTGGTCTTGCTTGGTCTTTGGCTCGACGGCCATCGAGATAACGGGATCGGGGAATGATGGCGGCTCGAGGAGAATCGGATGATCCTCGTCGCAAAGCGTGTCACCGGTGGTGATGTTTTTGATACCCACGATGGCGGCGATATCACCCGAGTAGCAGGTGTCGATATCCTCGCGCTTGTCGGCCTGAATCTGAATGAGGCGGCTGATGCGCTCGCGCTTGTTGGTGCGTGGGTTGTAAACGGTGTCGCCTTTGGAGAGCTTGCCGGAGTAAACGCGGAAGAAAACGAGTTTTCCAACGAAGGGATCGCTCCAGAGCTTGAAAGCGAGCGAGCAGAACTTCGCGTTGTCGTCCGAAACGGCTTCCATGGGTTCACCGTTGTCAGGGTTTTGACCCTTGGCGGCTGCAATGTCGAGAGGGCCGGGGAGGTAGTCCACCACGGCGTCAACGAGGTATTGAACGCCTTTGTTTTTAAAGGCGGATCCACCGGCGACGGGAACGAATTTGTTTGCGATCGTCTGGCGACGGATGGCGGCCTTGAGTTGCTGGATGCTGATGGGCTTTTCTTCGAGGAAGAGCATGCCGATTTCTTCGTCCAGATCGCACATTTGCGAGACGAGATCCTCGTAGGCGCCTTGGGCGAGGTCTTTGAGATCTTCTGGAATCTCTTCGACGGTGTAGGTCGAGCCCATGGCGTCGTTGTCATGGTAAATGACGACTTTCTGGTTGATGACATCGATTTGGCCTTTGAGGTAGTCTTCTTTGCCAAGCGGGATGAGGATCGGCCAGGCGTTGGCGCCGAGTTTTTGGCGCATGGAGTTCACGGCATTGTCGAAGTCCGCGCCGGTGCGGTCCATTTTGTTCACGAAGGCGATGCGGGGCACACCATATTTGGTGGCTTGGCGCCAAACGGTTTCGGATTGAGGCTGCACGCCTGCCACGCCGCAGAACACAGCGATGGCACCATCAAGAACGCGGAGTGAGCGCTCGACTTCGGCCGTGAAGTCCACGTGGCCGGGAGTGTCGATAATATTGACGCGCATCTTGATGCCTTCGTATGCCTTATAGATGCCTTCCTCGGCGCGCTGCATCCACGAGCAGGTCGTGGCGGCGGAAGTGATCGTGATGCCACGCTCGCGCTCCTGCTCCATCCAGTCGGTGACGGTCGTGCCCTCGTGCACTTCACCGATCTTGTGGATCATGCCTGTATAGAAAAGAATACGCTCGGTGAGAGTGGTCTTGCCCGCGTCGATGTGGGCGGCGATGCCGATGTTGCGTGTGCGCTCGAGCGGAAACGCGCGGTTCGGAGAGTTCGGGTTCGTGGAGTCGGTCGTGGCTGCCATAGGATCGTGTGAGGTTTTTTGTTTTTAGATTGGGTTTTGTCTCGGGAGGTCGCCGTGAGGTCTGATGCCTTTCTGGCGGTAAAAAAAAGGGCGGTTTTTTCCGGGGAAAAAACCGCCCTTCCGAAATTTGCTACCAGCGGAAGTGGGCGAAGGCGCGGTTGGCCTGTGCCATCTTGTGCATGTCGTCGCGCTTCTTGATCGCGTTGCCTTGGCCGGCGGCGGCGTCCTTCAACTCGTAAGCGAGGGCGTTTTCCATTGGAACACCCTTGCGGTTGTTCGCAAAAGTCACGAGCCAGCGCATGGCCAGAGCGACTTGGCGTCCAGCAGGGACTTCCATCGGCACTTGGTATGTGGAACCACCCACGCGGCGGGATTTGACCTCGAGGCGTGGCTTCACGTTCTCGATGGCTTTATTGAGCGTTTCGAGAGGATCGACCGTATCAGTGCCCTCGCGGGTTTTGTCGATAGCGGTGTAAACGATTTTCTCGGCGATGGATTTCTTGCCGGACTGCATGACGCTGCTGATGAGGCTGGCGACGAGTGGGCTGGCGTAACGGGCGTCCTTTTTGACTTCCTTGTGAATGACTCTACGGCGACGGGACATATCTTATTTTATCTATTTAAAAATTTCGGTTCTTGGCGATTACTTCTTCTTGCCCTTGGCTCCCTTGTCCTCTTGGCCGGGCTTCGGACGCTTGGCGCCGTATTTCGAGCGGCCGCGACGGCGACCATCAACCCCAAGGCTGTCGAGAGTTCCGCGGACGATGTGGTAACGAACACCTGGAAGATCTTTGACCTTGCCGCCGCGAACGAGAACGATCGAGTGCTCCTGAAGGTTGTGTCCCTCACCGGGAATGTAGGCGATGACCTCTTGCCCGTTTGTGAGGCGAACTTTGGCCACTTTGCGGAGAGCCGAGTTCGGCTTCTTCGGTGTGCGTGTCATCACCTGCACGCAAACGCCGCGACGCTGTGGGCAGTTGGCCAGAGCTGGCGACTTCGATTTGACTTTGATTTTTTGGCGTCCCTTGCGGACGAGTTGATTAATTGTGGGCATTCTAAATCTCGTTTTCTGACTCGCGTGATTCGACAGGATTTCCGTTGTCTGGATATTGACAATGGCACACCTCCGACACCTTGCGGGAAGCGAGGAGGTTAGGGATCATTCGGCGTGTTGCAAGAGAAAAAAACAGATTTTTCAATCTCTTCCAATCATGTATCTCAGGGGCCTATGAAGCGGATATTTGCGGGGTTTTTGATGGCGGCATTCTTGTGCGGATGCGCGGGACCGGCGGTTTACGACCACACGGCTGCCGTGGTGGAAGCCGAGGCTGCAAGGCCCGGTGTCATCCTCGACGATGAGGCCGAGCGAAAGGCCATCGCGCGCTTTGACGCTTTCTTTGCCGATGTCACTGTGGAGAGCATCCGCTCGCAGATCGACGAATTCTATGCGCCGGATGTTTATTTCAATGACACCCTCAAAACGCTACGAGGTCGCGAGGCAGTCAAGGCCTACTTCCTGCGCATGCCGGAGCACACCGACTTCGTGCGGGGCAAAACGCTTGACCACTCGCGATCAGGCGCGAACTACTATGTGCGCTGGATTCTCGATGTGCGTTACAAAGGCGCGAAGGAAACTGTCCGCACCATGGGCGTGACGCTGTTGCGTTTCGACAAGTCCGGTCGCGTGGTGCTGCATCAGGATTTCTGGGACTCTTCGGCCGGTTTCTATGAGCATCTCCCGGTGCTTGGCGGTGTGATTCGATGGATCAAGACCAAGATTTAACGCTGCAATCCGCCGCGCGTGCCGGGAAGCTGCGGAGCCTTTTCCAGAGCGGATCTCCTGTTCTCTCGCTCGCTCCCATGCAGGATATCACGGACCTCCCGTTCTGGCACCTCATGTCCAAATACGGCGGCGCGGATTTGTATTTCACCGAGTTCTTCCGGGTCACTCCGCACTATGTGCCGGAAAAAAATATCCTGCGCTCGATCCTCGAAAATCCCACGGGCCGGCCAGCCGTCGCGCAGATCATCGGCAATGATCTCGAGGCCATGGCGAGGACCGCGCGGGCTTTGGAAAAGCACCCCGTTGCGGCCATCGATCTCAACCTGGGATGTCCCGCGCCTGTCGTTTACCGCAAGTGTGCGGGCGGTGGATTGCTCCGTGATTTGCCGAGGGTGGATGAGCTTCTCGGCGTCCTGCGCGATGCGGTGGAGGGGGCATTCACGGTCAAGACGCGCATTGGGTTTGAGACCGCCGGCGAGTTCGATGCGCTGCTCGAGGTTTTTTCAAAACACCGGCTCGATTTGCTCACGGTTCATGGCCGCACCGTGGCCGAAAAATACGGCCCGCATGTGCATCTGGACCGCATCGCCCAGGCTGTGCGATCGCTGCCATTTCCTGTGCAGGCGAATGGCAATGTGGCCTGCGCCACGAGCGCCTTGGAAACGCTGCGGCAAACCGGCGCGGCGGGCCTCATGATTGGGCGCGGGGCGATTCGCAATCCTTGGATTTTTTCGCAAATCCGCGACAGCCTCGCCGGGCGGGAGGTTGCCTTGCCAAGCGGACGGCAGGTGCTGGATTACATCTCCGACTTGTATGATGCGGTGTGCAGCCCTGGCGTTCCTGAAAAAGCGCAAGTTCAGAAAATGAAAAAATACATGAACTTTCTCGGCGAGGGATTGGAGACCTCGGAAGCCTTCCTCTATGACATCCGGCGTTGCTCCACGAGGGTGGAGTTTTTCAGTATCTGCTCGCGCCACCTCGACCACGGGCGGGCAATGCCGCTTCAACCGTAGATGATGAGCTGGATGTTGTCCGGCAGGTTGGCCGCAACCTGACTCGCCACATTGCCGCGAAGAACCTTCGCAAGCGAGTTGCGGTGCGTGGCTCCGAGGACCAGGAAGTCGGCTCCGATTGTCGCAGCGGTATCGACGATTAGCGGCGCGCTCTCGGCGGCCGTTGCAAACAAAGGAATCGTCGTGATGCCGCGCGCTTTTCCAATCTGCAGGGCGGTATTGAGAATCGCGCTGACCTCGGGATCATCTCTCCAATTGGTCGGCCCACCGGAGGACTTGCCCGGGTAGAGCACCGCGATTTCGCGAACACAAAGGACATACAGTGCGGCTTTGCGCAGTTCGGCTTCGTCAAATGCAAAGGCCAGCGCCGGTGTGAGACCACGCACAGATACGAGGATTTTCTGGGTTTCCTGCACGGGCTTCCGCAGGTTCTCGACCAACTCCGGTTTGACAATCTGAGCCACCTCGCGACTGACGGTGAGTGTGGTGATGCCGCTCAAGCGGCGCGCGTAGGCCCAGAGTCCGAGGCCGGCTATCAAGACGCAGACGACAAAAAACAACGCATCGTGCTTCGTCTGCGCGAGTGTGAATTCCACCGCTATCAGGATGAGCGCTGTGAAGCCCATGAGCAGCCGCTCGGGGAAGGACATCAGCAGTTTTTTGTTCGTTGCAGATGAGGCGAGATTTATCGCAATCGCTCCCACCACGCCGATGGCGTAGAGCGCGGCGAGGCTTTCGAAATTGTCTGTGACAAGGAGCACAATAATCGGAAGTGCCACAGAGATCGCCAAAGGCACCTTTGGCACGCCGAGGCGGTTCAGTTTTGAAAACTGCTTCGGCATGTCGCCTTCGCGCGACATCATAAAAAGCAGACCCAACTGGGCTGCCACAGCCGTGTTCACCGCGCTGAGCAGAAGGAGGGCGAAAACAACACCAACGACCAGCCCGAAAATCTGCCCGAAGGCGTTTCCAAAAGCCATGGCACCGTATTGCTCGGCCATGAAGCGCAGGGTGTCCTCTTTGCGTTCCACGATCTGTGGTGCCAGCGACTCCGGCAGCGAGAGCATTGCCCAGCCAAGGAGAAATGTTCCCAGGCTGACTTCGATGGCGACTGGTATGATCGCCTTGGCCGATGTTTTCCCAATGCGGGGCTGACCCAGCGGCGAGCCCTTGTCGGGTTTCATTGTCCCCGTGAGATTGGCAATCGCCTCCACGCCACTCAGGGCAAGAATAACGCCAACGAAGGAAACCCAGATATGGCTCCAGTTTCCCTCGAGTGGTTTCAGGTTTTGAAAGGTGAGGTGGGGAATGCTCAGTCCAATGATGCCCAAAATCACAACCAATGTCGGCAACGCCAATGCCACCGCGAGATTGCCGCTATGGCGTGGTCCGAGCAAATTGATGGCTCCGATCACGAGGATGACCCCGATTGTCGAAACCATGATGTAATCCTTCGGGATGCCGAGGTAGCTGAGGGCCGCCCATCCGCTGAGGGCGGCTGTGACAGTAAGGTCCGCCACCAGCAGGAGGGCTGCCACGACCGAGAGGACTTTTCCATGCGCGCCGGCTGCTGAATAAACGCCACCACCCTCGGGGAAGCAGCGGCAAATAACGATGTAGTTCAGGCCGACGAGCAGCGAGAGCACGCATACGGCCAAGATGATCGGAAGCGAGGAAAAGCCGATGGCCGCAAAGGTGAGACCCAAGACATAGGCTTTACTAGTTCCCCAGTCGCCGTAGAGGAGTGCCGAGGCCCGCTGCCAGTCGAGATTGCGCGGCCGTTGAATTGAGATGTTGTCCAAAGTGGCAGGAGTTTTGAACAGGGACGGGGCGTTGCGGCAAATCAAATCTTCCACCCTCCGGGGCTCTGTTGTCTTGCTTGAAGCCCTCGCCTGCCTTAGCAGGAGGTGAGTGAATATCTACGCGAGAACGATCCGCTATTTCCGCCCCTTTGCATTGGCCACTGCGGGAGGTGTTGGGCTCACTCTGGTATCCATCGGTTTCAATCTCCTCAAGCCTTGGCCATTCAAATTCATCGTCGACGGCGTCCTTGACTCGTCGGCTGGAACGGCCGACACGCGCGTGCTTTTGAAGGAATGGTTCGGCGCCACCTCGCCATCACTCGTCGTCCTCTGGCTCTGTCTGGCCATGGTTTTGATCAGCCTCCTGGCAGGGTTGGTCAATCTCGGTTCGAACTACCTTTTCGTTCGGGTGGGGCTGCAGTCGCTGCTCAAGTTGCGCACGGACCTTTACACGGCGTTGCAAAACCTGCCGCTCAAGTTCCACGACTCCCGCCGCAGCGCGGACTCCAGCTTCCGCGTGGCCTACGATTCGCAGAGCATCCAGACGATTTACAATAAAGGCTTCGCGACCGTGCTGTCTTCGGTCGTCATGTTGGTGGCGACATTTTTTGTGATGGTGCGAATGAATTGGCCGCTCACGCTTGCCTCGCTCGCGATCCTGCCGCCGGTGGTCTGGGCGATCCGCTACTATGCAGTCCGGGTGAGAAATCAATCCACCGACATCCACGAGCGCGAGAGCGATCTGCTCACCATCGCGCAGGAGGGCTTGAGTCAGATTCGCATGGTTCACGCCTTCGGGCGCGAGTCCTTCGAGGTCGATCAATTCCGCCGCCGTGCCTCGCGTAGCTTGGAGGCGAACATGAAGCTGAACATGACTTCCGTTGCGAGTGCCTTGGTCGTTGGAACCCTCATGGCCGCCGGCACGGCGCTCATGTATTACATCGGCTCCCTGCAGGTCATGAATCCCGCTGCGTCTTTCACTCTGGGAGACCTGCTGGTTTTTTCCTCCTATCTCCTCATGCTTTATCAACCCTTGGAGCAGCTCACCTACACAGCGTGGGCTTTGGAGGGAGCCGCAGCCGGGGCGCAGCGGTGTTTCGAGGTTTTGGACCGCCAGGACGATGTGCCCGACGCGCCGGATGCCGTGGATTTGAAAGAGGTGAGGGGACGCATCGAGTTTGCAGGGGTGGGCTTTGGCTACACGGAAGAGCGGGGAGTCCTGCAGGACATCAATTTCACCATCGAGCCCGGCCAGACTGTGGCCTTTGTGGGCGGCACGGGCACGGGTAAGAGCACTCTGCTGAGTCTCGTGCCGAGATTCTACGATCCCACAGGCGGCACGGTATCCCTCGATGGGCGCGACTTGCGCTCCATCACAAAAAAAAGCCTGCGCTCGCACATTGGCATGGTTCTTCAAGACACGCTCCTCTTTTCAACCACGATCCGCGAAAATATCGCCTACGGAAAACCCGGCGCGACCAATGCCGAGATCGAAGAGGCGGCGAGAAAAGCCCAGGCTCTGGACTTCATTCAACGCATGCCGCAGGGATTCGACAGTCCAGTGGGGGAACGCGGAGGCCACTTGAGTGTCGGCCAGCGCCAGCGGATTGGAATCGCCCGCGCCTTCCTAAAAAACGCGCCGATTCTCTTGCTTGATGAGCCCACTAGTGCTCTCGATCCCAGCACCGAGCACGCCATCATGGGAACGATCTTGGAACTCATGCGCGGGCGCACGACGCTGATCATCACCCACCGGCTCACCACGGTTCACGGTCTCGGCCGCATCGTGGTTTTGCAGAACGGCCGCGTGGTGGAGGATGGCGCCGGAGCCGAACTCGTGGCTCGCGGCGGTGTCTATGCCGCCCTCTACCGCGACACCATGGCGCAGACCGGATAGCCCGCCGTTACGATTTGGCGGATTTTTTAGCCTTCGCCGCCTTGGGTTTGGCGGCTGGTTCCTCCGGGGCGGCCTCCTCTGCGGGTGCCTCAGCCTCGGGCGCGCTCGCTGTCTCTTCGACCGCCGGCTCCTTGTCGGAATTGCTCTGCGAGAGAAGGGAATCCACAAGCGCCTGATTGGATTCGGCAGGCTCCGCTGGAGTTTCAGCCTCCGCAGCATTTTCTTTGTTGCCCGAGAGCAGGGAATCTATGAACGCCTGATTGGAATCAAAAGATTCTGCGGACGGCTCCGCTGGAGCATTCTGAATTTCGGGAATCAATGGTTCAAATGTGGACTTCGGCGCTGGTGCGGCTGGGCGCTCAAGCGCCACAGACTGGTCGCGCTCGGGAATCTCGGCCAGCAGGCGATCCACAATATCAAAAACCTCCTCCTCAAGCCGGTAGGGATTGCTCTCCTTCAAGACAAAGCTCGTCCGCTTGTCCTCATCCGGGATTTCTGTCCAACCCTGGATGCTGTAGTCCTTGGCTGTGCCAGTCTGCCGCGCCTGGATGGACACCTTCGTCTTCGCGACACCTGCGGAATTTTTAATCAGGATCTGCAAGGAGCCGGTGCGCTCGCTGAAGTTCACCGAGCGCTGAAACCCCCACGAGCCGCCGCCAAGGGGAGGGGAGGAAAGAGCGTCCTTGAGGAATGTTTCAGCCAATTCGACAAAACCGAGGGAGGTTAATTTCATAGTCCATCTGCATCAACACCCCAATCCCCGTGCGCTGTCAAGTTTGTGATGTGCGAAGCTTGAATGGCGGAAATCTTCTGGTAGCTTGGCGGGTTCAATGTATTTATCTTCCTCCAGCTAAGACCTGATGGCTCTCGACCGTATATTGATTGTTGATGATACCGCGATTATTCGCAAAACCCTCGAGGAGCGTCTGAGGGGGAAAAGGTATGCCGTCTCCACAGCGGGATCGATTGCGGAGGCTGAAAAACGCCTCGCGGGGAATTCGTTCGACCTCATCTTTCTCGACATGGAACTGCCCGATGGCGACGGGCGCATCTTTATCGATCGCCTTTCCCACTCGGACAACAAGCCGCTCGTGGTGATGATCACGGCGAACGGCTCGATCGAATCCGTTGTCGAATGCATGCGCTCGGGGGCTTTTGATTATCTGCCGAAGCCGTTTGCGATGACGCAAATCGACCTCATTCTCAAGAAGGCCGCCGATTTTCAGCGGGCGGTCCGGGTTACGGATTTCCTCAATCGCGAAAGCGTCGCCCGTCGCGAGATCATTGGAAGCAGTCCGGCGATCATCCGCTTGAAAGACCTCATCCACCGCGTTGGCAGGACGAATGCCACGGTCATGATCAGCGGTGAAAATGGAACAGGTAAAGAGCTTGTGGCCAACGAGATTTTCCTCAACAGCCAGCGTGCCAACAAGCCGTTCATCAAGGTCAATTGCGCCGCCATTTCCGAGACGCTCATCGAAAGCGAATTCTTCGGACATGAAAAAGGCTCCTTCACCGGCGCGACCGATCAGCGCGATGGCCGCTTCGAGTTGGCGGATGGCGGCACGATTCTGCTCGACGAGATCAGTGAGATCTCCCTCGCCCTCCAGGCCAAACTCCTCCGCGTCCTCCAAGAGCGGGAATTTGAACGCGTCGGGGGAAATAAAACCATCAAAGTCGATGTTCGTGTCCTCGCCACCACGAACCGCGACCTTCTCAAGGCAGTTCAGAAAGGCGACTTTCGCGAGGATCTCTACTACCGCCTCAATGTGTTTCCCATCCAAGTCCCGCCACTCCGCGAACGCACGGGGGATGTCGAACTCCTCGCCAATCATTTTCTCGAGCGTTTTTCCAAGGAACACGGCATCAAAAGCGGCGGGTTTTCTGAAAGCGGCATAGCTGGACTGCTCGCCCACAATTGGCCCGGCAATGTGCGCGAACTTCAAAATGTCGTCGAACGCGCCGCCATCCTCGCCGAGGAAGGAGTTCCCATCAGTGCCGAACTCATGGGGCTCACCCCGCCAGCGCCTATTGCTACACCTCAGGCGGCTCCCATCGTTCAAGAATCCGCTGCTCCGGCTCCCGCCTCGAGTTCCGAAGTCATGCCACTCCACGAACTCGAAAAACGAGCCATCTTCGAAGCTCTCGAGCGCACAAACGGCAACCGCACGCAAGCCGCCGAACTCCTCCAGATCAGCATCCGCACCCTCCGCAACAAGCTCGCGGAATACCGTGGCGAGGGAGAGGAAGCCGCTTAATTTTTTTTGAATTGACGCCTCCCTTCGCGGAAGCCAGTCTTCGCGCCCGTGTCCACGCTCCGTCGAAAAATCCTCGCTTCCTGCGGCCAAGTCATAGCCGCCGTAGCGTTGTTTTTTATCATCGGTGGCCACTGGGGAGTCCTGCAAACCGTGGCTTGGGCGAACATGATTTGGACCTACTCCACGCAGGACGGATCCGTCCTCGCCGGTGCGAAAAAAACCTTCGACGGCGAGCACCCCTGCAACATGTGCGATTCGATCAAGGAGGCCAAAAAGCAGGAAAAGCAAGTCCCCGAGATTTTGTCGGCCACCAAGAAAATCGAACTCTTCGCCCTCAACGATGCCAACCTCCTCCCCGTGCCCGTCAGCGCCCCGTTCCAATTTCCTCTCCCCCGGAATCTCACAGCGGAATCCCGCCCGCATTCCCCAGCCGCTCCCGTGCCCATAGCTTGAGGCGCGCCATTCTTTTCTAAAACCCGGACCCCTTGTCCGGATAAACCCAAGCCTTGGGCGCCGCACATTTCTTCGCGGCCATAAAAACCTCGGGCTCCTCTGCGGCATCACTTTTGTGCGTTCGATGTCGAATGCCACGCGGAGGGATGAATATCTAAATATTGTTAAACAAATGAAAAAAAATACTTTAAAACAAATTTTACAGCCTGCCCTCGCTTTGGTTGGCGCTCTTTTGCTATCAACAGCAGCAGCCATTGCGGAGCCTGCTCCGTCTCCCACACCATCGCCAACTCCCGGGCCTGAAGATCCGCAAGTTCTTCCGGAAACGGTTGTGACGGCAAAACCGGAGTCTTTAACAAATCCATCCATTTCAAGCCGCAGGGAGCAAATTGACGAAACAGTCGGAGCCGGTGAGATCATCGATGCCGAGACATACAAGCGCGGACGCTCCACGACATTGAAAGACGCCTTGGACTACGCGCCTGGTGTATTTGTCCAACCTCGTTTTGGTGCCGAGGAGGCGCGTATTTCGATTCGTGGTTCGGGCATTCAGCGCACTTTCCACGGCCGTGGACTCAAGCTCTTGCAGGATGGCATCCCAATCAACCTTGCCGATGGAAGTTTTGACTTTCAAGTGATCGAGCCTCTGGCTTCGAAGGCTGTGGAGGTCTTTCGCGGCTCGAATGGCTTGGAATACGGAGCCACAACTCTCGGAGGCGCGCTGAATTTTATTTCCTACACGGGATACGACGCCCCATTGGTCGATGCCCGCTTTGAATTTGGAAGTTTCAACACCTACCGGGCGCAGCTTGCCAGCGGCGATGTGGTCGGCCCGTTCGACTACTATGTGAGCCTCACGCATTTTTCCACGGATGGGTATCGTGATCACAGCAGTCAGAACAACCAGCGTCTCTTTGCCAACCTCGGCTGGAAATTCAACAGCGAGCTTGAGACCCGCTTCTATGTTGCCGTGGCGCAGACGGATTCCGAGCTTCCCGGCAGCTTGACTGCGGCGCAATTGGAGGAAGATCCCACCCAGGCGCAACGCGTTCCGCCGTTTCTGCGCTCGCTTCAACCCGTGGCGCGTTTCGACTATGTCACTAGCAACTGGAAGCGCGATTACGACCTGATTCGCATCGCGAACAAGACGACTTGGCAGATTGATGACAACCGTCTCAGTATCGGTGGCTTCTGGTCACGCAAGGATTTGGACCACCCGATCCTTTTCGTCATCGACCAGTTGACGAACGATTTCGGTGTCTCCCTGCGCAATGATTACACCGGCGATTTTCTGGGCCACAAAAACAGCCTCATTTTCGGATTCTCGCCAACATGGGGGTATGTCAACGACTCGCGATATGTGAACGATTTCGGCGAGCGTGGAAGCCAGTTTGCGAGCACCGAGCAGTCCGCGCTGAATCTTGATTTCTACCTGCAGGAGCAATTTTGGATCAATTCGCAGTGGGCGGTCTGCGTCGGTTCGCAATTGAACTATGTGCAGCGCAACAGCACCGACAACTGGCCCACGGGCCCGGACAACAGCGATTCCCAAAGCTGGTGGGGAGTCAGTCCCAAGGCAGGCTTCCTTTATCAACCGGTCAAAGAGGTTCAATTCTACACAGACTTCAGCCGCAGCTTCGAGCCGCCCTCATTTGGAGAACTGGTCGAGGCTTCGAATGGCCAGGTCGGACTTGTCCAACTCGATGCCCAAACCGGATCAACGATCGAAATCGGCACGCGCGGGCGCTTCAAGCATCTGACCTGGGATCTCTGTTACTATTACTCCTGGATGCAAAATGAGCTCATGGCGTATGAGATCGCGCCGGGCCTCACGCAAACCGTGAACGCCGACGACACCCGCCATCAAGGCGTCGAGTTCGCGGCGAACTGGGATATCTTTTACAATCTCTTCACCCACGAAAAAGCCGACTCGAAGGGCTTTGAAGGCGACTACTCGAGTGAGAAGCCTGATTTCGACCGGGTTTTGCTGAGGGTAAACTACCTCTGGAACAACTTCGCCTATGTCAACGACTCGGTGTATGGCAACAACCTGCTTCCAGGTATCCCCGAGCACTACATTCGTGCTGAATTGCTCTACGAGCACCCATGCGGATTCTACATCGGGCCGAATTTCGAGTATGTGCCGGTGGGCTACAGCATCGACTCCGCAGGCACGGTGTTCACCGATAGCTATGCACTGCTTGGAGCCAAGATTGGCTGGCGCTCGCCCACGGGCTTATCGGCCTACTTCGAGGTTCGAAACATTGTTGATACCACCTACACCGCGACCTCCGGCGTTGTTGCAAATGCCAACGGACTCGATGTGGCCCAGTTCCTTCCGGGGGATGGCCGTGGATTTTACTTTGGGGTAGAATATCGCTGGTAATGAAAGCTTCCACTCTCCGTCGTCTCCACCGCTGGCTCGGGCTGATTTTCAGCCTGAGCATCCTGGCCTCCGCCCTCAGCGGCGTGCTCCACACCATCATGGCCAACAAGCAACCACCGCCGCCTGCGGTCAAGCCGAGCGGATCTTTTCTCGATCCTTCAGCGATTCGAATCGGAGTCGCCGATGCCATGAAAAACCTTCCGCCGGATTTTGGAAATGTGGCCGCCATCAATCTCAGAATGATCGGTGGCGAGCCATGGTATCAAATCTACGGAGCCTCCCCCGTCCCATCCTATGTCAGCGCATCGGATGGCCGGATCGAGCCCTCGCAGGATGAAAAATACGGGGCCGAAATTGCAGAGCGGTTTCTTGGTGGCGCGAAGGTGGCAAAGACCGATTACCTGACCTCCTTCAACAAGGAATACATTAACATTTTTCGGGTTCTCCCGGTTTATCGCTTTAATAGCGAGGATGGCCGAGGGACCCGCGTCTATGTGAGCACAACCACGGGAAGCGTGACCCGATACACGAATGATCAAATGCAGTTTGAGGCAAATGTTTTCAGCAACTTTCACAAGTTGGCCTTCATTCCAGACCGCAAGATCCGCGATATCGTGCTCGTCACGCTCACCGGCGGCACGGCCCTCGCGGCTTTGGCTGGTGTTTTCCTCTTTTTCTACACGCGCCGGAAATAATCCCAATGATCGAAATTTTTCACAAAGGCGGGCCGATCATGTGGCCGCTGTTGCTGGTTTCAGTGGTTGCTTTGACAGTTGTCATCGAGCGCCTGGTCTTCATCGCCTTGGAAAAAAAGAACCGCAATCCCGCATTGGTCGGGGATATTTTAACCAAGGTGGAAAACGGGCATGTGGATGAGGCCGCTCGGTTGGGGGAGGGGTCGAAGGACTTTGTCGCTCGGGCCCTGACCTATGCGCTCACACATCGCGAGAAGTCCTTCAGCGAGGCCATGCTGCGCTCGGCAAATTGGGAGCTCAAGCGATTCAACCGGGGACTTACCCTCCTCGACACAGCCATCACGCTTGCTCCGTTGCTGGGACTGCTTGGAACCGTGGTAGGTATGATCGGGAGTTTTAATATGCTCGGAGGATCCGAGTTAGGCGCCCCCGCTGCGATCACCGGCGGCATTGCCGAGGCGCTCATTGCGACGGCATTTGGCTTGGGCATAGCGATAACAGCCCTGCTGCCATTCAACTATCTCAACGCCCGCGAAGAAGAGGCTCGGCTGGAAATCCAAGACGCCGCCAGCCATGTGGAGTTGCATCTCAAAAGATAAGCGCCTCGATGGATATCCCAAGATTTCGCCAGAAACGCCGGGCCCGAATTGAGATCGTGCCTCTCATCGACATCATTTTCTTTTTGCTGGCGACTTTCGTCTTGGTCTCCCTTTCCATGGTCAAGCACAAGGGCATCCCCGTCGTTCTTCCAAGCGCCGCCACGTGCGTTCAGCAAGAGCAGAAAGACCATGTGGTGATCAGTATTTCCGACGCGGGGCAGCTTTATCTCGATAAGAATGAGCTCCAGCCTGACGAGTTGTATAAAACAATGCGCTCTCTCCAGGAGAAGGACTCCGGGCTCAGGGTTCTCATCAACGGCGATGAGAATGCGCGCCTCGGCTTGGCTATTCAGGTGCTCGATGAAATCCGCAAAATCGGCATCACAAAAGTCGCTTTTGAAACGACTCCCAAGCCGGCTCATTGATTGATGCAATACGCCAATTCCGGCTTCAGTGGGCGTCGAAGAATTGTGCTGGGCTGTGGAATCATAGCCATCGCCCTGCACGCGCTGGTTCTTTTTTGCTGGGATTCACATCCCCGCGCCGTGGAAATCCAGGATGTGGCCGAGGGCGCTGTGGAGGTCGAGCTTTTCGAAGGTCCGCCCGCCGTCGAGTCGGCTGCGACTGATGAGCCAGCCGAGCCGATAGAAGAGATTCCCCAGCCCGCGCCGGAGCCCTCTCCGCAAGAGGCGCCTTCTGAAATGCCGATCCTGCCCGAGCCGGAGCCGTCCCCAGAGCCAATGGCCACGCCTCAGCCCTCTCCCAAACCTGCTCCTCGCAAAGTGGCGCAAGCATCCACTCCGACAAAAAAAGGAGTCGCGAATTCCCCGGCATCGGGGGCCCTGACCAAAGGAGCCCCGGAGGGAACCGGTCGCCAACTCATCGGCAAACCCACCTACATCGTAAAACCGTCGCCTTCCTATCCAGTGGAATCCCGCTCCGCGCGAGAGCAAGGCCTCGTGGTCCTGAGAATCACCGTCAACGCAACAGGACGCCCGACCCATGTCGAGATCCTCAAGTCCAGCGGATACCCCCGCCTCGACCGCGCCGCCCTCGAAGCAGGCTGGCGTTGCCGAATTCGAAACGCCACCCCCGGCGACCAATTCGACGCCCCCCTCCGCTTCAATCTTCAAAATTAGCCGCACAACCCCGGCACGCCTCCGACCAAAAATTTGGACGATCGTCCAAAAAAACTGCCCAACGAGTCTGGGAGCGGCTTGGCGGGAGTTCAAACTACCTCTTCACCGATGGACACGCCGAGCAACTCTCGTGGGAACAGTTGAAAAAGCGCCTGGAAAATCCCAAAGATCGCCTCACCGATCCCACGCGATAAAATCCACAACTTCAGAAATCCTGATGTGCAAAGAAAGCTGGAGGGACGACCTCCGTGTCGTCCGAACCTCGCGAGAGCCAAGGGAGCATGGCCGTCTCGGCCGTGCAGGCACTGGCGTGGAAAAGAGGTGGCGGGTAATGCGTGGTGAGTTTTCAAAAAATGGGACGCCGCTCCACCGGGTTCCCAATTTTCAGCCGAACAGCGGCGTTTCTGCGGGTCTCGGGGTGCACTGGCACTTGCCCTCGCGGGTCCCGGATTTTGCGATAGCAACATTCGCTCCTCGCCAAGGAATGCGTGCTTTTATTAAATTTCCACCTTCCGATGCCGAACAAATACGACGACCTGAGCAAGCCAGAGTTGATCCGCCTTCTTGAAGCGCGCGATCGGCGAGATGCCACGCGCTTCGGCCTCGTGTGGGAGGCGAACGAGATCGAGCGCGACCGGGCGCTGAATTCGGATTTCGTTGCGCTCGACTTGGTTCCCGAGCATTCCTGTGGCTCCGCTCCCTACGAAAATTTGATCATCGAGGGTGACAACTTCGATGCCCTTCGCGCACTCAGGCTCTCCCATGCCGGGCAGGTGAAGTGCATCTATATCGACCCGCCCTACAATACCGGCAACCGCGACTTTGTTTATAACGATTCCTTCGTGGACCGGGAGGATTCCTGGCGACACTCGAAATGGTGCGAGTTCATGTTCCAGCGCCTCATCCTCGCCAAGGATCTGCTCCGGGAGGATGGCGTCATTTTCGTTTCGATCGATGACAATGAAATGGCCGCCCTGCGCCTCCTCATGGATAGGGTTTTTGGGGCGGGGAATTTTGTCGCGAACTTCATTTGGAAAAAGGTGGACAGTCCAAATGACAACAAAGTGGCAATCACTCCGGACCATGAATTTATCCTTTGCTTTGCGCTGAACTCACGATCCGCAAAGTTCGATCAAGTTGATGCTCCTCATATTCTTGAAGCATATGGAGGAATTGATTCGGGCGGGCGTCGATACCGTGACAGGCTCGTCAAAAAAAACGGAAAAAACAGCCTTCGCAAAGATCGTCCAACGATGTTTTTTCCAATCATCGATCCCGATGGCAATGAGGTTTACCCAATCCATGACAATGGAGAAGAAGCCCGCTGGGCCATGGGTAAAGACGCGGTAATTAAACATCGGCAAGGAGGAACTCTTGTCTGGAAGAAAAAACAGAAGTTAGGGGCCGTGGTATGGGAACCGTATGCACGTGAATATGCTCCAGATTTGCCCGCTCGCCCCTATCCAACAATTTGGGCGGATTTGCCAACAATGAGGCAAGCCAAGACAATGCTTCGCGATATTTTCAACACGGCAGATCTTTTTAGCACGCCGAAACCTGTCGAGTTGATTGCGCGGATTTTGAAGATGGCGGCTGGACCTCGCGACATCATCCTCGATTTCTTTGCCGGGAGCGGGACCACGGCGCACGCCGTCCTAAAAATGAACGCGGAAGACGGCGGGAAGCGGCGTTTTATTTTGGTCTCCAGCACGGAGGCGACCACCGAGGAGCCGGAGAAGAACCTTTGCAGGGATGTCTGCGCCACGCGGGTGCGGCGGGTCATCGAAGGGTATGGCGACCAGCCGGGCACGGGTAGCAATTTTGCCTATCTGCGCACGCGGCGGATTCCGCCAGGGCGCTTGGTCGAGATCGAGCACGCCGAGGTGTGGACGGCCTTGCAACTTCTGCACTGCAAGGTGGTGAGCCCCTTCGAGGGCGATGGAGCGCAGGTGGCTGGTGGTGCTGAGGAGACTCTGGTGTATGTGCCGCGATTCTCTCGGAAGCACCTGTCGGCCTTGCAGACGATGATCGCGGAAGCCCGGTCGGTGATCGTGTATTCTTGGCAGCCCGAGTTGCTTCGCCAGCACTTGCCTGGTGGCCATATCCAGCACGAAGGCATGCCCGAAGCGTTTGCGCGGCGCTTTGGCTTGAAGGGAGTGGCATGAGAACGCTCAAGGAATTTCAAAAGCGCGCAGTGGAGAGCGGTATCGAGGTTTTTTCCTATGCGAAGTCGCTTCTGGATGCGGCAGGCGAGGATGAGGCTGGCCGAGTTACGGCCATTCACAGCCACGGCTATCTTTTGCTGGAAGCGCCCACCGGCTCGGGCAAAACACTCATTGCGGGAAACATCGCCGAGAGATTTTCACATGAGGAGGCAGTGGTGTGGTTTTGGTTCGCGCCCTTCAAAGGCGTAGTCGACCAAACGGCGGCTTTCTTACGGGAGGAATTCGCAGGATTGCGTCTGCGGGTGCTCGCGGAGGACCGCAATCCCACTGGCTCACGCGGTGGGGATATTTTTGTGACCACTTGGGGAGCTGTGGCGACGCGGGTGGCGGATCAAAGAAATGTGCGCCGGTCTGGCGAACTCGCCGCGAGTCTGGATGATTTCATCGCCTCTCTGCGGGCTCAAGGTTTGCGGATCGGCGTGGTGGTGGACGAGGCGCACCACGGATTCCATGGCAAGACGCAGGCGGCGGATTTTTTCAGGTCTGTCCTCAAGCCGGAATATACGATCCTCATCACCGCCACGCCGGATGATCGTGATCTGGAGGATTTACAAAAGAAGATGCACCTCGGCGAGGTGCATCGCATCTCGATCAGCCGTCACGATGCGGTGGAATCCGGCCTCGTGAAAACAGGGGTGAGCTGCATCACTTGGGAGGCGTTGGACAACGAGAAGAAGGCGCTCGTGGATTTTGAGACCACTGCCTTGCTCGAAGGTGCGAAGACCCACCGCGAGATCAAACAAGCTCTTGCGGGTGCTGGAATCTCTCTGGTGCCATTGATGCTTGTGCAGGCTGATTCCGATGAAAAAAACAGCGTCGATCGAATCAAGAAAAAGCTGCTCCAACTTGGATTTTCCGAGGAGCAAATTGCCGTGCACACCGCCGCTGAACCAGATGCTGGTTTGATGGCGCTCGCAAATGACGAGAAGCGGGAGGTGTTGATTTTCAAAATGGCTGTGGCGCTCGGCTTCGATGCTCCAAGGGCGTGGACGCTTGTTTCCATGAGGGCCACAAAGGATGCCGACTTTGGCGTTCAACTTGTGGGACGAATTCTGCGGGTCCATCGCCGAGTCCAAGGCCGCAAGATTCCGGAAATCCTGCGCTACGGACATGTTTTCCTCGCTGCCTCGGAAACACAGGGCGGAATCCACCAAGCCGGCGAGCGGATCAATAAAATCCAGACGGCTTACGCCCACGCGAGCCCAAACACTTTTGTGATTCAAATCGGCGGGAAAAATACGATCCAAACTCTTGCCCCGGGCGAATCTGTGCCCACGATGTTCCCGGTGCCTCCAGAGGGTGCATTCTATACCGCTGTGTGCGGGGATTATTCGCTGGAAAATGATGCGCCGGACTCTTCTTTTTCGCCTGCTGTCAGCGGCCCTTCGCTTTTTAACTCGGTCTTTTCCGACGCTGAATCACCCGCGAACGCTCCATCCGGAGCGAAGGCGGTAGCAATGGGAAAATATGTCTACGAGTTGAAATCAAATGTGCCACGAAGATTCACAACGCAAATTCTGGCAGAGGATTTCGAACCCACGGCGGAGGACTGTGCCCGCTATTTCATGGTTTCTGCGGCAAACCTCTTCGAGGTTTTTAAAAAACAGGTCAGGGTTCAAAAAGTGACGCTGGATGTTTTCAAAGGGGAAATTCAAAGCGAATTTGACTTTGCGCGTCTTTCGCCGGAGGAAATAGCGATCCGTGCGCAGCGAATTCTTTCCTCCGAGGTCTTCGACCGCAAGGTGCTTTGGAAGTCGCTTTTGGAAAGGCTTACCGAAATTCTCAAGGACCAAGGCTATGACATGACTGACGGGCCGGAGGAGGTCAAAAACTGGCTCGATATCTTGCTCGTCACGCATCCCCATCTTTTCAATGATGCGCGTCGGAAGGCGCTTGCGAAGGGGGCGGTATTCATCCCTGCGCTGGAGTTGCCAGAAAGGTTATCCAGTGATTCGCCCCTGCCACCATCGGCCAGGAATGTTTACGGGCGTATTCCACCCGGCTTGAACACTTGGGAGTTGGACTTTGCGAGGTCGCTGGATCGCGACGCCAGTGGTCGACTTCTTTGGTGGCACAGAAACCCTCAAAATAAGGCTTACTCGGTGCGGGTTTTGTTGGATAACGGGCGGGGATTTTTTCCGGATTTTATTCTCGGTGTGAATGGTCGACCCACAACTGATCATGCCTTGCTGGCTGATACAAAGTTTGCCTTCGAGCTTCGTAAAGAGCTTCCGAAGCTGCTTGCCGAGCACAAAGACTACGGCCAGGCGTTGATCCTGAGCTTGGAAAACAACCGTTGGTTTTTGGCGGGTAAAGATGCCAGCGGGCGTCCGATGCTCACCGAGGAGTTTCGAGTGGTGAATGCGGCGGCGTATTAAGCTACAATCGCCGCCTGCAAGGTTATGGCTTTTTCTGGAGTGAAAAGCCTCATTCGATTGATGGATTGGTATTTTTTCCGCCCTCGCAGAAATTGTTTTTGCCGCTGGAGAAACCGCTTCTGCTGCCAGAAGAATTGTTTTCGGCCTCGGGAGGATGGAATGGGCTGTCAAAAAAATTGTTCGCAGCTTCGGAGTGTTCGAATGCCGTTCAAAAACCATTTGGCGAACCCCGGATCAATTCGTGGCAATGCGCGGAGGAATCGAATGCGCTCACAAAATAATGTGATCTACAGGGCGCACTACACTACCTGTAGACATTTTTTTGCAAAGTCGGTTGACAAAAAAACAAAAAATAAATATTATGTTCACTATGACGACTCCAACATTGTCTTCGATGGAAAATCTCTTCGGCGTCCGGCTCCGGCAGGCGCGGGAGCGGCGTGGTTTGTCGATGCGGGATTTGCAGAGTCGCATGCCGGGGGGTATCTCGGTGGCGGCTATTAGCAAATATGAAAAAGGGCAGATGAAGCCGACGCTTCGCATGGTGGAGGCACTGAGTATGGCGCTGGAGATGCCCGAGGATTTTTTCCGGCGTCCGCTCAAGGCGAAACTCGACGGCCTGAAATTTCGCTGCAAGTCGAGCCTGCTTGCCAAGGACGAGAACCGAGTCAAAGGCGAGGCGGAGGATTTTTTCGAGCGGTATGTGGAGTTGGAGGATTTGTTGGGGATGACCGAGAAGTTTCAAAATCCGCTTGAGGGCGTGCAAGTCGGTGGGCCGGGTGATGTGGAGGGCGCGGTCGAGCGGGTGCGGGCGGAGTGGCGGCTGGGTGAGGTGCCGATCCAATCGGTGGTGGCCCTGCTGGAGGAGCGGCATCTGATGGTGCATTTGGCGGATGCTCCGGAAGCGTTTGATGGCTTCGCCGGGAAGGCCGGGCAGCGCGATGTGATCGCTTTGAACCGAAACTTTCCCGTGGACCGAATCCGCTTCAGCGCGATGCACGAGTTGGGACATATCCTGCTGGATGCGGCCATCACCCACCTTCCGGAGCGGGAGCAGGAGACGATCTGCCACCGCTTTGCCGGTGCCATGTTGTTACCCTTGGGGCGTTTCTTGGACCTCTTCGGCGGCCACCGCAAGCATGTGGATCTCCAGGAACTCAAGCAGGTGAAGGAAATGTTCGGCGTCTCCTGCGCGGCGCAGCTGAAGCGGGCCGAGGGGCTGGGGCTCATGGCAGCGGGCACGATGCAACGCGTTTGGATCGAGTGGAGCCGCCGGGGATTCCGGAAAAACGATCCCGGTGCTTGCCATTTCGTGGAGGAGCCAATGCGCTTCACGCTTCTTTTGCGCCAAGCCGTGGCCGAGAACCGCATCTCGCAAGGCAAGGCGGCCATGCTCGCGGGAAAGCCTCTCCAGGAGTTTCAAAACACCCTCGTCATCCTGCCATGAACCTCGCGCTCCACGATCTCCACACCTTCCAAACCCTCCGCCGCGAGGGACAAACCGGCGACTGGGCGGAGCGTGGGATTGTGGCTTGGGCGCCGCACGGTATGGTGTGCGAGAATCCCTGCCTGCGTGAATATGTGGGCGAGGGCGCGGTCACTGTCCACTCCGCCAGCATCCCCGAGGGCGAGACGGGATTTTACGAGACCTTTCGAGAGGGCTTTTCCAGGAGCCTGGTCGAAACGGAGGTGCGCCTGCTGTTTCTTGCAAAGCGCAACGAAAGCGTGGTCTTCACCAGCGATGGTCTGGTGAGGGGCTGTGCCGAGCGTTTGGGCCTCTGTTGCTGGAGCGGCGACACCGAAGATCTCAATGTGCTCTTTCCGATTCCGCGCCATGAGACGCCCGGCGCCACGAAACGAGAGACGCCACAACATTTTCCGACCCGCCGGCAGGTGCCGGGCCGGGACGAACCCATGGAAACAGGAGGGAGGCACGCGCGTGGTCTGAACGCGCCACGGCCCTTCTCCGCGACCATGCAGTGAAATTGAACCAGAAGGAATATCGACCATGAGTTTATCTCTTATCGAAAAAACCGACGAAGTTCTCAGAGCGTGGGAAAGCCTCGCACCTGAAGCCATATTTTCTGGCATGACGGTGCAGGAGTTCCGTCAAACCTCGCAACCCTTACTGGAAATCCGCCAGCGCATTGCGCTGCTGGATCAACAGCGCCAGGGCGCGAAGGCCGCACGCGACATCGCCGAGAAGGAAATGATGATCAATCTCCAGTTGATCATTGATTCCATCAAAGGCACCAAGGATTACGGCAAGGACTCCGAGCTGTATGCCGCGATTGGATATGTCACACGCTCCGCAAGACAGTCCGGGCTGACCCGCAAGAAGGCCCAGCCCGAGACTGCACTTGCGAAGTGAGATACGCGTTGGTTTTTTTGAAACTCCAGCGCTGCACATCCCGGCGGGGATAAACCCGCCAAGGTGAGCGTGGTTCCTAAAAACCGCGCACTACGGAGCGGTCGTGTGTTGACGCACACGGCCGCTCTTCTTTTTCTTAATAAAGAGTGCCAACCCCTCCGCGCAATCCAAAACTTGCAGTAGTGCCCGGTGGCTTTTGATAACAGCCCAAGAAGCCCACGCCTCAAACCGGGACTTCGAGGTTCTGCCTCTTCGCGAACTCGAAACACGCGCCATTTTTGAAGCTCTCGACCGCGCCGCCCTCGAAGCAGGCTGGCGTTGCCGAATTCGAAATGCCAGCGCCGGCGACCAATTTGACGCCCCCCCTGCGCTTCAATATCTCGAGGTGATCCGCAGTCTTATTTCCTCACGCGGAAAGCGTCGGTTTGTTTCTCGGCGTGGCTTTCCTTCATGTGGAAAGGGATGCCTTTAAGCCAGAGGCGGAGGGCCTGCCAGTGGATGAGGAGGACTTCATTCAGCCGGCCTTTATCAAGGAAAATGAAAGCAAGCAATTCACCGATGACTTCAAGACAGAGTATTTTTTCGAGCAGATGGGAAAAAAGAATTGTAATCCCCTCAATACCCTTCGATATTTACCTCATCAAACCCGCCGCGCCTCTGCTTGCATGCGTAATTCGGCGGGTCTTTTTTTTGCACCCTGCCGTAGTCCTGATGAAAGAAAAATCTGCATGATTTATTCGAAGGAGGCACTGAGTCTAGAAGAGCAGGCAGATCAACTCATCGGCCGTGGATTGATCGCGGATCGGGATGAATTGATCGGGCGGCTGAAGGTGGTGAACTATTACCGCCTGAGCGGATACCTCTATCCCTTCCGAATTCAGGATGCGTCGGGAAAAGCGGGCGATACTTTTGAGCCCGGCACCAATCTGGAAACGGTATGGCGGCGATATAGCTTCGACCGGCGACTACGGATCATCCTGCTGGATGCGATAGAACGGATCGAGGTGGCTGTGCGCACGCGTTTCGTTTTTCACTTTGTTCAGGCTCACGGCCCATTTGGATACTTGAACGAAAAGAATCTTCCCGGCTTCAAGAAGCGCACGCTTTGGAAGCGATGCTGGAGGAATCTCAAAGCCCTCGCCAAGCTGAGAGGGCTTGAGCGGTCTGATTATCAACAGTGGCTCGGCAAGCTGCAGAACGAAAAGAAAAGGGCCAGTGACACCTTTGTGAAGCACTTCACAAAAACCTACGGGGATCACCACGAGCATTTGCCGCTCTGGATGGCTTGTGAATTGATGACCTGCGAGACAGCGCTCCAGCTGGCCTACGGAGTGGATCGGGATGTCCTCAAAAAAGCGGCAGCGGATTTCGGATTTCCCGACGAACAACTTCTCTCTTGGACCAAGGCCATCTTCACACTGAGAAATTCGTGTGCCCACCATGCCCGGGTCTGGAATCGGGCATTTGGCGTGAAGCCCTCGATCCCGGGGAAAAACAAAAATCCTAACTGGCATATCCGTCCCGGCTTCGCGCCAGAGCGAATCGGCCTTCAACTCACGGTGTGCTATCATTGGCTCGGGAAGCTCAGCTCAACAACCCGGTGGAGAGACAGGCTGTTCACTCTCTTTGATGAGTATCCCGAAATTCCTCTTGATGAAATGGGCCTGCCTGCGGGCTGGCGGACCCATCCGCTCTGGAACCCAAATTCATGAAACTCCACTTCGAGCCCAATCTTGATTACCAACTCAGGCCATAGAGTCCGTCTGCGACCTCTTTCGTGGACAGGAGATTTGCCGCACGGAATTTACCGTCACGCAGGATGGCGCGGATACCCCACCGGCGACCAATTCGCCCGCCCCCTGCGCTTCAATCTTCAAAATTAGCCGCACAACCCCGGCACGCCTCCGACCAAAAATTTGGACGATCGTCCAAAAAAACTGCCCAACGAGTCTGGGAGCGGTTTGCCGGGGGGCAAAAGAAATGCGGGGCCAGGTTTTCACCTCGGCCCCGCATGAACTGGATTCGCGCGGTAGCGCGACTTAAGACTTAATTCTTAAGACCTAAAACTTCCGCTCACCTCGCCATGCGGCGCAGGAGGGCGTCAGCCATGTCTGCTGGTGTGGCGGCGACTTCGATGCCGGCGGCTTGGATCGCTTCGATCTTGCCTGCGGCTGTGCCTTTGCCGCCGCTGACGATGGCTCCGGCGTGGCCCATGCGGCGTCCCGGAGGCGCTGTGGCTCCGGCGATGAAGGCGGCGACGGGCTTTTTGCAGTTTTTGCCAATCCACTCGGCGGCTTCTTCTTCGGCGGTTCCGCCGATTTCACCGATCATGATGAAGGCCTCGGTGCCGGGGTCGTCGTTGAACATTTTCACGACATCGAGGTGCGATGTGCCATTGATGGGGTCGCCGCCGATGCCAACGCAGGTCGATTGACCGTGGCCACGGCTGGAAAGTTGCCAGACGGCTTCGTAGGTGAGGGTGCCGGAGCGAGAGACGACGCCGACTTTGCCTTCCTTGTGGATGTAGCCGGGCATGATGCCGATCTTGCAGGCGCCGGGAGTGATGATGCCGGGGCAGTTTGGGCCGATGAGGCGGGATTTCGATTTCGCCATGGCGGCTTTGACTTTCATCATGTCGAGGACAGGAATGCCCTCGGTGATGCAGATGACGAGTTCGATGCCGGCATCCACTGCTTCGAGGATGGAGTCCGCCGCGCCTGCAGGTGGCACGAAGATCATGGTGGCGTTGCAACCGGTCTGTTTGCGGGCTTCGTAGGTGGTGTCGAAAACCGGGACCTTGCCTTCGAAAACCTCGCCGCCGCGGCCTGGAGTGACTCCGGCTACGACATTGGTTCCGTATTCCATGCAGGACTTGGCGTGAAAAGCGCCCGACTTGCCGGTGATTCCCTGAACGAGCAGGCGTGTGTTTTTATCAACGAGAATGGACATGGTTTTGAGAGGTTAGGCTGCGGCTGCTACGACTTTTTTTGCGGCGTCGGCGATGTCGGTCGCCGCTGTGAGTTTGAGTCCGGATTCGGAGAGAAGTTTCCGGCCTGCGTCGACATTGGTGCCTTCGAGGCGCACGACGAGCGGGACGGGGAGATTGACGGCTTTCACGGCATTGATGATGCCCTGGGCGATGACATCGCACTTCATGATGCCGCCGAAAATGTTCACCAGAATTGCCTTCACGCGGCTATCCGCGACGAGGATTTTGAAGGCCTCGGTGACCTGTTGCTCGCTGGCTCCACCTCCCACATCGAGGAAGTTTGCGGGTTCGCCGCCGTGGTGTTTGATGATATCCATCGTGGCCATGGCCAGCCCGGCACCATTCACGAGGCAGGCGATGTTTCCATCCAGCCCGATGTAGCTGAGGCTGTGCTTGGAGGCTTCGACCTCGCGTGGGTCTTCTTCCTCGATGTCGCGGTAGGATTGGACATCCGGATGGCGGAAGAGGGCGTTGTCGTCGAAATTGAATTTCGCATCGAGAGCGAGGACTTGGTTGTCCTTGGTGATGACGAGAGGGTTCACCTCCACCATCGAGCAGTCGCGGGCGATGAAAAGTTTGTAGAGGTTCTCAAAAAGCGTCGCGGCATTTTTGAGGAGGGCGGTCGGAATGCCCAGCATCTTGGCGAGTTTGCGCGCTTCGTAGGGCTGAAGGCCGATGAGCGGATCAACGGGAAGGTGGAAAATCTTCTCGGGTGTGTGCTCGGCAACGGCTTCGATATCCACGCCGCCTTCGGTGCTGGCCACGATGACCGGTGCGGAAATGGCGCGGTCGATGAGGATGGCGAAGTAGAGTTCTTTTTGAATTTCGACCGATTTTGCGACGAGCACCTTGCGGACGACACGGCCATCTTCGCCGGTCTGGTGGGTGACGAGGGTTTCACCGAGCATCTTGGCGGCGGTGTCACGAATCTCGGCGGGCGTTTTGCAAAGATGAACGCCGCCTTTGAAGCCGTTTTTAAATGTCCCCTTGCCGCGGCCGCCGGCGTGAACCTGGGCTTTGATGACGAGGTCTTGAGTGTTCAAGGAAGCAGCGATTTTCTCGGCTTCCTCCGGCGTTGAGGCAACTCCACCGGGGCTGTTGGCGACACCGAACAGGTCGAGGAGTTCTTTGGCTTGGTATTCGTGGATATTCATCTGGCGGTTTGGAAAGCGCGGAGGATAGCCACTCCCGAAGCATTTCGGCAATAGCGCAGAGATTTTAAATTTCTACGCAGTGCCGACGACGGACTCCATTTTATCCAGCGCCTTGTCCAAAGCGTTCTGCGGATGGATCCGACCTGCCAGTCGCGAGGCTGCGTTGGTGGCGGCTGGTGTTTTCAAAAGCTTGTGCAGCTTGGCGGCGAGGTTCCGGGCGGTGATCGAACTGCGGCTTAAAATCTCGGCCACACCGAGCCGGCGCAAGCGGGCGGCGTTATCCGGTTGATCAAAGGAGTAGGGGATAACCACGGAGGGTAGCCCTGCTCTGAGTGCTTCGGCGCAGGTTCCGATGCCACCTGCGTGAACGATGGCGCAGGCCTGTGGAAGGATGGAATGCAACGGGGCGTAGTTCACAGCCAATATGGACTCTGGCAGATTCTGAGGCACGGCGGCGTTTCGTCCGGTCAGAAGAATTGCTCTGCGCTCTAGTATTTGAGCGGCTTCCGCAGCGGCTTGGTAAAACGATGGCTCGAAATGTGCGACGATCGAGCCGAGGGTGAAAACCACGGGCGGGCTGCCGCATTTTAAAAAATCCCGCACGGCTTCGACCTCTTCACCCTGATGATAAAATGGAAAACCAGCCTGCACCGTGCCCGCAGGCCAGTCGGGCTGCGGCGCTGAAAGGAAATCGGGGAACATCGCCAGCGTGCCAAAGGGAGAATGCTTGGCATCGAAGATCGGATTAGCCCCGGCAGGCAGGCCCAGCGAGCGGCGAAATCGATAATACCCGCTAGCCCACATGCGACCTTCAATTCTGCCAAAACAATACGCGAGACGGTGCAGCCAGGGGCCCAAATGCCGGAATTTGTGCAACCATGGCGCTGGCGCCAGCACACAGGGATCGGTCGCAGAGAGCAGCGAGGTCGGTGCCAGCACGACATTCAGCCATGGGATTTTCTCCTCCTCCGCCACGATCGGTGCCGTGTAGAGTAACTCGCCCACAACCAACAAATCAGCGCCCCGAGTCGCGCCACACAGGTCCTCGTGGGTCGCAGCGACATCCGCAAAAATCATGTCCCGCAGCAAACGCCGTGGCCCGCGTTTCAAGTCGAAGTAATGGGCAAGTGACTCCGCATCCTCCGGAATCTCAGGACGGAGAGGGTGAAACTCCAGACCCGCCCGTGCCACATTCGCCGCATAGCCGGGGGCTGCGGCCACCACGACATCATGCCCGCGCCGCACTGCCGCAACCGCCATGGCGAGCATGGGATGCAAATCTCCGAGAGACCCGATGGATGCGAACGCAAACCTCATTTCGCCTATCCTTGGAGCGCCCGTGCTCAAACAGCAAGGTCGGACGGCCGAAAATCCATTAGTTGAGACGCAATCTCAATAATTGACGCCCGCAGGCAGTTTCGTATGGTAGGCCCAATGTTTGGAGGCATCTTCCAATTTATTTTGAAATCTGAGGCATGAAGCGGACGCTCGATAGTCTGAAGGTGGGCAGTCGTGCCGAAATCGAAGACTTTGCCTCCGATTGTGACCGCGCGAACCGCATGGCCACGCTGGGTTTTATTCCTGGCCGCATGGTGAAAGTAACCCGCTTTGCTCCACTGGGAGATCCGATCTCGGTGGAGGTCGATGGCCAGGAAATCAGCCTCCGCCGGGCTGAGGCGCACATTATTCAGGTGAAGAACATCGCTGAATGAACGCCCCAACCGAAGCAGCGCCGAAAAAGCGGTCGGGCCGTCCACTGGTCGCGCTCGTGGGTAATCCCAACACGGGCAAATCCACGCTTTTCAATCGCCTCACCGGCCTGCGCCAGCATATCGCGAATTACCCAGGCATCACGGTTGAGAAAAAATCCGGCCTCCTGCGCGTTGGCGGCATCGAAATGGATCTTCTCGACCTGCCTGGTTGCTACAGCCTCACAGCCGTCTCGAACGACGAGCGGGTGGTGATGGATGTGCTCGGAGGGCGTCGGGGATTGCAGAAGCCAGACCTGCTGGTCTTTGTGCTCGATGCCACAAATCTCAAGCGCAACCTTCTTCTTGTCTCGCAGTGCGCGGAGTTGGGCATCCCCGCGCTGATCGCCCTGAACCAGTGCGACGCCGCGAAACGAAATGGCATCCGCATCGATGTGGACTTGCTTGCCAAGAGGCTCGGCGTCCCGGTCGTGGAAACTATCGCCACACGCGGCAATGGGCTCGAGGAGTTGAAGCGGGCCATCGTCAACGCGCTCGACGCTCCGTCCGCTCTTCCCAAAATCCATTGGCCGGAATGCATCACCCACGGCTGCGGTCTTCTCCGCGCAGGTCTTCAGAGCGCGGAAAGCGGCGAGCTCAGTCAAGCCGAGGCGCTGCGTGTTCTTTTCGATAGCGACAGTGTTTTCACCTGTGGCGTGAGCGACAAAACCTGCGTTCGAAAGTTGCTCGATACTGCGCACAAGGAAATCCGTGAGTCGGGCCTGAATCCAGGCTCTGCCGAGGCTGTGATCCACTACCGCCACCTGGAATCGCTTCTGGACGGCGTGGTCCATGCCAGCGGACCAATCGCCCGCTCGCATGACTCCATCGACGCCCTCTTGCTGAACCGCGTCTGGGGAACGCTGATTTTTCTCGGTGTGATGTATGTCGTCTTCCAGAGCCTCTACTCGTGGGCCGGGCCGCTGATGGATCTGATCGATGCCGGCACATCGGGCGCGCAGGATTTTATTCGTCCGTTCCTCACGACCACCCCGGCGCTGCAGAGCCTGTTGTGCGACGGCATCATTGCCGGAGTCGGCGGCGTGTTGATTTTTCTTCCCCAGATTTTGATTCTGTTTTTCTTCATCGCGCTGCTTGAGGACACCGGCTACATGGCCCGCGCCGCATTCCTTGTGGACAAGCTTTTCAGCTGGTGCGGGCTCAATGGCCGCAGCTTTGTGCCGCTCCTTTCGAGCTACGCCTGTGCGATTCCTGGCGTGATGGCTACCCGCACGCTCAGCGATCCCAAGGCGCGTCTCACAACGATTCTCATGGCTCCGTTCATGAGCTGTTCGGCGAGGTTGCCGGTTTACATTCTGCTCATTGGAACCTTCATCGAGCCGCTCTACGGGCCGATGGTGGCGGGTGCCGTGCTTTTTGCGATGCACTTTGTCGGTCTTGCCATGGCGCTCCCGCTGGCATGGGTGCTGAACAGGTTTTTTCTGAAAATCAAACCCCAGCCCTTCATTCTCGAGATGCCGGACTATCGTGTGCCGACGCTGAGGAATATTTTCCATCGCATGTGGGAGCGCGGTCGCGAGTTTGTGCTCCGGGCGGGCACCGTGATTCTCGCGTTTTCGATTCTCATTTGGTCCCTGCTTTATTTCCCACGCAATCCCGAGGTGGAGAAAAAGGCCACGGAATCATTTGTTGCAAAGGCTGCGGCCAACCATTCACCGGAGGAAATCCAATCGGCTTTGGCAAATCCCGAGTCGGAACTCGCCACGGCCTTGACCCACCAGATCGACTCCGCCTACATCGAGCAAAGTTATCTCGGTCGCTTCGGCAAAGCCGTGCAACCGGTCTTCGCACCGGCTGGATTCGACTGGAAGATCACCGTCGGCGTCCTCTCCAGCTTCCCCGCACGCGAGGTCATCATTGCCACCATGGGGATCATCTACAACCTCGGCGCCGATGTGGACGAGGGTTCCGACGACCTGCGCGCCGTGCTGCAAAAGGAAAAATGGCCCTCCGGCCCGCATGCCGGGGAGCCGGTTTACACCCTGCCCGTAGTGCTCGGAATCATGGTCTTTTTCGCACTCTGCATGCAGTGCGGTGCGACCGTGGCCATCATCGCCCGCGAGTTGAATTGGCGCTGGGCCGCTTTATCTTTCTTTGGAATGACCACACTCGCATGGCTCAGCGCTGTTTTGATTTATCAAGTTGACAGGTTGTTTTTTTTCCAATGACTCTTCCCGAATATCTCTTAATCCCTCCGATCATTTTAGGTGCGCTCGCCTTCCTTCTGCGTGGACTTTGGATGCCAAAACCCAAAGCCAAGCCGGACTGCGGCGGCAGTTGTTCCTGTAAATTCTCACACCAACGCAAATGACCTTCGATCTACACAGCCGCCGACTTTACGGCATTCTTGACCTTGGATATGTCGCCCCCGACGAAACCATTTCTGTCGCCACCCAAATGCTCGAGGGCGGGGTGGAAATCATGCAACTCCGCGCCAAAAACCTCCCGGTCTCCAAAATAACCGAAATCGCCTGTCCACTCGTCCCGCTCTGCAGAAGTTTTGAGGTTCCGTTCATCATCAACGACCATCCAGAAGTTGTGGTTAAGTCCGGCGCCGATGGCCTACACATAGGCCAGGATGACATTTTTATCGATCAAGCCCGTGAGTTGATTGGCCCTGACAAGATTGTCGGTCTCTCCACGCACAGCGTCCTGCAGGCCAAGTCTGCTCTCACTGAGAAGCCAGATTACATTGGATTCGGCCCTCTCTTTTCGACGCCTACGAAGCCCGATTACACATCCATAGGCACCTCCAAGATTCGGGAGGTTCACGGCATCGTTGACCTGCCTATCTACTGCATTGGCGGAATCAAACTCGACAACCTTCCCGAGGTTCTTGCGGCGGGCGCGCAGCGTGTGGTGATCGTCTCGGGTATTCTCAAGTCGGGGCAAATTGCGGACTACTGTCGCTCTTGCAAGGTGGCTCTGCAATAAAACGCCTGCCGGATCAGGTTTCCGTCTCCTCGGCGTCATCTGGTCGCAGCGGCGGGCTGCTTTTGTTTCGCGCGGCACCCCACAGCACAACTCCTACGCCAAGGAGAATCAGGCACAGGCTGGCCACCGCCGCTGGCGTGATTTTCTCACCGAGAACCGCATATCCCGCCATCATGGCCACGGCGGGAGAAACATAAAATTTGGTTGTCACCACGGAAGCCGGGAGATGACGGAGGAGCCAGTTCATCGCCGTGAATGCGGCGAGGGAGTGAACGAACAGCAGAAAAGCAAATGCCGTCATGGTGCGGATGGTGAAATCCTCCGGATGAATCTGCCCCGCTTCGCCAAGTCCCACACCAAAAAATGCGAGCAGGATTCCGCCGATCACCATCATCCAGGCTGCTCCCTGCACTGGAGATTCCGACGGGGGCTTGTGACGGACAAGGATGCTGCCTGCGGCAAAGAGGAAGGCCGAGAGAACCAGAAGAAGGATTCCCGTGGAATCGGTCGAGCCTCCCGGCGCCAAACGCGGAAGCACAAGCAAGGCCACTCCCGCTCCGCCAAGGAGGAGACCGAGGGACATCATCCTTGAAATCCGCTCACCACCGGGACGCAACCCCTCCAACACGGCCACCCAGAGCGGCACGGATGCCTTGATGATCGCCGCAACGCCCGAGGGGACACCCAGCTTTTCGCCTTGGGTGACCAGGCCCACTCCACCAACGAAAAGGAGGAACGCTCCTGCCGCTGCGCGCTTGAAGCCTTCCGCCGACAAGAGGACTCCACCGGCCGTGATCCAACGCCAGAGCATCAGCAACACCCCGGCGCAAATAATATGGGATGACGCAAAGAGGAAGGCCGGCAGGCTCTCGACACCGATTTTCACCGCGAGGAAATTCAGCCCGTAGCCTATGTAGACAATGCCGAACGCCACAAGAATCTGCCACAGCGCGGGCGCTTCTGTTCGCGTGTTGCCATGGCGGGATGTGTTTTGCGAAGCGATCATGCCTCGCCACCATGCCATTCCCGAGCCTCTTCGAAAGGCTGAATTTATGCATCGGCGGCGTTTTTTGAAAAAGCAACGAATGCGCGGTCGGCGTGTGTGATCAAAAAATGACATGCCGAATCCGGCTGTTGTTTTTTGGGCAGCCGCTTGGCCGTCTCCCCTACAGAACCAGCTTGGCACACCGATTGCTTATAGGGCTGCAACCCTTGGTCTGATCGATCAAGGACACTCAACAACTCAACACAACCATGCTCATAAAAAACAAAACACTGGCACACCTTGCCGCAGCAATCATTGCGGCCGGGTCCCTCAGTCTGTCATCGGCATTCGCACAGGAAGCCACCACCACAGTCGTCGAGGAGAAAACAACAACAACTGTCGTGGAGACCACGACCGCGCCGGCCGAGGCTGCCGCCGCCGCCGAACCAAGCGTCGAACAGCGTCTCGCCGACCTCGAGGCGTATGTGAACAACGGAGCCAGGACTCCCGATGTCGCCTCGAAGATCGCCGGCCCCGGCCCCGGTCATAACGCATGGCAAATGACCAGCACGGCCCTCGTGTTGTTCATGACACTGCCTGGCTTGGCTCTTTTCTATGGCGGTCTCGTGAGGTCCAAGAATGTCCTCTCGGTTCTTGCCATGACGATGGGCATCGCCGGTTTGGTGACCATCCTTTGGTTCCTCTGCGGCTACAGCCTCACATTCTCTGGTGGCAACGCCTTCCTGGGTGACCTCGCTCAAGCTTGTTTCAACGGCATGAAGCCCGGAAATGTGGGCGCGGGCTACTACTGGATCTCGGATTACATCTGGGCCATGTTCCAGCTCACTTTCGCGATCATCACCCCGGCCCTTATCTTTGGTGCCACGGCCGAGCGCATGAAATTCTCTGCGGTTCTTCTTTTCACGGCGATCTGGATGTTCGTCGTTTACTTCCCGCTCGCTCACATGGTTTGGGCCGTTAACGGTTTCATGTGCGGTCCCCTCAATGCCGATGCCGGCATCAAGGCGATCGATTTCGCAGGCGGCACGGTGGTTCACATGAGCTCCGGATGGTCCGCTCTTGTTCTCTGCATCATCCTCGGGCCTCGTCTCGGCTTCGGCAAACAGCAGATGGCTCCTCACTCGATGGTGCTCTGCATGATCGGAACCGGCATGCTCTTCGTTGGCTGGTTCGGATTCAACGCGGGCTCCGCGCTTGGCGCCGATGCCATAGCCGCAAACGCTTTCACCACCACCTTCCTCTGCGCCGCCACAGCCGGATTCGTCTGGGCAGCCGTTGAATGGATCACCCGTGGCAAGCCCAGTGTCCTCGGCTTCTGCTCGGGCATCGTTGCAGGCCTGGTTGTGGTCACTCCAGCCGCAGGCTTCGTGACTCCTGCCAGCGCCATGATCATGGCGGTTGCCGCAGGCATCATACCGTTCTTCGCGGTTGTCTACCTCAAGAAAATGCTCGGTTATGACGACGCGCTCGATACCTTCGGCGTTCACGGCGTGGGCGGCACATTGGGTGCCATTCTCACAGGCATCTTCGCCTCGGCCGAAGCTAATCCCGTGGTTGAGGGCCTCAAGGAAGGTCTGCTCATGAACCAGATCAAGGCCAGCATTCTGACCATCGTCCTCTCGGTGGTTGCCACAGCAATCATCGCCTACATTGTGAAGTTCACCATCGGCCTCCGCGCCTCAGAGGAAAAAGAGTCCGCCGGTCTCGATACATCAGAGCACGGCGAAGAGGGCTACCTCATCGACTAACGCAGCACTCATAACAAGGAGACAAAAATATGAAAAAAATCGAAGCCATCATCAAACCCTTCAAACTCGAAGAGGTCAAAGAGGCCCTTGCCGACCTCGGAATCGAAGGAATGACAGTCAGCGAAGTCAAAGGTTTCGGCCGCCAGAAGGGCCACACCGAAATCTACCGCGGCAGCGAATACACCGTGGACTTCCTGCCGAAGATCAAGATCGAGGTGGTCGTCACCGACTCCCTCCTCGAGGGCGCTCTCGCGGCCATCGTGAAGTCCGCCAAGACAGGCAAAATCGGAGACGGAAAAGTCTTCGTCTCGGCAGTCGAGGAGGCCATTCGCATCCGCACGGATGAAACAGGAGAAAAGGCCATCTAAGCGATAGTTTGGCATAGTGTGAAGCGGCGGGGGAATGTGAGCCCCCGCCGCTTTTGCTTTGCCCGCAAAACGCCATCCGGAGACGAATGCAAATGGTTTTTCAAAATGACGGAAAATTTTTTTCGAACTTTGCCTTGTCCTTGCGCGTCTGTAGCGGAAAACCATCATCTACATGACTGAATCGAGTCCCTCAGAAAAAGGATACCGCATGCCGGCCGAGTGGGAACCCCACGAGGCAACCTGGATTTCCTGGCCCCAGCCCGATTGCAACAGCTTCCCGGAATCCTACGACCGCGTCATTCCAACCTTCGTGAAAATGGCGGAGGCACTGGCCGAGTCGGAGATCGTCCGGATCAATGTCAGCGGCGCTGAGCAGGAGAAGACTGTCCGCAAGCTCCTGCGCTCCTGTCCACCGGATCGGGTCGAGTATTTCCATATCCCCACCGACGAGCCGTGGTGCCGTGATCATGGACCCATTTTTGTGAAGCGCGACAAGTCGCCGCAATTGGCTGTGCTGAACTTCGGTTTCAACGCCTGGGGCTACAAGCTCTCGCCTTTCGACGAAGACAATGCCGTTCCTCCAGCCATTGCCAAAGCTCTGGGCCTGCCCGTTTTCAATTTCGAACACTTCATCCTCGAAGGTGGATCGATCGACACCAATGGCCAAGGCACGCTTCTCACCACCGAGAGTTGCCTGCTCAATCCCAATCGCAATCCGGCCCTCGACCGCACGGCGATTGAGAAAAAACTGCGCGACAAACTCGGGGTTAAAAAAATCCTCTGGCTTGGCGACGGCATCGAGGGCGACGACACGGATGGACATGTCGATGATATCACGCGTTTCATTGGACCCTCCACCGTCGTCACCGCTGTGGAAGAGGACGAGCACGATCCAAATTTCGAGCCGCTCCAGCGCAACCTCGACCGCCTGCATACCATGCGCCTCGCTGATGGCGAACCGCTCCATGTGCTCACGCTGCCCATGCCGACACGCATCATGCGCGAGGGTCAGCGCCTGCCTGCGAGCTACGCGAATTTCTACATCGCGAATTCGGTCGTTCTGCTCCCTGTTTTCAACGAGCACAATGACGCCTGGGCTGTCTCCGCTCTGCACGAGGCTTTCCCCACTCGCCGGATCGTTCCGATCGACTGCCGCGAGCTAATCTGGGGTCTCGGAGCCTTCCATTGTCTCACACAGCAGCAGCCTCAGGCATCCTGACCTCTGCCCTGGCTTACGAATCCCGCTGCCGCGCGCAAGAGGGGAGCACGGTCGTCTCGACCGTGAAAGATACTCGCCCCGCAACCTCAACGATTCCTAAACCACGCCTTTCGCCTGCACAGCCGAGACGGCCATGCTCCCCTGAGACGCCGCTTCGCGGCTGAAAAATGGGTCAAGCCGGAGGTCGACCCTCCAACGATTTCGCGCTGCCGCGCGAAAGAGGGGAGCACGGTCGTCTCGACCGTGAAAGACACTCGCCCCGCAACCTCAACGATTCCTAAACCACGCCTTGCGCCTGCACAGCCGAGACGGCCATGCTCCCCTGAGACGCCGCTTCGCGGCTGAAGAATGGGTCAAGCCGGAGGTCGACCCTCCAACGATTTCGCGCTACCGCGCGACAGCCCGCTCCAGAAGGAACGAGGCAATGGCGCGCGAGGCGGAAGGTTTTTGAATCTGGACGAGATTCTTCCGCCAGGTCCGCCAGAGGGCGGCTTCGTTCGCCATGGCCCCTTTGACGATATGCAGGATGTCTGCGGGGCTGTTTGATGCCAGCGCTCCAATCGCGGTCTGTTGGATGAGGGCGATGTTGCCCTCCTCCTGACCGGGCACAATATGGCTGACGACAAAGGGAATTTGGGCTGCGATCGCCTCTTGCACGGTCGCTCCGCCGGCTTTGCCGATGAAGATGTGGTGCGATCCCATGAGCTCGGGCATTTTGTCCGTCCATCCGATCAGATGTCCCCGCTTTGGCAGGCCTGCTCGCGAGAGCGCCGCATGCGCGTCCTGCCGCCGGCCGGTGATGACCGTGACGCTGGCATTCGGAATTGTGGAAAGGTGATGGAGTGTTTCAAACGCCTTCTGCAGCGGGCCGCCGGGGAAAAAAAGCAGCCGCCAATTGCCATCGTGCGGTGGCGGAGCAGGGATGAATTCGTCGAATTGCAGACCGACCGGAAAACCGAGAACGTGGATTTTTTCCTCCTCCACCCCGTCGCCGCGCAGCACCTCCGCCGTGGGTTCGTCGGCCACAATCGCCCCGTCGCACGGGTAGCGATACCATGTCTGGTTGATCATCGTGGAATCCGTGATGACCATGTAGAACGGCATAGCCACGGCCGGATCGACCCGGCGGATTCGTTGCAGGATGTAGCCGAAGACAGGGTAGGTGGAGGCGATCATGTCCGGCTGAAACTCCCGCACCAGCGAATGCACCGCGTTCGTGAGCTGCAGCAAAAGCGGAGCCATTCCCTCGATGACCTTGGGTTGGCTGAGCATCGCAAAAACCATTTTCCAAAGCCGCGGGTAGTTGTTGATGGCTGCCGCGTATCCCTTCTGGATGCACCGGTTCACCACGGGATTGGTGCGCGTGTAGGGATCCACCACCAACACCTCCACGCCACTCCCCGCCTCGGCTTGGAGCGCATGCTGTATGTTGCGGGCAGCGGTATTGTGGCCCTCCCCCATGCTGGCGGTTAGGATCAAAATACGGACCGGTCTCTTGCTGGATGGAATCACTCGTCGGCGATCGTCTCAAAAAAAACTATGGAATCAAGCAGACGGAAGCAGCTTTAGACTGAAAAAAGGCGAAAGTTTTCTTTTGCGTTTTTGAAAAATCACGGTTTCAATTCCTTTACTCCTTCCATGCCCCTCAAAGCCATACTGATGCTGCTCGGAACAGCCGTCCTGATTGTCGGGGGCTATTTCTTTACTCTGTATGCGATTCACGGTTTCAGCCCTGATTTTCTGGAGATCAACAAGTGCGTTGAGTCCGGTGGACGCTGGAACTATAAAACGCGGAGTTGCGAGCAGGTGTTCGAGTCCAAGAGTTCCTACGACACGGGCAGAGGGACTTCCTATCCTTAACATTTCCGCGCGTCCATAAGCTGGAATGGACGGGCTTGCCACTGGTGTGCTGTGGTGAAAGGATGCAGGTCTCGATGTTGAATCAATTCAGTTCAGCCCAATTTCTGCTCGGAGAATTCCTGTTGCCCTGGGAAATTGCGATCGCCACCGTTGGTTTTCTCGCGGCTTGGCTACTGCTTGTTGCTATCGAACAGCTCGGTTGGACACGGCATCTCTGGAATCTTCCCCTGCTTTTCATCGCTCTCGTCATCTTGTTTGGTTCCGCTTTGGGACTCTGCCTCGCACCATGAATAAAAGCACCGCCTTCATCGTCACCTCTACGGTTGTTGTTCTGGCCCTCCTGGCCGCTCTCGGGATGTATCAACGCTATTCCACACAGCCTTGGACCCGCGACGGCCAAGTGCGAGCCAATGTGGTCGGCATAGCCAGTCGCGTTGCCGGGCCGATTGTGAAGATTCCTATTCGCGACAACCAGCAGGTCAAAAAAGGCGACCTCCTCTTTGAAATCGATCCCTCCACCTACATCGCCACGGTGAACAATTGCGGCGCCAAGCTCCAGCAGGCCCAGGCCGCCGAGGTTCAGGCCAAGCAGGAACTCGACCGCCAGACGGTTCTCTACCAGACAAAAGTCAACGACCTGCGGGACCTGCAAAACGCCCAGGATTCCTATGCGGCAGCACAGGCCAACACGGCCGCAGCCCAAGCTGATCTCCAGACTGCCCAACTCAATCTTGGCTACACGAAAATTTTCGCTCCCGTGGATGGCTATCTCACGAACATGAATACCTCGGCCGGCACCTATGTCTACGCCGGCGAGCAACTCCTTGCGCTTGTGGATTCGAGTTCCTTTTGGATCGCCGCCTACTTCATGGAAACCCAACTCCACCACCTTCAGGATGGAGGCAAGGCATCGATTACCTTTATCGGCCGCAACAATGAACCCTTCGACGGCGTCATCGAAAGTGTGGCCTGGGGCATTTTTGATCCCGATGGCTCCACCGTGGATCTCCTCCCTAAAGTGAGCCAGACCATCGACTGGGTGCGCCTCCCGAATCGTTTTCCCGTCCGCATCAATGTCACGGGAACGCCACCCATCCCGCTTCGCATTGGTCAAACCGTATCCGTCTCCACATCCCACTGACGGATCTGCGGAGCGTATAAGCGAAACGGGCGCGACTTGCATCGCGCCCGTTCTTTGAATCCAATTTTGGACTGGCTCGCTTTTAGTAGCGGTAGTGCTCGGGCTTGTAAGGGCCTTCGGACGGCACGCCGAGGTATTCGGCTTGGCTCTTGGTGAGCTTGGTGAGGACGACGCCGATTTTTTCGAGGTGCAGGCGGGCTACTTCCTCGTCGAGCTTCTTGGGCAGGCGATAGACGGTGTTTTTGTATTTGTCCTTGTTCTGCCAGAGGTCGATTTGGGCGAGAGTCTGGTTGGTGAAGGAATTGGACATCACGAAGCTCGGGTGGCCAGTGGCGCAGCCGAGGTTCACGAGGCGGCCGTCGGCGAGCATGTAGATGCTCTTCTTGCCGCCGGGCAGGAAGTAGCGGTCGTATTGCGGCTTGATGGTCTCGCAGCGGATGCCTTTGTGTTTCTTGAGTTCCTCGACTTGGATTTCGTTGTCGAAGTGTCCGATATTGCAGACGATCGCTTGGTCTTTCATCGCGAGCATGTGCTGGAGCGTGATGATGTCTTTATTGCCGGTGGTGGTGACATAAATGTCGCCGACACCGAGGGTGCTTTCGATGGTATTGACCTGGAAGCCCTCCATTGCGGCCTGCAAGGCGTTGATGGGGTCGATCTCTGTGACAATAACTCGGGCGCCGTAAGCGCGGAGCGAGTGGGCGCTGCCTTTACCGACATCGCCGTAGCCGCACACGACGGCAACTTTTCCGGCGATCATGACATCGGTTGCACGCTTGAGGCCGTCAGCGAGGGACTCGCGGCAGCCGTAGAGGTTGTCGAATTTGGACTTCGTGACCGAGTCGTTCACATTGATCGCTGGCACGAGCAGTTTGCCGACCTCGGCGAGTTGGTAGAGGCGGTGGACGCCTGTCGTTGTCTCCTCGGAGACGCCTTTCCAAGCCTTGGCCACTTTAGTCCAGTAGCCGGGGCGCTCCTCGGCGACGCGGCGCAGGAGGGCCTTGACGACGGAGACTTCATGGTTTTCGGCGGGTTGGTAGGCCCACTTGTCGCCTTTTTCGAGTTCGGCACCTTTGTGGATGAGAAGGGTCACATCGCCGCCGTCATCGACCACGAGTTGTGGGCCGAGGTTGCCAGGGAAGGTGATCGCTTTGAGGGTGAGTTCCCAATACTCTTCGAGTGTCTCGCCTTTCCATGCAAAGACGGGCGTGCCGGTCTCCGCGATGGCTGCGGCGGCGTGGTCTTGAGTGGAGAAAATGTTGCAACTCGCCCAGCGCACATCGGCGCCGAGATCAACCAGCGTTTCGATGAGAACCGCTGTCTGAATCGTCATGTGAAGCGAACCGGTCACGCGAACGCCTTTAAGCGGCTTCTGCTTGGCGTATTTTTTACGAACCGCCATAAGGCCCGGCATTTCATGCTCGGCAACGCTGATTTCCTTGCGCCCCCACTCGGCAAGCGAGATGTCGGCGACAACATAATCCGCGCCCTTCGGTGTAGCGGCGGAGTATTTGGCAAGGTTGGCGGTTGCGGCGGTCAGTTCGGCCAGAACTGCTGCGGCGGTGGTTTTTGATTTGGAAGCGGGTTTTGTAGGCATGTTTAGTTTTCAGTTTTCAGGGTTCAGTTTTCAGTGGGTGTTTTGCGGGCGATGGATTTCCAAAGTCCGCGGATCATTGCGGAAATTTCTTTGGACTCGTTAATGCTGCTTTGGAATGCGGGTTGTTTGATGAGATTGAGTTTGCGGGCGATGTAGAGTTGGGTTTGGAGTTCAGCGTTTGAGCCGAGGGCAATGTTCAAAAAGCGCTGGAAATCTGCTTTGGTATTGCGCTCATGGCCTTCGGCAATGTTTGAGGGAACGGAAAGTGATGCCCGTTCGATCTGATCTTTGAGGGAGTATTTTTTACAATCCTCAAAAATCTCGTAGATGGAAGTGCATTGGCGGCAAGCCCGCTGCCACACTTCCAAATCTTCGAACGATCGATAAGCCATCGTTTGGTTTCCTGAAAACTGAACTCTGAAAACTTCTCGAACTTTTTAGCGCGCCGCCTTTTTCAACGCCGCTGCTTTGTCTGTCCTCTCCCAAGTGATCTCTTTGTCTTCCTTACCGAAGTGACCGTAGTTTGTGGTCTTGCTGTAGATCGGGCGGAGGAGGTTGAGTTGGGTGACGATGTCGGCGGGTTTGAACGAGAAGACTTCTTTAACGGCTTTCTCGATGTTTTCTTCGTTCACTTTGTGCGTGCCGAAGGTGTCGATGTGGACGCTGACGGGGTGTGGGTGGCCGATGGCGTAGGCGAATTGCACTTCGCAGCGGTCTGCGAGGCCGGCGGCTACGACATTTTTCGCAACATAGCGGCCCATGTAGGCGGCGCTGCGGTCCACTTTCGATGGGTCTTTTCCTGAGAAGGCACCACCGCCGTGACGGCCCATGCCGCCGTAGGTGTCGACGATGATTTTACGGCCGGTGAGCCCGGAGTCGCCTTGAGGGCCGCCAATGACGAAACGGCCGGTTGGGTTGATAAGGAACTCCGTGGAAGCGTCGAGGAAGTCCTTCGGAATGACCTTGCGAATGACATTTGCGATCAAAAATTTCCGGATCTCTTCGATTTCGACATCCTCGGTGTGCTGGGTCGAGATGACGACATTGGTCACGCGGACGGGTTTGCCGTCTTGATAGAGCACGGAAACTTGGCTCTTGGCGTCAGGACGGAGCCATTTCACCTTGCCGGCCTTGCGGATGGCAGTGAGTTCGCGGCCGAGGCGGTGGGCGAACATGATCGGAGCGGGCATGAGTTCAGGGGTCTCGTTGCAGGCGTAGCCGAACATGAGGCCTTGGTCGCCGGCGCCTTGCTCGGCAGTGGCTTTGCCTTTGGCTTTTTTGTTATCCACACCCTGCGCGATGTCGGCGCTCTGTGCGGTGAGGAGGTTTGAAATGAAAACGCGGTCGGCGTGGAAGACATCGTCGTTATTGACATAGCCGATGCCACGGATCGCCTCGCGAACGATCGAGCCGATGTTCATCACAGAATCAAGGGCGGCACCTTTGATTTTCGGGATGGTGATTTCACCGCCGACGACAACGGTGTTGCTTTTGACAAAGGTCTCGCAGGCGACGCGGCTGGTTTTGTCGATCGTCAGGCAAGCGTCGAGAACGGCATCGGAGATTGTGTCGCAGACTTTGTCGGGATGGCCTTCGCCAACGGATTCGGAGGAAAAGATGTAACGGCGTGACATAGGATTTATTGGGTTTGGGTTGAGGTTAAGCTTTACGCATCTACGCATTCGAATATATTGATATGTTTCAATGGCGTCAATCCTGAAATCTCTCCGTGTTTTGTCGGATCCGATCCGGTTGCGTTTGCTGCTCCTCTTGATGGAGGAGGAACTCACGGTCGCCGAGTTGCAGGAGATTCTGGGTCTCGCGCAGTCGCGCATATCGACCTGCTTGGCGCAGTTGAAGCGCGAGGAGTTGGTGAAGGATCGCCGGGTTGGAAAAAATATCTTCTATTCCGTCGGAGAGGAACTTGGTGAGGCTGCCTTGGCTATTCTCGAGGCAGCGAGGGTAGAGCTGAAGGAGGCCTCGGCAGACAAGGCGCACCTTGCCTTCACACTCAAAAAACGCAAGGACCGGGCGGCGGAGTATTTTAACAAACTGGCGGGAAAATTTGGCCGTGCCTATGTGCCTGGTCGCTCGTGGGAGGCGCTCTCGCACGGGCTTCTACGATTGCTTCCGCCAATGGTCATCGCAGACCTCGGGGCAGGCGAGGGGACCCTCTCGCAACTGTTGGCCAGGACTTCCAAGAAGGTCATCGCCATTGATAACTCAGAAAAAATGGTCGAGTTCGGTTCCGCTTTGGCAAAGGAGCACGGCTTTTCGAATCTGGAATACCGGCTCGGCGATATCGAGGACCCGCCGATCGACGCCGACTCGATTGATGTCGCCCTTTTCAGCCAAGCTTTGCACCATGCGGCTGTTCCCCAGCAGGCATTGAATGCAGCTTACAGAATCCTCAAACCCGGCGGCCGTGTATTGATCCTCGATTTGCTCAGCCACACTCATGAGCAGACGCGCGAACTTTACGCACATGTGTGGCTGGGATTTTCAGAAATCGAACTCCACCGCATGATGAAAAAGGCCGGCTTCTCCAAAATCGAATCCTCCATCGTCTCGCGAGAACCAGAAGCGCCGTTTTTTCAGACTGTGCTGGCAACGGGCATGAAATAATTTGCACAGGCCATCTTGAGTTGTAATTTTGAAAACATTGAAATCTCTCTACGCTCCACTATCCGAGAAGATAAAACAGATGTCGGAAGCCGACAGGAAGATCAGACTGCGGCAATCTCCGATAACCTTGGAGAAATTTCTCGCTCAGACTCCGCAGCGGGCGTTGCAGAATATGACATCGAAACCCGCTACAACAACCAAGTAGCCCGTCTTGCCAAACTGCGGCAAAGCATTGCCGCCATAGCCACCAATCCAGTATGGCACAGGAGCGGTAACGAACACCTCATTGAATTTCGCGGAGACAGGGTTTGGAAGTATACCTATGACAACGGTCAGAATCCTGAGGTTCGCGCCCATTTCGGGTATGCAGTTGATTCAAATTATTATTTGGTGGGCTCTGGTGGCTATGAAGGAAAACTGATTTTAAGGCCATCCACACCTTACGAATACATTCAACGCATTAACTGGCAAAACGAAATCTTCGGTGACGACCTGAGAATTGAGGGAATTCATGAACACAATGGAGCTATCGGTCTCTCCATCTCTCAACGCACAATTGATGGGTGTGAACCCAGCCATTCAGAAATTCATTCCAACATGGAGAGTCGTGGATTCAAAAAAGTTCCGGCTTCTATTTTCAACAACCAGCACATTTCAGACAAAACTTGGTATGATCCCTCAAGCCGGATTCTGGTTTCGGATGCCAAGCCAGACAACTTCAAAAAAGATCAAGAAGGCGGCATTGTGCCTATTGATTTGCTAATTCAAAAATTGCCGGAAGGCAGCGACCTTCACGAAATATTGATCGGGGCTTTGAGCAACCCCTTGCGTTGATTACATGCAGTTCGCTACCCGAGTAGATCTCTTTTTTATCCTCGCCAATCCTCCGCTTCGCCGCTTAATCTGCCAGACTATTTTTCCAAATTATGAAGACAAAAAAATCCGCCGCTACGAAATCCACCGCTACGCCTGAACGGGGCAATGTCATGAATGGTGCGGAGATTCTCGTTGAGTGCCTCGAGCGCGAAGGCGTTGAGGTTGTTTTCGCCTATCCCGGCGGGTGCTCGATGCCGATTCACCAAGCGCTCACGAAAACAAAAAAAATCCGCACCATCCTTCCCCGTCACGAGCAAGGTGGGATTTTTGCCGCCGAGGGCTACGCCCGTGTCACCGGCAAAGTCGGAGTCTGCATGGCGACCTCCGGCCCTGGCGCGACGAATCTTGTCACCGGCATCGCTGACGCCTTCATGGACTCGATCCCTCTTGTGGCTATCACTGGTCAAGTGCCGCAGGAGATGATCGGACGCGGTGCGTTCCAAGAGACGGATGTTTTTGGAATGACCCTTCCGATGGTGAAGCACAGCTACTTGGTGTGGGATGTCAACGAGCTTCCCCGCATCGTCAAAGAGGCCTTCCACATTGCCTCCACAGGCCGTCCGGGCCCAGTTCTCATCGACATTCCGAAGAACATTCAGAATCTCACCACCCAGCCGATTTTCCCAAAATCCGTCAACCTGCGTGGCTACAAACCCGAGCGCAAAGCGGATGATGTCGCCCTGAATGAACTCATCGGAATGCTTGGCGATGCGAAAGCCCCGATGATCTATTGCGGTGGCGGAGTGATCTCCGGCGAGGCCTCGGCCGAGTTGCTTGAGTTCGCTGAGCGCACCCAGATTCCTGTGGCTACCACGCTCATGGGTATTGGTGGATTTCCCGAGACGCACACTCTCTCGCTCAAGTGGCTCGGCATGCACGGCACTGTCTATGCAAACAATGCCGTCAACGAAGCCGACCTCCTGCTCGCCATCGGCGTGCGCTTCGACGACCGCGTCACCGGCAAGGTCGAGAAATTCTGCGAACACGGAAAAATCGTTCACATCGACATCGACAATTCCGAGATTAACAAAAACAAAGCCGTCTGCCTGCCGATCCTGAGCGATCTCAAATACGCCCTCACGCGCCTCAACAAGCTCCTCGATCAAGCCGGCTACAAACGCACGACGAAGAATTTCTCCCGCTATCCGGATTGGTATAAACAAATCGACGCCTGGAAGACCAAGCACCCGCTCTCGTTTAAGGACACCGAGGATGTCATCCAGCCGCAGCATGTCATCCAGCTCCTCTGCGAAATGACAAAAGGCGACGCCATCATTACGACCGGCGTCGGCCAGCACCAGATGTGGGCCGCTCAATTCTACGACTTCGACGCCCCCCGCCGTCTCGTCACCTCCGCCGGTCTCGGTTCCATGGGCTTCGGCTACCCCTCCGCCATGGGAGCCAAAGTCGGAATGCCTAACAAACAAGTCATCGACATCGATGGCGACGGATCATTCCTCATGAATGTCCAAGAACTCGCCACAGCGCACATCGAAGGCATCGCGGCAAAAGCGATCATTTTGAACAACCAGCATCTCGGAATGGTCGTCCAATGGGAGGACCGCTTCCACGGTGGCAACCGAGGCCATACCTTCCTCGGCGATCCTCGCGATCTTCAGCGCATCTACCCGGACTATGTCGATATCTGCAAAGGATTCGGCGTGACCTGCGAAAGAGTCATCCACAAAAAAGACCTCCCCGCTGCCATGAAGCGCATGCTGGAGTCCAAGGAAGTTTACATCCTGGATGTCATGACGCCCTACACCGAGCATGTGCTCCCGATGATACCATCCGGCAAGACCTACAAGGACATCATCACCGAATAAACGCCGGGAAAATTCCAAGTTCAAAAAAAACGGAGTCCGTTGAAAGATGGGCTCCGTTTTTGATTTCATACCCTGCCAGACATGTAGAGGGGCATTTACGCTTTTTCGATGTTCTGAACCGAGCGGAGGCTGACATCGCCGATTTCGAGGTCGAGGGCTTTGGCGGCGGTGCGGAGGAAGCGTTCGGTGGCGTCGGTGAGGGCGACATCGAGCTTGCCGAGGCGTTCGGGCGGGGCGTTGAGGGTGTTTTTTTCGAGGAGGGCTTTGACTGCCAGAGCACAGTTTTCGGCCGAGTCCACGAGAGTTACGGTCGGGCCTGCGGTGCGGGCGATTGCTTCCCGCAGGAGCGGGTAGTGAGTGCAGCCGAGGACGAGCGTGTCGATGCCTGCTGCGAGGAGCGGAGCAAGGTAACGGGCGAGCATGAGGTCGGTCACCTTGTCCTCGAACATGCCTTCCTCGATGAGCGGGACAAGCAAGGGACAGGCTACGCTGATGACCCGGATGTCGGCGTCGAGCGAGTGGATGGCGTGTTCGTAGGCGCCGCTTGCAATGGTGGCGCGGGTGCCGATGACTCCGACGGTTTTGTTCTTGGTGGAGGCCACGGCTGCGGCCGCCCCGGGCGCGACGACGCCTTGCACGGGAACTTTGAACATTTCCTTCATGCGGGGAACGGCGAGGGCGGATGCGGTGTTGCAGGCGACGACGATGATCTTTGCGCGCTCGGCGAGGAGGAGTCCGCCGATCTCGATGCTGTAGCGCTCGACGGTGCGGCGGCTTTTCCCGCCGTAGGGGACGCGGGCTGTGTCACCGAGATAGAAAATATTTTCTGAAGGCAGGAGGTTCTGCAGCGCGGCGGCAACGGTCAGGCCGCCGATGCCGGAATCGAAGACTCCAATGGGGTCGGTGGATAGTTCAGTTTGCATCCGGTTTGGTTTGCTGTGCGGCGGTGTCGCTGGTTTTAAGCGAATCGGCCGCGCGTTGCACAGCTTCGTTGAGCATGGGATGCATTCCAAGTGGGGAAATATTCCGGCGCAAGTCGGGGACGGATGTTTTATCTGTGGCGGAGGCTACGGCGGATGGTGCCTGGTAGCTGGTCTCTCCCGAGACGGCGCTGCGATAGCGGCCCACACCTTCGAGGATAGCCCGGGCAAAGGCGTCACGGTAGGCGGGGGATGCGATCAGTTTGCCATCCACCGGATGGTTCATGAAGCCGCCTTCGAGGAGCACGCCGGGAATACGGATGTCGCGGATCACAACGAAGCGCGCGCGCTTGATGCCCCGGTCGGTGAGGCGCATGTGGCGGAGCATGGAGGAGTGAAGCGCCGTGGCGAGGGCGATGTTCTCGGCATCCTGTCCATGGCCGGGGTGCAGCTTCAGGTCGCTGTAGCTGAAATTTTCCTCATCCATCGAGGGCACGCCGCGCGGGGCGAGTGCGAAGGTCTCGATGCCGGAGGCGCCACCGCCACCGCTTTTGTTGAAGTGAACGCTGACGAAGATTGCATTCGTAAACCGGTTGGCAAAGGCGGCGCGGTCTTCGAGCGGTATGAAGACATCGCTCGAGCGTGTCAGGCGCACGGTGTAGCCATTTTGCTCCAGCAGGCGCTTGGCGCGTAGCACGACATCCAGGGCGGCCTCTTTTTCAATGCCGCGCTGGCCTTTTGCCCCGCTGTCGTGTCCACCGTGACCTGCATCCAGGATCACGGTTCGGACGGCGTGGGCATTTTTAATGAGGCCCGGTCGCATGACGGGTTCGATGATTTTTGTGACATCCATCGCCGAAATGAGAATGCGGCCGCCCTTCTGCTCCACGGGGAAGCAGAGGATGTATTTGACATTGTTGATGTAGATTTCGCGTGTGCCGGCGCGGCCACGGATGGTCTTCGAACCTCCGCTCAGGGTGAAGGCGGGGCCGTTCACCAAGGGGGCTCTCAGGCGGTAGAATTTGGAAACATCTTCAATCGGCACATGGCGGCGCCCCTCGTGCATGATCACCTCCCACGCGCGAGCGGGAATCTGCATGGCGAGGAGCAACAGGAGCAGGCCGAAGATTCGTTTCACGAGGCTTGGTGTGGCGGGCCCGGGGTGCGCGGCGTTTTTCAGGTCCCGGCGCGCGGGCGCATGTGAGGAAAGAGGATGACATCGCGAATGCTCTCGACGCCAGTCAGCATCATGACCAGGCGGTCGATGCCGATACCGATGCCGCCTGCGGGAGGCATGCCGTATTCGAGAGTGGTGAGAAAATCCTCGTCGAGCTTCTGGGTTTCGCCGCCGCTCTGGTGCTCCAAGCGCTCGCGCTGGATGTCGGGGTCGTTGAGTTCGGAGTAGCCGGGCGAGATTTCCTGACCGTTGATGACGAGCTCGTAAACATCGACGACGGATGGATTCGCCGTGTTTTGTTTGGCGAGGGGGACGAGTTCCTTCGGGCAGCGGGTCACGAACAGGGGATTCATGGTTTTCTCCTCCACCAGTTTTTCAAAAACATGCTGGGTGACCTCGAAATCCTCTTGGCAGTGGTTGACATCGATATGGTTCTCGATGCACCAGGCGCGGCGCTGCTCGGGCGTTCTTTCATACCAGTCTGGCACGATGCCTTTGATGAGGTCCGCATAGTCTGTGCGGCGCCAGGGGCGGGAGAGGTCGATTGTCCGGAGGACATTGCCTTCGGCATCCTTGTGCTCGATCTGGAGCGAGCCGCAGACCGTCTGAGCGACATGGCAGACCATTTCCTCGACGAGTTCGGCCATTTTTTCGAAGTCGGCGCAGGCCCAGTAGGCTTCGAGCATGGTGAACTCGGGATTATGGCGTCGGGATATGCCTTCGTTGCGGAAGTTGCGGTTGAGTTCGAAAATTTTGGAAAAACCGCCCACAAGGAGTCGCTTGAGGTAAAGTTCCGGCGCGATGCGGAGATAGAGGTCCACGCCGAGCGCGTTGTGGTGCGTCTTGAAGGGGGCTGCTGCCGCGCCTCCAGGCACCGCTTGCATCATGGGTGTTTCGACCTCGATGAAGCCACGGTCTTCCAGGAAGCGCCGGATTTCGCGGACGATGGCGATGCGTTTTTGGAAGACTTCCATCGACTCCGGATTGGAGATGAGGTCGAGGTAGCGCTGGCGGTATTTGATTTCCGTGTCCTGAACCCCGTGCCACTTGTCGGGGAGGGGGCGCAGGGATTTCGACAGGACTGTGAAACTGGTCGCCTTGATGCTTGGCTCTCCGGTTTTGGTGACGAAGGTTTCGCCCTCGACGCCGATGAAGTCGCCGATGTCGAGGTGGTCGAAAACGGCCATCTTCTCCGCGCCGACTTCCTTGGCGTTCAGATAAACCTGCATGCGTCCGGAACTGTCCGAGAGGTCGATAAAGTGGCTCTTGCCCATGTTGCGATGGGCCGTGATGCGTCCAGCGGTGCGAACTTTTTGTCCCTCGGCAAATGCGGCGCGGATTTGACCGGGTGCGCCGGTTGTTTCGTAGGCTTGGCCGAACGGATCAATGCCGGCCGCGCGGAGGGCTTCCAGTTTTTGCCTTCGGACGGCAAGGAGTTCGTTTTGGGAATTTTCTTCCATGGCGGTAAATTGACTGCGGTCTTGTCCGTTGGACTTAGACCGGAGGTTGAAAAATGAAATAAAGCGCGGCTGCTGCTGCTGCCGTGCCGATGAGTGCCGCTGCGGCGACGGCGAGAGGGCTGAAATCCTTGCCATTTTTATTGCGCGGGATGGGCGAGGAGCTTGTGAAATTCTCAGGCCTCACACTCTTGCTGGCAGGGTTTTGTTCTTCGGAAGAAGCGGCCTCTGCTGCGCTGGCGGAGTCTGCATTTTCAGAGAGGAAAAGGCAGGCCACCGAGCCGAAACGCACTTCGTCGCCGTGTTTCAGGACTGCACTTTCGACTTTTGAGCTGTTTACAAATGTCCCGTTTGTAGAGTCGAGGTCGCGAACGAAGAAGTTGGCATTCTCAAAAATAATCTCCGCATGCCGACTGCTTACGGAGTCGTCCGGAATGTGCAGTTGGTTTTCAGAGATGCGACCGACGGATGTTTTTTCCTCCGGCAAGTCGTGGGTGATCTCGGTGCCGTCGGGGAAGAAAATCTGAAGCTTGGCCATGGCGGGATTATTAGGCTGAGGCTTTCGCAGCGGCAACTTCTTTGGCGAACTCGGCAAAGAAGTAGTCGGCATCATGCGGGCCGGGGCAGGCTTCGGGGTGGTATTGAACGCTGAAGGCGCGGTGTTTCAAGTGGCGCAGACCGGCGACCGTGCCGTCATTCAGGTTCACATGGGTCACTTCGACATCCTCTGGAAGAGAGGCGGGGTCGACTGCATAGCCGTGATTTTGCGAAGTGATGGCGATTTTTCCCGTGCGGAGGTCCTTAACGGGTTGGTTGCCTCCGCGATGGCCGAACTTGAGTTTGAAGGTGCTGCCTCCAAGGGCGAGAGCGAGAATCTGGTGGCCAAGGCAGATGCCGAAGAGCGGTTTTTTCCCGATCAGGCCGCGAACGGTCTCACGGGCGTAATCGAGGGCTTCGGGGTCGCCGGGGCCGTTTGAGAGAAAAACGCCATCCGTTCCCAGAGCGAGAACCTCCTCGGCAGTTGCTGTCGCGGGAAGCACGGTGACATCGAATCCATTCTGCCGGAGCGAGCGAAGGATGTTGTTTTTGATTCCAAAATCCAGCGCGGCGAGCGTGTAGGTGGCAGGAGGTAGGTCGGTGAAGACATTGCCTTTTTCATCGGCATCCACGGCGGTTTCCGAGCCTGGGCGGATGATCCATTCACGGCTCAAGCGGCTATCCTTGTCCCACTGGTGTTTTTCGGTGGATGTGACTTCTTTTACGAAATCCACCCCCTCGTAGGAGGCGTTTTTGGCCATTTCCACGGCCTTGGATGGATCAGTGGTCTCGGTGGTGATGCATGCCCGCATGGATCCGCGAGTGCGGAGGTGGCGGGTGAGGGCTCGCGTGTCGATGCCTTGAATGCCTTGAATGCCGTGTTTTTTCAAATACCCGGCAAGGTCGGAATCCGAGCGCCAATTGCTGACGACAGGGCTGAGTTCTTCGATCACGAAGCCGCGCACTTGAGGCTTGTCGCTCTCCACATCGATGTCATTCACGCCGTAATTGCCGATTTCCGGATAGGTCATCGCCACGATCTGGCCACGATAGGAAGGGTCTGTGAGGATTTCCTGATAGCCGCTCATCGAGGTGTTGAAGCAAACCTCGCCAGTGGCCGTGCCCTCCGCTCCGAAAGACTCGCCATGAAAAACCCGTCCATCCTCTAGTGCCAACAATGCTGTCATGGCGCGCTTTCTACCACGCGAGGCACGGCGGCGTAACCTCAAAAAACACGGGCCAGATTCTTTTTCACCACATCGGCCGTCTGCTCGATGTCCGCTGAGGAATGGGCCGTGCACAGGAAGCCTGCCTCGAATTGCGATGGCGCAAAGTAAACGCCTTCCTCGAGGCAGCCGTGGAAGAATTTTCCGAAGCGCACACGGTCGCTGCCCATGGCCTCTTGAAGATTCCGCACCGGACCCTCGTGAAAATAGAGGCAAAACATCGAGCCGATCCGCTGGAAGGTGAGGGGAAGCCCCTGAATCGCCTCCCGCGTGGCAGACTCGAAGGCCGCACCGGTTTTTTCGAGGAGTGCCCAACCGCCTATGCGTTCCATTTCGCGTAGCTGGGCAAGACCCGCCGCCATCGCGATGGGATTTCCAGAAAGTGTTCCTGCTTGATAAACGGGGCCATCCGGCGATAGGCAGTCCATGATTTCCGCCCGTCCGCCAAAGGCTCCCACCGGCAGGCCACCGCCGATGACTTTCCCCATCGCCGTGAGATCGGGAGTGATTTTATAAATCTCCTGCGCGCCGCCTGGAGCGAGGCGGAATCCGGTCATGACCTCGTCGAAAATCAAAACCGCGCCCTCGCGTATGCAGATTTCCCTCAGGCCCTCGAGGAATCCTGGTTCCGGTAAATATAGGCCGGCATTGGCAGGGACTGGCTCGATAATCACCGCTGCGATCTCTCCCGGATTCGCTGCAAAGGCAGCCAGGATAGCGTCGGCATCGTTAAAGGGGAGTGTGACGGTGAGCCTTGCGAGCGCCTCCGGCACTCCAGCGCTGTCGGGGTTGCCATGGGTGAGCGCCCCGCTGCCGGCTTTCACGAGGAGCGAGTCCACATGCCCGTGATAGCAACCCTCGAATTTGATGATCTTCGACCTGCCGGTGAACCCCCGGGCGAGGCGAATGCAGCTCATGGTGGCCTCGGTGCCGCTGTTCACCATGCGCACTTTCTTTACCGACGGCACCATGCGGCAGATCGTCTCAGCCATTTCGACTTCCAGAGGATTCGGAGTGCCAAAGCTCAATCCGCGTCCCGCCGTTTCACGCACCGCCTCAATGACCGGCCCGGCCGCGTGACCAAGGATTGCCGGTCCCCAAGTTCCGACAAAATCGATTAACTCGCGGTCATCCACTGTGGTCAGTCGGCAACCGAGTGCTGACTTCACAAAAAACGGCTCGCCTCCCACGCCTCGGAAGGCTCTCACAGGCGAGTTCACCCCGCCGGGGATGCGTTTTTTTGCGGCTTCGAAAAGTTGTCGGGATGTGGTCATAGAAAATCGTGTTTGAGGGCGTTGATGGTTGACAGCGCTGCGGTGAAATACAAGATCGTTGGCATCTCTTTCCCGTGCCACTGCGACGCGCTCGGGAAGCATTTTTCAGGAAAACCATGGCCACCATTAAAATCGACCCGACCCTTCATCAGCAAAAGAAGCCCGACTGGATCAAGGTGCGCCTGCCCTCGAATCCTGTGTTCTTTTCTACCAAGGGTCTGATTTCGGATCTTCGCCTCCACACGGTTTGCGAAAGCGCGCAGTGCCCGAACCGCTGGGAGTGCTGGAGCGGAGGAACCGCCACTTTCATGATTGCTGGCGATCGCTGCACGCGGGCTTGTGGATTCTGCGCCGTCGATACAGCCAAACCTTTCGCCCTCGAAGAAGATGAGCCTCAGCGCGTCGCGGAGGGGGTGAAGCGCCTCGGCCTCAAACATGTCGTAATCACCGCTGTGGCGCGTGACGACCTCGCCGACGGTGGCGCTGATCATTTTGGCAAAACTATCGAAGCCATCCGTGCGCTAGATCCAAAAATCGTCATCGAAGTTCTTGTGCCAGATTTCAACGGCAAGGACGAACCACTCCAGCGCGTTCTTCAAGCCGGGCCCGATGTTTTCAATCACAATCTTGAAACCGTCGAGCGCCTCACGCCGCTTGTGCGCTCCCGTGCAAAATATCAACTCTCGCTGGATTTCCTCGCCCGCGCCCGTGAGCTGCGCCCCGAACTGATGACCAAGAGCGGCATCATGCTCGGTCTCGGCGAGACGGAGCCCGAACTTTTTCAGGCGATGGACGACCTGCGCGAAGCCGGTGTCCGCGTCCTCACGCTCGGTCAATATCTCCGCCCCACTCCGAACCACCTGCCTGTTGTGGCCTATATCACGCCTGAGATGTTCGACCACTACGGCGACATTGCGCGCAACAAGGGGTTTGAATTCGTCGCCAGCGGTCCGCTCGTCCGCAGTTCCTACCACGCGGCGGATTTCAACCCGGTTCAGCGTTGACCTGGAAAATCATCGCTGCCGGCAGGCCTGCGCTGGATTTCGCAAAGATCGGTATTGAGGAATACCTCGGGCGCTTGGGGGCATTTGCTAAAGTCGAGTGCCACTTCGTTAAAACCGCTCCCCGCCTGCACGAGCGGATGCTCGAGCTTTCCGATGGTTGCCACCGGGTGTTTCTCGACGAGCGAGGAAAAACCTTCGCCAGTCGCGCCTTTTCCGCCGAAATCCAAAAGCTCCGCAACCGCTCGGTTTCGCGTTTTGCACTCCTTGTCGGCGCTTCCGACGGATGGGATGAAATCACGCGCTCGCGGGCCGACCTGCTGTGGTCGCTCGGCCCGCAGACCCTCCAGCACGAACTCGCCCTGCTCGTAGCCCTCGAGCAAATCTACCGCGCCGAAACGATCCTCGCCGGAACGCCCTACCACAGAGATTGAGCCTCTGCTGAGGGCATCACCCCATACGCAAATTCTCCGCAGCGACTAAAAGCATGCTCGCAACGGATGAACTCTTCTCAATTTACAACCAAGGCGGCGATCCTCGGCGACTACCCGCCAAGAAAGTGTGGTATCGCCACATTCACTCGCGATCTCCGCGACGCCCTCAATGTCAACCGTCCCGATTGGGACTGTCCCGTGGTCACGGTCACGGATCCCGGCAGCAACTATCAATACCCGCCCGAGGTGAGGTTTGAAATTCCCGAACCGGATGCCGCAGGCTACGAGCGGGCGGCGGATTTCCTGAACCTCTCCCGCGCCGATGTGCTCTGCGTTCAGCATGAATTCGGAATCTTCGGAGGCCCCGCCGGGGGATACATTACCAATCTTCTCCGCCGCGCTCGCATGCCGGTCGTCACGACTTTCCATACCGTTCTCGCCAATCCCACGGCCGAACAGAGGAGGGCATTTTCGGACATTATCGAATGTTCCAGGAAAATTGTGGTCATGACGAATCACGGGGCTGAAATGCTCCGCGACATCCATGGGGTTCCTGCGGATAAAATTTCTATCATCCCGCACGGCATACCGGACATCCCATTTGCGGATCCGAATTTTTACAAGGACCACTTTGGTGTGGCAGGGCGTCCAGTGCTGCTGACCTTCGGCCTGCTTGCCCCGGGCAAGGGGATCGAGTATGCCCTGCGGGCATTGCCTGAAATCGTCCGCGAACAACCGGATGTCGTTTACATCATCCTTGGGGCCTCGCACCCGAATCAGGTTCGGCACAACGGCGAAAGCCATCGGGAATCCCTCGAACAACTCGCCAAGGAACTCGGTGTGGAACGGAATGTCATGTTCGTGAACCGCTATGTCGAAAATGAAGAACTCTGCGAGTTCATCGGAGCCGCTGATATCTATCTCACGCCTTATCTGAACGAGTCCCAAATCACATCCGGCACGCTCGCGTATTGTTTTGGGGCAGGCAAGGCGGTGGTCTCAACCCCCTATTGGCATGCGGCGGAACTTCTCTCGGAGGAGCGTGGTGTGCTTGTGCCCTTCCGTGATGACAAGGCGATTGCCACGGCCGTGCTGGAGCTTTTTTCCAACGAGGCCCGGCGCCATGCGATGCGGAAACAGGCCTACCTCATGGGCCGGGGCATGGTTTGGTCCGAGGTGGCTGCTGATTACGCCAAGGTTTTCGAAGAGGCGCGCCAGGGCTTCCAAGCCCGTGGCAGGCGTCTTCCGCCAAGAGCTTCTGTCTTTGGAAACACCCAGCCTCTTCCTGCATTCCGCTTCGGGCATTTCAAGCGGATGTGCGACTCCACCGGCATTTTTCAGCATGCCATTTTCAGTGTGCCGTGGTTCGAGCACGGGTATTGCACGGACGACAATGCCCGGGCGCTCCTCCTCACCGTTCTGCTCGAGGAACTCTGCGAGTCCGACGACGCAAGAGACCACATTCAATCAGCCAGCGCGGCTTTTCTTCAGTGTGCGTTCTGCGGATCAACAGGACGCTTCAAGAATTTCATGGGCTTTGACCGGCGGTGGACCGAGGAGCAGGGGTCCGAGGACAGCCATGGGCGTGCAATCTGGGCCCTTGGTGCCGTCGTTGGTCGAACGCGCCTTGCCGGACTTCGTTCGTGGGCGGCCTCGCTTTTAGAGCAGGCGCTCCCGGCGGTGGAGGGGTTCACCTCCCCGCGCGCATGGGCATTTGCGATTCTCGGCCTTCATGAATATTTCCGCTCACTGCACGGCGACCTGCATGCAGACCGGCGTAGGGATGAAATTGCAGGCCGTTTGTTCGACCTCTTTCGGCAAAATGCCTCGCCCGATTGGCCGTGGTGCGAGGATATCGCTGCCTACGACAATCCCAGAATCGCCCAGGCTTTGATCCTTGCGGGAAGATTCACCGGCAACCAAGAGATGAAAAAAACAGGCCTTTCGGCGTTGTCATGGCTCATGGAAAATCAAACCGGAGTCGATGGGTGTTTCCGTCCAATCGGCTCGAATGGCTTCTGGAAGAGGGGAACCGCTCCCGCGATTCACGATCAGCAACCACTGGAGGCTGCGGCCGCTGTGAGCGCATGTATCGAGGCTTACAATGCCACCGAAGATCCTGTCTGGGAAAAATCCGCCAAGAGCGCCTTTGCGTGGTTTCTCGGAGACAATGATCTCCGCCTTCCGCTCTACGATCCTTCAACAGGCGGATGTTTCGATGGATTGCATGACAACCGTGTGAACCAAAACCAAGGCGCGGAATCCACGCTCTCCTTCCTGCTTGCCCTCGCCGAGATGCAGGCATCCCAAAAAAAATCTCCAACACCCGATGCCAATGTCCTTTCTTGAATCCCACATTCGCCGTCTGCCACTGGTTATCGGACCTGATCCGCGCCGCGTTCTTTTGAGGCCGTTCATTCCCTCGCTCATTGTGAAACCTCTCGCGGCGCAGGAGGTGAATCCCCGCGTGCTGAGTCTGTTTTCCCGCGTGATGCATCTTGATGAGAAAGCGGTGGAAACAAATTTGGCCGAGGTTTTCGCCGATTTCCATGAGCGGCATCAAAAAATCCACGACATTTTTGCCGAGCGCTTCGAGCAGATTCGCGCCTTTCTTCCGACCGACCTCGAGTTGAGCGAGGCGCGTCGTTTGTTGCTTGGCTCGTATTTCACCAATGAATACTCCCTGGAATCCACGGCCCTTTTTAACCCCGGCATGGTCGCCGCTCCCGACCAGTCGGGGCTGAACCCCGGCGAGTTGCGGTTTTTTTTAAGCCTGCGCGCAACGGGCGAGGGACATATCTCATCCATCACTTTTCGTTCCGGCATCGTGGACCGTAATGGTGACCTCCGTCTCGATCCTGTTTCCCGCTATGTTTGCCAGCCGCGCCCGCAGCCCGCTGCGCGATACGATGCGCCGACATTCCTCAGAAAACTCCAGGAACTCGGAGTGGAATACGCCGACGCCCGCACGGCGCTGCGCGATCTCCCCGAGAGCTTTCTCATGGAGGATCTCGACAATCATGTCCGGCGCCTCCGCACAAGTATCGACGAGCCATCGGTGCGCCGCGCGGGGGAGCGCGCCCTCATGCTCGCAAGGGCGAATTACACCGTGCGATTTGCCGATGGATTGGACATCTCCGAGAAAATTCTTTTTCCCTTCGCCCCGAGCGAGGTCAATGGCATCGAGGACGCCCGTTTCACCCGCTTTCAAGAGGCGGATGGCTCGATTTCCTACACGGCGACCTACACCGCCTATGATGGGAATGTCGTCCTGCCCCAGATTCTTCAGACGCGCGACTTCCATGAGTTCTCGATACGCACACTCAATGGGCCTGCCGTTCGTAACAAGGGACTCGCCCTCTTTCCGAAAAAAATCAAAGGCCACTTTGCCATGCTCGGTCGTCAGGATGGCGAGAACATCCACCTCATGTTCTCAGACCATTTGCACTTCTGGTATGAATCTCAAATTCTCCTGCGCCCCTCGCAACCATGGGAATTTGTCCAGTTGGGGAACTGCGGTCCACCGATTGAAACCGATGCCGGCTGGCTTGTCATCACGCATGGCGTGGGTCCGATGCGCAAATACTGCATCGGTGCCGTTCTGCTCGATCTTAACGACCCCTCGCGCATTCTTGGACGACTGCGTGAGCCTCTCCTGCGGCCTGCTCCGGACGAGCGCGAAGGCTATGTTCCAAATGTGGTCTACAGCTGCGGTGGCCTTCTGCACGAAGGAAACATTATTTTGCCCTATGCCGTCTCCGACACCTCATCACGCTTCGCTGTAGTTCCTCTGGCCGATGTTCTGAACGAAATGAAAAAAACCTAAGGCTGCGGGTCTTCGGTTTTTGGAGGATCGCCAAACAATCGGCGATAGCCCTCGGCCCAGATTGCATATCCCAGCGGCATCGTGAAGATGATTCCCACGCAGCAAACAAAGACGCCTGAAATCGCCAAGAGGGTGTAGACGAGGATCAGGCCTGCCGCCGGAAACCACTGACGGTGCACAGTTGAAATCGCCGTGCGCATGGCCTCCTGCCAACCGATCCTGCGGTCGAGGATCAGAGGAAAAACAAATCCCAAGCCGACCGAGAGGTAGGCCATGGGAATAAGGAAAAGCAGCGCCCCGATCACTGCCGGAATTTGGGAGCCGTATTTCTCGGTGATGAAAAATCCAGGCGCCAAGGTGAAGAGGGCCAAACTCACCATGATGGCTCCCCAAGCCACTCCGGCCATGAGGATTTGAAGCCAGACGCCGCTTGAAAATCCGGCAAAGAGATCGGCGAACTCGCATTTCCCACGGGAATTTTTCACAAACATCCACAGAAACCCCGCCGAAAGAATCGTGGTGACTGTGGAAGTGAGAATCGAAAAAAACAACCCCACCACAATCGCGGCGGCTTTGAGCATTTCCTCCTCGCTCCCGCCCGACTTCATGAACATCCGCACCACGCTCTGGGCGAGTTCGGAGATAAACCACAGCGAGACATTCACCACCAGAAACACAAACGCTCCGAGCATGAGCGTGCCCATGTTTTTTTGGAAACCCTCCCATCCTTTTGAAAAACATTCGCCGAGCGCAATGCGGTCATCAGGTCTTGCAGGCGTCCCGGCTGAGATTTCGGCTTTTGTCTCTTCAGGCGTCTCCGGTGGCGGCAGGTCGGTGAAGGTCGAGAGCGGTTCCCAGCTCGTCATGGGCTCGCGCCAAGCCAGATCTGTCGGGAGGAAGCGGCCGCTCTTGAGGCCATCAGCGACATCCTGGTCATTGAATTTTCCGATATTTTCGCGGTCGCGGTTGATGTGGATCATCGCCATGGCCACCTGCCTATCGATTCACCTCGGCCTGTTCAAGTGTCGATCCGGCGCGGCGTTTCGAAAAAAAGTGTCGCATTGGCGAGAATAGGCGTTGACAGGCGGGCGGCGCGTCTCTTTAGTTCTCCCATTCTTAAACACGCGATGTAGAACCCCTCCGCACGCGGCGTTTCACTGACACACTGTCGCAGGATCTCGTTGAACTTCCTTTCTCAAAGTTCACGGAACTTAACGAGCTCCCGACACACCATCACCTCGAGATTCCACACCTGGACAGGGAATAAGCGTCACAGGCCCTTTCTCAAAACCCAATCATGACAGAAGAACAGCAAAACCCGGATAACGGAGCGCAAGCCGCCGGTTCCGAAGGCACCAAGGCAGCCCCGCGCCGCCGCCGCACCTCCACCCGCACCCCACGGATCGGTCGAGCCCGCAGGCAAAAAAAAGCATCGGATTCTCCCGAGTTGCCTCTGACAGAGAATACTCCCGCGTCCGTTGAGGCCGCGCCGGTCGAGGCGCCAGCCGCTCAACCCACGGTTGAAGCTGCCGTTCCTGTCGCACCTCAACCAGTCAAGCCACCCGCTCCAGCGCCTCAGCCCGCACCCGTGGCCGAGAAGCCTCCACAACCCCCGCAGCCACCGGCTCCGATCGTCTATGCCGAGGGCATCGTCGAAGTCAGCGGCAAGGGTTTTGGCTTCCTCCGCGAGGCACGCCGCAACTTCACCCAGTCGAACAATGACATTTTTGTCACTCCCGAGATCGTCCGCAAATACGGCCTCCGCGATGGCATCTGGATCAAAGGCGAAATCCGCCGAGGAAATCGCGGTCCGCAGATGTATAAGCTCACCGAAATCGAGGGTGCAGACCCCGAGCAGTTCCAAAACCTGCCGGTTTTTGAGGAACTCAGCGTCATCAATCCCAACCAGCGCATCAAGCTGGAGACCGTTCCCGAGCGCTTCACGACGCGCGTCATCGATCTCGTTGCGCCTGTTGGCAAGGGCCAGCGCGGCCTTATCGTCGCGCCGCCTCGCACCGGAAAAACCACGCTTCTTCAGCACATCGCCGACGCCGTGGTGAAAAACCATCCGGAGATGAAACTTCTCATCCTGCTCGTGGACGAGCGCCCCGAGGAGGTCACAGAAATTCGCCGCACCGTTCCGACAGCCGAACTCATGGCCAGTTCGAACGACTCGGATATCAAAACCCACACACGCATCGCCCAGCTCTGCATCGACCGCGCCCGTCGCCTCGTCGAGATGGGCAAGGATGTTTTCGTTCTCATGGACTCGCTCACCCGCATCGGCCGCGCGTTCAACAACGCCCAAGGGGGTGGGGGACGCACGATGTCCGGCGGTGTGGATGCCCGCGCCTTGGAAATCCCGCGCAAACTTTTCGCCGCCGCCCGCAATACTGAGGAGGCCGGTTCGCTCACCATCATGGCGACCGCTCTCATCGAGACGAACAGCCGCATGGACGAGCTGATCTTCCAAGAGTTCAAAGGCACCGGCAACATGGAGATCGTGCTCGACCGCAAGATCAGCGACCAGCGCATCTACCCGGCGATCGATATCTTCCAGTCCGGCACCCGCCGCGAGGAGCTTCTCATCCCCGAGGAGGACCTCCACAAGATCAGCGTCATCCGCCGTGGACTCGCCGGACACAAGCCGATCGAGGCCATCGAGCGCCTTCTCTTTTTCATCCGGAAATATCCGACCAACGAGCAGTTGCTCAAAAACCTCCCGGGATAGGAAAAACAACACGACATGCCATTCTCAGCGCTTGGATTGACCAAGCATATTTTGCAAGGCGTCCAGGCGATGGGTTACGGCGATCCGACACCCATCCAGCTGCGCGCCATCCCGCCGGCCATCGAAGGCCGCGACCTCATCGCCTCGGCCCAGACCGGCACAGGTAAAACCGCCGCCTTCGCGCTGCCCACGCTTCAGAAGCTCGGCTCGCACGGTCGCCTCCGCTGCCTCGTTCTCGAGCCAACCCGCGAACTCGCCATGCAGGTGGAAACCGCCATGCGCGACTTCAGCCGCTTCACCGATCTCAAGGTCGGTTGTGTTTACGGCGGCGTCGGCTACGGCAACCAGCGCGCCGCGCTCAAGGAAGGCCTCGATATCCTCGTCGCCACACCAGGCCGTCTCGAGGACCACCTCCAACAAGGCACTGTGCGCCTCAACGACATCGAAGTCCTCATCCTCGACGAAGTCGATCGCATGCTCGATGTCGGTTTCCTGCCGCCCATGCGCCGCATCATTGCGAAGGTTCCCAAAAATCGGCAGACACTCTTCTTCTCAGCCACCCTGCCACCGGAAATCGCGGAGCTCGCCAACTTTGCCCTCCGAGATCCCGTGCGCATCGAGATCGGAGCTGCCCGCTCGGTGGCTTCCATCGTTAAGCACGGCGTTTACATGGTGGACCCGAGCCGCAAATTCGACCTCCTCCTCGCCCTGCTCACCGCAGTCGATTACCAGAGCGCGATCATCTTCAGCCGCACCAAGCACGGTGCCGACAAGATCGCCAAAAAACTCCGCGCCAACAACCATGCCGTCGCCGTCCTGCACGCCAACCGCTCGCAGAACCAACGCATTGAAGCCCTCAGCGGCTTCAAGTCCGGCAAATACGAAGTCATGGTCGCCACCGACATCGCCGCACGCGGCATCGACATCGCCGGAGTCAGCCATGTCATCAACTACGACATTCCTCAACACCCGGAGGACTATGTCCACCGCATCGGCCGCACCGGCCGCGCCAACATGTCGGGGGATGCCTTCACACTCGTCGCACCCGACGAAGCGAAAAAACTCAGCGCCATCGAGCGCTTCATCGGCCAGAAAATCGATCGCCTCACGCTCGAGGGATTCCAAGTCCCGCCGAATGGCGAAAACGCCGTGCCCAAACCACCCAAGCCCGAAGTCCGCATGGACGGCCGGAAATTCTTCCGCCGAGGCCGTGGTCCTCGCAGCTAAAAAATAATTCAAAATAATTCTTGCACCCGCCGAGCGAGGTGTTAATTTGACCTTGTTCTGGGGGGAACAGAAGCCCGTTTCAACACTCGTTGAGACGGGCTTCAACTTTTTACAGGACTGCCACCTGCATCCACTGCCCGCCTGCTGCGGCGATAGTTTAAAGCGCCCACTTCGGCGAAGGTGACTACATTCAAGCCTGAACAAAAACCGCGAAGCGGCGTCTCCGGCTTGGCAAAATCATGGACAGCAAAATCATTTTTAGGGGATCGCGCGGCGAGTAGCTCGTGGAGATTGTGAGCGGGGTGGTGTCTGGGAGTGGGCTTCGTTTTCCGTGCTTGAAAATGAGTTAGGCGAGGACGGTGAATCCCAGATTCACGAAGCGCGCTGTTGAGCGAAAGAGGGGTGCACAGTCGTCTCGACTGTGTAAGACAATCGCCCCGCAGGGCCTCATCGATTCCCAAACCACGCCTTGCGCCTGCACGCCCGAGACGGTCATGCCCCCTTGAGACGCCGCTTCGCGGCTGAAGAATGGGTCAAGCCGGAGGTCGACCCTCCAAGGATATCGCGCTGCCGCGCGGGTCTTGTAGCGGCTGTCTATGACTGCCGAATCGCAGGACCCTCCGGCGCTCATAGAGACGCCGCCACAGCAATCGCGCCGCAGCGCGCTATTTGGAAACTGGTGTTCGGGCAACATTTTCTCTCATTTTGCTTTGGGTGGGAGTTCGCAGCCGAGCTCGCGATTTGTATTGAGCGCCCGATTCTGAATGAATTCTGGAGGTTTCCCTTGACGATCCGGTGGCGGAGGCATTCTTTATGGCGTCATGAGCTCCGTTGCCGAAATCGAAGCTGCAATCGAAAAATTGCCAGTTCCCCAAGTTGACCAATTGGCTCATTGGCTGGAGGGTTTTTTACAACGGCGCGTATCGACGCCTGCCTTGGAAAATTGGTTGTTGAATGCAAAGGGCGCGGCTGTTCCGGATGCACAAACTCAGGCGATCATGAACCTGACCCGTGGTGAAGAATGACCCTGCTGGATACCAATGTGTTGTTGGACATAGCCACTGCCGATCCAGTCTGGCTTGAATGGTCGGAAAATCAAATTCGGTCCATGGCGCTTGAAGGGCCGATATGCATCAACCCTATCATCTATGCGGAACTTGCTCCCGCATTTTCCTCGGCGAGGGAATTGGATCGTTGGCTCGCCCCTGAAGTTTTCAAGCGCCTCCCGCTACCTTACTCCGCCGGTTGGCTGGCGGCGGCGGCATTTCTCAAATACCGCCGAAGCGGTGGCGTGAAGACATCCCCTTTGCCTGACTTCCACATTGGCGCCCATGCAGAGGCCGAGGGGCTCGTTCTGGTCACGCGTGATCCGGTGCGGTATCGCACTTTTTCCCCAAGGTCAGGCTGGTAGCCCCAGAATAGAAACGCTATGGTGGGGAAGCGGCGCTTGAGAGGTTGAAAAAATGGGTCAGGCGAGGACGCTGACTCTCCAAAAAAATCGACGCGCTGTGTTTTATGGGAGGGCCATCGTCCCGCATGGCCCAAATTTCAGCCGCGAAGCGGCGTGTGCGGGTTGGCAAAATCATTTTTAGGGGATCGCGCGGCGAGTAGCTCGTGGAGATTGTGAGCGGGGTGGTGTCTGGGAGTGGGCTTCGTTTTCCGTGTTTGAAAAATGGGTCAGGCGAGGACGCTGACCCTCCAAAAAAAGTCGACGCGCGACGTTTCATGTGAGCGCAGCCTTGCGAAAGGAGTGCTCTGCCGCTGTGCCGGCTTGAAGCCTCCCTCAGATGACCTGCCAGGCGGGTTTGTTGTCGAAGACCCAGCGGTAGTAGTCGGCGCGGGTGAGTTCGGAGGCGGCTTCCTCGTCGAGGCAGAAGACGGCGGAGGGGTGGAGTTGGAGGGCAGAGGCGGGGTTCATCGAGGTGATCGGGCCTTCGACGGCTTGGGCCACGGCTTGGGCTTTGTTTTTTCCCGTGGCGAGGAGAACGGTTTTGCGGGTGTCGAGGATGGTGCCGATGCCCATGGTGATGACATGGAATGGCACGGCGTCTTCGCTGCCGAAGAAGCGGGCGTTGTCCTTGCGGGTGCGGGCGGTGAGGGTTTTGATGCGGGTGCGGGAGGCGAGGGAGGAGGTTGGCTCGTTGAAGCCGATGTGTCCGTCGGTGCCGATGCCGAGAAGTTGGAGGTCGATGCCTCCTGCGGCGCGGATTTTTTCTTCGTAGCTTCGGCAGAATTTTTCGGGATCGGCCGCCATGCCGTCCGGAATATAGATGTTTGCGCGATTGATGTTCACATGCCGGAAGAGGTTCTCGTGCATGAAGGCGTGGTAGGACTGGGGATGGTCGGCACCGACACCTATGTATTCGTCGAGGTTGAAGGAGGTGATGTGGGACCAGTCGAGATTCTGCTGGATGAGATGGCGGTAGAGTGGCACGGGGGTTCCGCCGGTGGCCAGGCCGAGGACGGCGTTTGGCTTGGTGCGGATGGTGTGGGAGAAGAGGCGGGCGGCCATGGCGGCAGCCGCTTCGGCATTGGGTTGGATGATAACTTCCATAGAATTAAAAATAAGGGGTCAGGCCGGCGCAGACGCTTTCCTCGAAGCGGCGTATCGCCTGGCGGGTGAATTCCACGACGCTGAGCGAGTCGTCCTGGATCAAGGGAGTGAGGTCGATGCCGACGAGGACTTGTGTGGACTCATCGCCTTCGCGGGGCTCGTAGAATGTGGCATTCGCGGCACGGCGGCCAGTCACGGCGAGGTCGTAGCGTTTTCCTCCGACGATTTGCGAGGCGAAGACGGTGTTGAGTTTGTTGGCGAGAGTCTCGTGTCCGCTCACATCCATGCGGACTTTTTCCGAATCCAGCATCCAATCGAGATCCCTCCAAACCTCGCAACCTATGAGTTGCTTTGGACGCTCCTCGAGGGGCAGGACGCGGAGCGCGTGGAGGAGCGAGGCGAAAACGCCGAGGTGCGTCCTGTGCTTGTCCGCCGGACTGTGTGTGTAGACGACCTCGGGGCGGGTGCTCTTCAAAATCCGCGTCAAATCCTCGCGCAGTCGGGTGTCGGCGGGATTGGTCACGGCCGAGCTTGGGTAGCCGAGTTGGAACATGATCCCGTATTGTCCGATCACGGCGGCTTCATTTTGCTCCTTGGCGCGCACGCGGCCGAGTTCCTCTGGACTCATTTCGGCAAAAACCCCGCTGCGCGAACTGCCGCGGCCATCTGTGCAGGTGACGCCCCCGAACCAACGGTCTGTGTGGTCCATGCATTCCACAATCCCGTGAAAAGCCATGAACTCGAGATCGTCGTGATGCGCGCCGACGCCAAGATGAGTGACTCTCGAGGCGGCATCGGGAAGGCTGAGTGCATCCGGAACGAAGACTTGGGCTGCCGGGTTGGATGGAAGATCGGTTGTCGTCATGGCGATTTGGGAAAGACCTGCCCGTGGCGGGAGGCCGTGCGTGAGGGTATTCATACAAACCGCAAAATAAACAGCCAGTCGATAATCGGTGGTCCGGCGGGTTGGCGGAGTTTTTTCAAATCTACAAGCCGACTCTGATCACAAAAAAACAGCCGCCAAGCGAGGCCGGGCGGCTGTTTTTGAATGGTTGCGATGGATCAGCAGATCCGGCCGAGCTTGGCGTCGGGCCCGTGGCCGATGGGATTCTCGCCGACCCAGCGTTCATCGACGGGTTCGTCGGAGCGTTGGTAGCGGGTATCGGTGGAGAGGCGAATGCGCTGCGTCGTGTTGTCGATGCTGCCGTGGATGGTGTCCATGCGGAAGGTCAGGAGGTCTCCGGGTTGGAACTCCGAGGTGAGCCAGCGCCCGCCGAATTTCTGGCGGAGCGACACGGGGTTGTTGGTGAGTTGCCCGTTGTGTTTCCAGCCGTCGTGGCCGGGGATGTTTGTGCAGCTCGTATCGACATCCGAGTTCAAATAATTGCGAATGCGGTCGGCTTGCAGGTGCGATTTTTCGAGGATCATGAGTCCGCCAACTTCGAGTGGCACTTCGCCGTAGGGAATCCATGCGGTGTAGAGGCGGTGTGTGCCGCGGCCCATGTAAACGATGTCGCAATGGGGAGCGGTTCCGTGGCCGCAGCCCATCGTGCGAAGCCAGATGTAGTCGAAGTGCCGGATGCTTCCACCGAGGAAGGCGGAATAAAATTGATGCACCTCGGGACCGAAGACAACGCGGTTGATGGCGGGTTGGTTTTTCCAGGCGGTCGTGTGGAATTTGGGATGGACGCCTTCCTTCAGGATGCCATCGATGAGCGGTTTGCCTTCTTCAAAAATTCCATCCTTTGCGAGTGTCTCGACGAGAACCTTGCGGGCTTCGAGAACGACCTCACGAGGGAAGAATCCTTTGATATAAAGGTAGCCGTTTTCATCCATGCTCTGCTGAAGGGCGGCCGGATCGTTGCGGATGGCGGAGGAATCCTCCAACCAGCCGAAGGAATGCTCGTCCACCTCGAGTTCATGACCGAGGGATGTGAGTGTGCGGTTGACGACGGGTGCTGAGGCGAGTGTTTTCATGCGAGGCCACTCTGACACATGCAGAAAAAACAGGAATGGCGCGCATGGTATTTTTTATGTAATAAATGGGAAATGCGCCTTCCATCCCTCGATAACTGGAAAACCACGCTTGTTCAGACCACGGGCACTTCTCTACTTGGTGAGATAACACTTGCAGGCACCATTTCCAAATCACGCGGCATCCGGCGTGACAAGCCGCGCGTCTTTGGACAATGGGCGATTGTGTATTTGGTGGCAGGAAGCGGCAAATACCACGATGCGCGCGGAACTGACATTCCACTGCGAGCGGGTGATGTGATTCTGGTCTTTCCCGAGGTGGCCCATTCCTACGGGCCCGAGCCGGGCGGGATTTGGAACGAGTTGTATGTCTGCTTTCGGGGACCTGTCTTCGAGGCTTGGCGCGAGGCGGAGATCTTTGATGTAAGAAATCCCGCTTTCCACTGGAAGCCTCCGCGCGCGGGACTTGAGATTCTGCAGCCGTTTTTTTCGCAATGGAATCAAGCGGGCCGGTCGATGCTCGAAGCCGTGGCGATGTGGCAGCAAATCCTGTCCCGCATCTTCAAGGCTCACATATCAAGGAATGCGAAAGAGCACCATCCGGGTTGGTTTTTACAGGCTGCGGACCTTTTGGAGAGGTCGGCGGCTGACGATGAGCGAACGCTTCGGAATGTCGCGGAGTCGTGCGGGATGGGCTATGAGAGCTTTCGAAAAAAATTCACCGATATCGCGGGCGAGCCACCGGCCCGCTACGCCATGGCGCGGCGCATCGAGCGCGCAAGGCAGCTCCTCGCCCGCCACCGATTCACCAACAAGGAACTCGCCGAGATGCTCGGCTTCCACGACGAGTTCCACTTTGCAAAAACCTTCAAGAAGCTCACAGGCAAGACGCCGCGTCAGGATTCCCTCGATAGGCAGGGAGGGAGATAAAAATTGGCAAGGGTCTCCACGATAGAAATGAATCCTTCTCTTGTTCGAGACGCTGGGGGCGGCATATTTCGGTGATCCATGTTCGTATTCAACGGCGTCATACTCGGGCTGGGCCTGTTTTTCCTGGGTCTCCAACTCACGGGACAAAACATGCGTTCCCTGAGTGGCGGCGGGTTTCGTCAGCTTGTGCGGCGTGCTACCGGCACCCCGTGGCTGTCGGGCGTTTGCGGACTCGTGGCAGGAGCGCTGATGCAGAGTGCCACGGCGGTGACATTTATTTTGGTCAGCATGGTTGGAAGCGGCCTGATCCAATCCGCTGCGGCGAGGGTGATCGTTGTTTGGTGCAATGTGGGACTGACGGCGCTGGCGTTTTTGGCAGCGTTCAACATCCATCCGGTTGTGGCATTTGTGGTCGGAGTGGCTGGCATCGCCATGGGGTCTGTGCGGCGAAAACCATGGAATACCATCGCGGGCGCGGTCCTCGGCGTGGGCATTATTCTTTTCGGACTCGAACAACTTGGCGCAGGCTTGGCTCCGCTCAAGGACGAGGCGTGGTTTCGACAAGTCATCGAAGTCGCGCTGCACTCTCCATTTCAGGCATTCCTCATTGGTGTGGCAGCGGCGGCTTTGCTTCAGTCAAACACCGGCGCAGCGATGGTGCTTATTACTCTGGCGGCCGGTGGAGCCTTCGGAGTCGCGGAAGCCGCGCCGGCGATCTATGGGACCAATCTTGGAGCTATCGCCTTGCGGGCTTTTCTCGCCCGTGGGCTCAGCGGTTCGTCGATCCGACTCGTGCGCATGGAGGATCTGTTCTGTGTCTTCAGCGGCGTCCTCATGATGGCGTTGTTCTTCGTGGAGCGCGCTGGTGTCCCGCTCGTGCAGGCTTTTGTTCATTCCCTCGACGGGGGCAACGCCATGCGCCTGGCGGCGGTGTTTTTGCTTTCCAATTTGATTCCTGCGGTCGTTCTGAGTCCGTTTCTCCCGCTTTGCGAGGTGTTGCTGAAGCGGTTTTGGCCGAGTGATGCCGCTGAGCATGCCGAGCAGCCTAAGTTCCTCCGCTCGCAGGCGCTCGCCGATCCCGAGACCGCGCTGGATTTGATTCCCAAGGAACTCGGACGCCTTTTTGGAAGCCTGAGCCTTGAGGCGAAGCCTTCTGCGGTGGATGTTGATTCGCACGAGATGCCGGCGTTTGTGCAGCTTGGATCTGCCATTGAGAGCTTCTGCGTCAGGCTCGCCTCAGAGAATCCGCTGTCTCAAAATCAGTCGCTTCGCCTTCAGCGCTACCGGGCTTGGCTGCACACGATCCGGCACATCGGTGAAGCCGCCGGTGAGTTGGCGGTCTCACGGTCTGCCCTTCCTCCCAACGCCGAGGCCTGTGCCAAGGGCCTTCTGGACTGGGTGCAGGGTAATATTCTTCTCGGCGCGGAGGCCACGGCGTCCATGGATGCCGGAAAAATTCAGGAGTTCTTTGAATCCAGTAAACAAAAAGTCCCGTCTGTGCGCGCCATGCGAAAGGCCTTTTTGGAGGATTGCGGAGCCTTCTCACCCGCTGGGAATCTGGAGATGTCCACCCTCGTGGACAACTTCGACATCACCGCATGGCTCATCCATCGCCTCTCGAAGTTGCAGGTCAAGGCGATCCAATCAGCGCCCGGAGCTTTGGGGCTTTAGCGTGACAACTTGGTCTGTTTCCGGGGACGGCGCAGTGGTGATTCCCGCGACTTCGGCATGAAACAACGCAGCCAGTTGAATCTGGCTTTCGGCGTCGTCGAGCAGTCCGAATTCGCGAAGCTCGGGTTCAAAGAGGCGGCGACCGGTGATTTCTTGAACCGGCAACCATTCGTTGATGTGTCGATGAATCGAGCGCAGATCGGTGTTCGCCGGCTCCTCGTCCTCAATCAAAATTGAGACATCGCCATCAGTATCGATCAAATCCGCCTGCTGGCTGCGCACGCTCGAGAGCTGTATCCATCCATCCGCCCGCATCGATCGCGTATCCCCGGCGAGCCAGAGCAGGATCGCTCCGTCGATGAGGCAGGTGCGTGCGCGCATGTGCAGACGCGTGTGTGAGGGGCGATTCCGCAGTTCCTCAAAAAGCATGAGGGCATTGTCGTGAAGCAGAATTCCAGGGCCGATCAGTTCGATGGTGCAGTCCTCGGGTTCCCCAGCGAGGGCCTCTTCAATGCTCGCAAGAAGGCGCGTTGGATCCTTCTCGGCCAGGTTCAGATGGATCTTGGAACTTCTTGGGAGCAGGGTCCGATCTTCTGTTGCCGGTGAATCGAATTCGAATTCCGACTGGGTCGCCAGCCCTTTGCTGGACTCGTTCTTCGGGCAGAGGCGTTTCAGGAGGGCACGGATGAATGATGGAATTGTGATGTTCATTTCACCGCGCAGGCTATCAACCCTGCTCGGACATCCGCTGGGGGAGGAAAAATTTTTTTGTGAAAAAATACGAAGCCTCTTTTCTGCCATGCGCGCGCTGCATCATTCGCTGGGTTCGTATTCCGTGATCTTGGTGATATGAACTCCGAGATTCAGCGCGAGGCCGGTGTGACTGAAAGCAAATGTGAGGATTCCCGGCCTCTGAGTTGTCGTGGATTTTGAACCTGAAAAAATCCCATCGGCGATGACCAGGCTTGGAGAACTCCCGATCTCAAATCCGCGCGAGTCGTAGAGATAATCCAGCGCCTCTTCGTTCATAAAAAAGATGGCATAGCCGAATTTTTGGATTCCCAGTTCCAGTCCGCATGAGAAGCCCGTGAGATTGTGAAAACTCATCGGTTTCATTTTTTCAAAAAGCACGCCCGTTGCTGTCGTGACACCGACTCCCAGAGAGAGTTTCTTGGCCTCGGGGAATACGAGAACCGCATAGGCGGCATCTACACTTTCCGCAGCCAATCGATTGTGTCTGAAAAGCCGGCTGAGCGCGCCGCGTGCCTTGTTTTCCAACTGGATTGGAGAGTCCGCAGCCGCTTCCGGTGAAGCCCCCACCACAACGAGCAACGCGAGAATGCCGAGAAGGCACCGCTTTTTCAAACCGGGTCGATTTTTCATTTTCTCCAAACAACCAGCGGCGAGCGTTCGTGCCCATGGGGTGGTGTCCCCATGTCTCGACTTTACGATTCGATGGCATGCTCGAAAGGTGCATCCGGCTGCAACTCCGGTGCGTATTCATGGCATGGCAAATATTCTGATCACAGGCGCGTCAAGCGGGGTGGGGGCTGAGTTGGCAAATCGTCTCGCAGCACGGGGTGAATCTCTTTTTCTAACCGGGCGTTCGGAGGAAAAACTCAAGAAACTTGGCTTGGATGCTCCGCTTCTTGCTGGCGACCTGGCGGCGCCTGGAGCGGCTGAGAAGATTGTCGCAGCGGCTGCTTCGGAGTTGGGTTCTTTGGATGTCGTGGTGCACTGCGCGGGCATTGGCCTCATCAAGCCTGCGGCGGATACAACGGACGCGGAGTTCACCCATGTCATGAATGTCAATGCGCGCGCTGCATTCCTTCTCGCCAGGGAGGCCTGCAAAGCCATGGCCGCCGCGAAGAAGGGACTGTTCATCACCATTCCCGGCATTCTGGGAAAGGCGCCCATGCGCAACGCCTCGGCCTATGTCGCCAGCAAATATGCCCTCACCGGCATGATCAAATGCTTCGCGCAGGAGTATCAGCGCTCGGGTCTGCGATTCTGTCTTTTCCACCTCGGTGGTATCGACACGCCTTTCTGGGATAACATTCAAATGGCCGTGCAGCGTGAAAAAATGATCCCGGTTGCAACTGCTGCAGACCTGATTTTACAAGCGATTGATGCTCCACCGCACCTTGTTTTGAGCGAGGTCGTCATGCAGCCCGAGAGTCACCAATTGGTGTGATCCGAGTCGCTCTTTTGCTGAGCCTGTGCGGCTCAGCGGCCGCGTTTGTTGAAGGCTGCGACTGTTCTAGCGGCCTCGCGGTCCTCGACGCGTTTTTTCAAATCTTGTCGTTTGTCTGAGGCGAGCTTGCCCTTGCCGAGTGCGACTTCGACTTTAACGCGGCCCTTTTTCCAATACATCCGCAGGGCGGGAATCGTGAGACCTTCGCGCTCGACAGCTCCTGCGAGTTTATTGATCTCGGCCCGGTGTAGAAGAAGCCGGCGGGGGCGCTTCGATTCATGCTGCTCGTGGCTGGCGCGTTCGTAGGGTTGGATCGCGCAATCGAAAAGATACAAGTCGCCGTTTTGGATGCGGGCAAAGGCACCTTGCATCGAGACAAATCCTGCGCGCAGGGATTTGACCTCCGTTCCTTTCAACTCAACGCCCGCTTCGAATTTTTCGAGAACATTGTAGTCCCGAAAGGCTTTCCTGTTGGTTGTGATTTCGGAGGACATGAGAGCGGCTTCGGGCCGCCGGTAGCGGATCAGATCGCCTCGGCGAGCTCAGGCGCAACGATCAATTTTCCCTGTGCGATTTCAAGAAGCGCGACATCGGCCAGACCTGTGCCGGGGTCGACATCGATGAGTGGACGGCTTCCCGCGTTGAACTGGCGCACACGGCGGGAGACCATGTTGATGAGGACCTGTGGCTCGGAAATCACTTTGGAGGCTTCGTCGATGTATTGGGCTTTCATGAGTATTCTATCCGCTTTTGTTGAATTGGCGGATTGCGGAAAATACGGGCGATCCTGATCCAGTCAATTTTTTTATTTTTTAATTTGACATTCCAATCCAACCCTCTATTTTCGCGCCTCCCGAAAACGGAAAAAACCTAACCGCAGGAGACCGGATGGTCGTTCGCACTGCACACAATCCATGCAAAAACAACGAAGCAAACGCTACCGCGCAGCGGCGGCAAAAGTTGAGGCCAACAAGAAATATTCTTTGGCCGACGCGATTCAAACTCTGAAGACACTTCCTGCTGTGAAGTTCGATCAGACTGTCACTCTCTCCTTCAAGCTGGGTGTCGATCCCAAGCAAAGCGATCAAATGGTTCGCGGCACCTGCCCCCTTCCAAACGGAAGCGGCAAAAATGTTCGCGTTCTGGTTTTCGCCAGCGGACAGGCTGCCGAGGCTGCGAAAGAAGCCGGAGCTGAAATTGTCGGCTTCGAAGATGTCATCAAAAAAGTCACCGGAGGTTTCTCTGATTTCGATGTCGCCATCGCAACTCCTGCCGCCATGGCCGAAGTTCGCAAACTCGGCCGCGTGCTCGGACCTCGTGGTCTCATGCCCAATCCGAAAACCGGAACAGTCACCGACGACACCGCGAAAGCTGTCAAGGAAGTCAAGGCCGGTCGCGTGGAGTTCAAGCTCGACAAAAACGGCAATGTCGCCGTGCCGGTTGGAAAATTCTCTTTCGAACCCCAAGCCCTCGTTGAAAACGGTGCCGCTGTCATCGACGCGGTGGTCAAGGCTCGCCCTGCCACAGCCAAAGGTTCCTTTGTAAACGCCATCACTCTCAGCGCGACAATGTCCCCTGGTCTCGCCGTGGATCCTGCACCCTACCTCAAAAACTAAGCATTTCATTCCATGAGACCCGAGAAAACACTCATCGTTTCCGACATCCGCGAGAAGCTCCAAGCCTCTCCTTATCTGCTCGTCGTTGACTTCACCGGCATGAAGGTGCCGCATTTTGAAAATCTCCGCACCCGTCTTGCCGACGCCGGTGCCCGCATGAGCGTTGTGAGGAATACCTTTCTTCGCATCGCCGCTGCCGAGTTGAAAATGCCTGAACTCTCCGACTCGCTTGCGGGTCAGACAGCCATGGTGACTGGCGAAGTAGATATCTGCGCCGCCGCCAAGGTGCTCAAAACCTTCGCCGCCGAGTTCAAGTTGCCGACAGTCCGCGCTGGCGTTCTCGACAATGCCGCCCTCAGTGCCGATCAAGTTGCCGCCCTCGCCGACCTTCCGAGCAAGGATGTGCTGCGCGCCAAACTCCTTGGTCTCCTGCAGACGCCAGCCAGCCAGTTTGTCCGCATCCTCAACGAACCCGCTGCCAGCCTGGCACGCGTTCTCAAGGCCAAAGGCGACGCACTCGCCGGAGCGTAACAATTCCCGAAAAATTTCATCCCCAAGCCGAGAGGCGAGGGGATGGACAACAAGAAAACACAACCGGTTCCTTGTCGGTCAGGCGGCTTCCTGACTCAATCTTCCCGATGCCTCGGGATACGACGATACCAAAACACACATACACCATATGGCAGATACAACCGCACTCGTCGATCAGCTCAGCGGACTCACCGTCCTCGAAATTGCTGACCTCGTTAAACAACTCGAAGAAAAATGGGGCGTTAGCGCCGCTGCTCCCGTCGCTGTAGCCGCTGCAGGCCCAGCCGGTGGAGCCGCTGCTGCACCCGCTGAGGAGAAAACCTCCTTCGACGTCATCCTCACTGATGCCGGATCCAACAAGATCGCCGTCATTAAAGAAGTTCGCGCCGCTGTGGCCGGACTCGGTCTCGCCGAGGCCAAAGCCCTCGTCGAAGGCGCTCCCAAGTCCCTCAAAGAGGGCGTCACCAAGGAAGAAGCTGCTGAGATCAAGAAAAAGATCGAAGCCGCCGGCGCCAAGGTCGACATCAAGTAAGCCAGTTTCAAACTCCGCAGGGAGGTCTGGAATACCTCTTGACCTTCCTGCGGGTTTAGCTATTTTCACTCGTTCGCTTTACCAGCAAAAAACACCCATCTGCTCCTTCGTCCACAAAAACATTTTAGCATCCGCCATCGGAAATTCTGGAAAATCCAGCCTCGTCCGATCACGGAGCTTTTTGCTTTGACGAAGAAATCGATGGCCCCGGCCTTGGATTAGGCCAAACAACCCGCGGCACCGCAAAAAAACATGTCTGAACGCATTCATTTCGGAAAATTGACAGAGGCCATTGAGCCACCAAACCTCATCGAATTGCAGGTCAACTCCTACAACGAGTTCTTTCAAAAGGATGTCCCTGCCAGCAAACGCCGCGACATCGGTTTGCAGGCTGTCTTCCGCGAATTTTTTCCCATCTTTGGATTTGAAGAAAAATCCTCTCTCGATTTCGTAAGCTACGAGCTCGGCGAGTCCAAAATGTCCGCGCTGGAGTGCCAGCGCGAGGGCCAATCCTTCAGCGCCCCGCTCTACGTGACCTTCCGCTACAAAGACGAGCGCAGCACGAAGGAAGAGAAAGTTTACATGGGCGAGTTGCCTCTGATGACTCCCCAAGGCACCTTCGTCATCAATGGCGCCGAGCGCGTTGTCGTTTCCCAGCTCCACCGCTCGCCCGGCATTTGCTTTGAGACATCTGTCCACGCCAATGGAAAAATCCTCCATGGCTTCCGCATCATTCCCGACCGTGGTTCCTGGATCGAAGTTCAGTTCGATACCACAGACCTCCTCTATGTCTACCTCGACCGCCGCAAGCGCCGTCGTAAATTTCTTGCCACGACTTTTCTTCGCACCGTGGGCTTCCCTGCCGACGAGCAGATCATCAATCTCTTCTACAAAACACAGGACCTCAAACTCAGCGAGAAACTCGACGAGGAGGAAATCGCCACCAAGGTTCTCATCGCCGATATCCGCGACGGAGAGATCACTGTTGGACGCGCCTTTGAACCTCTCACCACAGCCATTGTTCGTCAGTTGATCGGCTTGGGCCACAAATCAGTGAAGGTCGTTGACACTAAGGACGACGACACGATCATCAAATCCCTCAAAAAAGATCCCGCTCACGACGAGGACGAGGCCCTCAAAGATATCTACCGCAAGCTTCGCCCTGGCGATCCGCCAACCGTTCAGAATGCCCGCAGCATGCTCAAGCGTCTTTTCTTTGACGCCAAGCGCTACGATTTGGGCCGCGTGGGTCGTCACAAGATCAATCAAAAACTCGACCTCAAAGTTGACGAGAACGAGCGCACACTCACGAAGGACGATTTTGTCGCCGCCATGAAATACCTCGTCCGCCTCCGCGCGGGTGATGGCATGACTGATGACATCGACCATCTCGGCAGCCGCCGCGTCCGCACCGTGGGCGAGCTTCTCGCCAACCAGTGCCGCGTGGGCCTTGCCCGCACAGAGCGCCTCGTCCGCGAGCGCATGACATTGTTTGATGCCAATACCGACCAGATCACGCCTCAGAAGCTGATCAACCCGAAATCACTTAGCGCCGTTGTGCGTGATTTCTTCGGACGCAGCCAGCTGAGTCAGTTCATGGATCAAACGAATCCGCTCTCCGAGCTCACCCACAAGCGCCGTCTCTCGGCCCTCGGGCCAGGAGGTCTGAGCCGCGACCGCGCGGGCTTCGAGGTGCGAGATGTGCATCCATCCCACTACGGCCGCATCTGCCCGATTGAAACTCCCGAAGGTCCGAACATTGGTCTCATCAGTTCGTTGAGCACATTTGCTCGTATCAATGAATTCGGATTCATCGAAACACCCTATCGCAAGGTTGTTAACGGCCGGGTCACCGACCAGGTCGAATACCTCAGCGGCGACCGCGACGAAAACTTCTACATTGCTCAGGCAAATTCCGAAGTGGACGCCAAGGGCAATCTTTCCGGCGAGAAGGTATCCGCTCGCTATCGTGGCGACTTCCTCGAGATCGAGCCTGCACAGATTCAATACATGGATGTGTCGCCGAAGCAGCTCGTTTCCGTGGCCGCCGGTCTCATTCCATTCCTCGAGCACGATGACGCCAACCGTGCGCTCATGGGCTCGAACATGCAACGCCAAGGCGTGCCACTTCTCGTCTCCGACTCCCCGCTCGTGGGAACTGGACTCGAGGCCCGTGTGGCCCGCGATTCCCGCGCTGTTATTTGCGCGGAATCAAATGGCAAGGTGGCTTCTGTTACAGCCAACCAGATCGTCATCACCAAGGACGGATCGCTTCCTGAAGGTAAGAAGAAAATCAAAGACGACCCCGAAAATGGAGTTTATGTCTATGAACTTCGCAAATTCATGCGCTCGAATGCGAGCACATGTATCAACCAGAAGGCCATCGTTAAAAAAGGCCAATCCATCAAGAAGGGCGATGTCATTGCTGACGGTCCGAACACCGAAAAAGGCGAACTCGCCCTCGGTCGCAATGTGCTCGTCGCCTTCATGCCTTGGAATGGTTACAACTTCGAGGACGCGATTCTTATCTCCAAGCGCGTTGTGAAAGAGGATATCTACACCTCCATCCACATCGACGAATTCGAGATCGGCGCCCGCGATACCAAACTCGGGCCGGAGGAAATCACCCGCGATATTCCAAACATCAGCGAAGAGGCTCTTCAAAACCTCGGCAGCGATGGTGTTGTCCGTATCGGTGCGGAGGTGAAGCCTGGCGATATTCTCGTCGGTAAAATCACCCCGAAGAGCGAAACAGAACTCGCTCCAGAAGAGCGCCTTCTCCGTGCGATCTTCGGTGAAAAAGCAGCCGATGTGAAAGACACCTCTCTCACAGTTCCATCCGGAACCTACGGTATCGTTATGGATGTGAAGGTTTCCTCCAAAAAAGAGGTCGCCCGCACGAAAATGACTCCCGCCGAGTCGAAGCGGCAGCAAAAAATGATCGTTGAGGACTTTGGCAAACGCAAAGACGACCTCCACGAGCAACTCACCGCCGCGCTTTCGAACATTCTCCTCAACGAGAAAATTCCGTTGGATGTCGTGAACGCCCAAACCGGCGAGATCATTATCCCTGCCAACCGCAAGATCACGAAGGAACTCCTTCGCAAACTCGCCAAGGTTTACAACCATGTCGAAATCGATCCGAGCCCGATTCGCAACAAAATCCAAGAGATCATTGGACAATTCGAACACAAGTTTGTCGATCTCGAGAACGAGCGCGACTCGAACCTCGGCCGCATCGAAAGCGGTGATGATATCGACCCTGGCATCATCAAGCAGGTCAAAGTTTACATCGCCAGCAAGCGCAAACTCAGCGTCGGTGACAAGATGGCCGGTCGCCACGGAAACAAGGGCGTCGTTGCCAAGATCGTTCCCGAGGAGGACATGCCATATCTCGCTGACGGAACACCCGTCGATATCGTGCTGAATCCTCTCGGCGTTCCAAGCCGAATGAATGTGGGCCAGGTTTTGGAAACCCACCTCGGTGTGGCTGCCAAAGCCCTTGGTTTCAAGGTGGCAACGCCTGTGTTCGATGGTATTCCTGAATCGAAAATCCGTGAATTCCTCACCGACGCCAAGAAGGTCGAAGGCTTCACTTGGATCAACGAAAACGGCAAGTCCACACTTTACGATGGACTCACCGGCGAACCATTCGACCAGCAAGTCGTCGTGGGCTACATCTACATGCTCAAACTCGGCCACTTGGTTGCTGATAAAATCCACGCCCGCGCCGTCGGACCATACAGCCTCGTCACCCAGCAACCGCTCGGCGGCAAGGCCCAATACGGTGGCCAGCGCTTCGGAGAAATGGAAGTCTGGGCGCTCCAAGCCTACGGAGCCGCCTACACACTCCAGGAACTCCTCACCGTTAAGTCGGATGATGTCGCCGGCCGCACCCGCATCTACGAGAGCATCGTCAAAGGCGACAACTCACTCGAGGCAGGCGTTCCTGAATCGTTCAATGTTCTCATTAAAGAAATGCAGGGCCTCGGACTTGATGTCCGCGTCGGAGGCAAACAACCAGCCTCCCTCACAGAAGGCCTCGCCTAATCCCCAAACCCGACACAACCTGACGAATCATAAATGAAAGATCTAAACTTCAACGAATCCGTTGGTGAAGCGAAACCCGTTGGTTTTGACGAGGTGGCCATCACCGTGGCATCCCCCGATGCCATGCGTAGCTGGAGCAAGGGAGAGGTAAAAAATCCCGAGACCATCAACTACCGCACCTTCAAGCCAGAAAAGGGCGGTCTTTTCTGCGAGCGTATCTTCGGTCCAACACGCGACTGGGAGTGCTCATGCGGTAAATACAAACGCATCAAGCACAAGGGCGTCATCTGCGACCGCTGCGGTGTGGAGGTCACACTCTCCCGCGTGCGCCGCGAACGCATGGGTCACATCGACCTCGCTGTTCCCGTTTCACACATTTGGTTCTACAAGTGCATGCCATCCCGCTTGGGGCTCATGCTTGACATGACCTCCCGTGCTCTGGAGCGTGTCATTTATTACGAGGACTTTATTGTTATCGATCCAGGCAGCACTCCTCTTGAAAAGTGCCAACTCCTCACGGAGGCGGAATTCCGCGATGCCGAGGAACAATACGGCGAAGAATTCACCGCTGGCATGGGCGCAGAAGCGATCCAAAAGATTCTTGCCTCCATGGACCTCGCTACCGTCCAGCAGGAAATCGAGGAGTCCATGGGCTCGACCCGCAGTAAACAACTGCGCAAAAAACTCGCGAAACGCCTGAAACTTGTTCAAGGCTTCGCAGAGTCGAATACCCGCCCTGAGTGGATGATTCTCAATGTGCTTCCGGTTATTCCTCCGGATCTCCGTCCTCTCGTCCCGCTCGAAGGTGGCCGTTTCGCCACTTCCGATCTCAACGATCTCTACCGCCGCGTCATCAACCGCAACAACCGTCTCCGCACATTGTTGCAGCTCAAAACGCCGGAAGTCATCATCCGCAACGAAAAGCGCATGCTCCAGGAGTCGGTGGATGCCCTCTTCGATAACGGTCGCCATGGTCGCGCCGTAACTGGTGCTGCGAACCGCCCTCTCAAGTCTCTCAGCGACATGCTGAAGGGTAAGGGTGGCCGCTTCCGCCAAAACCTCCTCGGCAAACGCGTGGACTATTCGGGCCGCTCGGTTATCGTCATCGGTCCGGAACTCAAACTCAATCAGTGCGGACTTCCCAAAAAGATGGCGCTCGTTCTTTTCGAGCCATTCATCATCCGCCGCCTCAAAGAGCTTGGCTATGTGCACACCGTTCGCAGCGCCAAGAAACTCATTGAGCGTCAGACACCTGAGGTTTGGGATATTCTTGAAGAGGTGACCAAAGGCCATCCGGTGATGCTGAACCGCGCGCCGACCTTGCACCGTCTTTCGATCCAAGCCTTTGAGCCGATCCTCATCGAGGGTGAAGCTATCCGTGTGCATCCTCTCGTCTGCACCGCTTACAATGCGGACTTCGATGGTGACCAGATGGCCGTCCATGTGCCGCTCTCCGTTGAAGCGCAAATGGAAGCCCGCATGCTCATGCTGGCTCCAAACAACATCTTCTCGCCATCCAGCGGCAAGCCGATCACCACGCCTTCGCAGGATATTCCGCTCGGTTGCTACTACCTCACGCAGAAGCCACGCGGTGAAGACGCCGATAAGTCCAAGCGTATGCCATTGTTTGAGAACGCGGACGAAGTCGAGCTCGCTCTCTCCGAGCGCGCGATCCGCACTCAGACCCGCATTCTCTTCAAAAATCCCGATCTCGGTGTCGAAACTGTCTATGGTGATTCCACCAAGTCGGTGATTGAAACCACCGCCGGTCGCGTGGTTTTCAACCAAATCTGGCCCAAAGCCCTCGGCTTTTACAACAAGGTCTGCGGCAAGAAGCAACTCTCGGACATCATCTGGCGCTGCTACAAGTCCAGCGGTCAGCAAACGACCGTCGAAACCCTCGACCGCCTCAAGGAACTCGGCTTCCGCGAAGCCACCCGCGCCGGTGTTTCCATCGGTATCAATGACATGATGGTGCCGAAGGAGAAGGAACAACTTCTCGAGAAGGCCTATCGCGAAATCGGCGAGGTTGAGAAACAATACCGCCGAGGCATCATCACCGACGGCGAGCGCAAAAACAAAGTCCAAGACATCTGGACCCATACGGGTGAAGAGATCGCCAACGCCCTCTTCCGCACGCTGGAATACAACGACAACCGCCGCGATATGAACCCCGTGTTTATGATGGTGGACTCCGGTGCTCGTGGTAACCGCACCCAGGTCAAACAGCTCGCCGGTATGCGCGGTCAGATGGCCAAGCCCTCGGGCGAAATCATCGAGCAGCCGATCACCGCGAACTTCCGTGAGGGTCTGACCGTTCTCGAATACTTCATTTCTGCACACGGTGCCCGTAAAGGTCTTGCCGATACTGCTCTCAAAACAGCCGACTCGGGTTACCTTACCCGCAAACTCGTCGACGCCGCGCAGGATGTCATCATCACCATCGATGATTGCCACACCGCAAACGGCATTGTCGTTCGCCCGATCTACGAAGGCGACGAAGAGGTTGTCAGCCTCTCGACCCGTATCATCGGCCGCACCACCTGCGAGACCGTCAAAGACCCGATCACAGGCAAGCCCGTTGTTAAAAAAGACCAACTCGTTGACGAGGAGGCAGCTGCCGCTCTGGAAAAAATTGGCCACGAGCAGCTCAAGATTCGTTCGGCCCTTACCTGCGAATCCCAACGCGGTATTTGCATCAAGTGCTATGGCCGCAGTCTTGCAACCGGCGGCATGATCAAGATCGGCGAGGCCGTTGGCATTATCGCCGCCCAGTCGATTGGCGAACCCGGCACCCAGCTCACGATGCGAACCTTCCACGTCGGCGGTGCTGCGAGCCAGACATTCAAGCAACCGATCATCAAAGCCAAGAACGACGGCACAATCCGCTTCAACGAACTCAAGGTCGTGGAGACGGTGGATAAAACATTCGTCGTTCTCAACAAAAACGGCACCGTCACTCTCCATGCGAAGGACGGCCGCGAACTCGAGAGCTACAACATCGTTGTCGGCTCTGTGATCTCCGTTGCTGACGGCAGCAGCGTCAAAAAAGGTGTCACACTCGTTCAGTGGGATCCTTACAATGTGCCGATCATCACCGAGAAAGCCGGTCGCATCGAATTCCGCGACATGATCCCCGGTGTCACCATCCGTCAGGAGATCGACGAATCCACAGGCGTTCGCGGCAATGTCGTTATCGAGCACAAGGAAGACTTGCACCCGCAGATCATCGTTGTCGATGAGGCCAAGAACCTCCTCGCCAGCTACTCGATTCCTGCTGGAGCCCACATCGAAGTCAAGGAAGGCGCCAAAGTCCCTGCCGGACAGCGCGTCGCCCGAACACCTCGTAAGATTGGCAAAACAAAGGACATCACCGGTGGTCTCCCTCGCGTCGCCGAGCTTTTCGAAGCCCGCCGTCCGAAAGACGCCTGCGACATCGCCAAAATCGACGGCGTCGTGGAAATCGGTGGAACCGTCCGCGCCAAGCGCCGCCTCATCGTCAAAGACGCTGATACCGGTGCCGAGGAAGAGCACCTCATTCCGCTCAACAAACACATCATCGTCTTCAAAGGCGATCTCGTTAAGAAAGGCCAGCAACTCACCGAAGGCCCCGTTGTGCCGCATGAGATCCTCGACATCTGCGGACCTCAGGAACTCCAAGAGCACCTCCTCAACGAAGTGCAAGAGGTTTATCGTCTGCAAGGCGTGGAAATCAACGACAAGCACATCGAGATCATCGTCCGTCAGATGCTCCGCAAGGTGAAAATCACCGAGCAAGGCGACACCACACTCCTCTGGGGTGATCAAGTGGACCGCCTCGCCTTCGAAAAAGAAAACGAAGAGGTCATCGCCAAGGGCGGCAAGCCGGCCGAGGCCAGCCCCGTGCTCCTCGGTATCACCAAAACCGCGCTCGAGACCGACAGCTTCATCTCCGCAGCATCCTTCCAAGACACCACACGCGTCTTGACCGAAGCCGCCACACTTGGCAGGGTCGACCGACTCCGCGGCTTCAAAGAAAACGTTATCATGGGCCACCTGATCCCCGCAGGAACCGGCTTTGAGACAAACCGCAAAATCCAAATCACACAAGTCGGCGACGCGTTCGGAGCCGATAAAAAGGAATCACAAAAAGCCGCAAGCTAATCCACCACCCACACCATGTCAGAAGCCACAGCAAACCAACACAGCGTCGAACTCATGACGGAACTCCTCGAGGCCGGCGTCCACTACGGACACCAGACCAAACGATGGAATCCCAAAATGCGTGATTACATCCTCGAGGAAAAAAATTCGATCTACATCATCGACCTCGGGCTCACCGTAGAGCAAATCGACAGCGCGACTCAATACCTTCGTGACCTCGTCCGCAATGGTGGAAAAGTCCTCTTCGTCGGAACCAAAAAACAGGCCCAAGGCGCCATCGCCGAAGCAGCCGAGGCCACTGGCCAGTTCTATGTCAACCAGCGCTGGCTGGGTGGAACGCTCACCAACCTCACCACCATCCGCCGCAGCGTGGCCCGTCTCAAAGAAATCCAGGCCCTCGAGAAATCTCCGGCCTTCGCCAAGATCAACAAAGCCGAGGCCTCATCCATCCGCCGCGAAGGTGCCAAGCTCCTTCACAACCTCGGTGGCATCGCCGAAATGGGCAAACTTCCCGATGTGATGGTCGTCATCGACACCGTCCGTGAAGAAATCGCTGTAGCCGAAGCCAACCGCCTCGGAATTCCCGTCATCGCCATTGTCGACACCAACAGCAATCCGGAAAACATCACCTATCCGATCGCTGGAAATGACGACGCCATCCGCTCGATCCGCGTGGTCCTCTCCAAGCTCGTCGAAGCCATCCTCGATGGCAAAGGCGCCGGAGCCAAGGCCCGCAAACCCGAACTCGCCGCCGTCTCCGAGTAATAAAACAAAGATCCGACTGATCCGTCAGATGAGTCTGACCCGACCGATCAAAAAAAATCACCATGTCCGAAATCTCAGCAAACCTTGTTAAAGAACTCCGCGAAAAAACCAACGCGGGGATGATGGATTGTAAAAAAGCCCTCACCGAAGCCGGTGGCGATCTCGCCGCCGCCGAGGAGCTTCTCCGCAAAAAAGGCATCGCCAGCGCCGGCAAAAAGGCCTCCCGCGAAGCAAAGGAAGGCACCATCGCCTCCTACATCCACCTCGCCGGCAAAGTCGGCGTCCTCGTCGAAATCAACTGCGAAACCGACTTCGTCGCCAAAAACGAAATCTTCCGCGAGTTCGTCAAGGATGTCACCCTCCACATCGCCGCCTCGCACCCGCTCTATGTGACCCGCGAACAAGTCCCGGCCGACCTCATCGCCCGCGAACGCGACATCGCCGCCGCACAAGTCCAAGGCAAACCCGCAAACATCGTGGATAAAATCGTCGACGGCAAAATCGACAAATTCTACGGCACCGTCTGCCTTCTCGAGCAACCCTTCATTAAAAACCCCGAGACGACCATCAAAGACCTCGTCTCCAGCAAAATCGCGGAACTCGGCGAAAACATCATCATCCGCCGCTTCACCCGCTACACCGTCGGCGAAGAAATCGCCTAAAAAGCTTCCCTCTCCACAAACGGGGTCACGGTTTCAAAACCGTGACCCCGTTTTTTTGCGTCCGGCCCGCCATGCAGCCTGAATTTTGAAAAGCCATGCTGCCGAGACAGCGGCATCTGACTGTTCGTAGAAATTTCGCGCAATCTTATTTCGCCGGGACCTCGATCGCTTCGCAGACTTCGCGCCAGCCGGGGAAATTCCATTCGTTGGGAAATCCACGGCATTGGAGGGGCTTCACGGGCTGGATGCGGCAGTCGCGGCCTTCGAGGAAGATGCAGGCGCCATCGGGTTGGTCGGTGAGGGCGAGCCCATCGCGGCGGGGCCGGAGTCGGGTGAATTCCTGGATGAACTCGACTTCCGACATTTCGAGAAAATGGGAGATTGCGCCGATGTCGGAGTCCGTGAGTTTCACAAACCCCGGCCAGCGGCAGCAGTTGGTGCAGCGCTGGCAGGCGTAGCGGGGAGGGGAGGGAAGACTATTCGCCGAGCCGCTTTCTTGGCAGGAGGTAGTTGACGGCATAGTCGCGCACGGCGTCTTCCAGCGAAGTGGTGGGCTTGGTGTAGCCGGTGTCACGGAGCTTCGAGATGTCCGCGCAGGTGTGGTATTGGTATTGGTGGCGAATGGTCTCGGGCATATCGAAAAACTCGATGTTGGGAGTTTTTCCAAGCGCCGCAAAGAGGGCGGTCGCGAGGTCGATCCATGTGCGGGCCACGCCGGAGCCGATGTTGTAGAGACCACCGGCGTCTTCATTCTCGGCGAGGTGGAGTGTCATCTCGACGGCGTCCTTCACATACACGAAGTCGCGCATCTGGCCGCCGTCCGGGTATTCCGGCTTGTAGCTTTTGAAGAGGCGGATGCGGCCAGTTTGCTGAATTTCATCGAATGCCTTGCACACGAGGCTGCGCATGTCGCCTTTGTGGTATTCATTGGGGCCAAATACATTGAAATACTTGATGCCAATGATGTCCGGGAGGATTTCCTCGCGGGAGGCGTGGAGGTCGAAGAGGTGCTTCGAGTAGCCGTAGAGGTTCAGGGGTCGGAAGCGCGAGAGGTCTTCTGTTTTGTCATCCATCCCGGCGTTGCCGTCGCCATAGGTCGCAGCGGAGGAGGCGTAAACAAAGCGAGCGCCGGAGAAGAGCGCCCACCGGCACAGCGACTTCGTGTAGGCGTAGTTGTTTTTCAGCACGAAATCGGAATCCGTGACTGTTGTCGCGGAGCAGGCGCCCAGATGGAACACGGCTGAGAAGCGTCCAAAGTGATCCGCATCCTCTTCGATGCCGTCCAAAAACTCATCCGCCGGCACATAGTCCTCGAATTTCAAAGGAAGAAGATTCCTCCATTTCTCGTCCTCGCCGAGGCAATCGGTGACGATGATCTGCGTGATGCCGCGCTCGTTGAGGGCGTGGACAAGCGCGCTGCCAATGAATCCGCCGGCACCGGTGACAAGCACACGGGCTTTCTCGTGGAGCAGGACATCAGGAGGATTGAGCCGCTTTTCACCGCTCAGGCGTGATCGAAGAGGTCGGGGTGGGGTTTTCATAGGTCGGTTGAGGTTTTGAAAAGATTCGGCAAGAGTGTGCGGATGGGTGGGGGATTATCTGAGTGAGATGCCTGCCGCTTCGAAGCTTTCATCAAAGAGAGAGGTCTTCGGTCCGAAGATGTATTGTGCGCCGGCGACATATTCGCGGGCTTTTTTATTGTTGCCCATCTTGTTCTCGTAGGCGGCGTGGGCGTAATACCACGCTGCTGAGTTGCCCGGATACTTGATGGCATTCATCACTTTCTTGGCGCGGTCGGTTTCATTCAGCGCCAGATCGCAGAGAACGAGTTTGAACTGCAGCAATTCGTTCCGGGTATCTGATCCCCTCATGGCTTGGAAATGCTCGCGGGCCTCGCCGTATTTTTTTTGGAGAAAGAAAACCTCCCCGATGTTGAACAAGGCTGGAAAAAAGTCGGGGGATTTTTTGACGGCCTTCCGAAAATAGGTTTCGGCGGCGAGGTAATCCTTTTTCTTGGTGTAGGCGGAACCAATCAGGTTCAGAACAAGCGGGTCGTCGGGAAGCTTCTTTTCCATGACCTCCAGCTTCGCAAGGGCATCATCGGGTTTCTTGTGATCGAAATCCGCGAGCACGGCCTCTATGCCCGCTCTGGTTGATTCCTCGGGCAACGGGGCCGAGACTTGTCCCCATGCGGTCGACAAGGCCAGCGGCAGTAGTAAAAGGATGAGCAGGTGCATTTGAGAAGACCCAAGAATCCTGAATCGCTTCTCTGGAGCGGGCAATCTCAAATCCAACGGATGGGCGCGGCAAAGCATTCGCCAAGCACGCCGAAAAAAGCTATCCAAGCTCGATGATCACACCCGGCGCCGAACCTTTGGAAATCGAACGAAAATTTCTCATCGTCAGCGATGGCTGGCGCTCCTTGGTGGAGGGCTCGCCCAAGCGGCTCTCGCAGGGTTATCTTTGCTCCGACCCCCGCAAGAGCGTGCGCGTCCGCATCGCTGGCGAGCGGGCGACTGTCACCGTGAAAGGCGCCCGCGAGGGCATCACCCGGCTGGAGCTTCAATACGACATCCCGGTGCGCGATGCCGAACTCATGCTGGCTCTCTGCGAACGGCCCCTCATCGACAAAACCCGCTACATCGTGCGCCACGACGGCATGAAGTGGGAGGTGGATATTTTCCACGCCGAAAACGAAGGTCTCATGGTCGCCGAGATCGAACTGGAACGCGAGGACCAACCGGTCAAAATCCCCGACTGGGTCGGGCAGGAAGTCTCCCACGAGGCGCGCTACTACAATTCCTGCCTCGCAAAAAATCCCTACTCGAATTGGAAAGAAAGCGCCTGACAGGTCTGATCGGCGGGATGGCAGCTCAAGCCCTTCCCCCAAGTAAGCGAGGGTCTTTTCAAGCGATTGCGGTTTCTTAAAAAAGGATTACCTTTTCTTAAAAAAAGGGAATACGCAAATCCCATGTCCGACACCTACACGATAAAAACCGCACAGCAAAAGTTTTCCGCCGTGATTAAAGAGTGCGAGGACCACCCTGTCACCATCACCAATCAAGGCAAGGCGGTGGCCGTGCTGGTCTCCATGGACCGTATGGAAGCCATAGCGGAGACCATGGAAATCCTGGCCGACCCGAAGGCGATGGAAGCCATCCGCAAGCACAGGCAAGGCCAAGCGGTTTACCATGATTTGGCCGCGCTGGACTCGCTATGATTCGTGTCAAAATTCAAGAGGAGGTTCTTGAATATTTGAGAAGTCTCCCGCCCCAACCCCGGCATGCCTTGAAAGTGGCGATCAAGGGATTGTCCAACGAGCGGGGAAACATCAAATCCTTAACCGATGATCTGGAAGGTTTCCATCGCCTGCGCGTCGGTTCGCATCGCCTCATTTTCGATTACAATAGGATCGACGGCGAGCAGGTCATCACCTGCGTGTATGCGGGGCCGAGAAAATGGATTTACGAAGTTTTTCACAGCAAATTGAGAGAAGCGGAAAGCTGATGTTTCCCACGGCCGCGCTTGCGTTGCTGCATCCTAAAAAAACACAAAAGCCCGCAGAGGTAAATTTGATGGGGTTTCTGAGGGGGAGAACCACTAAAAATTTAGTGGCTCCTGAGGTAGGACTCGAACCTACGACCAATCGGTTAACAGCCGACCGCTCTACCACTGAGCTACTCAGGATCGAAAGGGACGAGCACTAAAGCGCGGGGGTGTTCGTTTGACAAGGGGAAAATCTGAAAAAACGCATCTCCGCATTCTTGCATCACACGGTCTCTGGCGAATCCGGCGGTGGCAGGAATTCGGGTTCTTGGGCGAAGAGTGCGCTGGAGGCCTCCTCTGGGGCCGATTCGACATTGCGGAGTTGGCGCTGCATGGCGCGGGTGCGTGTGCCGACTTGATCGATTTCGTTCGTGGCCGACTGGAGTTTGCTTTTCACCTTTTCCAGCACGGTGCCGAACTTTGAGAATTCGGTTTTGACGGCGCTGAGTGTTTGCCAGACCTCGCTGGAGCGTTGCTCGATGGCCAGCGTGCGGAAGCCCATTTGAAGGCTGTTGAGGAGGGCAACGAGTGTTGTCGGGCCGGCGATGACGACGCGGTGCTCGAGTTGGATGCTTTCGGCGAGTTCGCGGCGGCGGAGGACTTCGGCGTAGAGGCCCTCGGTGGGCAGGAACATGATCGCAAAATCGGTGGTCGCCGGTGGGTTGAGGTATTTTTCCCGAATGTCCTTAGCGTTTGATTTGATGCGGATTTCCAGCTGGCGGGCGGCATTCTCGGCTTCGGCGGCGTCCCCATTTTCCGATGCGGCGACAAGGCGTTCGTAATCCTCCTTGGGAAACTTGGCGTCGATGGGGAGCCAAACGGTGGATCCATCGCTGGAGCGGCCGGGAAGTTTGACGGCGAATTCCACGCGCTCCGGACCGCCTTTGGTGGCGACATTGGTGTCGTATTGTTGAGGACTGAGGAATTGCTCGAGAATCGTGGCGAGCTGGAACTCTCCCCAAGCGCCACGGCGGGTCACATTGGTCATGACACGCTTCAAGTCTCCGACTCCCTCGGCGAGGCTTTGCATGTTGAGCATGGCGGTTTGAACCTTGTCCAGATTGTCGCTGACGAGCTTGAAGGACTCGCCCAGACGCCGCTCCAGCGTGGTTTGGAGCTTTTCCTCGACCGTGGCCCGCATGGCTTCGAGTTTCGCGTTGTTGTCCTGCTGTAGGCTGGCGAGCTTGGCCTCCACAGAGGTTCGGAGCGTTTCGAGTTTCTCGCTGTTCGTTTGTGTGAGCCTGTCGAGTTGGTTTCGGAATCCCTCGAGCTGTTGGTTTTGGAGTTCGAAGGATTTGGTGACCGATCTTTCGAGGGAATCCCGCAGCGTGTTGGTGGATTGCGAGAGGGTTCCCAGTGCCTCGCGGACGGGTTCGGAGTTCTGGCGCAGCGTGAGATCGAGGGTTTGAGCGAGTTCCTGGCGGCTTGTGTTCTGATGTTGCGCGAATTGGTCGCGCAGGGTTTCCGCCAAGCGGGCATTGTCCTTGTTCCGGAGCTGCAGCAAAAACAAAGATGCCACCAGGGTGAGAAGCGAGGCACCCAGCGCGAGGAGAGGGATGAATTCCATGGCCGAAACTCATACAGCAATGCGGCGATATGATCAGCAAAAGTTGCTCGAGGCATTTCGCGCAGCGGAAATATTCTTGATCAATCGGCGTCTGTGCCAAACCTGTCGGCATGCTTCGATTACTGGCACTGGTTTTTATGGTCGGCTTGCTCACAGCGAGGGCCGAGGTGGAACGCGAGTTTATCCTCGTCAGCGGAGGCCCTTCCTTGCAGGAGTGGGAGAAGTTCAAGGCGGAACCCCATGACCGCTGGTGGGGAAATTTCATCCGCTCGGCCAGAGTTCGCATACAGGAAATTCAAGCCAAGGTCGGCTCAGGTGCAAAAATCACCTGGCTCGTTCACAAGCCAAGCTATGTGCGCCGCGCTTCCAGACAGGATAAACAGGACCTCATCGCAAACATCGTCTCCGTGAGGGACAAATTCGGCGTGAACCTCGTGTGGTTCGATGAGGGCGATGAACTCATTGAGTATTTGAATGCCGGACAGCCGAGGGATCGCGTGAAGATTGCGAATTTTGAATACTACGGACACTCAAACCGGGCGTGCTGGATGTTCGACTACAGCAACGAAATCGATAGCGGATCCAAAAGCTGGTTGCATGAAAACGAACTCGGCCGCGTTCACAGGGATATCTTCACTCGCGATGCCTTCATCAAAAGTTGGAGCTGCCACACCGGTGAAAGCATGAGCAAGAAATGGAAGCGCGCGACGGGCAAGCGGATGATTGGAGCTATCGGCAAGACGGATTACGCCTACGGCCACCTCCGAAATTGGACGCCTGCCCTCAGCAAGGGAGCCCGCTGGGGAGGTTAGGACTCAGGATTTCTTGCGGCCGCTTGCCAAAAGTTTGGCGGCCTTTTTGGCGTCGTCCTCGGTATCGACCCCTGGGCCTGCGGCCTTGGTTTTGATAACGCGGATTTTTGCGCCGTGTTCCAAGGCCCGGAGTTGCTCGAGTTTTTCGGATTTTTCCAGAGGCGTTTGCTTCCACTTCACAAAATCCAACAGAAACTTCCTGCGATATCCGTAGATGCCGAGGTGGCGCAGGCGGGCGGGGTTCGTATCGCCATCGCGGTCGCACGGGATCGGGCTGCGGGAGAAATAAAGGGCGTCGCCGGTGATGCCAGTGACCACTTTCACACAGTTGGGATTTTCCAATTCGCCGGGCCCAAGCGGACAGGCTGCGGTGGACATGGCGAGGGCTTTTTCCTTTTGAAGAACCTCAATGAGTCGGCGGATCAAGGCCGGTTCAATGAAGGGTTCGTCTCCCTGCACATTCAGGATCACATCAAATCCAGCCAGCTTCTTGGCCACCTCGGCGATGCGGTCGGTGCCGCTCGGGTGCTTGGGCGAAGTGAGCGCCACCTCGGCACCGAATTCAAAGGCGGCTTCCGCGATTCGCATATGATCGGTGGCAATGATGACCTCCCGGGCTTCGCGGACCTTTTGGCAGCGCTCCCAGACATGTTGCACGAGGGGCTTTCCGCCAAGGTCGAGCAGGGGTTTGCCGGGCAGTCGGCTCGAGGCCCAGCGGGCGGGTATGATGATCGCGGTTTTCGACATGCGCGACTTCCTATCGGCTTTCAGGAACCTGATCGAGAAAAACGCTGCCCGTTTGCTCAAAAACAGCGATATTGAATCCATGAAATGGCTGAATATCACTGCGGCATTTTTTCTCCTCCCCGTCGTCCAGATTGCACAGGCAAAAGACAAGGAACCATCCCGTCCGCCGCTCATCATCCCGGTGGCGGGTTCCGGCCAGTCCACCACTTCGCCGCTTGGTAATTCCCAAGTGACCCGCACATCCACCGGACAATCCTTCTCAACCAGCCAACTCGGCAGCACAACAATCACCCGCGACAACTCGGGCAATGCTTGGCGCACAACGAAGGTGGGGAGCAGCTATGTCACTCAAGGGCCGAACGGCCAAACCCAGACAACAACAAAACTCGGCAACAGCTACATAACCCGCGATTCCTCCAGCGGCACGACCCTCACCACTTCGCCGCTTGGGAATTCCTATCAAACGCGCTCGAACTCAGGTGCAAGCTGGTCCACAAGCCAACTCGGCGGGAATTACATGACCCGCGAAACCTCGCAGGGCAAGGATTCCAAACCCGCTCTCATCGTCATACCGGGAGCCAAGTGATAACGGCCTGCGCGGCCCTGCCAATCAGGCCTTGTGAAAATCCGCAATCGTTTCCCAGAGGACTTTTTCTTTTTCGCCGGGTGATTCTGGAACTGTGATGCGCACCTCTGCGAAAAGGTCGCCTCGTGTATCGGCGGTCAGTGGCATTCCCATGTTGGGAAGGCGAAATTTTTTGCCTGACTGCGTGCCTGCCGGAATCTTCAGCTTCACGCGGCCGCTCAGTGTGGGAACCGTGACAGTGCAGCCCAGAACGGCATCCCATGCCGGAATTTCGAGGTCGTAGTTTAGATTGGCACCCTCGATTTCAAAGTCGGGGTGGCGCTGGTATTTGACCCGCAGGTAGAGGTCTCCCGCGCCGCCGCCAGATGCGCCCGTGCCGCCTTGGCCGGCGAGGCGAATGCGCTGCCCGTCGCGAATTCCCTTTGGGATTTTCACTGTGAAAGTCTCGATCTTCTTGGATCCGCCCCGGCGGAAAGAAACCGGCCGCGAGGAGCCGTTGAGGGCCTCCTCCAGAGTCACCAGAATATCGGCCTCCGCATCCTGGCCTCGCTGTGGAGCCTCCTCGAATCCAGCGCGAGTTCCCCGGCGTCCACCGAACATCTGCTCGAAAAAGTCACTAAAGCCCGTTCCTCCAAACTGGATGTCCTCTTCAAAAGCCGCCGCGCCGCGTTTTCCTGTGAACCCACCAGCTCCGGGAGGGCGTTGCCAGCCGCCGCGCTGTTGAGGTCCATGTTGCCAATCCGCGCCGAATTCATCGTAGCGTTTGCGTTTCTCGGGATCGCCGAGCACCTCGTAGGCTTCGTTGATTTCCTTGAATTTCTCCTCCGCCGCTTTCTTGTCCTTGGCCGTGTCGGGATGGTGCTGACGCGCGAGTTTGCGGAACGCGGATTTGATTTCGGCCTGCGTTGCGGTTTTGGAGACTCCGAGGGTTTGGTAGTAATCGCGGAATTGCGCTGACATCTGTTCTTGAAATTGCTCTCGGCATTCTGACCATTTTATTCATTCTGTCCAACCCATGCTTGATATCCGCTATCTTCGGGAGCAACCCGACCTCGCCAAGTCCCGCCTCGCGTCCCGCAATGCCGACTATTCTCAAACGATCGACACCATCCTCGCCATCGACGCCGAGCGGCGCGCTTCGGAAACCCGCTTGCAAGGTCTCCAGAGCGAGCGCAACCGCCTGAGCAAGGAAATCGGAAAACTCCGCGCCCAGAAGCAGGATTCTGCAGCATTGGAGGCCGAGGTGAAATCCCTCGCCGACGAGATGCAGGCGCTCACCGAGAAATCAAACGCCCTCTCCGACGAACAAACAGCCCTGCTTCTCGTGCTCCCGAACTTTCCCCAGCCCGCCGTGCCGCTTGGAAAAGTGGCCGCTGACAATCCTGAGGTGCGCATTCATGGAGAGAAGCCATCCATCGCCAACCCGAAGGACCATGTCGCACTTGCCGAGGCGCTCGGGCTCATCGACCCCGACCGCGCTGTCAAAATCAGCGGCAGTGGTTTCTCTGTCTACATGGGCCAAGGCGCAAAGCTCGAGCGGGCGCTTCTGAATTTCCTCCTCGATCTCCACACCCGCGACCACGGCTACACCGAGGTCAGTCCACCCTTCGTTGTGAAGCGGGATTGCATGGTCGGCACAGGCCAGTTGCCGAAATTCGAAGAGGATATGTATGGCATCGATGGCGGTGGGCTTTTTCTCGTTCCCACCGCCGAGGTTCCTGTGACGAATCTTCACCGTGAGGAGATCGTGAACGCCGCTGAATTTCCGATCAAATACGCCGCCTACACGCCCTGCTTCCGGCGCGAGGCGGGATCCGCTGGACGGGAGACGCGTGGACTTATCCGCATGCACCAGTTTGACAAAATTGAGTTGGTGAAAATCTGCGCGCCCGAGCAGTCAGCATCCGAACTCGAAGCCCTCACCGCCGATGCCGAGCGCGTTCTCCAAGCACTCGGTCTCCACTACCGCGTCATCGAGCTATGCACGGGCGATATGGGATTCGGCGCCGCCAAGACCTACGACATCGAAGTCTGGGCGCCCGGCCAGAATGCTTATCTGGAAGTTTCCAGTTGCACGAATTTCGAGGATTTCCAGGCCCGCCGCATGAACCTTCGCTTCAAGGGTGAGGACGGGAAAAACCGCTTCTGCCACACTCTCAACGGCTCCGGCACAGCGCTCGCCCGCCTCTATGTCGCCATCCTTGAGAATGGTCAGCAGCCCGACGGCTCCATTCACATTCCCGCCGCGCTCCAACCCTTTTTCGGTGCCTCGAAAATCTCCAAGTAGCCCAGCGCCAGCCGATGCCGTGGTGGCGGCCCTCGCTGAGTCCATGGCAGGCGTTTCGAAGAGAAAAAAACTCCTCGTCGGCGTCTCTGGCGGTCGTGACTCCATGGTCCTGCTCCATGCGCTTCTGGCGGTGGGTTTCAAAAATCTCGTCGTTTGCCATCTCAACCACACCATGCGCGGGCGGAGTTCCGATGTGGATGCCCGCCTTGTCCAGAGCGAGGCTCGTCGTCTCGGGCTTCCCATCGAGCACGCCCGCTGCCGAACGGCGGAGTTTGCTTCATCCCAAAAAAAATCTCTCGAACTCGCTGCCCGCGAATTGCGCATGGCCTTCTTCGAGCAGTGCTCCGCCCGCGCCAAAACAAAGCACCTCGTGCTGGCCCACCATGCCGATGACCAGGTGGAGACCTGTCTTTTTAACTTCCTGCGTGGAACAGGTGCCGCTGGTCTTGGAGGCATCAAACCGGTTTCCCAACTGGGCCGTTGCACGGTTCACCGCCCGCTCCTTGGCGTAACCCGCACCCAGATCGAAGCCTTCCGCAAGAGTCACGCCATCCGCTTTCGTGAGGATACCTCGAATGCCGGACTCGAGCACACCCGAAACAAACTCCGCCACCGCATCATGCCGCTTCTGGCCGAAGTCATGGGCGACTCGTATCGCTCCGCCATCCTCCGCGCAGCCGAAATTCTCCGCTCGGAGGAGGATTGGATGTCATCACTCGTCCCCGAGGTGGGCCCGCAACTCGACTGCAAGCAACTGCGAGCCATGCATCCGGCCCTGCGCTCCCGCGTCATTCTGCGCTGGCTGCGCCAATGTGGCGTTCCTGAGGCCGGCCATGCCGAAACCACCCGCGTTCTCTCCCTCCTCGATCCTGCCAATGGCCCCGCAAAAGTGAGCCTTCCCGGCAATCACCACGCCCGCAGGCGCACAGGAGTTCTCTTCTTGGAATCGGGGGCCGCGTGACCTTTCGCAAAGCCTTTCAGACCGGCCTCCGCGCCGCCCGTGCCAACCTGCTGCCGGGCCTCCTGCTTCAGGCGCTCATGCTATGCTTCCTCGCAGCCTATCTCCTGCACGACGGCACCCAGGCCTTCCTCACAAGGGTGGGGGAGTTGCGTCAGGAGTTGAGCTATGGATTTTCCCTCGCGACCTACATCATCTCCGGGGCTCTTTTTCCCGAGCTACTCCGCGTTGTCTTTTTTCAAAAAGGCCGCCCCAGTTTGGCCAACTTCTGGAACTTCCTCACTGCAGCACCCCTCTGGGCCGGACTCGGAATGCTCGTGGACTTCTTTTACAGATGCCAAAACGATTGGTTCGGGACTGGAAATGCCTGGCACATCATCGCAGCCAAGGTGCTGGTGGATCAGTTCATCTACAGCCCGTTCCTCGCAAACCCCATCACTACCGCCTACCTCGCCTTCCGCGCCTCAGGCCTCAACGCACAAACCGCCCGCGAAGTCTTCTCCTGGAATTTTGTGCTGGAAAAAATGCTACCCACCCAAATCGCAGGCTGGGCCATCTGGATTCCCGGCGTCTGCCTCGTTTACTTCATGCCACCCTTGCTGCAGCTACCAACAGCCGTCTTGATCCAGTGCTTCTGGGTGCTCCTCCTCACCACACTTCACGAACGCGAATCCGCCAAGTGATGCCGCACTCGTCTTGTAGGAACGCCGAGGTCCTCCTCGGCCCGCAACTTCAACTATGCCAACGAGTGCGTTGGCGCGCCAGACCTGCTCATTGCTAAGCGCTTAGCGCAAGGCTTTTTTGAATCTGTTGCTCTTTCTGAATTCGTTCGGAGCCCTAGAGTTTAACAATCTCCTGCCGACTCGCCCGATTATCCGGGACTGCCCCTACTGAAATTAAGCTACTGCAAAGCCAGCTTTCTTGAAATGTTCGTCGTCGCCAAGGTAGTGTTTGCAAGCCTCCCCCAGCATGACCTCAAACGAAACACAGTCGGTCAGGCTCAATCGGCGCTCTCTGGCTTGCCGCGCCCTTGCTCCACCCAGCGCATGCAAGCGCTCATCCACCCATACCACCCGGCACCTCACTACCAACTCCTGTAAGAAATCTTCCACCGCATCCCATCCGAGCCTTGCTTGAATCAATGCCCAGCTTTCATGCACGACATAGTTCGATGTCAACAACGACCATCCCTCGGACTCGGCTTGAAGAAAGAGTCGCCTTGCCTCTGCGTGAAATCGGTCATCCCGGTCAAGAAACGCATAAAATCCGCTTGTATCGACAAAAACGCTCTTCATCGGATGGACTCCGCCCAAGCGCGATCGTGGGCTTTCAAGTCCTCCACGGAACGAGAGGAGTATTTTCCAGCAAGTTCTTGGAGGGGAGTCGTCTCCTTCTTTTTTTTGTTTTTCAAAAAAAGGCTTACGCTCTCGCGAATCACATCAGACAGGCTCCGCCCAGCTTCGGTTCCAGCCTTCTTGAGTGAGCTATATTGCCAATCCTCCAATTGAATCTGCGTCTTAATCATGATGGAATGATGGCACTTCATGCCATCATGTCAACCTGATTTTTATCCCCAGATTGCAGCGCCGGTTCCGCCATATCGCCTGCGATCCAAGCCTCCTACGGAGACGCAAAGACACGGAAATAAGTTCTCGCCGGGAACGCCGACGTCCTCGTCGGCATGAGCACAACATAGCGATGAGCCTGCGGAGCTCCACCGAACCCAGTGCATTAAAATACAAGGCGAACTCTTCCGCTTGCTGGATTCAACTGCCGAATTTAGCTCGATAGATTGTCAGCTAAAATATTGCTGATCCATCCATCGCATACATCCATGACACTTTGTTCTTCCGAATAATCTTAAAGGCCGACAAAAAACTTGACGCTCTCCGCACGGACGTGGATTTTTGCCATCTCCAAAAGTTTTCCCCGCAATCATTCGCCATCTCTTCGTCAAACTCTCAATAAGTTTTCATCAACCCACCACCATGCGCCTCATTTTTCTCTTTCTCTTTGCCATTGCTGCTGCGCTCCCTTCGGCCCATGCCCAAACGCCGCTTATTTTCACGAGTAATGCGACGCTTCCGAGTTCTCCCGCTGGTTCTCCGGCTTCGATTCCTGTTCAGATAACAGGCGGAACGCAGCCATACTCTTTCGCTTTGAAGCGCGGCCAGACACTCCCAACCGGGCTCGTTCTCAATAATTCGACCGGCGTGATCTCTGGCACGCCTCGTGGACCCTCGAGCACGGAGATTCAAGTGCAGGTCAGGGACTCAGGCTCGCCTGTTCGTTATAAAGCAAAAAACTTTACCCTTCCCATCTCGGGCGATGCTCCTGCCTTGCCGACTTTCAAGGTCATCCCGAGCGTTGCCCAAGTGGACAAGCCGTTTTCGTTCACCCTCAATGCGACGAGAGGAAGAGCACCTTACACCTTCACAACAAACTCCACGCTCCCTGCAGGCCTCTCATTGAGCGCGAGCGGCGTCATCTCCGGCACGCCACTTCCTGCTGCTGCACCGCAGGCCGCGAAGGATTTTCCGATCGTCGTTCGCGTTACCGGTTCCAACGCTATTCCGCAGTCCTCGGCGCGGACCTACACGCTCACAGTGAGTCCGGCGGCCCCGCCATCATTCACAACCAAGACACTTCCCGATGCAGAAATGGGAGAGGAATATCTCTTCGATGACCTTGTGGTCACAGGCGGCAAGCCACCCTATAAATTCAAAGCTGCAGCGGCATTTCCAACGGGGCTTGCCATCGCGGAGGATGGCACGATTTCAGGCATTCCAAAAACGCCGGGCACCTATCGTCTCAGGATCAGCGCGACGGACGCCAACAACCGCACCGGCACGGCCTTTGTTTCGTTGATTGTCTCGGATGCCCCAACGCCGAAGATCACCACAGTCACAACCCTCTATTGGGCGCGAAATCAAACCATCAGCACGACGCTGGCCGCGACCGCAGGCCGTGCGCCTTACAAGTGGGCAAAAACCGGCGCCAGCAAGGACGAGTTGCGTAATCTTCCAGCGGGCGTGACCCTCAACCAGAACGGCACCTTCTCGGGCGCTCCGACTGTTGCAAACACATTCACTGTCGCGATCCGCGTCACCGACGATCTCGGCAAGGGCAGCACAAAAACACTCACGATCATTGTATCCGCTTCTTCGTTGGCTATCACGAGCCCAGAGGTTCTCGAGCCTGCCTATCTCGGCGTCTCGCCCAATTTGAATCTCACCGCCCAGGGAGGCATTGCGCCCTACACTTGGACCTTGAAAAACCGTGGCACGCTTCCGAGCACGATCACGCTGAATAGCGCTGGGCGCCTCTCGGGCACGGCGAATGCCACTGGCAACTTTTCGTTCACTGCGGAAGTCGCCGATTCCCGAAACGGCACAGTCGCGAAGGCGGAAAAACAACTCACGCTGCCTGTCATCAATTACAACCTGGCCATCGCCACAACCAGCCTCCCGGCAGGCACGGCTGGGTCGAGCTACGCGGCCACTCCGCTTGTGGCCACGGGCGGCAAGCCTCCCTACACATGGTCGTTCACCTCGACTCCCGCACTCAGCGGCCTTTCCGCCTCGACCGGCAACCTCACAGGCAAACCCGCCGCCGCAGGCAACTACACGCTCGCCCTCAAAGTCACCGATGCGAATTCCAGGTCTGTGACGAGTAACCTCACGCTGCGCGTCAACGAGCCCGATGCCCTTGCGTTTGATCCGCTCACACTGCCAAATGGCAGGGTAGGGACGAGCTACAACGGCACGCTCGGAGCCAAGGGTGGATTTTCGCCTTACACATTTACTCTCAAAACCGGCAACGCACTGCCCGCAGGCCTCAGCTTGGCGAGCGCCACGGGAGTGATCACCGGCAAGCCGACCACGGCAGGCACATTCAAGTTCATTGTTGTTCTGAAGGATTCCAAAAAACCGACCGCTGCCACCATCGAGAGGGAATTCACCCTTGTTATCGACGCCTACGGCATGTCGATTGATGGCCTTGCGACCATCACTGGCAAGCGTTACGGCAGCATCACGCCTGCTCAGTTCTCTGTCACAGGCGGCACAGCGAACTACACTTGGAGCACCGCGCAGGCCCTCCCTGCAGCTCTGAATCTGGATTCCAAAACAGGTCTCGTCTCCGGCAACCTCACCGCCGCCGTTGGCAACTACACGGTGGCCATCAAGGTCACCGACGGCAACCGCCAGTTTGCCACACGCAACCTCACGGTGAGCATCACCCAGCCAGATCCCGTGGTGTGGGTGACTCCTGCGACCCTGCCCGAAGGCCAAGTTGGCGGCAACTACACCGCAGTCGAACTCGCCGCCAGCGGTGGTAAGGCGCCTTATACCTATGCTCTAAAAATCGGCAACAGGCTGCCGTCGGGCCTTGCCCTTTCCGCAGGAAAAATCTCCGGCACGCCAAGAGTCGCTGGCACCTTCAAATTCACGCTCGTTGCAAGCGATAGCCAATCACCCGCCAAAGCCACTGCCGAGCGCGAGTTCACGCTGGTCATCAAGCCCGCCGTTCCTCTCGCCATCACAGCGCCGAACCCCATGCCTACGGCGAATGTGGGCAGCGTCTATGGCCCAGCCTCCTTCACGGCCAGCGGTGGACTTCCCCCCTACACTTGGTCGGTCACGCCATCGCCTGCCGCCCCCGGCTTGACCTTCTCCGGCGGCAACCTCACAGGCACGCCGACCACAGCGGGCAACTACACCTTCACCGTGCGCGTTGTTGACAGCGCCTCGGCCAATGCCACGCGCACTATTACTTTGCCAGTCGGCGCCGCAATCCCGCTCGAGTGGGTGACCGCAGCGAATCTCCCCGGTGGACAGGTCCTCACAACCTACAACGCCACTCTCACGACAAGCGGAGGCATTGGTCCGGTAACAATCACCCGCATCAGCGGCAACCTCAGCGCTGGCCTCACGCAGAGCGGCACGCGCATCAGCGGCACGCCTACCGCAGTCGGCAATGCCACATTCACTCTGCAGGCGAGGGATAAAAATGGCGTCACAGCTAACCGCACCTTCACGCTGCCCGTTGCGCCGTATGATCTCGCAGTCTCAGCCGACGCTCCATCCTTCGTGAGCGGCACCGTAAACCAACCATTCGCCTCGGAACCCTTCAATGCCGAGGGAGGCAAGGATCCGTATGTGTGGTCGATCGTCGGCACCAAACCCGCTTGGCTGAAGATCGATTCCGATAGTGGCGTTTTGAGCGGCACATCGAATGCGACTGGCAATTTCACGATTGTCGTATCTGTGAAAGACGGCAACGCGCAAACCGCCAACAAAACCTGCGCGATCTCCATCGGCCTCGGCGAGCCTCCAGTTCTCGACGCCACCCAGCAACTCCCCGCCGGAATGGTCGGAGTCCCGTATCCGAACACTCCCATCAACGCCGATGGCGGCCTCGAACCTTATCGATTCACTCTTAAAAACGGCTCGTCATTGCCCGCTGGACTCAGCATCAACGCCACCAGCGGCGTTATCTCCGGCACCCCGTCTGCGGCAGGTAATACCACAACGACGATTGTTGTGGCCGGAGCCAACGGCGCTTCCGCCGAGCGCGCCTACACAATCCGCATCGACGCCTACGACCTTGCGATTTCCAGTGAAGTTCCTTGGGTTCTTCAAGGCCAGGTTTACAAAGATTTTGGCCCCCTGCCGCTCGAAGCTACCGGCGGTCTCGAGCCCTACAAGTGGAGCATGACACCCGCCTCCATCGCCAATCTCACGCTGGATGCCAGCGGCACGCTCACCGGTAGGCCCGCCACGGCAGGGAATTTCAGCGTCACCTTCAGAGTCGTCGATGCACGGAATGCCACTGTCACCAAAAATGCCACCATCCAAATCGCCCCCGCCGCACCCGTGGAGTTCACGACAGAACCGAACCTGCCCAATGGCAAGGTCGCCACGCCTTATGGAGGCGATGTTACGATTTTACCCGTGCCAACGCCGGTTGCCGGCATCACGCTCGCTGGCAAAGGCGGTCTCGCCCCCTACACCTACTCGTTCAAGACAGGCAGCACCCCGCCTCCCGGCTTAAACCTTTCCACCGCTGGCAAAATCACCGGCACACCGACTACGGCTGGCACCTTTAAGTTCTTCGTCGTGATCAAAGACTCAAAAAACACCACCGCCGAGCGTGAGTTCACGCTTGTCGTGGAGCCTTACAGCATGATTGTCAGTGGCCCGGATACGATCGCGGGAGACCAATACAGCACCATCACGCCGGCTGCATTTACGGCTGTGGGTGGGATAGCGAATTATACTTGGTCGGTTAACAGCACGACTGGATTGACGATCAACGCCACCACCGGAGTTGTTTCTGGAAGCCTTACTGCCGCGCCGGGTAACTACACCCTGCTCGTCACCGTCCGAGATGGTCGCAACCAGACCGCTTCGCAGAATGTGACTGTCAGCGTGAGTCCTGCGCCTCCGCTGACGATTTCCACGGAAAGCCCGCTGCCGTCTGGCACGATAAATGGAAATTATACCCAAAACTTCGTCGCCACCGGTGGGCGTCCATCAGCGCAAGGAGGCTACACATGGGCGATAGCCTCTCCGGGGAATTTGCCAGTCGGCGCAAATGGATTCTCCATCAACGCCACCACAGGTCTATTCAAGGGAAAATCCGCTACGGCATTCACTGCCAACTTCACAATTAAAGTGACCGATTCAAACGCAACGATAGTTACCAAGCCGTTCACCCTCACGATTGGCCCTGGATCGACCCCAACGAATAATCTCCCAACGATAAGTTCGATTGCGAATCAAACGACAAACGAGGACACAGCGACAGAAGCGGTGGAGTTCACAGTGGGCGATGTTGAAACTCCGCTGAGTTCTCTGACGATCACCGCTTCAAGCGGCAATACAACTCTGATCCCGAATGGGAACATCGTATTGGGAGGAAGTGGGGCGAACCGGACTGTGACAGTGACACCGGCGGCGAATCAGAGCGGGAACGCCACGATCACGATGAGCGTGGGCGACGGAACAGCCACTGCGAACACAACCTTCACGGTGAGTGTAGTCGAGGTGAACGACCTTCCAACGATCAGTTTGATTGCGAATCAAACGACCAATGAGGACACAGCCACGGGAGCCTTGGCGTTCACAGTGGGCGATGTGGAAACTCCTCTCAGTTCCCTGACGATCACCGCCTCGAGCAGCAACGCGACGCTGATCCCAAACTCCAATGTTGTGCTGGGAGGAAGTGGAGCAAATCGAACCGTGACGGTGACGCCAGCAGCAAATCAGAGCGGGAACGCCACGATCACGGTGAGCGTGGGCGACGGAACAGCCACTGCGAACACAACCTTCACGGTGAGTGTTGTGGCTGTAAACGATCTTCCGACGATCAGTTCGATCGCAAATCAAACGACCAACGAGGATACAGCGACAGAAGCGGTGGCGTTCACAGTGGGCGACCAGGAAACATCTCTAAGTTCCCTGACGATCACCGCATCTAGTAGCAACACGACGCTGATCCCGAGCTCCAATGTCGTGCTGGGAGGAAGTGGAGTAAATCGAACCGTGACGGTGACTCCAGCAGCAAATCAGAGCGGGAATGCTACGATCACGGTGAGCGTGGGCGACGGAACTGCCAGCGCCAACACAACCTTCACGGTGAGTGTTGTGGCTGTAAACGACCTGCCAACGATCAGTTCGATTGCGAATCAAACGACCGGCGAGGATACACCAACAGGAGCCTTGGCGTTTACGGTGGGCGATGTGGAAACGCCGCTGAGTTCTCTGACGATCACCGCGTCAAGCGGCAACACAACGCTGATCCCGAACGGAAACATTGTGTTTGGCGGAAGCGGAGCAAATCGGACGGTGACGGTGACGCCAGCGGCAAACCAGAGTGGAAACGCCTCGATCACGGTAAGCGTGAGCGATGGAACGGCGAGCACTAATACAACCTTCACTGTGGGTGTGACCGAGGTAAACGATCTGCCAACGATCAGTTCGATCACAAATCAAACGACCAATGAGGATACGCCGACAGGAGCGCTGGCGTTCACGGTGGGCGATTTGGAAACTCCAGCGGCGTCTCTGAGCGTCAGCGCCTCAAGTAGCAGCACGACGCTGATCCCGAGTGGGAATATCGTATTTGGCGGAAGCGGAGCAAATCGAACAGTGACAGTGACGCCGGCGGCGAATCAGAGCGGGAACGCCACGATCACGGTGAGTGTGGGAGACGGAACAGCCAGCGCAAATACGACCTTCACGGTGGGTGTGACCGCAGTAAACGACCTGCCAACGATCAGTTCGATCGCAAATCAGACGACCAACGAGGATACGCCGACAGGTGCGGTGGTGTTCACTGTTGGCGATTTGGAAACGCCAGCGGCGTCTCTGACGATCACCGCCTCAAGCAGCAACGTAACGCTGATCCCGAGCGGGAATATCGTGCTGGGAGGAAGTGGAGCGAACCGGACGGTCACGGTGACTCCAGCGGCGAACCAGAGCGGGAACGCCACGATCACGATGAGCGTGGGCGACGGGACAGCCACTGCAAATACGACCTTCACGGTGAGTGTAGCCGAGGTGAACGACCTTCCCACGATCAGTTCGATCTCCAATCAGACGACCAACGAGGACACTGCCACGGGAGGCGTGGCGTTTACGGTGGGAGATCAAGAAACTCCTCTCAGTTCCCTGACGATCACCGCCTCGAGCGGCAACACGACGCTGATCCCGAACGGCAACATCGTATTGGGAGGAAGTGGGGCAAACCGGACTGTGACAGTGACGCCGGCGGCGAACCAGAGTGGAAACGCAACGATTACGGTGAGCGTGGGAGACGGAACGGCGAGTGCAAACACCACGTTTACGGTGGGTGTGGCCGAGGTGAACGACCTTCCGACGATTAGTTCGATTGCGAATCAAACGACCGGCGAGGATACACCAACAGGAGCCTTGGTGTTCACGGTGGGCGATGTGGAAACGCCTCTCAGTTCCCTGACGATCACCGCCTCAAGCGGCAACACGACGCTGATCCCGAGTGGGAACATTGTTTTGGGAGGAAGTGGAGCGAACCGGACAGTGACGGTGACGCCGGCGGCGAACCAGAGTGGGAACGCAACGATTACGGTGAGCGTGGGAGATGGAACGGCGAGTGCAAACACCACGTTTACGATGGGTGTGACCGCAGTAAACGACCTGCCAACGATCAGTTCGATTGCGAATCAAACGACCGGCGAGGATACCCCAACAGGAGCCTTGGCGTTCACGGTGGGCGATGTGGAAACTCCTCTCAGTTCTCTGACGATCACCGCCTCGAGCGGCTATACGACGCTGATTCCGAGTGGGAACATTGTTTTGGGAGGAAGTGGAGCGAACCGAACAGTGATGGTGAATCCGGCGGCGAATCAGAGTGGGAATGCCACGATCACTGTGAGCGTGAGTGACGGAACAGTTACCGCAAACACAACCTTTACGGTAGTTGTGACCGCAGTAAATGATCTGCCAACGATTAGTTCGATTGCGAATCAGACGACCAATGAGGACACAGCCACGGGAGCCTTGGCGTTCACGGTGGGTGATCAGGAAACACCTCTCAGTTCACTGACGGTCAGCGTATCAAGCAGCAACACGACGCTGATCCCGAATTCCAATGTCGTGCTGGGAGGAGGTGGATCGAACCGGACCGTGACAGTGACGCCGGCGGCAAATCAGAGCGGTAACGCCACAATCACGGTGAGCGCAGGTGACGGAACAGCCACTGCGAACACAACCTTCACGGTGAGTGTTGTGGCTGTTAACGATCCACCAACTATCAGTGATATTTCTAATGCCTCTGCCTATGCCGGCTCGGCCACAGATCCGATTGGATTCGTTGTGGGAGATTTAGAAACACCGGTAAGTTCTTTAACGGTTTTAGCATCGAGCGGCAACACGACGCTGGTCCCGAACTCCAACATCGTGCTGGGAGGAAGCGGGGCGAACAGGACGGTGACGATCACCCCAGCATTGTCTCAAGGCGGAAATGCTACAATCACTGTGAGTGTGGGTGATGGAGCTTTAGTCGCTACAAAATCATTTACCATAACAGTAAAACCTTCGACGAAGGACATGGTTGCCGTATTAGGCGGCACGCTACCCCAAGCATCTTTCTTGGCTAATCAAACGGTTTCTTCATTTCAAATAGGGCGTTATGAGGTAACTTGGTCTTTATGGCAGGAGGTCCGTAATTGGGCTGTAGCAAATGGCTACACGGATTTGGCGAATATCGGGAATGGCAGTTCCAAAAACCATCCGGTTACTTCTCTGACTTGGCATGATGCAGTAAGGTGGTGTAACGCAAGGAGTCAGATGGAAGGTTTGTCGCCTGTCTATTCTGTGAATGGGACAGTTTATAAGACGAGTCAAATTTTTATTAACGGCGGCGATATGCCTGTTATTAATCCTAGTGCAAACGGTTATCGCGTGCCTACTGAAGTCGAGTGGGAGTGGGCGGCGAGGGGAGGCATTTTTAGCAAAGCTTTCACATATAGTGGCAGCAATCAAATTGATGATGTTGCTTGGTATGGTCTAAATGCAAGAAGCCCAATGCCGGTAGGAACTAAAGCGCCGAATGAAATGGGTGTTTATGACATGAGCGGTAATGTTTGGGAGTGGTGTTGGGATATGCTAGAAGCTCCTTATTCCAACAGTCACCGTTTTCGTGGTGGGAGTAGTTCAATGGTTGGATATTTATGCGCTGTAGCTGATCGATCATATATGAGTTCACCTGGACAAGATCGACTTGGCTTCCGAGTTGCCAGAAATATCATAGGCGATATGGTCACCGTTCAAGGCGGCACGCTACCACAAGGCTCCAGCTTAGCGAATCAAACAGTTTCTACATTCCAGATAGGTCGCACTGAAGTTACTTGGGAGGAATGGCAATCAGTGCGTGCCTGGGCTACAGCAAATGGTTATACGGATCTCGTTGGAGTGGGTGTTGGTATCGCCGGAAACTATCCTGCTACATCGATCGGGTGGTATGATGTCGTTAAGTGGTGCAATGCCAAAAGCGAGAAAGAGGGGTTAAGTCCCGTTTATTCAATAAATGGAACAATTTATAAAACAGGTGAAGCTTCGCCTAATGTGGATTCTACAGCAAATGGATATCGGTTGCCCACCATTCAAGAATTTGAATGGGCCGCTCGAGGAGGCGTCCAAAGTCAGGGATACACTTACAGCGGAAGTAATGATGTGAACGCTGTATGTTGGGAGGCAACGAATTCAGCTTTCAGCGTGAAGCCGGTTGCAGCAAAAAGCCATAATGAGCTGGGCATATTTGACATGAGTGGAAATGTCATGGAATGGTGCGAGGGCTTGCACTCTGGTGCATATCGAGTTTTGAGAGGCGGCAGTTTTACAAAAAATCCCGACTGGTCGACGGTTTCGTTCGGAGGTTTGTCGATTTACAATTCTCGCAACGGAGACTTCGGCTTCCGCCTCGTCCGCAACATCGGGCCGAAAATCTCCATCAGCGGCACCTTGCCCGAAGCCACCCTCAACCAAGCCTACGCAGGCTACACCTTCGGCGCAGTCGGCAGCACGGGAGACAAAGTCTGGTCCATCAGCGAAGGCACCCTGCCCCCCGGCATGTCCTTCAGCGCCAACGGCACCCTCAGCGGCACCCCCACCACCGCCGGCACCTACACTTTCGTCATCCGCCTCGACTCCAGCGGCTATTGGGATGAGGTGGAAATTGTGCTTCAAGTGGTAGCTAGCGGGTTAGTTGATGCTGACAATGATGGAGTCAACGATTACCGCGAAACATACGATGGCACGAATCCTAATGACCCTCAATCTTTTGATTCTCTAAGTATCGGTTTATTGGCGCATTATCCATTTGATGGAAATGCGAATGACGAGACTAAAAATGGCTTCGATGCTACTGGGTCTAATTTTGTATTCGCGCAAGATAGAAATGGCGCAACTAACTCTTGCTTGGCCTTAACCAGCCCATTCGCAACCAGCAAAAAAGTCTACCTAACTTCTACTGCCAACCGAACATTCAGCGAATGGGTAAAGGTTGTGGAATTTCCTGCTAAAACCTCCGGAGCATGGGGGCCAAAACCCAACGCCAATTTTGCCGTTTATCCTCAATCTGTGATTATTGGCAATCATTTTTCAGCTGATGGGCAATGGTGGATGGATACAGGTGATGGCGTGGCCTTTTACAATATCATCGCTTCAAATCAATGGAAGCATTTAACCGTTGTATACCAAGGTGATGTCTCAAAAGCTAAAGTCTTCTTAAACGGTGCCCTGGTTCCGTTGAACAGAATGGTGTTTGGAAAGGTAGCTTTTGATTCTGGCGAATTTTCTCCCATTAAATTTGATCCTGTAGCATGGAATACTTCGGGATTAAGTTCTTTAAACCTAATTGATAATGTAAGAGTTTATAATCGTGCGCTATCGGATTCCGAGGTGGCTCAACTTTATGCCAAGGAAACCGATGGGGCCAACATGGTCCTAGTTCAAGGCGGGACATTGCCGACAGGGTCTGGGCTTGCGGGTCAGGTGGTGCAAACTTTTAATATCGATAGATTTGAAGTAACATGGGAAGAGTGGCAGACAGTCCAAACATATGTCAAAGGGGTCGGGCATTAATTGTTGACATGAAAAGGGCTGAGCCCAGACATTCACATATTTCGCAAGCCTATCCGGGGCTGAATCTTGATTTTTTACCCATCCTTGCTGAAGTCGTATTGAATCGTCAGGAGCTCCTAAGCCTCTATTGGTTTCGTTGAAGATTCATGCCGAGGAGGACCTCAGTGTTCCTACTGGATGGGAAAAATTTCGGCAGTCATAGACAGTCGCTACAAGAAAAGGTTTGGGAAAATTTCTTGTGAGATGAGACTCAGTTAGTGTAGTGTGAATGCAGATGCGGATACCAACCCTCTATCTCGACACCTCGGTTTTGGGCGGCTACTTCGACGATGAGTGGAAGCAACCCACCCAAGAGCTTTGGCGGCAGATGGAAAGTGGTCTATGGCGCTTCGTGACTTCTTTGGTGGCAGCCGAGGAACTCATCGAAGCGCCTGAGCGCGTCCGGGATTTGTTCAACAGCACATTTGAAGCAGCCGATGTGCTAAATATCACCGAGGAAATAGACCATCTCGCGGCAACCTATGTTGCCCAAGGTGTTGTCACACCAAAATACGAGGACGATGCCCGGCATGTCGCCGCGTGCACGGTAAACCGCATTGATTTCCTTGTGAGTTGGAACTTCCGCCACATGGTTAACATGCAGCGTGAAACTGCATTTAATGGGGTCAACTTGTTGAACGGCTATACCGCTATCCGTATCGTAAACCCGTTGGAGATTATCTATGGAAACCAAGACCAAAACCTTTGATGCTGTCGAAGAGTCCCGCAAGTGGAGAGAGGCGACAAGTCGCCGCCTCAATGCCATGAGCAGGGACGCGCGCATCGCCCACCTCAATGCACTCGGCGAGAGGGTCCGCGCCGAACTACGACCCAAGCCTCGTCTGGCAACCGCTGCCTCCTACTGACATAATTTAAATCAAAGTCAAATCAAAGGGGTCGGGCATTAATTATTGACATGAAAAGAGCTGAGCTCAGACATTCACATGTTTTGCAAGTCTATCCGAGCCTTGACTTTGATTTTAACCCTCCTTTGCTGCTGCCATTTTCAATCGTCAGGAGCGCCAATGTCCCCGTTGGCTTCGTTGAACCATCATGCCGAAGAGGACCTCAGCGTTCCCACTGGATGGAAAAAATCTCGGAAGTCACAGACAGCCGCTACAATGTCAGCGATCAATGAAGAGTCAAAGGGTTCAGGAATTCAAAGGGGTCGGGCATTAATTGTTGACATTTGGGCATTTTGAGGTGGTATAACGAAGCTCGGCAGGAGCGCCAACATCCCGTTGGCTTTGCTGGGAGTTATTTTAAGCCGCCAATCTGAAGAAAGGCGCGAAGATCGGCAGTCATAGACAGCCTCTACAATTTCAGATATCAGTCAAAGAGGTCGGGTATTAAGGTCGTTCGCACGCCAAAGCACTGCATTTTGTTTCACCCTTCACAAGGAACCCAGCGGCCTTCTGTTCAAAGGCCCTCCTTACAGATATGATTCGTGTCCGATCTCCGCGCCCCAATCGCTTGCCGCGTGAAGGTTTTCAGGCGTCACATGAAGGAGTAGATCATCCAACTCGATTCTCTTGGGAATAGCCTTCACAATCAGTCCAGAGACCCCGACTTTGAGAGTCACAGGATCGCCCTCCTGAATCTTTATTTGCCTGCCCCCCATTTTCCTCTTCAAGTTCTTACGGCTTGGGCATGCAGCTTCAAGCCAAGTGCGCCAACAACCTTGAGGATCGTTTCAAAGGCAGGACTGCGATCACCTGAAAGTGCCTTGTAAAGGCTCTCGCGCGACACTCCCGCATCGCGTGCGACTTGCGTCATTCCCTTTGCTCGTGCGATGTCCCCGAGCGCTTTGGCAATGAAACCAGCATCGTTGCCGCCCTCTTCGAAGCAGGCTTCCAAGTAGACTGCCATCTCTTCGGGAGTCCTCAAATGCTCCGCAACATCGTAGCGTGTGGTTTTGGTTTTTTTCATGGTAAAAATTCGGTTCTTCGCTACTTTCAGTGGGAAGCAGGGATTCTTAGCTTGCCAGCGGTGAAGTAAAGCATGGTGATGAGGTTATCTGTTGATCGGTAACCCCTGGCTTTCCTTTTTACGGCAGAGAAGACGCT
>JBIJAV010000084.1:0-2693 GCA_044345595.1 Terrimicrobiaceae bacterium
GCCGTCTGCCAAGCCGGAGTCTTTCGTTGACTCTCCCGGATTTCCGGAGAAGCTTCCGCGCGATGCGAGTTTTTCAGAAACAACGCCAAAGCAGAGACCACCGGATGGGTGGATTAGTTGATTTTATCGATCAACTTTTTAAAACCTGCCTTGTTCTGCTCGTTGCCTCCCCGTTTGCCATAGCCAGCGCCGAGCAGGTTGTTCGCGTCGGATTTTTTCCAAATATCACTCACGCTCAGGCACTCGTGGCCTCAAACATGTCGCGCGAAGGCAAGGGCTGGTTCGAATCTCGCCTCGGTGAACCCGTCAAATTAGAGTGGTCGATTTACAATGCCGGACCTTCAGCGATGGAGGCTTTCTTTACCAAAGCAATCGACATGACTTATGTGGGTCCGAGCCCTGTGGTAAATGCCCACGCCCGCGCCAACGGCAAGGAGGTTCGCGTCATGGCCGGCTCCATGCGCGGTGGCGAAGCGCTCGTCGTGCGCGGCGATACGATCACCTCTGTGGATGACCTCAGAGGAAAAACCATCGCCACCCCCCAGCTTGGAAACACCCAAGATGTCGAATGCCGGGCTTGGCTGCTCAAGCAAGGAATCAAAGTCACGCTTGTGGGAGGCGATGCCCGCGTCATACCAACCGCCAACCCCGACATGCTCCAGCTGTTTACCCAGAAAAAACTCGATGCAGCCTGGACAGTCGAACCTTGGGTCACCCGCCTCATCAACGAAGCAGATGGCCGGATTTTCCACTCCGATCCCAAGGCCCTTACGACCGTGCTTGCCTGCCGCGTTGGCTTTCTGGAGGAACGCCCCGCGCTCGCTGCCAAATTTGCAGAAGCCCATCAAAACCTCACCGATTGGATTCGCGAGAACCCCGAGGAGGCCCGCCGCCGCGTGCGCGATGAACTCAGCGCGATAACCCGCCGCGAGATTCCCCAAAAACTCGTCGATGAGGCCTGGACGCGCCTTGATCCGAACACATCCATCTCGATCGAACCCTTTGAATCCTTTCTCCAGCATGCGCGCGAAGTTGGCTTCCTGCGTGCCCGCGTCGATCTGAAAAACCTTCTCTGGCAGCCATGAAAAAAATCACGATGAGCCTCGAAAACGAACTCGCCAATACAGCCCCCGAGCGCATCGAGGCGAACAACATCACAAAATCCTTCACCACCGAGCGTGGCAAGGTTCTCGCCCTCGACAATGTGAGCCTGAAAGTCGGCGAAGGGGAATTCGTCTGCCTCGTCGGCCCCAGCGGGTGCGGCAAGTCCACGCTCCTGAACCTCATCGCCGGCCTCGACCAACCAGACAGCGGCCAGATTTTGGCGAACGGCGAAAACATCACCGCCCCCGGCCGCGACCGCATGGTCATGTTCCAAGAGCATGCCCTTTTTCCATGGCTGGATGTCATGGGTAATGTCCTCTTCGGCCTCCGCCTCAAGCCAGGCCTCAACTCCAAGGAACGCCAGGAGGTCGCCAAATACTACCTGCACCTCGTGGGATTGGAAAAATTCGAACGCGCCAATATCCATGAACTCTCGGGCGGCATGAAGCAGCGCGTCGCCCTCGCCCGAGCTCTGGCTCCCAATCCCCGCGTGCTGCTCATGGACGAACCCTTTGCCGCGTTGGACGCCCTCACCCGCGAACACCTCTATGGCGACATCCAGCGCATCTGGGAAGCCCGCCGCAAGACCATTATTTTCGTTACCCACAATGTCCGCGAAGCCGCCTGCCTCGGCGATCGCGTGCTTCTTTTCTCTCCCAACCCCGGCCGCATCCGCGCCGAATTCCGAATCGACCTTCCCCGCCCCCGCGACATCAACAGCGTGGAACTCGCCCGCTACTCGACAGAAATTACCACGGCTCTCAAAGGCTTCACCACCGCAGAGGGCAAGGAGGTCTCCGAATGATCCACCGCATTTTCACAATCGCCTTTTTCCTCATCCTCATCGGTTCTTGGGAGGTTGCATCGCGCTCAGGCCTGTGGTCCCCCGTGCTGCTTCCCTCTCCGCTCAATGTGCTCGAATACATGTGGCAGGCTACATGGGATGGCACGCTCTGGACTGCAACACTGGTCACCATGCAACGCCTGCTCCTCGGCTACGGCATTGGCCTGCTTTTCGGAGTTCCGCTAGGCCTCCTCACCTCGCGCTTCCGCATTCTGCAAGACACCCTCGGCCTTCTGGCTCTTGGTATTCAGACCCTGCCAAGCGTTTGCTGGGTGCCACTCGCCCTTCTGTGGTTTGGCCAAACCGAGGCCGCCATGCTTTTTGTGGTGGTCATGGGAACACTCTGGTCAGTGCTCATCGCGACGAGCGACGGCGTGCGCTCGATGCCGCCGATTTACCTCCGCGCCGCCCGCACCATGGGCTCAAAGGGTCTTCACACCTGGATCAATGTCATTTTACCCGCCTCGCTCCCCTACCTGATCGGCGGCATGAAGCAGGGCTGGGCCTTTGCCTGGCGCTCGCTGATGGCGGCGGAGATTTTTGTAACCATCCTCACCGGCTTCGGCCTCGGACAACTCCTGCAATACGGCCGCGAACTCTTGGCTATGGACCAAGTTGTAGCCGTCATGGTCATTATTGTGGCGATAGGCCTCCTTGCGGATCGTATTCTCTTTTCACCATGGGAACGCTTCTTCCACAAACGCTGGGGCACGGGCTCCGTGAACTGAAGACACCCGCATGATCG
>JBIJAV010000006.1:0-126210 GCA_044345595.1 Terrimicrobiaceae bacterium
AGGTGGGTTCGAATCCCACCTCCTCCGCCATAAATCCGCGCAGCGGATTCTGAAATCTGAGGGTGGGATGAGGACGCAGTTCGACCGCCGCGCAGCGGCAAAGACTGCGCGAAGCGCAGCCCCGCAGGGGTGTAGGCCGCAGGCCGGAATCAATCCCACCTCCTCCGCCATAACTCCGCGCAGCACCAGATTTGGAGGGTCAGCGTCCTCGCCTGACCCAAATTTCAAACTCGGCCGGATCACAAATTCAAAGGGCCAAGACCATCTTCGCAACAAGTCGATTATCCTACGAGAGGGCCTTCCTGCCGGAATCCCCCCTCCAAATCTGGAGGTCCAACGCGAACAAAAATGTTGAGTGAAGTTCCAGCGGCATTCAGTCTGTCGGCCGATATGATTGTCTCACCTAAGATTCGTGGATTCATTTGCACCACTGCCCATCCGACGGGATGTGCGAAGCATGTTGCCGACCAGATTGCTGTTGTAAAAAAACGCGGCCCTCTTGCGAGCGGTCCCAAGAAGGTTCTCGTGATCGGGAGTTCCACCGGCTATGGCCTCGCTTCGCGAATTGCGGCGGCTTTTGGTTCGAATGCTGCCACGATCGGGGTGTTCTTTGAGCGCGGTGCCGAGGGGGGGCGCACGGCAACGGCGGGTTGGTATAATTCTGCTGCTTTCGAGCGCGAGGCTGCCGCCGCCGGACTTTATTCGCGCTCTTTCAATGGTGATGCCTTTTCGGACGCCATGAAGCAGGAGGTCATTGCAGCCATCAAGGCGGATCTCGGCCAAGTGGACTGTGTGATTTACAGCCTTGCTTCGCCTCGTCGCACGCATCCGAGGACCGGCGAGGTTTTCAAATCTGTGCTCAAGCCAATCGGCGAGTCTTACACGAACAAAAATCTCAACACCGGCAACGGCGAGGTGAATTCGATTTCGATTGAGCCTGCGAATGAAGAGGAGATCGCGCACACCACGGCTGTGATGGGGGGCGAGGATTGGGAGATGTGGATGGATGACCTGCTGGCTGCTGGAGTGCTTGCGCCTGGCGTTCGCACATTGGCTTACTCTTACATCGGCCCGGTTCTCACTTGGCCGATCTACAAAAATGGCACCATCGGCCGCGCGAAACAGGATTTGGAGCGTTGCTGTGCTTCCCTGAACTCCAAGCTCGCACCGCTTAGCGGTAAGGCTTGGGTTTCGGTGAACAAAGCCCTCGTCACGCAGGCGAGTTCGGCCATCCCCGTTGTGCCGCTCTACATTTCGCTTCTCTATAAAATCATGAAAGCCGGTGGCACGCATGAGGAGTGCATCGAGCAGATGGATCGCCTTTTCCGCGACCGCCTGTCGAATGCCGAGCCTGCCACGGACAGCGAGGGCCGGATTCGTCTGGATGATTGGGAAATGACGGATGCCGTCCAGAATGTCATCAGCGAGCGCTGGGATGCCGTGGAGACTTCGAATTTCGCGGAACTCGCGGACTTTGCCGGCTACCAAGAGAGCTTCCTGCGCCTGTTTGGTTTCGGTCTCCCAGGTGTTGATTATCAAGCCGAGGTGGAACCTGAAGTGTCTATCCCCTCGCTGGCTTGAAGTTTCCAGACATTGAGCTGATGCCCTTCCGCGCGCCGATTGGATGTTGAAGTCCCAGCGCGCGACCACTAACTTTTTCTCTCTTAAAAAATGAAAATCCAACGCGCATTGATCTCGGTTTCCGATAAGACTGGGATTGTCGATTTTGCCCGTGAGCTGCATGCCTACGGTATCGAAATTCTTTCCACCGGCGGCACGGCCAAGGCCCTGCAAGCCGTTGGCATTCCGACCACCGAGGTCTCCCATTTCACTGGTTCGCCTGAAATACTCGAGGGCCGGGTCAAAACCCTGCATCCGAAAATTCATGGCGGACTCCTTTACATCCGGGGCAACGAGGAGCACGAGGAGCAGGCCAAGGCGCATGGCATCCGTCCGATCGACCTTGTGGTGGTGAATCTCTATCCTTTCGAGGCCACCATCGCCCGCGAGGATGTGACCCTCGCCGAGGCCATCGAGCAGATCGATATTGGTGGCCCCTCCATGATCCGCAGCGCGTCGAAGAATTATCAGTCGGTCTGCGTTGTTACCGATCCCTCGGATTACGCGGCCGTTTTGGCCGATATGAAGGAAGAAAATGGCGGCACGACACTGGTCCTGCGCGAGCGGATGGCGATCAAGGCCTTTGCCACGACATCGCACTACGACGGCATGATTTCCTCCTTCCTGAATCGCGAGCAGCAGACCTGCGGTCGATTCAGCATCGATTACCCGCTCGAAATGCGCCTCCGCTACGGCGAGAATCCGCATCAGCAAGCCGAACTCTACGGCGACTTCGGCTCGTATTTCGAGAAGCTCCACGGAAAGGAACTTTCCTATAACAACATCCTGGATATCAGCGCCGCCGCCGGTCTTATCTCCGAGTTCAGCAAGCCGACAGTTGCTATTCTGAAACACACGAACCCCTGCGGCGTTGGCAGCGATCCCGACCTGCGCGAGGCTTGGGAAAAAGCCTTCGCCACTGACAAGCAGGCGCCATTTGGTGGCATCATCATTTGCAACCAGCCAATCACCCTCGCGCTGGCCAAGGCGATCTGTGAAATCTTCAGCGAGGTCATCATCGCCCCTGAGTTTGATTCCGAGGCCCGCTCGCTGCTTCAGAAGAAGAAAAATCTCCGCCTCATGCGCGTGCTCAAGCCGCTCACCCAAAGCGGGCGCGACATCCGCAGCGTGTTGGGAGGTTTGCTTGTTCAAGATTCCGACACGGCCGAAATCCCCGAGCTCGAGCACAAAGTCGTCACCACACGCCCGCCGACCAAGGCAGAGATCGAGGCGATGGAATTCGGCTGGAAGATTGTGAAACATGTCAAATCCAACGCCATCGTCTATGCCGGCCCTGACCGCACTTTGGGCATCGGCGCAGGTCAGATGTCGCGTGTGGATTCCTCACGCATCGCCGTGTGGAAGGCTCAAGAAGCCGGACTCTCTCTCAAAGGCAGCGTCGTTTGCAGTGATGCGTTTTTCCCGTTCCCTGACGGACTCCTCGCAGCCGCCGAGGCTGGAGCAACGGCCGCCATCCAGCCAGGTGGATCGGTGCGCGATCCCGAGGTCATCCAGGCTGCGAATGAAAAAGGCGTTGCCATGGTCTTCACGGGAACGCGGCATTTCCGGCATTGAGTCGGGATTGACCACAGAGGACACAGAGAGCACAGAGGGTGTATTTTACTCGTGGTTTGATGCTCTCTTCCTCGCTTAATTCGACTAAGCCACTGGCTGTTGTTACCTGCGGTCCGGCCTCTGCGCCGATTGACTCGGTGCGGCGCATCACGAATTTTGCGACGGGTGAAATCGGCTCGATTCTCTCCCGAGCCTTTCTGGAGACGGGTTGGGACGTGATTTGCCTGCGTGGGGAGGGGAGCACATTCCCCGCGCCAGATGGCATCGATGTCCGTGTGTTTTCGACAAACGACTCTCTGGCCGCCTTGTTTCAAAGCCTACCTGTCGCGCCCAATGCGATTTTTCACGCTGCCGCACTCTGTGATTTTCAGGTCGCATCCATCGAAGGTGGTTCAGGGATGAAAAAAATCCCTACGCGCGACGGGGCGCTCACTTTGCACCTTGAGCCTGCGCCAAAAATCTTGCCGCGTTTGCGGGAGTGGTTTCCTCAGGCGTTCATCGTTGGATGGAAATACGAGTTGGACGGCGACAGGTCTGAGGCTCTTGCAAAGGGGGCGACGCAAATTCGCGAGTGCCACACTAATGCCTGCGTCGTGAATGGTGCGGCCTATGGCGAAGGGTTCGGAATCCTTTTTCCCGACGGCACGCTTACGGAAGTCGCGGACAAGCGCGGGTTGGCTGCCGCGCTTGTGGATTACCCTCCGGCGGCTACTTGAAGAATCTCGATGCGGTCGCCTTCCGAGAGGAGGCAGGCGGTCCATTCGCTGCGGTGAAGTGCAGTGCCATTGTGTTCGATGAGGACCATCTTCGGCTCAAGACTAAGCTCGGCAACGAGGGCCGTGATGGTTTTTGACTCCTCAAATTGGCGTGTCTCGCCATTGATCAGAATGTTCATACCGCGCTGAGAATCGCTTCATCCCAATCTTTCCAGACGGGTTCGAGTCCCATGCTATGAAGCACGCCCTGGACTGTGCGGGGATCCCGGTCGTCAGAGATGGAAAACTGTTCCGTGGCCGCTTCGGCTCCACTATCAGGCACGATTTTGCCTTTTACCGTGAGATGAAGTGCGTCGCGGCCTTGGCCTGTGTAGCCGCCGGGCTCGGTATGGCTGCCGGCACTCATCATGGTGACGCCGAGTGGCGCGATGAGGTCGCGGAGTGGAGCCGGTTCGCGAGTGCTCAAGACAATGCCGATCGCAGGAAATGTGACACGCAGCGCGCAGAGGAGTTGGATAAACTCGCGGTCGGGGAGGGGATGAGTCGGCTCGAATTCACCTGCTGCGGGACGAAGCCGAGGCATGCTGACGGTGAGTTGGGCCTTCCAGCATACGCGCTGGAGGTATTCCAGATGTGCGGCAAGCGCCACTGCCTCGTAGCGCCAATCGGCTAATCCAAAAAGCGCTCCCACACCTAGGCGGCGGAATCCCGCGTCGTATCCCCGCTCGGGGCAATCCAGCCGCCAATCGAAATCCTTTTTCGGTCCAGCGAGGTGAACCTTTGGATAAGTTTCGCGGTGGTATGTTTCTTGATAAACCACGAGTCCCTCGGCGCCGGCGCGCACGATCGGCAGGTAGTCGGCTGTCTCCATTGGCGCGACCTCGATCGAGAGGGCGGGAACCAGCGGACGCAGGCGCGCCACACACATTTCTAGATAGGGGCCGGATACAAATTTCGGATGTTCGCCCGCAACGAGCAGGATGTTGCGAAAACCCTCCTCGGTGAGATGCCGTGCTTCAGCGGCGACCTGATCGATTTCGAGGGTCACACGCTGGATGGCATTCTCGCGGGAAAATCCACAGTAGGCACAGGAGTTGATGCATTCGTTCGAGAGGTAGAGCGGAGCGAAGAGCCTCATTGTCCGGCCGAAGTGCCTTCGCGTCACGGCTGCAGAACGCCCGGCGAGGGACTCGAGCGAGGCATCGCTCATCGGCTCCAGCAGCGATTCAAAGGCCCGCAGGGCGGGCGACTTGCTGGTGATGGCTTGATTGAAAAAATTGGAGAAACCCATTCGGTGGTTTGGCGAAGACCTCTTCATTAATCAACGAAACGCCGCCCGCCGCAAGCGGCGAGTTCCTGCATGCGAGATCAATCGCGACCTACGAACATGGCCGCACTTGTTTTTCAAAAATCCGTGTCTAATTTTTTCCTCTATGAAATTCCAATCCATGCCGGTTCGTTTGCTTTGTCTGCCCGTTGCAGCATCCCTCGCACTGAGCGGTTGCTCCAATCTCACTCCCGGTGAGAACGCCGCCGTTGCAGGCGTGGCCACGGGTCTTGCGGTTGGGCTCCCGCTCGCGCTCACAGGCGTCAATCCCGCCGTGACCATCCCTGTCACAGCTGGAGCCGCCCTTGCAGCCGGTGGCGGTGCTTATTTGATCTCTCGAAACCAAGCGACCAAGCGCCAGCGCCAAGTCGCTGAGGATCGCGCAAGGGACTATGTGGCACGCACCGGCGAGTATTCCAAAAAATCCGTCCGCTTCATTGCGGTTCGCACCGAGGATTTCCGCACCCAGGGCAAGGCGCAGGTCATGGTCTATGACATTCACAGCGGCACCATCGTCAGTGACACCGTCTACGACATGCGCTCGGTGCCGCCGGTCGGTGAGATGGGGGATTTCGGCGGCTACCACGCCCGCTACATCGGCACCGGCATTTGATTTTTGAAATCAGCCGCCGGACACGGGTGGGCGGATTCTTTTATTCCTCCTCTTTTTCCGTCCCGCCTTCAGCGCCCTCTCCGCCTTCACCCTGCTGGAGGCGCTCGAGGAGTGGCGTCATATCCTCCACTTCATCCCAGACGACTTCGCTAACATAGATCGGCGACTTTTGAAGCGCTGCCATGGCCATGCAATCACTGGAGCGTGCGTCGAGTTCAATGATCTTGCGCTGCTGGAGTTCGTTCTCCGCCGTGATGATCAATCGCCCGTAGTAGATACCATTTCGAAAATCATTGATGACAATGCGTTCGACCTTTGCGCCGAATGAGGTGAGGACATTTGCGAGGAGATCGTGTGTGAGGGGGCGTTCCTTCTGGGTGCTGTTCAGGTAGAGGCTGATCGCCGCGCCAATGCTCTGGTCGATGTAGATGGTGAAGATTTTTTCATCGTTTCCCAGAAACACGGCTGTTCCCGCATTGGTGGGAATGAGCGCGCGGATCTGCACAGGGATGGCGGACTTGTTCACAAGTCGAAACTAACATTCGCCCGCTCCCAAGCAAGCGGCGCGATGCTCAGGTGTTCTTCCCAATGCGCGGCAGCACCAGGATGGCTACGGCTGCGCCGAGGAGAAGGATATCGCGGCCGATGGCCAAAAGCATTTTCCAAGCGGATGGTGAATCATCCGATCCGAAGCAACTGCAGCTTACAATAATGCCATTCCACAATGCCCAGGAGAGAACGGCGATAAACAGCACGCACAACCCGCAGACCAAGGCGGCCGCGAGAGGGAAAACCCGAGGCAGGAGGAGAAAAATCGCGGCGATGATTTCCATCCAAGCCAGGGTCAGCGCGAGTGGCATCGTCCATTCAGGAGGAACGAATGTGAAGGGCATCAGTGCAATGGCGAATTCCTGACTCGCGCCAGCCTTCACTGCGCCGGCATAAAAAAACAGCCCCGCCAGCCCAACTCGGAGGCACAGCAGAACGGTGTTTCTCATTTCAAAGCCTCCACTGCGCGAATCGCGAACCATGCCGCAGAGACATTATGCACGCGGAAAATGGATGCGCCGCGAAGCGTGCTCGCCACGATGCAGGCAATTGTTCCCGCATCGCGCTCGGCCGGTTTTTCGATTCCCAGCACACGCCCGATCACGCTCTTGCGGGAGACGGGCAATAGGACGGGAAACCCTTTCGCTGTGAGCCTGCTGAGTTCGCGGAAGATACGGAGGTTGTCATCCACCTGCTTTGCAAAATCGATACCAGGATCCAGGATTAACGACTCGCGAGGAATGCCTGCCTCGATGGCCAGAGCAGTTTTTTGTGCAAAAAATTCCAGCAGCTCGCTCATGACATCCGGGTAGGTCACATGCGTGTGCCGCACCTTGGGCTCCCCGCGCGAGTGCATGATGAGAAGCGCCGCGCCAATTCTGGCGCAGAGGCGCGCATTCGTTGGGTCGGGGAGGGCGCTCATGTCGTTTAGAATATCGAACCCCACCTCCAAAGAGCCCTCGATGACCGCAGGACGCCAAGTGTTCAGGGAGAGCAGTGGTGGAAAAAGTTGATCCGAATCGCGTGGGGTGGCCTTTTTCATGGTGTCTTGGAATTTCTCAAGAAACGGCCTGACGCGCCGGAGTTCCTCCTCCTCGCTGATCGCCTCCCTGTTGGTTCGGGCACTTTCGCCTCCCACATCGATGACGTCCGCGCCCTCTGTGACCATTTCCACGGCGCGGGATAGCGCCCAGTCGGTATCAATTTTTCCATCCGAGGAAAACGAATCGTCGTTGATATTCAAAATCCCCATGATGAGTGGCCTGCGCTGTAAACTGACAGCCCGCCCACGCGCCATCAGGAAGCCTTGCGGGTGGATGTTCTCCTTGTCTCGACCGGCATTCTTCGTCAGTTTGGAATCCATCGCAGAGGGCATGAGGTTTATTGAATCAATTTTTGAAAAAGTCAGGAAACATCCCAAACGGGTTGTTTTTCCGGACGGTGAATTGCCCCGTGTGATAAAGGCGGCGGAGCTTTTTTACCAGAGTCAACTCGGCATACCGATCCTGCTGGGACGGCGGGAAGTGATTCAGGAAATCGCCCAGCGGGAATCCTTCAGCCTCGACCATGTTGCCATTATCAATCCCGAGAAATCCTCCGAGCTTCCTGTTTTCTGCCGCCGCCTTGAGCGCATCGAGCGTTACCGCAAGGTCGAGTTGAAAGACAGCCGAGCGCTCATGGTTCGGCCGAATTATTTTGCGGCCATGATGGTTCAATACGGCTTGGCTGATGCCCTTGCCGGTGGAGCCAGCGCTTCTGGAGGCGCCTTGCTGCGGCCCATGCTTCATTTGGTGAAGCCGCTGCCTTTTGCGGATGTGATCTCATCCTGCACGATTGTCGAACTCCACAACCGTCCCTATGGCGATGATGGTGTCTTGTTTTTCGCCGACACGGGCGTGGTGCCTGATCCCACGATGTCTCAACTCGCCAGCATCACCGTCCAAGCGGGATTGCTGGCGCGGCAGGTTTTCGGTCACCGCCCGCGCATTGCCCTGCTGAGCTTTTCCACCAAAGGCAGCGCCCGCACGGCATCCACCGAAAAAGTCGCCGGAGCCGTGGCTCTCGCCCGCCATATCGCCGAAAAATCAGGAGCAGACATGACGATTGATGGCGAGATGCAGGCGGATGCCGCCCTCGAACCGGCCTTCGCTGAGATCAAAATCGGCGAAAGCCATGTTGGCGGACGGGCGAATGTTCTGATCTTCCCCGACCTCAATAGCGGCAATATCGCCGTCAAGCTGACCCGTCTTTTTGCGGACTCCAGCACCTACGGGCAAATTTTTATGGGATTCACCCGCCCGGCCGCCGACCTCCCGCGGGGAGCCTCCGCCGAGGAAATTCTCTGCATGGCTGCCATTGTCGCCCTGCAGGCCATAGAATATCGCAAACTTTATCCGCCAGACGAGGACGCGGATTGAGACGGTGAATACGGTCACTCCCCGCATTTTCATTGCCGCCACGGAGCAGGACACCGGCAAGACCACGACATCCCTCGGCCTTTACGCAGCTCTGCGACAGCGCTTCCCGCGTATTGGATACATCAAACCTGTGGGACAGCATTTCACAGAGGTCGATGGGCGTCGGATCGACGAGGACAGCATCCTCATAAAGAGCGTCTACGAAACGCTCGTGCCCATCGAGGACATGAGCCCCATCACCATCGAACCGGATTTCACCCGCCGCTACATCAACGAGGCGAACCACGACACGCTCGTGAGGCGCATCCAGCGTTCGTTCGATCGCGCAAGTTGGGAAAAGGATTTCACCATTATTGAAGGCAGTGGCCATGCCGGTGTAGGGTCGGTTTTCGATCTCTCGAATGCCACTGTGGCGCGGATTCTATCGAGCAAGGTTCTGCTCGTGGTGCCGGGCGGGATTGGCCTCCCGATCGACGAGGGCGCTCTCAATAAAGCACTCTTCGAACGCGAAGGTGTGGAGGTGGTCGGCGTCATCATGAACAAGGTTCTGGCAGGCAAGATGGAGCAGACGACGGATTTTGCCCGTCGTGGTTTTGGAAGGCTCGGACTTGAACTTCTCGGCGTCATGCCAGTTCAGAAAATGCTCGCCGAGCCGTCCCTCCTTCAAATCGCGGAGACAATTCGCGGCACATTCCACTGCAACGCGCGTTTCGCCCGCAATCAGGCATCGAATGTCGTCATGGGCGCTGTCAGTTCGGCCAATATCAGTCGCAAACTTGGCGATGGCACGCTGCTCATTGTTCCGGGTGACCGCGAAGATATTGTTCTCGCCGCTATTTCTGAGGTTTCCTCCCAGAGTCCCAAAAAACTTTGTGGATTGATCCTTTCGGATGATTTCAAGCCCCATCCGTCCCTTCTGGAAATGCTCGAAAGAACAAGGCTGCCGGTCGTTTTTTCAGCGATGGACAGCTACACCATCGCGCAGCGCATCCTCTCCCTCACCATCAAAATCCAACCGGGCGATACCCATAAGATCGAGAGCGTCCAGGACCTCGTGGCGCGCCACATCGACATTCCCCGATTGCTCGAAAAAATCGGCGTCTCGGCCTGAGTCTCAGGCTTTCGGCGAAACAGCGTCTTTCAGTTTTTGGATTCCAGCCAAGGCCTCCTCGATCGTCTCGGCCATGAGGCACACATGGCCCATCTTTCTGCCGGGGCGAGCCTCTGATTTTCCGTAGAGGTGAAGCCTGGCTCGAGGATCTCGCAAAACGGCGCTCCAATCCGGCGTGCCGTTTTTCCAAAGATCACCCAGGATATTCCACATTACAACGGGTCTCAGAAGCTCGGGAGATCCGAGTGGCAGTCCGCAGACAGCGCGTAGTTGTTGCTCAAACTGGCTGGTCACGCAGGCGTCGAAGGTGAAGTGCCCCGAGTTGTGCGGGCGGGGAGCGAGTTCATTCACCAGCAACTCGCCATCGGTTGTCAAAAAGAACTCCACGGCGAGGAGGCCGAGCACATCGAGTTTGCGGGTGATCTCCGATGCTATGGTTTCAGCCTTTTGAAGGACCGCTGCTGAGAAGCGTGCCGGGACGATCGAGAGGTCGAGGATGTGGTCGGTGTGAATGTTCTCCGACGCAGGAAATGCGGCAATGGAGCCATCCAGACCTCTGGCGCAGACGACGGAAAGCTCGGCTTGGAAGGGAATCCATTTTTCAAGCACACCTCGCGGCGCTCCGAACTTGCTCCAAACAGCTTCCGCATCGACCTCGCCTGTGAGTTTCACCTGCCCTTTTCCATCGTAACCAAAATCCGCTGTCTTCAGCACGGCCGGGGTGCCGATTTCCGCCAGTGTCGTGCGCAGGCTGGATGGGGAATCCACCACGCGGAAAGACGCGCAAGGGAATCCATTCGCTTGGAGGAAGTTTTTTTCCCGCTCGCGGTTCTGGCAGATGTGCAGCACCTCGCCGCGCGGCCTCACTGGTCGAAGTGCCTCCACCGCCTCCACCGCTGAGCGCGGGATGTTTTCAAATTCAAAGGAAATGACATCCACCCCCTCGGCAAAAGCCCGTAGCGAGGCGGAATCGGTGTAGGGGGCATTCACTTCGACATCGCATATCTGGCCGGCCGGGCAGTCGGGTTGGGGTTCGTAGGCATGCACGCGGTAGCCCATGCGTCGCGCGGCGATGGCCAGCATGCGCCCGAGTTGCCCGCCTCCAAGTATGCCCACGATGCCTCCCGGTTGAATGGAATTGGTTTCCGTCAGCGTGGGATTCCCGTTAGATAAAGTGTCCGTCATGGCAGATCGTCTGGTTTACATTTTGGCATTGCTCACCCTCGGGTTTATCCGACTCCTGCCGCTTTCCGTGTGTTTTGTTTTGGGACAAGCGGTGGGCGCTTTGCTCTGGCTCATCCTGCCCGGCTACCGCCGCCTCGCAAGGGAAAATCTGAGCGTGGCATTCAGCGGGGAAATGTCCGAGGCAGCCATCCGCGCGCTCGCCTTCAAGCACTTCACCACTCTGGGAGCCAATGTTGCGAGCGCCATAAAAATTCCAACCCTCTCCCAAAAGGAGATCGAGCGTATTGCCCACATCGAAAACCTCGACGCCATCCGGCAAAACATCGCCAAAGGGCGTCCCGTGCTCCTTGCCATCAATCACATTGGAAACTGGGAACTCTATGCCCAGTTGGTATTCCAAGTTCCCGAAGCGCACTTCGGCACGGTCTATCAAGCCCTCCACAATAAATTGGTCGACGATCTCGTGAACCGCGACCGCCGCAGGTTGGGGGTTCAGACTTTCGACCGCAAAGCTGGTTTTCAAGGTGCGCTGGCTTTGTTGCGCGAACCCGGCATTCTCGGCGTTCTCGTGGATCAACACGCTGGAAACAGCGGTGTCTGGACGCCGTTTTTCAACCGCCTTTGCTCGACCTCTCCACTCTCAGCCACGCTCGCCATCCGCACGAATGCCGCAGTAATCCCTGCTGCCATCTATACGACCGGGTTCGCCCGCTGGCGCGTGGTGCTCAGTCCTGAAGTCCCGTGGTCTGCCGAAAAGCCCGAGCAACTCACGCTGGACATCAACAAAGCCCTCGAAAAACAAATCCGCGTCTCGCCGGCTGATTGGTTCTGGGTTCACAACCGCTGGAAGACCCCGTTGCCGAATTTCCTCATCAACGAAGCCAAGCGGGGAATCTACCAGCCACCCACGGAGCCCGACCCTGCGCCATTCCGTATTGTCGTTCGCTCGCCAAACTGGCTGGGCGATGCCGTCATGGCCATCCCCACGGTGAGAGCCTTCAAACTCGGTCGCCCCGACGCGCGCGTTTCCGTGCTATGCCCGCAAAAGCTCGCCGGTCTCTGGCAGAGGGTGGGGGATGTGGACGAGGTCATTGGCATTGAGCCGGGTGAGTCGATTTTTGCCACTGCAGGAAAACTCAGGGGCCAGTTCGAAGCTGCCGTTCTTCTTCCCAATTCCCTTCGCTCAGCACTCGAAGTCTGGCTCGCAGGAATTCGCCGTCGCGTTGGCTACGCCGGACACTCACGCTCAGCATTTCTTGACCAGATCATTATTCCCCGAAAAAAAAGCCACACCACCCCGCTGCATCACGCCGATCGCTACTGGCATATCGCGGCCCGCTGCGGAGCGGAGACCCCGCCGCCTGCTGTTTCTCTTTGGACGGCGACTGGCAAGGAGCGCGTCATCGGCATCTGCCCTGGTGCGGAATACGGTTCCGCCAAACGCTGGCCCGCCTACAAATTCCGAATGCTCGTCCAGCAGGTCAACGAACAGGTTGATTGCAGTTGGGTCATCCTCGGCACGGCGGCGGATTCCGCGATCGCCCGCGAAATCTCAAATGGCCTTCCCAATGTCACCGACCTCACTGGAAAAACCACGCTCGGCGAGTTGATGGATTTGCTCGCGAGGTTGAGCGGTCTTCTGACCAATGACACCGGCACCATGCACCTCGCCGACTTCATCGGCACACCGCTCGTCGCCCTTTTCGGATCCACCGAACCCGTCCTCACCGGCCCGCGCAGCCCACGCAGTAAAGTCATTCGCCAAAAAGTGGAATGCAGCCCCTGCTTCCTCCGTGAGTGCCCGATTGACTTCCGTTGTATGGAGGACATCCCCATGGAAAAAGTCGTCGCTGCTGTTTTGGAATTCACCAAAAAACGAGCCGCCCCGACCAGATAGCAGCCCGTATTGGCAGGTTCACTGCTTCGAATGTGTGAAGTGAACCCGGTGTAAAATGCGGTGCACCACCGGTGATGCGAGCAAGGCAACCATTACAACAACCACAAGGGTTCCAAAGAGGCAGTAGAGGGACGAAAAAATCTTCAGGGCATTGGAGGACTCCCGCTCTGTGTAGAGAGGCCCTGCGCCACTCAGAAGCATGCAGCTCTCCAGAAAGGCATCCACCCAGTTCAGGTTTCCAATCCACATGTATCCAGCCAATCCCACGCCGATGGCAAAGAGAACCAGCGCCAGACCCAGCAGAAACTGCTGAAAAACCCGGCCCGCAAAAACCCTCCCGGAGGCGAGGGGGTCCGTATGGTGCTCCCAGAACATCATACTTCTCTGTGGCCTTGATTCGGCCTGCAGTCAAATGCCCTGCCTCAGTCGAGCATGCGGAAGGTGTCGGTTTTTTGAATACTGCGAATGAATGCCGTCGCCAGTTTTGCCGCGTTTTTTGCATCCTCGAGGGAGATCATTTCCACCGGTGAGTGCATGTAGCGAAGGGGAACCGAAATGAGCCCGCAGGCCACGCCATCGCGGCTTGTGTAGATGACATCGGCATCCGTGCTTGTGCTGCGCGAGACGGCCTCGTGCTGGAGCGGGATTTTGTGTTTTTCGGCGACTTCGATAAGGCGCTGCATGACGAGCGGATGGTTCGCCGCGCCGTGGGAAATAGTCGGGCCTTTGCCGAGTTCGACCAAGCCGTGTTCTTTCACATTGATGCCTGGCGTGTCTGTGGCGTGGGTGACATCGAAGACAATCGCAACGTATGGACGAATGCGGTGCGCGGCCATTTGCGCGCCCCGGCAACCGATCTCCTCCTGCACCGCATTGACAGCATATGTGGAGGCGTATGGGCGTTTTTTCGCGGAATGGAGGTCGGCGAGAATATTAGCCAGAATGAACCCGCCAATCCGGTTGTCCAATGCGCGCCCGACGATCAAGCCATCGGAAAATTCTATCGCATCATCGACAAAAACGGCAGGCGTTCCGACGCGGATGCCCAGTTTTTCGACATCCCTCGCTGAGGATGCGCCCACATCGATGAAGAGCTCCTTCCACTCGGCGGGTTTGTCCTTCGAAGTATCCCGCAGGTGAATCGCCGTATTGCCGATCACTCCCTGCACGACTCCCTTCGATCCAAACAGCCTGATCCGCCGCGCCGAAGCCAGCGTGCGGTCGGAGCCCCCAATCGGCCCGACGGCGAGAAAGCCCTTCTCATCGATATGCCTCACAATAAATCCGATCTCATCCGCGTGAGCCTCCAGCATGACCCTCGGAGCCTTGGCATCCGCCCCCTCCAAGACCGCCCAAGCATTTCCATGCGGATCCGACTCAACCCGGTCCGCATGCGGAGTCACATTTTTGATCCAAAGCCGCTGACCGTCTTTCTCCCATCCCGAAGGACTGGGCGTGGCAAGAATTTCGAGGAGGTTTTTCGTTTTCATAAAATAAGGGTCTCTACCTAACAGAACACCTCCCGTATCAGCAAATACTCCTCCTCCGTTCAGGAAGTTTGACAGTCCTTTCAATTAAGGTCACAGACTGCCTTTGTTTTCCAAATTGTGACCAAAAAAAATTCCCAACAAGAGACGGTTGTTTCGATTATCGTATTTTTAGTTCTTTGCAGCCTGTGGGCTTTGCTTTCGCAGATTCCTCTCACGCCCTTTGCGGCGCGAAAGGATTTTCTCGGACCGGATGGATTTCTGGCTCCATTTGAAAACCAGGCGATCGATGCCCGGATCAAGATGCGCGGGTCGATGGATGCGCCCGTGAAGGTCTGCTATGTGGATGTTGATACCGAGTCGATCAGCAAGCTCGGGAATTTTCCATGGAACCGTGAGTATTTCGCGATGGCGCTGGACGCTCTCTTCAAGCACGGCGGGATCAAGGCGGCGGGGATGGATTTTGTGTTTTCGATGGCAGGCATTCCGGCGCTGGGTCGCGAAGAAGCGGAGGTCGGGAGCAAGGCCCTCGGCAAATCGATTCACAAAAATAAAAATGTCGTGGCAGCAGCCACATTCGGCACGAAAGGAAACTTCCCGTTTCTCTTTCAAAAAGGAAATCCCACTCCCGAGGACGAAACTCCGGAACTCCCCGCCTTCCCAATCGTCGGCCCCACATGGGGACATGTCGGCCTGATCGATACGATTGGCAATGATGTCCGCTACATCCCGTTTTTTGCAAAAACCTCGAACCACACCTACCTGCCGTTGTCGCTGAAGTTGGCATTGCTTTATTGGGGGTTGCCAGCATCTGCGGTTTCCATTGAGGAGGATGAGCTCCTCGTGAAGAAAGAGGACGGCACCACGATGGCATCCATTCCTCTTCTCATGGGACAACTGGCAGAGCCGAATTGGTTCGGTGCCTGGATGGAAAAAGACCACCATGCGAGCATCGTTCATGTGATGGCCTTCGGGCAGGCGCTTGAAAGCGGCACGGAGGAGGAAAAGCAAGCGGCCCGCGAGTTTTTTGAGCCCTTCAAGGACAGCGTAGTTCTCATTGGTCCGGTTGATCCCTTGCTTAAGGACATAAGCCTCATTCCGCTGAACGGTTCGCATCCTGTGCCGCGCGTGTCCGTGCACGGGAATCTGCTTAAAACAATCCTCTCCGGTCGTTTCGTCGAACGACCTCCGGTATGGTTGAACTGCGCACTAATTTTTCTCCTCGGCTTTGCGGCGGCCTCTTTTTGCATCGTTCCGCAGAAGTTCAATGGTCTCGCCAGACTGTTCGGGGCAGTCGTTGTGCTCGGCTATATCGTCGCGGCTTTTGTGCTTTTTTCAGCCTATGAAACAATCATCCCGCTGGTGGCCCCACTTGGTGCCGCTGTTTCTTGCACATTCTCAGGAACGCTGATCCACCTCTCCAACGAACGGCGTCAAAAGCGCCGGATCACAGGAATGTTCGGCACCTACCTCTCGCCTTCGCTCGTCGAGAAGATGGTCGATAGTGGCGAGGAACCCAAGCTCGGTGGAATCGATGCGGAGATCACTGCTTTTTTCTCGGATGTTCAGGGCTTCTCCGGCTTCTCTGAAATGCTCACGCCTCAGCAACTCGTCGCCCTCATGAATGAATATCTCAGCGCGATGACGGATATTCTTATGGAGGAGGGTTGCTATGTGGATAAATACATCGGCGACGCAATCGTTGGCATTTTCAACTCTCCAGTGCAGTTGGAAAATCACGCGCTCAAGGCTTGTGTGGCCACCCAACTTCTCCACAAGCGTCTTTCCGGTCTGCGCGAAAAGTGGGCGAGTGAAGGCGACAAGTGGCCGCCCTTTGTTTCCAGGATGCAAATGCGCATCGGCATGAACACAGGTCACGCCACGGTCGGCAACATGGGGTCTGAAAAAAGATTCAACTACACCATGATGGGCGACATGGTGAACCTCGCCGCCCGCTGCGAGAGCGGCGCAAAGAGCTACGGGGTATATACCATGATCACCGGCGAGACCAAACGCTCCGCCGATGCCGGGGGTGACGACTGCGTATTTCGATTTCTGGATAAAATCATCGTCAAAGGCCGCAGCGAACCGGCCGAGATGTATGAGGTTGTCTGCCTCCGCAAGGATCTTGATGAGGAGACTCATCAGTGCATCGAAATCTATGCCGAGGGCATTGAACACTACCGCAACCAGCGCTGGTCGGTCGCGCTCGAGAGCTTCGAAAAATCCGCCACGCTCGAGACCAATCGCCCAGAGCGCAACCCTGATTCCCCGACCACCCCTTCGCTGGTCATGATCGAACGCACTCGCTACCTCATGGATTCTCCACCCGGCGCGAATTGGGATGGCGTGTATGTCATGAAGAGCAAGTGATGGTGAAATGTGGTCGCAGGTCGGCAATTCCTCGCCAAGCTGGATTGCGAAGAGCACCGTTTACACTTTAGTCTCTTGGTCGAATGGATACTCGATTCACAAAAATGAACGGCGCGGGAAACGATTTCGTTGTCCTCGACAACCGCACAAGGAGCCTTTCTCTCGAAGGTGGCGAAATTGCCCGTCTCTGTGACCGGCACAGGGGAGTGGGGGCGGATGGATTGCTCGCTGTCGAGCCAGCCGAAGGGAGCGCGGATTTTCGCATGCGCTACTACAATAGCGATGGCGGCGAGGCCGAGATGTGCGGCAACGGGGCGCGTTGCTTTGCAAGATTCGCCGCGCGACTCATAGACAGTCACCCCGATACGGTTTCGTTCGAAACCCAGGCGGGCCTCATCACGGCCGTGTTGGAGGGCGAACTCGTCACTCTCGAAATGGGGCGTCCGCAAGACCACCGTGACCCGCAGTCTCTTACGCTTGGAGATTCCTCGCATCAGGTTCACTTCATCAATACTGGCGTTCCCCACGCCGTCGTTTTTGTCTCCGAAGTCGAAAAAATCGATGTCCAGATTCTTGGTTCCGCTCTTCGTTGGCACACGGCTTTCAGCCCCAAGGGAACGAATGCCAATTTTGCACAGGTCATTGCGCCGGACACTCTCCTTCTCCGCACCTACGAGCGCGGGGTCGAAGGCGAAACCCTCGCTTGCGGCACGGGTGTCTGCGCCACAGCTCTTCTGCATGCGGTTGAGACAGGCGCAGAGTCTCCTATCCATGTGAAGGTCCGTGGCGGCGACACGCTGCGGGTGGATTTCCAAAAGAATCCGGATGGCAGTTTTGCTGCGGCCAAACTCACCGGCCCGGCGGATTTTGTTTTCGAGGGCACCATTTCCTTGTAACCATTCATCCATGACATTCGCAGGAGCACACACCGCGCTCGTTACGCCATTCCGTGACGGCCAGTTCGACACGCAAGCCTTCCGCCAACTTATCGAAGAGCAAATTGCAGGAGGCATCTCGGGCATCATTCCCGTTGGAACCACCGGAGAGTCGCCCACTCTCGATCACGAGGAGCATCTCAAGGTCATCGAGGTTGCCATTCAAACCGCAAACAAGCGCTGCCTCGTCATGGCAGGCACGGGTTCCAACTCGACCAGCGAGGCCATTTCTTTGACTCAGGCTGCTGAAACGGCCGGAGCCGATGCCGCCCTGCTCGTCGCCCCCTACTACAACAAGCCCAGCCAGGAGGGGCTCTACCGCCATTTCAAAGCCATCGCCGAAGCTGTGAAGATTCCGATTGTGCTCTACAGCATTCCGGGTCGCTGCGGCATAGAGATCGGGGTGGAGACCACGGCGCGGCTGGTAAAGGATTTCAAAAACATCATCGCCATCAAAGAGGCAGGAGGCTCCGTAGAGCGCGTCAACCAGCTCCGGCAGGCTCTCCCTGACAGTTTCCAAATTCTTTCGGGTGACGACTCCCTCACGCTTCCTTTCATGTCGGTCGGGGCTGTTGGCGTCATCAGCGTGGCATCGAATATCATTCCCGCCGTAGTCTCCCGGATGGTTCGTCACCACCTTGATGGCGAATCCGCCAAGGCGTTGGAGATTCACCGCAAATACTATCCGCTCTTCAAAGACCTCTTCATCGAGCCGAACCCGGTTCCGGCAAAGTTTGTCCTCGCCCGCCTAGGCAAAATGACATCCGAAGTGCGCCTCCCGCTTTGCGAGATGACGCCCGCCAGCGTCCAGCGCCTCACGGAAACTCTCAATCGACTCGGTCTATGAATCCCACACGCGTCATCATTAATGGTTCCCGCGGTCGGATGGGGCAGGCTCTCATCGAGTGTGCCAAGGCCGTTCCGCTCTTCACCCTCGCTGGCGCCACCGATCTCGGTGACGACCTGTCTGCGGCACTTCCCACATGCGATGCGGTGATCGACTTCACCCATGCGACATCCACCGTTGCCATCGCCGAAGCCTGTGCGACCGCCGGGAAAATCCTCGTCATCGGCACCACCGGGCACCGTGACGATGCCCGCAACCGCATCACCGAACTGTCTAAAACGATCCCGATTGTTTTCGCTCCAAACTTCAGCGTTGGTGTGAACACCCTCTTCTGGCTGACCCGCAAGGCTGCGGAAATCCTCGGGCCCGACTTCGATCTCGAAGTGGTGGAAATGCACCACCGCTTAAAAAAAGATTCTCCGAGCGGCACGGCCCGCCGGTTGGCCGAGATTCTCGCGGATGTTCGTCAGTTGGAATACAGCAAGGATGTCATGCACGGCCGCGAGGGCATGGTTGGTGAACGGACGAATGTTGAAATCGGCATGCATGCCATTCGTGGCGGCGATGTCGTCGGCGATCACACGGTCATTTTTGCCAATGTCGGCGAACGCGTGGAGCTTACGCACAAGGCCTCCAGCCGCGATACCTTTGCCAAGGGCGCACTCCGTGCTGCCCGCTGGGCACAGGGCCAAAAGCCGGGGCTCTACGACATGCAGGATGTTCTCGGCCTGAAATGAGGGTTGGCATCGCGCTCGGTTCGAATCTGCACGAGCGCCTTCTTCTCCTTCAGGCCGCACGGACTCATTTGTATGCCCTCCACGAGGATCGTGGACCCTTTTTTTGCTCTCGCATTTATGAAACCGAGCCGGTGGATTGCCCTCCGGGCTCTCCTTCTTTTCTCAATGCGGCCATCGAGATCGCCTGCACCCTGCCGCCTCTGGACCTGCTCATCCGACTCCAGAGCATCGAGCAGACCCTTGGACGCCCGCGCGAGCATGCGTTCCACGCCCCGCGCACGATCGATCTCGATATCCTTTACTACGACAACCTGCATTTTACCCTGCCCGAGCTCACTCTCCCTCATCCTCGGATTTCGGAGCGCCCCTTTGTTCTTTGCCCGCTTGCGGACATCTGTCCCGACCGCATTCTGCCGGATTGGGGAAAATCCATCGCCGCTCGCCTGGCAGAGTTTCCTGCCGAGTCATTGCCTCAAGCCATGGCTGATTTTTAATCAACCTCCCGCCTAAATCTTGTGAAACCCGCACCAACATCACTCCGCCAAGCCAAGGCTGAAGGCCGCCGGTTGGCCACGCTTACGGCCTATGACTATCCGGCCGCTCGCCTTCTCGATGAATGCGGGCTTGATCTGCTCCTTGTCGGCGACTCGCTGGGAATGGTTGTTTTGGGGCATCCTGATACCACGCATGTCACGATGGATGACATGATTCACCACACCCGTGCCGTGGCTCGTGGGGCGGTGAAAACCCTTGTCGCCGCAGACCTGCCGGCCGGGAGTTGTGCGACTCCTGAATTAGCCCTTGAAAACTCGCGCCGACTTCATGCCGCCGGTGCCGATCTTGTGAAAATCGAAGGCGGGAGTGAATGCCTGCCAGCCATCCAGGCCATCCTTGGCGCCGGCATTCCGCTTATCGGCCATCTTGGAATGCTTCCTCAGCGCGTCGTGGAGGAGGGTGGTTACCACATCAAAGGCAAATCCACACCCGAGGCTGAGCGTCTGATTTCGGATGCCCAGGCGATCGACCATGCCGGTGCCAGCGCCATCGTGCTCGAATTGGTCCATGCTCCGCTTGCCGCTGATATTTCGAAAAAGATAACATGCCCTACAATCGGCATTGGAAGCGGCAAGGAGTGTGACGGCGGCATTCTTGTTCTCCACGACCTGATTGGGTTGTTTCCCTGGTTCCGTCCAAAGTTTGCCAAGCCTCGTGCAGATGTGGCCAGCGAGATTCAACGCGCTGCGCGGGAATACGCGCAGGATATCAAAAATCCCGCAGCCTGATTTTCAGGATCAGCTTCTGTGGGCGAGGGGAGTGTGGAGGTCGAAGTGAATCTCGTATTGAGCGCCGTTTGAGTGAACGCGGCGGCGGACTGGAACGCCCAGCACTTGGCGGAAAAGCGACTCCTCCAGGGCATCCGCCTCGGGGAATGCCTTGTGCAGCGCAGTTGAGGGATTGTGGCGCTCGATAATCCGGATGCCCGGCACCAATTCCACCATGCGGCCTTCGTCATCTCTCGCCTTGGCAAGGAGGATCATTTTGTCGCCAACCGGAGTCTGCGCGGGAATCTGGCTCCGGTATTTTTCGGTCACCTCTTGGAAGTAGAGGAGCAGCAATTTCACTGCGCTGTTCGAGCCATAGAGATTCTGGGCATGGCGAAGAATCGAGATGGCGGCGGCATTGTCGGTCTCTTCAAACCATGCCTGGCCTTTCGAGGTGAGGCTGTAAACCAACAGCGGACGGCCAGCACCCCGGTGGCTGTTGCGACTCGAGAGGAGACCGCGTTTCTCCAGCGCGAGGCAGTGGTTTTTGGCCCCCATGTAGCTCAGTTGCAGCTTGTCCGCGACCTCCCGGACGGGGAGCGGACCGCAGGATTTCAGCTCCCGCAGGACCTCGTCCTGTCGGGCGGTGGGCTGTGATGGCGCGGCGGGCGGCATGGGATTGAAACCTACTGCGCGGGGAGAAGCGCGCGCTCCTCGGGGCGGAGTTGGCTTTTGTTGATCGTTCTGGTGATTTCATCCGCCTCCTTCTTTTTGCCGATGGCATAGAGCACGGAGGCGCGCACGACCCTCCACTGCGGCGGAGATGATAGCCAGGAGATGCTTTTATTGTTGTAGAGAGTATCGGCCTCAGCGGGCTTTCCTGTCTTGAGCATTCCGAGGGCGTTGATGCTCAGCGTGGCGAGCGACTGGGGCGTCGTGTTGTAGATTTCACTGGCAATGGCAGCCGTGGTGGCGGGTTTGTCATTGGTAAGAAGCTTCAGGTAGATTTGATCATTCTTAGCCTCGGTGAGCATGGGAAATGATTCCGTCATTTCTTGATAGAGGGGCAGGAGTTCTGCGGCGGGAGTATTCTGAGGCCAGCAACGGATGAGCCCCAGATAGCCTTCCAATGCCGTTTCCTTGCGGTGCGACAGCGAGGTGTAGGCTTTGATCGCCTGCTCGCGTTCACCGATTCGCAGCGCATAGGCGGCGATGAAAGAAACAACTTCTGGTTTCTCATAGGCGAGGCCTAGTTGCATCTCCCTCCAACTTTGATCCGCCTTCTCCTTGTCTCCTGATTTTTCGGCAGCCCTGGCCAAAAAAAGCAGTCGGATGCTGTCGGAAAGGCCGATGATCGTCTCTGCGTCGAGCAGGTTGAAAATATCATTCCAGCGCTCAAGGCCTGCGAGAGCGTCCAGATAAAGGAGAAGCCAATCCGCATGGGCGACGGCCCGTTCGCGCCCTATGAACTCGACGGATGCCGCATAGTGCAGTCTGCGATTCAGCCACCGCGCAAAGGCGAGGGCATCATCCGGTGGTCCTGCGGAGCGTTCGGCCATTGTTTGCGCAAGGAGCGCCGGCTTCGCTGCGGGGTTCTCCAAAAGTTGCAAATCCAACGCGATCAGGCTGTCATCCGGCGTCTGCAAGGGATGGGCCAACAACTTGTCGGCCGTCTTGTCGGATTTCAAAAACTCGAGACCGCGTTGAACAAGGGTCTGTGCCGCCAGAAGCCGAAGCGCGGCAATACCTGTGGCGGAATTTTTATCCACAAGCTGCAAAAGAATTGCGCGACTGGCTTTGATATCCGCCCTCAGCGTCATCTCGGCTGTTGCCAGAAGCAGTCTGTCCTGGTCGTCCGGCGTGAGGTTCGGAAGCTCCTCGCGGGCGAGATCCAGCGCCTCCTTGAGGTTTCCTTCGTCCTCGAGAAGCCGCATTTGAAGGATGGTTTTTCTGGCCGAGTGGTCCTCCTGCACCTGACCCATAGCCGCCTTGGCGATGACAGGGTTGTTCGCCTTGATGGCCTGCTCGGCCAGTGTGAGCAGTTCCTCTGTGGTCGCCTGCTTCTCCAGCATGAGTTGTTGAAGGGAGTTCAAAGCGGTGGCGTCGCCGAGGGACGCGTTATACAGGCGCACCTTGCGGAAAATCTTCTCCTCGTTCGGCGCCATGAGAATGGCCCGGCGCATGAGGGCTATGGATTTGGAGATGTTTCCCTCGTTTGCAGCGACCTCCGATTGGGCCAAAAATTTCATGGCGCGCCAGACTTTGAGCTGTTGGTAGGCCGGGGGGATCGCTACCCACAAGAGCAAGCCTGTGAAGAGCAGGGCGAGAAGGATGCGGGCCCGTATATCGCCAAGCAGATTCCGTAAAAAGTGGTTTGAAGATTTATGGTCATGGTCGATTTCATAATCCGGCAACTCGAGCGGAGTTGGCGGATCGAGAGGCATAGCGGGTGGTGGCGGCAATTCCTCCTCCGCGACCTGCTTTTTGCGGCGGACGCCGGATTGGGCGTTCCTTGCGGTGCTTCGGGAACTCTTGGTTTTTGCCTTCGAGTCACTCATTGGCGCGATGAACCGGTTTCCTCCATGGCGCGCGTAAGGAAGGTTGCGAGCGTGTCGGCCGCTGTGGCGGCGTCCGTGGTATTCCACACAGCCGCTTCCAGAAGTGTTTGCCCGCGATTTCTGATTCCCTTGGTCACAACCTTCCAGCGTCCTTTCAGAGTATATTCCTCGCCACGGAGCATTTCATCGTCGTGGAAACTATGCGCGCTGGAAACTCCTCCTGCAATGATGGAGTGGAAGACAAGAACCGGTCGTCCGGCGTCGCGAAACAAAAACACGCGAAAGCGGAAACTCTCCTTGCCGACTTGGATTGTCATGCTTGGGAGTTGCTTTTCCAAGACCATGCCGATGCTGCCAAGGCATGTTCGGGGGTCGTGGATGTTCAAGGCTTGGATCGCCGTTCGTCCTGCAGGCCAGCGCAGATAAAAAATCTGCCAGTTTCGTCCGGCGTAATCCAAAAACCGTTCTGAAAAACCTTCTGGAAAAAACAGAATCCGCCGGGTGCGGTCGGAGATGGGAACTGGCTTCGTGCCTGGCATTCCGGATTTGATCGACCATGTGCTCTCGGCAGATGTCCCGCTTTCATGGGCGCGATACCATAATTCAGTCCCTGCAAGTGATGCCGCCGACAGAAAAATAGTAAAAAAGCAGGCGCCCACGACCGGTCGAGGGATGCTTAGAGGCAGTTCACGGGAAGGCTTGGCACCCCTGAGGGCGGGATTTTTTTTCATCCGGCGGCTGTTGTGAAAGTGCGCCAGCGTCCAGAGCGTCACCAGCGTCGATACGAGGATCGCATAGCCGGCCATGTCATGCCATTTCTCCACAGCCGAGACGCCTTCATTGGAGGCGATGATCGAAAGGACTGTCGCCCTCAGGAAGTTTCCAAACAACGCGACAAGGATCGAAACGGATACCAGCACGCTTCGGAAAAAAATGCTGAACCGGAAAACCTCGCCGAAGAAAAGTGAGGTCATGATACCGCTTTGGAGTGATCTGACGCCGCTGCAGGCCTCCTCCACACCAAGGGTTCCCGTGGGGAGTGTGATGAGATGGCCCCGCCGTATGGCCTCGTAGCCGCACCAGTGGAGGATTTCCAGAGCCGCCATGGCATTTTTTTCCATGAAGAAGCCCATGATCGCCTCCTCCGCGTTGCGCGGCCAGGGGATCGCGATGAGAAAAAAGCAAACTGGGAAGAGAAAATGCCTCGCCCAGGCAGGCCCGCCGATCGACCAAAGGAGGGTCAGTGTCAGAAACACGGCGCTGAGCGCACCGAGAATCCCGGGAATCCTCCACTCGGGATTCGCTTCATAAAAAGGCTGAACGGCCGCCAGAAAAAAAAGCGGCGGCAGGGCGGCGATGGCGAATGGGAGAAGCTCGACGGACTCCCATTGCAAAGGACGCTCCCGCCAGCGTTGAAGAAAAAGGATCGCGCAGAGGAGGGGAACCAAAAATCCGTAACCGTATTGCGGATCGACCTCCCACTCGGTCCACAGCATGCGGATCGCCATCCACCACACCCCCGCCAGCGCGGCCAAGGCGATCCAGGCGGACTTGGGCAACGCAGGTGTGGCTGGGGGGCTGTTTTCCAAAGTCTTTCTGTCCCTGTTTAACGGCCCTTTCCGAAGATCATCACATGCAATGTCTTCAAGATCACAGTCGCGTCGAGCACGAGTGAGAAGTGGCGGATGTAATACAGGTCATACATGAGCTTTTCGAGGGTGTCGTCTATGCTGGCTCCGTAGGAATAATTCACCTGCGCCCAGCCAGTGATGCCCGGCCGCACGAGGTGGCGGAAGTGGTAGTAAGGGATGACCTCCTCGTATTGTTCGACGCATTTGATCCACTCTGCGCGTGGTCCGATGAGGCTCATCTCGCCCCGGAGCACATTCCAGAGTTGTGGAAGTTCGTCCAAGCGGGAGATGCGCAGCCAGTGTCCGAGGCGTGTCACGCGGGGATCTCCTTGAACGGTGTATAGGCCTTTGAACTCGCTGCCGACTTCCATGGTGCGGAATTTGTAAAGGGTGAAGAGGTCGCCGTGCTGACCCACGCGGGTTTGGCTGAAAATCACAGGCCCGCGCCCTTCGAGTTTGATTAACAATGCGACCACCGCCATGACCGGAGCCATGAAAACGAGTGTGAGGGATGCGAAGAAGATATCGAATACGCGCTTGAGGGAGGCGAAGGCCGAGTGCTGGACGAGCTGAAAACCCGAGTCCAGCGGCCATGTGCGGCTGAGCAGGTCGGGTGGCATTTTTTGCCAGTATGCCTCGAAAAACGAGTGCATCGTGTAAACAGGCAGTTCCTGAAAATGCACCGCAACAAGCGAGGTCAGGATGGAGTTGTCCAAGTGGTCCGGCGGAGCTGCGATGACGATCGCCTCGTGCTCGGTGTCGGGATTTTCCTCGAGGTTTTTTAGGACATCACTCGCCAAGGCTGAATAAACCGGGCTTCCTGGACCTGCCACATTGGCGCCCACCACGGCATCGCCTGCCGCAAAGAAGTGGAGGTTCTGTTTCTGTCCGTTGATGGTGTAGTTTTTATAGAAGCGTTCGCCGGACTCCGTGTCGCTAATGACGAGCAGACGGCGGTTGCGGCGAAGCAGTCTGGAGGAGTAGAGCAGCCTCCGTTGGAAGAGGGAAATGGTGCTGAAGGCAAGAAAGGTGACGCCGAAAATCGAACGGCTCGAGGCCACGATTCCACCGAAGGATGCCACCAGATAGACGGCAAAAGCGGAGATCAGAAAGGCGGCCAGGCATGCGATGAGATGCTCACTGGAGTAGCCCACCGACTTCATCTCCGAGCGAGTGTTGTAGCCTCCGATAAGGCTCAGCGAAAAAACCGAGATGACTGTCGGGATAAGCACCTCGGCCCACCCGTAGCGGTTGAAGTCGCCGGACAACTCTGAAAGCACGATGTAAATGCCTGCCCACCAAATGCAATCCAGCAGGAAAAGCGCCAGCATCACCGCCCGCTCCCGGAATGAGCCACGGGCCACCTTCAATCCAGCGGGAAACAAGGAGGCCGGTCTGCGGGAAAGCAGATCTGGTGAACGCTCGGATGCTTCCATCAAATTTGTGGCCATGCGGTTGGTCTGGGGAACAACTAAAACCCTAAGCGCATCCAATGGCCTCGTAAAGTTTTTCTTCGCATCAAGTAATCCGGCATTCTTTGGAGTCGGGCAGGGAATCTCTCTGCGAACCGGAAAATCCCACTTCTCTGTCAGTAGGAGCCTTCCACCCGCGCAGCGACATCGCGGTATCCATAGTCCACCTCGTAAATCTGCTTCATGCAATCGACGGATTTTTCCTTGTCGCCCATCTTTTCGTAAACGAGCCCCAGGTTGTAGATCACATCCTTCTTAACGGGATCCATTACCAAGAGTTCAGAAACCGCATCCGAGAGGGTTTTGGCAGCCAGGTCGAGCATGCCGCGAGCTGTGAAGCACTGGCCCAGCAGGCTCATGGCTTTCATGCGGACATTTGGGTTCTGCCTGGCTTTTTGCAGCTCGGGAATGGCGTCCTGCCAGCGCTCGTGCTCGGTGAGGAGTTCGCCGAGTTCAAAGCGGAATTGAAGGTCCGTCGGATTTTGCTCCACACGGGTGCGGGCAAATTGCAGGGCGAGTTCAGCCCTCTGGGCGCGGAGAGCAGGTAGTTCGGCCTCGTAGGCCTCGGACTCCGGAGTGCCGGGACTGGCGGCGATGTAGTCCTCGCGGGCACTGATGGCGATGTCGAATTGACGGATCTGCAAATCGGAGGCCTTGCGCACGAGGGCCATGTCGGAGTTGTTCGAGAGTGCGGCCGCGTAGGTGAACCAGCTTGCGGCATTTTCCCAGTCCTCCTTCTGCTCATACAGCTCTGCGATGCGGCGGGAGGTGTCGATATTTCCGGGTTCGGCCTCCGCCTTGGCATGCAGCTCGGCCAAGAGATTTTCAATCATCTCGTCGCTGCGAACCACGCGGGATTGCTGCTCGAGGGCGACGGCCTGTTCCTTGTCTTTGATGAGATCGCGGTAGGTCGTCTCTTCCTTCTCCCAGCCGCCGCTTTGCATGGAGGCGGATGCAGAGGCGTCCTTCATGCCCTTGATCGCCGTCATGTCATTCGGGGTGATTTCCAGAATACGCTGGTAGAGTTCGACCGCCCTGTCCGGTTGTGCGAATTGGAGTAGGTGCTTGGCGAGTTCGTGAAGGATTTTGGTATCCTTGGGAGTGGCTTCGAGAATTGTTTCCAGTGCGAATGTGGCGATCTCCGGCATGTTTGCGGCCAGCGCCGCTTCGCGCAGGGTCTGGTTTAGCTGAGGGTTGTTTGGCTCGGTCTCAAGGCACTTCTCCAAGGCGTCGATCGCCTCCAAGGGGTCTTTTTTGATCTGCGCCTGGATTTTCATCGCGCTGAACGAGGCGGTTGAGAAAAGCGATTTCTTGCCACCGGTCTTGGCAAGGGCGGCCTTGCGGGCGAGTTGGCGTCCGGCGAGAAATTCGGGACAGCTTTTCAAGATCGTCTGGAGCAGCTGGATCGTGTAGCCGTAATTTTTAAGCTGCATCGCGCTCATGGCTTTCAGCCAGTTTGCTCGGTGGAACTCGGGGAGGTCTTTTTCGGTCTTAACGGCCATAGGGTCTGGAAGATTACTATCTCTCCATCTTTGTTCAAGCTTCCCTGCAGGCGATTTGGTTGGCGACGAATGAGTCCCGCCGCGCGTATGCTGATTGAATCCTTCGATGAAATTTCCAACACTCATTCGCCTCTGTTGCTTTCTGCTTGTCGTTTCAACGGCGCCTGCGGACTGGCGTGTGGCGCTGCCAGGTTGGAATTATCAATTCCCTTCCGACCACGGGAGTCATCCTGGTTTCAAAACCGAGTGGTGGTATTTCACCGGCAATCTACGGGCCAAGGGTGGAGAGGAACTCGGCTACCAGCTCACTTTTTTTCGGCAGGGTGTCGCCGATCCCTCGCGCTCGCTACCGACTTCTCAATTCCTGCAGAGGGATGTGAAATTCGCCCACTTTGCGGTCTCGGATATTTCCCGAAAAAAATTCCACCACTTTCAAAAGCTCTCGCGAGGGGCATTTGGGGACGCCGGCTTCGACGACGGTGCGCGGATCGCGTGGATCGAGAACTGGTCGTGCGAGCGCACAGGGCTGCATGATTTTCGTTTGAAAGCCGCGCAGGATGGCGTCGTTGTGGATCTCCAGATTGATTCTCCAACGCCTCCCGTAATTCATGGACGCGACGGGGTCAGCCAGAAGGCGGCAGGCGAGGGGAGGGCCTCGCATTACTACTCGCTGACCCGCATGAAAACGAGCGGAACGGTCGCCATAGACGGTCTGGAATACGCTGTCGAAGGGCTCACATGGTTCGATCACGAGTGGGCGACGAACCAGTTGGCATCACACCAAAGCGGCTGGGATTGGTTCAGCCTCCAGTTTGAAGAGGGCGGCGAGCTCATGCTTTTTCAAATTCGAACGAAGGATGGCGGGCGTGATGAATTCTCCTCCGGCACCTTCGTGGACACATCCGGCAAGGCCCACAAAGTCGAGCTTGCGGATTTTGAACTGGAACCGGTCGAGTGGTGGACGAGTTCGGAATCGAAGGGCCGGTATCCCGTGGCATGGAAAATCAAAATTCCTTCACAGGGGCTAGATCTCACCGTGCGCGCTCGTTTTCCGGATCAAGAACTCGCTGCCGCTCCATTCGCCTACTGGGAGGGTAGTGTTTCCGTCGAAGGCAACCGCAAGGGGCGCGGTTATCTCGAAATGACAGGCTACGCAGGCCGCATCGTCGGAATGCAGGCGCAGTGAAGCGTGGCTACTGCGGAATTGATTCGCCGCGCACCAGGTCGTCCCAAGTCTGGCGCTCCCGAGCGAGATGGAATTTGTCACCATCCACAAGAATCTCGGGCAGGAGCGGGCGGGAGTTGTAGTTTGATGACATGACAAACCCATAGGCGCCCGAGCTGAGCACGGCGATGCGTTCATCGGGATGAAGCGGAGGTAATGGGCGGTCCTGCGCAAAGAAATCGCCGCTTTCGCAGACGGGACCTACGACATCCATCGGCGTGCGGTCTTCTGTGGACTGACGAAGTGGAACGATCTCATGCCAACCTTCGTAGAGGGCGGGGCGGATGAGGTCGTTCATCGCGGCATCGATGATGGTGAAGGTTTTTGCAGGTGTCTGCTTCACATACTGGACGGTGGAGAGAAGCGCTCCGGCATTTCCCACGAGGAAGCGGCCTGGCTCGAAAAGAATGCGCAGCCCGAGGGGCTTTAGCACGGGAATGATGGCGGCTGCGTAATCCTCCGGCGTGATGCGGCGCGAAGGGCCCTGGCCTTCCCACCACGCGGGAGTTCCACTGCTCAGGGCCTCGTCGTAAACGATGCCGATGCCACCACCGAAATCAAAGAACTCGATATCGTAGGCTTTTTTCAAATCCGCAACCAGCGAGGCCAGTTTGGCTGCCGCTTCCGCAAAGGGGCCGGACTCGAGAATCTGGGAACCGATGTGCGTCTGCACGCCTCGGATTTTCAAATGAGGGAGCTTCGCGGCAACCTCATAGACTTCCGCAGCGCGGTCGATACCGATGCCGAACTTGTTTTTGCTTTTTCCAGTCGAAATGAATTTGTGCGTTTTGGCATCCACATCGGGATTCACTCGAATGGCAACCGGGGCTTTTACGCCGAGGGAACCCGCGACTTCATTGATGCGGGCGAGTTCGCCCTCGCTCTCGACATTGAAGGAGTAAACGCCCTCCTTCAGCGCGTAGGAAATCTCCTCACGCGTCTTCCCAACGCCTGCAAAAGTGCAGCGCCCGGCCTGTCCACCGGCTTTCAGAACGCGGAACAACTCGCCGCCAGAGACGATGTCGAATCCTGACCCCATTTTGGCGAGGAGATTGAGAACGGCGAGGTTGGAATTGGCTTTGACGGCGTAGCAGACGAGATGGTCGAGAGGTGCCAACGCGGCATCGAGGCGCCGGTAGTTTTCGCGGATCGTGGCGGAGGAGTAAACATAGGCCGGTGTGCCGAAGCGATTGGCGATTTCATTTAGCTCCACACCCTCGCAGCGCAGGGTGCCGTCAATGTAGGAAAAGGAATGCACGCCGCGAAAATGGGGATGTTTTTTTCTGGTGTCAACCGGCCACCGGAAAAATGTCAGGCGGCTTTGATGAGTTCGCGGTTTTTGAAAAGGTAGGCGAGGCCGGAGTAGACGGAGAGGACCACCGTGACAGGAACGAAAATATGCGTCCCGACAAACCACGCAGTGGGGAACCAGGCGGGGTGCTGGATTTCAGCCATTGAGAGCAGGAGCAGGAAATAGGTGATGGTGATCATCTGCCATGTCGTCTTGTGCTTTCCCAGATTGTCAGCGGGTATTACATGCCCCTTCGCGGCCGCGAGTGATCGCAGGCCGGTGATGAGGAATTCGCGGCTGATGATCAGAATGACGGCCCAGGCGGGAATCGCGCCGAATGAGATCAGGCAGATGAATGCGGATGCCGTCAGGATCTTGTCGGCAAGCGGATCCATGAGCTTCCCAAAATCGGTGCTGAGATTCCAACGCCGGGCAATGATGCCGTCGAGCATATCTGTGAGTGCCGCGAGGGCAAAAACGGCAAAAGCCGTTGTGAAGCGAAGTGGAAAATCAAAGACGAAGCAAAAGACAAAAACCACCGTCAGACCCAGTCGGGCCATCGTGAGTTTGTTCGGAAGATTCATTCGTTGGAGGTCTGCAGGGCGGCGTGGGCGCGTGAGACCGCGATGTATTTTTCGGCACTGGCTCGCAGCGAGGCGAGTTCGGCATCGGTTAGTTGGCGGACTACCTTGGCGGGTGATCCCATAACCAGTGAACGCGGTGGAATTTTTGTGCGCGAGGTGACGAGGGATCCCGCTCCGATCAGGCATTCGTCGCCGATTTCCGCCGCGTCCAGAATCACAGCTTTCATCCCGACAAGGCAAAGATCTCCGATTGTGCAGGCATGGATGACGGCGGCGTGACCAATCGTGCAGTTGGCCCCAATATTGACTCCCAGGTCGTCGGCGAGGTGGATGATGCAGCCGTCCTGCACATTTGTTCCCTCGCCGATGCGAATTGTTTCAATATCCGCCCGAAGCACAGCGCCGTAAAAGACACTGGAGTCGCGGCCAAGGTGGACATCGCCGATCAGCGTGGCGCTGGATGCCACAAAAGCCGCCTCTGCGGTTTGGGGCTTCGCGTAGAGAAACCTCTGGAGACGGTCTTCGATATTCATGGAAAGGCCGCATCGCATTCGCGCTGGCGGCGTCCTTTTTTTAGCTGGTTTTTTTCAAGCGGCGCTTGGCTTCCGCAACAAGTTGGGCCTCCGCTTCGATCCAGTCTGTCGAGGAGTTGCCGGGCCAGCCCATGGTTTCACGCCTTTCGGAGATGAAGTAGGCACGAAGTTGGATTTCCTCAAGGGCGATGACCGGTGTTTGTTCCACCACTGGCGGAGGGGTGGTCGCCTTCGGAGCGGCAGGCGCTTTGGCGGTAACTTTTTTGGTTTTCACCGCAGAAGCCGTAGTCGGTTTGGCGGCGGCTTTCTTGGCGGGCTTTGAAACTTTTTTGACCGCTGGTTTTGCGGTCTTCGTCGAGGTGGCTTTCACCTTGTCTGCTGCGGATGAGTTGGTTTTCTTTGCAGGCATAGGCCCGCATCTTTGGGTCTGAATCAGCCGTTTGCAAAATAAATCTTCAAAAAAAAACGAAAGCGTTTAGCTTGTTCTCGTGAGTGCTTTCTTGATTCGGTGGATGGTGACAACGGTCGCGGTTTTCGCGGCCGAAAAGGTCATTCCCGGCATCAGTTGCTCCAGCTTGGGGGCTCTCCTTGGCGCATCGCTCTTGCTGGGGATCATCAATGCTTTTGTAAGACCATTCCTTCTTTTGCTTAGTATCCCATTTATCATCATAACGATGGGATTGTTTATTTTTGTTGTGAACGCCTTGCTCTTGCTCTTCGTGGCGCAAGTCATCCCTGCATTTCAGGTGGATGGCTTTTGGAATGCCTTTTTCGGGGCGATTATCATTAGCATCGTGAGTTGGATCTTGAGCTCATTTTTTCGCACGAGCGATGGACGCATTCACACCATCACCCATCATCCCTCCATCAAAAAAGCCGATGCCCGTCTGATCAAGTGAGGTTCTTCGAATCAAGGCGCATTGGCGTTAAAATTTGCGGCATCACCAACGAAGCGGATGCACACCTCTGCATCGAGGCTGAGGTGGATGCGTTGGGCTTCAATTTTTACTCTGGTTCCAAGCGGTTTATTGATCTGGAGGAATCTCTCGACTGGATCCGCTCGCTTGAGGGAAAGGTCGATCGCGTGGCTGTAGTGGTGAATGTGGATCCCCATCTGCTCGAGCGACTTCGCGACTCGGGTTGCTTTGAATTCATCCAATTCCATGGAGATGAAACGCCGGAGCACTGCCTTGCCAGCGGCGTGAAGGATTGGATTCGCGCCGTGCGGGTAAAGGATGCCGCCGCCCTGAACGCAGCGCTTGGTTATTCCACGCCCCACCTTCTTCTGGACGCATGGTCGCCGTTGGCCTACGGCGGCACGGGCGGGGTCGCCGATTGGCGGATGCTCAAGGATTTTGTCGCCGCCAATCCAACGCGCAACTGCGTTCTGGCAGGAGGTCTCACTCCCGACAATGTTGCCGAAGCCATCCGCATCGTTGAGCCCGCAGCCATCGATGTCGCCGGCGGAGTGGAGTCGTCGCCCCGGAAAAAAGACCCTTATTTAGTGAAGGCATTCATGGATGCCGCCACTGGAGCATTCAACACCGGGGGAATTTGACCTTGACGCTGATGCGCTCCGCTCACTTCATTTCGGAAAATTTTTTTGGAGGTTTGTCTTCTTTGATTTATTGCACTCTTTCTTCATTCCGTTCGATCACACAGGCGTCGTTTTTACGCCTTCATGCGAGCGTGGCCATTATCCTCGTTTTGCTCTGTGCATCAGGTTGTGTCACTGACAACCGCCACCGGATGATTGTCAGTGTGCCCGAACAAAAAATGATCGTCCTGCGTGATGGCAAGCCTCTGACTCAATTCCCTGTCTCAACCTCGAAGTTCGGTCTTGGCGACAGGCCCGGTTCTTATGCCACCCCGCTCGGTGTTTTAAGAATCAAAGAAAAAATTGGTCACGGGCTCCCCCATGGCGCTGTCTTTAAAAGCCGCCAACCAACCGGCGAGGTGCTGCCGGTCAATGCTCCAGGTCGCGATCCCATCGTGACCCGCATCCTTTGGTTGGAGGGCCTGGAGGATAAAAATCGCAATGCCTACCGGCGTTATATCTACATCCACGGCACTCCCGAGGAGCGCAATATCGGACGCCCTGTCAGCTATGGATGCATCCGCATGAAATCAAAAGATGTGGTGGAGCTTTTCGAAACCGTCGGTCTCAACTCCAAAATCCTCATCACGCCGAATTCATTGCCACCCACACTCTTTGTTGGACCGCCACAGCAGAGTGGTTCCAAAAAAAAGTCCTCCTCACGCTAACGCTTATTCCGTCGCTCACATGACAATCAATCCAGCCAAGCCATCAGTAATGAATCCTCTCGAGGAGCGGATTATTTATAAGTTTCGCAATGGACTGCTTCTTGCTGAAGCCCTCACGCATCCCAGCATCTCGCTGGAGCGAAAAAACTACCCCTTCGACAATCAGCGTCTCGAGTTTCTCGGCGACGCCGTTATTCAAGTCAGCGTCACCGAGCATCTCTTTCGCATGTTCCCCGATTTTGGCGAGGGTCAGCTTACAAAACTTCGCACCCGCATTGTCTCGCGCCCGGCCTTGAGGGAGCGCGCGCTCGCCCTGGATCTTGGCAGTTTCATCATGATGGGACGCGGCGAGGAGGCGAGCGGAGGCAGGGAGCGCGCCTCGACTTTGGCCGATGCTTTTGAATCCCTCGTCGGCGCGATTTATCTCGATGGTGGATTCGACGCCGCCCGTATTTTCATCCTGCGCCAAATGGAATCGGTCTTCACCGAAATCGCCAACCAGCCCGATGAGATCAACCCCAAGGGCTACCTCCAGGAAATTCTGCAAGCCATTGAGCCGGCGGCCCCGGATTATCAAATCCTCTCCCAGACTGGCCCCGAGCATTCCAAGGTTTTTATTTGCTGCGTCGTCTGGAACGGACTCGAGTTGGGGAGGGGATGTGGATGTAGTAAAAAAGAGGCCCAAGTCGCCGCAGCGCAGGCCGCCCTCGGCGACCGCCTCTGGGAGCAAACCGTCAAACCTGCTGCGACCAAGAAAAAGAAAAGAAAATGATTTACCAACTCTCACTGCAGACGACAGGCCTTGTCGCCGGTCTCTTGCTCGTTTTTTCGCACGCATTGGGATTGATCAACCCGCCTGCATCGATCCGCTTTGCGCGCGGTTTTCCCCGTTCCCGCGTCGCCGGCACAGTATTGCTCCTCGCGGCAGCTGTCTGGAGTTTTCTTTTGGTGACGGACATCGATCTCGGGGAATTTTCCAAACTTCGGAATTTGATGCTTCTCGGCATCGTCGCCGGAGCCGTTTTGTCTTGGTTGTATGTCGAAGAGTTTCTGGCTGTGCGCGCCTTGGGTATGCTTCTTCTCCTCGGCGCAGAGCCTCTCTTGGAATCCTGCGCCCTGCGCTCAGAGGAAAGCCGACTCCTCCTCGTCTCCTTGGCCTATGCCTGGATCATTGCCGGCCTCTTCTTCGTCGGCATGCCCTACCTGCTCAGGGACGCTATCAAAATTCTCTCCGCTAAAATCGAAGTGTGGCGGATCGCCGCGCTGGGGGGGCTCGTTTACGGCGTGATCGTTACCGCCGCCGCCGTGTTTTGGTGGTAAGGTTCACCACTCGATACCCACGACTGTGAGCGTGACTGCTTGGTAGGGCGTTCCGGCGGCGGAATCCTTGGAGACATTTTTCTCACCAGTTCCGTAGCTGGCAGGAGCCGCCGGATTCAAAAGTTGCCAAGGTTTTTCCACATCGAAAATCTGCTTCACAATTCCATCCACCTCGGGCTTCAACTCCGGCGCCTGCGTGGTGATCTGCTGTTCACGCCCCTTCGGTGCCACAAAATCCTGCGCTATGAGAGCCGCCGGTAGAATCAGAAGAGAAAAAAATACTCGTGCTTTCATGATTTCTTAGTATCAGCCGCAGTCGCCCCGCGCAAGTGGGGCCCTTTACCAAGAAAGCGGAAATCTTGACGCCATGAAGCCCACTCCTTTAGCCTCCGAACCTCGCGATGTCGTTTCGAATTTTACTGATTTCTCTCGCTTCTCTGCTGGCGCTCTGCCCGTTGATACAAGCCCAAACCCCTGATTCCACCGAGCCTGAACCGGCTCTCAAACGGCAGCAAGTGAATGCCGATGTGACCCCCGAGGAGACTGCCGATTTCGACGCGGCCGCCGCCTACGATCAAGAGGGTTCCATATCCACCGCGCTCGGAGCCTATCGCCGCTTCATTAAAAACCACCCCGCATCACCTCTGGCGATGAAGGCCCAATTCCGCATCGCCGAGATTTATGAAGAGCTTGGCGACAGCTCGAAGGCGTTCAACTCGTATCAGAAGTTGCTCACCCAATATCCCGACACGCCGAATTTCGAGCGCGCGGTGAACCGTCAAGTCGTCATCGCCAACGAATATCTCGCAGGGAAAAAAGTAAAGTTCCTCGGCCTCGCGTTCCTGCCCGGCACCGACCGCGCTGAGGAAATGTTCGCCTCGATCATTCAAAACGCCCCCTACAGCAAAAACGCCCCCATCGCCCAATTCAACCTGGGTCTGACCTATGAGCGTCAGAACCGCGTCCAGGAGGCCGCAAAAGCCTATCAAGGCGTCCTCGACCGCTACCCGAACAGCTCCATCGCTGATGATGCCATGTATCAAATCGGCTACATCTACATGCAACTCGGGCAGACCGGCAAAACCCAGGATCTTTCCGCGCTCATTACGGCAAAGAACACCTTCGAAGACTTTCTGCTCCAATATCCCTCCAGCGAAAAAGCCGCCCAGGCCAAGGACAATGTCGTGAGCCTCGGCTCCAAGGAATCCGGCGACCTTATGAGCATCGCCAAATTCTACGACCGCTTCAAAAACTACCGTGCCGCCGCCATCTACTACAACGATGTCATCCGCCGCGCGCCGGATTCCACAGATGCCGTCACGGCCCGCGACCGCGTGCAGGAAATCCGCAGCGAGGCGGGGGATGACGCCCTCCGCTCCGGACCCGAGCAGACCCAGACTGGCGAGACCGCTGCTCTTCGCCGCCGCCTCCAGGCTCAAGTCGAGACTTCCTCGCTCGCTGATTTCAACGGCCCCTCAAGACAGGATATCGTTCCTGACGAGTTGCCCGTTGTGAGCAGTCCCAAGCTCCGCACCGACTCGCGTGATGTCGCTCCAATGCCAGCCGTGGAACCCGCCTTGCCCAACCCATGAAGACCCCGCTCGTCGCACTCCTGGCCGTTGTCCTTGCCCTCACTGGTTGCGGTTACAAACTTGGCGAAATCCGCCCGACTCCCATGCGCTCGGTGCGCGACCTGTCGGTTCCGACATTTAAAAACAACACCTACGAATCCCGCATCGAGGTCATGTTCGCGGATACCCTTGTGAAGCGCCTCCAGCAGGATGGCAGCTACCACATCGTCAATTCCGGTCAGGCGGATGCCATACTCAACTGCACCATCACCAAGATCGACCGCAACGCCCTCCGCTCGGTGCAGAACAATGTTCTTGCGACCAGCGAATTCGGTCTCACCGTGCATGTCCGCTACGATGTCATCGATCAAAGCACCGGAGCCACCCTCATGAGTGGAACCGTCACCGGTAAGACCTCGTTCTTCAGCGGCAACGACCTCCAAACGATCGAGCGCCAAGCCATGTCAAACGCTGCCGCCGATCTTGCAAACAACCTCGCCGCCCAGATCACTGAAGGTTGGTAAAACAAGCCGCCTCCTGTGCTAAGCGTTGTTCCCACACCCATCGGAAACCGCCAGGACATCACACTGCGCGCCATTGAAGTCCTGAAATCCGCCGACTTGATTGCCGCCGAAGACACGCGGCACAGCGGGCTTCTCCTCCAACACCTCGGCATCAAGAAGCCCTTTCTCAGCCTCCACGGGCACAACGAATCCTTCCGCTGTGAAGATGTCGCCAACCGCATCGCGGAAGGCTCCCATGTCGCTCTCATCACCGATGCCGGCATGCCTGGTATTTCCGATCCGGGCTACCGCCTCATCCGCACCTGCATCGACCGAGGGCTTCCCGTCAGCGTCTTGCCAGGGCCATCCGCCGTCCTCACAGCACTCGTCGGTTCCGGCTTCCCGTGCGATCGTTTTTTTTTCGGTGGCTTCCTGCCGGTCAAAAGCGGCCGCCGCGCCAACGAACTCACCGCCGCAGCCGCGAGGCAGGAAACCAGCATCTACTTCGAGTCCCCGCACCGAATCCTCAAAACACTCACCGCGCTCGATGCCATCTGCCCCGGGCGCACCATCTGCGTCGCACGCGAACTCACCAAAACCTTCGAGGAATACCGCCGCGACACGCCAGCAACGCTCATCGCCCACTTTGAAAAACATCCGCCCAAAGGCGAGATCACGCTTGTGATTCCCTCTGGCACTGCCTCGCAGCGGGAACAGGATTCCGCCGAAGAGGACGATTGACCATGCCGCCACTCACGCCGCGTCAGCGCTTGGTTCGACTTGGAATCATCGCCGTCTCCGCTCTGCTCCTTTCCCTCCCGCTCCTCAAAAACCTGAATCCATCACTCCCCGCGCTTCCTTGCGGTTTCAAAGCCGTCACCGGCCTTCCCTGCCTCTTCTGCGGCGGCACCCGCTCCGCCTGCGCCGCCCTCCGAGGGGACTTCGCCCATTCGCTTTACCTGAATGCCCTCTCGATACCTGCCCTTGGTTTCATCCTTCTCCTCGCCATGGCAAGCGCAGTCGAAATCGCCCGCAATCGCCCCATCACCGACTGGCGATCTGTCTCAAAGCCTCTTCTAAAACTCTGGCCCGCCTTAATCCTCATCCTGCTCATCTGGTGGGCCGTGCATCTCATCTCAGCCCTGCGAACCCCCAAACCCGAGTTGCTGAATCCCAACAACCCCATCGCCAAGCGCCTCCGCGCATATCTCCAAGATTAACTGACCTGCCCCGCACAAGCACCCCGCTCTGCTTGCAGGAACGCTGAGGTCCTCCTCGGCCCGCCTTAACTCTCGATCGTCTCTTTTTCAATCAGGGGTGAAGCGGAGGCATTCAGGACTCCTTTTTCTCTCCTGCCTTAAAAAGGGACGCCGTGCATCAGGCATTTTTCTTTCGGTTCGCTTCGCAAAAAACCAGGTGCGCTTGGGAGGTCGATCGGATGTGAGACAAACTCGGCTTCGACTTTTCCTGAATAAAAAGAAACTCGCTCTGCCATGCGAAGCCGCCTCTGGATTTGTTCTGAAGGTGGTTGCGTTTCAATACCGACTCGATGCTGTGTAGGATTTGTATGATCATTTCACCACAACCCTAACATTCCCGGTCAGACATCCGCTGGGGGACTAAAAAATTTCTGAAAAAAATTTCTGCGGTGCAAATGGGCGTCATTGCCTCACGCCAGCGCGGGGTGGGTGCCTTTGAAAGACGGCGGAAAACTTCGGCCCGCTCGCGTTTTCCTTTCGAGTGCGCGGCAGCTTTTGCTATCTTCGCTGCATGAAATTTTCCCGGTTCGCTACAGTTTTTCTTTTTCCTGCGATCCTCATGGCGCGTGAAACGATGATCGACAACACGGGCGTGGTTGAAAATCCCAAGCCCACTTGGGAGACACAGAACAAGGCTCGCACCTTTTCTCTACTCATTCCTGCCCCACGCGGCCAGATCACCGACCGCAATGGACAGCCACTCGCCCAGAGCCGCGTCAGCTACAATCTGGCGATCAGTTTTCCGACGCCGCTTGATTGGCCGGATTCAAAAATCATCTCCTTCGCCCGCCAGCAAATGGCTCTCGCCTCGAGTCTGATCAACCGCGACATCCGCCTCACGGATTCTGCGATTCTGAACCACTACAAGAACCGGGGCGTGCTACCCTTGGATTTTGCGACGGATCTCCTTCCCCGCGAGCTTTCGGCCGTGCAGCGCAGCATGCCGCCCAACCAGGTGCTGCGCCAAACTTATGTGCGTTTCTATCCCAATGGACCGCTCGCCGCGCACATCATTGGATACACAGGCTACGAGGCACCACTCTCGGCGCGCCCGATCGAAAACAACGATCTCATCTTTTCCGAGAGCGAGGGCAGGGAAGGTCTGGAGCAGGTGTTTGACCGCGAACTCCGTGGGCAACCGGGTCTCCTGCAAATTACATTCGACTCAAATGGCAAAAAAGTCTCCGAGCGCGTGGCCCGCCAGCCTGTGCCCGGCTACAATGTCATCACCACTCTCGATCTCACGCTCCAGCAGGAGGCGGAAAAGGTGCTCGCAAAAAACACAAACCGCGGAGCGCTTGTGGCGATGGATCCCAACAACGGTGAGATACTCGCCATGGCATCCTACCCGTCATTCAACCCGAATGATTTTGTTCCAATCGTGCGTCCAGATATCTTTGCGCGCTACTCAAACGATCCCGCCGACCCGCTTGTTCCCCGCGCCTTCCGCGCAGCCTATCCGCCGGGATCCACCTTTAAGACCTTCGTGGGATTTGCCGGTCTCGAGACCGGGCGGATCACACCCAAGGAGACCTTTAGTTGCCCGACATCCTTCACCGTTGGCGACCACACTTTCCGCAACTGGAAAAAAGTCGACGCCGGCCGACTCACCTTCAAGCAGGCTCTCACGCAATCGTGCAACACCTGGTTCTACCAAGCCGGTCTCAAAATGGGGCCCGAGCCCATCATCGACTTTTCCAAGCGCATCGGCCTCGGTCGCCGCACAGGCATTCCCCTTCGCTCCGAGGCCTCTGGAAACATCCCAGACAACGCCTACATGATGCGCGTCCACAAACGCACCATCAAGGGCGGCGATGTCGCCAACCTCTCCATCGGCCAGGGCGACATTCTCATCAGCCCCCTCCAAATGGCGCAGGCCATGAGCGTCATGGCCAATGGCGGATTCCTCCACCAGGCCAGGCTGGTGCTGCAAGTGCAGTCGATCGACAACAAAGTCGTCGCCGCCTATCCCGACCGCATCCGCGAGCAGATTCCCGTTGCCCCGGATGTTCGTGAAGAACTCCGCCGTGCGCTTGTGGGAGTGACGAGTGATGGCATGGGAACGGCCCACCAAGCGGCTGTGAAGGGAATCGAAGTCGCCGGAAAGACCGGAACCGCGCAATGGGGGCCGACTGATCGCCAGCGCATCGCAGCTTGGTTTGCCGGTTTCCTGCCTGCGGACAATCCCAAATATTCCTTCGCGGCACTCTACGAGGGCGAGCCGGGAGTCAAGACTGGTGGCGGATCCCACGCCGCTCCACTCATCGGAAAACTCTTCCGCGAAATTTACAAAACTTCCAATTCGAAAAAAGCGACGCCTGCCTCCGCTCCGCAATCAAGCCCGACTCCCGAGCCGGAGGCCGCGACTCCAGCAGCGATTCCTGTCGACGAGTCGAACTGAAAAATTTTGAGAAAAATAATCCGCTCCGCTTGACAGCGAGCCGCTCATTTGTTGCTCTTCATCCCGTCAGTGTAATTCCAACCAACTCCACCAAACATACAAAACCATGAACAAAGTTGAACTCACCGTAGCAGTCCAAAAAACCCTCGACTCCACCAAAGCGGACGCAGAACGCGCTGTGAACGCTGTCATCGACGCCATCAAACTCGGCGTTAAAAAAACAAAGACCGTCCAACTCATTGGCTTCGGCACTTTCAAAATCAGCAACCGCAAAGCCCGCACTGGTGTGAATCCAAAGACTGGCGCGAAGATCAAAATCAAAGCTTCGAAGACTGTCCGTTTTGTTCCTGGCAAAGCTTTCAAGGGAGCGATCTAATTTCCCCTCCGTGGTAGAAAAGACCCGTTTGGTTAACGCCAAACGGGTCTTTTTATTTCCCCTTGGAATTTCTTCCTAACAGGGCAATCAAACTCTCACTCGCAAGTCGCGCAGATGCCGAAGAACTCGAGCGAGTGGCTCAAGTTCCGGAACCCATACTGCTGCGCAATCCGCTTCTCCGCATCACCGATAGGGCAGGGGATGTCGATCAAGACGACGCTTCCGCATGAGCGGCAGATCAGGTGGTCGTAGTGTTTGAGGGGATCGCTGATCTCATAGTAGCTGCACGAGCGCTGCAGATTCACCTTGTGGACCAGATGGAGCTTTTCCATCAGCAGGATCATTCGAAAGACCGTGGCGTAGTCGGGCTGGGCACCTTCATACTTGGAGGCGGCTGACTGGATCTCCTGAAGGCTCATCGGTTGGCCCGACTTGAAAAGCGCCTGGAGAATGCCTCGCCGGTTGCGCGTGATGCGCAGGCCCTCGCGTCGCAGGATCTCGGTGACGCTCTCTGGAGTGAATGCGGCTTCAGTGCGGTTCATCGTTCAAGAATTAACCCGTCGCGGTCTGCGATCAATCGTCGAATCTTTTTCGGACCGGCAACCCCCGCGAGGCGAGGTGCTCCTTGGCTTCGGCGACCGTGTGTTTTCCAAAATGAAAAATGCTCGCGGCAAGCACGGCATCAGCGCGGCCCTCGTTCAGCACATCGGCGAGATGCTCGAGTTCGCCCGCGCCACCACTGGCAATCACCGGTATGCCGACCGACTCCGACACGGCGCGCGTCAGTTCCAAATCATATCCACCGCATGTGCCGTCCGCATCCATGCTTGTGAGCAGGATCTCTCCCGCGCCACGCCGCGCGGCTTCAACGATCCACTCGATGGCATCGCGTTCCGTGGGTTTGCGGCCGCCATGGGTGTAAACCCTCCACTTACCCGGACCATCTCGCTTGGCATCGACTGCAACCACGACGCATTGTGAACCGAATGCCTCCGCCGCTTCGCTGATGAGCTCAGGGCGCTGGAGTGCCGAGGTGTTCACGCTGACCTTGTCGGCTCCCGCGCGAAGCATTGTGCGAAAATCCTCCACGGCGCGTATGCCTCCGCCCACTGTGAGCGGCATGAAGCACTGCTCGGCTGTGCGCTCGACCACAGAGACCATAGTGGCACGGCCATCACTCGAGGCCGTGATGTCCAAAAAAACCAGCTCGTCCGCTCCTTGGCGGTCATACATCTTTGCACACTCGACGGGATCCCCCGCATCTCGAAGGTTGAGAAATTTCGTCCCCTTCACCACGCGACCATCGGTCACATCCAGACATGGAATCACTCGTTTTGCCAACATGCGTTCAACAATCCGCTCCCGGTCTCCGAAATCGAGACTAAAATGATTGCGCCCGCCGAGTATCGGTTCCTATGTTTGTAACTTCCCTCTTGTGAGGGGAGGGTAGGGAAGTCTTCATGGAAACAAACCGCACAAACCGCCACTTCACCCGGCTTTTCGCCTCGCTCGCTTGCGTGCTGGCAAGCCTCTTGCTCTCGGCGTGCGAGACGACCCAGACATTCCGTGTTCCGCGCGGTCTCCAGCCGGCTGGGGATTTCGACACTGTGGTCATCGATGCCGGTCACGGTGGACATGATTCAGGGGCAAGAGCCGTTACCGGCGCTCCCGAAAAACAGCTCGCTCTGGACACGGCCCGCAGGGTGTCGAGAATTCTTCGAGCCTCTGGTCTGAAGGTGGTCGAAACGCGTTCTGGGGACTATTTCATTCCTCTGGACCGCCGCGTGGCGACTTCCAACAAGCTTCGAAATGCCGTTTTCGTGAGCATTCATTACAATTGGGTCAGACGGTCCAAGCCTTCCGGCGTGGAGACCTTTTATTACGGCCCGCGCAGTTCGCGTCTGGCTGCCAACATTCAGCGCGAGGTTGTCAGAGACTCGGGTTCCCTCAATCGAGGCATCAAGTATCGCGGTTTTTATGTCCTGAAAAACAACAAGCGCCCGGCCGTGCTGTGCGAATTGGGTTTTGTTTCCAATCCCTCCGAGAACCGGAAAGTGCAAACGGCGGCCGTGCGGCAGAGACTGGCTGAAGCCGTGGCAAGGGGCATCCTTGCTGAAAAAGCCGGACGCAACCCCTGAACGCAGATCAGCCGTCCACCTGCATCAATACTTCCTGCGTCGCTTTGCGAATCGCTTGTAGGCCGTCTTCCATTTCTTGAAGCGTCACACTCAAGGGAGGCATGAAGACAATGGTGTCCAGAACCGGCCTTGTCAGGATTCCGTGCCGCCTTGCCGCCAGGCAGATTTTAGCACCGACGCGCCATGCCCATGGAAAAGCCTCGCCAGTCTTTCGGCGAACTTCGATGCCCGCGATCAAACCGCACTGGCGGGTTTCATAGATACCAGTGTCATTTTTCAGGTCTGCAAGCATCGCGCTCAAGTGTTCGATTTTGGGTCCCAATTTTTCCAGCACGCATTCGTCGCGGAAGACGTCCAGGCTGGCCAACGCGGCGGCGCATCCAATTGCATTCCCCGAGTAGCTGTGGCCGTAGTAGAAGGTTTTTCCCTCTTCGACCTCGCCCAGAAAGGCATCAAAGACCCGCCTCGTGGTGAGAGTCGCTGCCAGCGGCACATACCCGCCGGTGAGCCCCTTTGCCAAACACAGAAAGTCGGGAATGACCTCCTCCTGCTGACAGGCAAACATCGTCCCCGTGCGCCCGAAGCCTGTCATCACCTCGTCGAGAATCAAAAACACACCGGCCTCGTCGCATTTTTGGCGGAGGGTTCGGAGCATTCCCCTCGGCCATGTTCTCATGCCGGCCGCGCCTTGGATCAATGGCTCGATCACGACAGCCGCCACATCGCCATGTTGGAATCCCGGCATCGTATCCAGTTCCTCAGGGGAGTTGATGCGCGTCACAGGGAACCGGTGGCCAGCCAGATCTCGATGAAAGGCACCGATGCCCCCTAGGCTCGCCGCGCCCAGCGTGTCACCGTGGTAGGCGTTCTCAAATGAAATGAACCTTGAGCGGTTCGGATGTCCCTCCATTTGCCAAAATTGAACGGCCATTTTCATGGCTGCCTCGATGGCGGTTGAGCCATCGTCGCTGAAAAAGACCCGTTTCAATGTCGCATCAGGAAAAAAGCCCGCAAGTCGCGCAGCCAGTTCGATCGCCTTCGGATTGGTCGTGCCGAGAAAGGAGACATGCGCCACGCGGTCGAGTTGGTCGCGAATCGCGCGATTGATTGCTGGATGCGCGTGACCATGGATGTTTGTCCAAATCGAGGAGTTGCCGTCCAAGTAGCGGCGGCCCTCGCTGTCCTCCAACCAACAGCCTTGGCCTCCCACCAGGACAAGCGGCGAGTGGTCTTCCGCGCACCATTCCTTCATCGGTGTGAAGGGGTGCCAAAGGTGTTTCTTGTCGCTCTCGACCAATGACTGCGTGTTCCAAACATCTCGCATACGAGCTCTTTTTAACTCATAGAAATCATGTCGTGAATTCCAAACCGGCCGGTCTTTCAACTCTCTTCCGCCTTTTCGCCTACTTCGGCGGGGTAGTGCTCCTCGCATGCCTGCTTTCCCCACCGCTCTATTGGGTGGGCTCATGGCTCGCGGAGATTGGTGTTCTCCCGATTGTTGAGGGCTTTCCTTTCCATCGCTACTTCAGCCGGAGTGTTCAGATTTCGGCCATCGTCCTTCTCTACCCAGCCTTCCGCAGTCTCGGAGTGCGCCGCCTCTCGGATCTCGGACTTCAGCCCAACCAGCAGTGGAAACGCGACCTGTCGTCCGGTTTTTTTCTGGCTTTGCTTCCCGTTGTTTTCATGGCGTTGGCCTACATCCTCACAGGTGTTTTTTCTCTCAAACCCAACTTTGATGCGTTCGGATTCCTGCGTATCGCAGGCACGGCGGCCGTGGTTTCAACGATTGAGGAATTCCTCTTCCGGGGCGTTTTGCTTGGGCTTGCCGTAGCTGTGATGTCCCGTCATGCGGCGGCGTTTTTATCAGCGGCTTTGTTTGCGCTCGTCCACTTCATGCGAACCTCGCGACAGCCGATGGAGGCTCCCGTGGGGTGGTTCAGCGGCTTCGAGCAATTGCCGTTGGCATTTTCCAGCGCACCGCCATGGCCGCTCTTCGGCTGGGGTTTTCTTTCCCTGCTGATTGCTGGAATCCTTCTCGCTTACGCTACGCTCCACTCGCGCTCTCTTTTTATCGCCATGGGATTGCATGCCGGCTGGATCTTTGGTCAGCAGTCCCTCCAACTCGTGGCGCAATTCCGTCCCAAGCCACCAGATTCCCTCCTGCCATGGGTCGGGCCGAATGTGGTAAGCGGTGCTGTGCCGACAGGGCTTGTTCCCGCCTTGGTTCTTCTCACGACCTGCGTTTTGGTTTGGATATACTTCCACCGTGTCTCCCGCCCTGATTGAACCTCTCCTCACGCTTTTCTTTCCCGCACACTGCGCCGGGTGCGCGTTGGCAGTGGATTCAAAACGGGATTTTTGTCCAACTTGCGAGTCCACCATCGAATTTATCAAATCCCCGCGCTGCCAGGTTTGCTCTCAACCGTTCGAAGGGATGACCGGCGAGTTCGAATGCCCGAACTGCCGGGGAGCCGCGTTTCATTTTGAGTGCGCCGTCTCTGTCGTCCGCAGCCGAGGCGTCATCCGCGAATTGATCCATCGCCTCAAATACAATCGTGAAATCTGGATTGTGAAAGTTCTCAGCCGGATTCTCGCTCAAGGCCTCGCAGATGATCGCTTCTCAGGGGAGGAATTTGACGCCATTGTTCCTGTCCCGCTCCACTCGAAGCGCCTCCGCGAACGCGAGTTCAATCAATCCGCCTACCTCGCCACACGCCTCTCTCGCGCGACCGGTATTCCAGTGCGTGATGTTCTCGCACGCAGTCGTTACACAGGCACTCAAACCGCCCTTGATCGCAGCGAGCGAAGGCAAAACTTGCGGAATGCTTTTTCACTGCGCAAGAATGCGTCCGTGACAGATCAAAACCTGCTCCTTATCGACGATGTCCTGACAACCGGCTCGACCCTCGATGCCTGTGCGGCCGTCCTCCTGGAGCAGGGAGCAGAGTCCGTTCGCGCCCTCACTCTGGCGCGTGGTTAGAAAGCACACACTATGGCTATTTTTAAAAAACCCATCCTCCGCGCACTCGGCAACAAGACCCGTGAGATGCCTTCCGGTCTCTGGACCAAGTGCCCGTCTTGCGGCGAGGTGATCCACAATCTCGCCCTCTCCGAAAACCTTCAGGTCTGTCCGAAGTGCGACCACCATTTCAACCTCGGCTCCCGCGAACGCATCGAGAGCCTTGTGGATTCCGACTCTTTCCAAGAACACGATCCCTCGATGTCCTCGGTAGATCCGCTTGGTTTCAAAGGCGTGACCACCTATGCCGACCGCCTTCAGAGTTATAAGCAAAAAACCGGCCTCGTCGATGCCGTCACCACCGGTGCCGCCAAAATCAACGGAATTTCCGTCGGCCTCGGCGTGATGGATTTCAACTTCCTCGCAGCCACCATGGGTTCTGTCGTGGGAGAAAAAATCACACGCGTCATCGAGTTTTCCACCAAGAATAAAATGCCTGTCATCCTCGTCTGCGCCTCCGGCGGTGCTCGCATGTATGAAGGCATGCTGAGCCTCATGCAAATGGCCAAGACCAGTGGCGCTCTAGCCCTCCACGCCGAGGCGAAGCTGCCCTATATCACGGTTCTCACAAACCCCACCACGGCCGGCGTGATGGCCAGTTACGCCTCGCTTGGGGATGTCATTATCGCCGAACCCAAGGCCATGATCGGTTTTGCCGGGCCCCGCGTTATTCGGGAGACCACCCACCAGACGCTCCCGCCAGATTTTCAAACCGCCGAGTTTCTTGAGAAGCACGGTCTCGTCGATCTCATCGTGCATAGGCAGAAAATGCGCCAGACACTCGGAGACCTGCTCGCCTACCTCGGCACCAAGTGAAATTTGAAGAAGCGCTGGACTGGTTGAACGACGCCCAGTTCACCGGCATCAAGCTCGGTCTGGAAAATACAATTCGGCTTCTCGAAGCCGTGGGGAATCCCCAAGGACGCCTGCGCTTCATCCATGTCGCAGGCACAAACGGCAAGGGTTCCGTCTGCGCCATGCTGGATTCCTGCCTCCGTGCCGCAGGCTACAAAACCGGCCTCTACACATCGCCGCACCTTGTCGATTTCCGTGAACGCATCCGCGTGGATGGCGCCATGATACCCGCCAGCGAGACCGCTGCCGGGCTCACGCGCCTGCGCGAGGCCACAAGGAACTGGGAACACAAGCCCACCTTTTTCGAACTCGCGACGGTTCTGGCGCTCGATCATTTTGCGCGTTCGGGGTGCGAAGTCGTTGTTCTTGAGACCGGCATGGGAGGCCGTCTGGACTCGACCAATGCTGTAACTCCGCTCGTCTCGGTGATCACACCGATTGCGATGGATCACATGAATTGGCTGGGCGACACCCTCTCAAAAATTGCTGCTGAGAAGGCAGGCATCATCAAGCAGTGTGTTCCTGTGGTTTCCGCTCCACAGCAGGCCGCAGCCGCCGAGGTTTTAAAATCCAAGGCCCGCGAAACCGGAAGTGCCCTGCGCATCGTCGACAAGCCGGCGGATGTTGCCATGGCTCTGGCTGGCACGCACCAGCTTTGGAATGCAGCCGTCGCCATCGCAGCCCTTGAGGTTTCGGGCTTGAACTGCCCGCCAGCGGCGATCCAGAAAGGCCTCTTTTCCGTCAAATGGCCCGCCCGATTCCAAAGGGTGGGGGAGCGCTTCGTGATCGATGGGGCGCACAACGAGCACTCCGCGGAGGCGCTTGTTTCCACATGGATCGAGGTTTTTGGAAATCAAAAAGCCTCCATCGTCTTTGGTGCCCTCCGCGACAAGGAATACGCCAACATGCTCCGGTTGCTTGAAAAAATCGGCCATCAGTTCTTTTTCGTCCCCGTCCACAGCGAACGAAGCGAGGACCCGGCTCATTTTAAAAAATCCACCAACTTGCCCGCTTCTGAATTCCATGACCTGCCCAGCGCCATCAAGGCCTCCTCAGAGACTTCGTCCCCGATCCTCATCACAGGCTCCCTGTTTCTCGCAGGGGAGGCTCTTGCTCTATTAGAAACGCTAAACTCCCACGCGGAAGGCTGAGTAGGCTGCCGCCGCCTTGGGGGTGATTCGCACGCGCAGTCGCACATCGTTGTCGATGTATTCCGAGTGCCGGATATCGGTCTCGCGGTGCAAGCGGGCTATGAGATCCGCACGCGATTGTGGAATCTGCAACTCCATGGTGAGCAAATCGTCCGCCACAAATTCGCTGATGCGGCTGACGAGTTCCTGCAATCCCTCTCCCGTTTTTACGGAAATAAAAACAGCCTCGGGGAACTTTGAGCGCATTTCGCGCAGCACGGATTCGTCGGAGACATTGTCGATTTTGTTGAAAACGATCAGCGTGCGCCTCGAGTCGGCTCCGAGTTCGTGCAGGACACTGCGCGTGGTTTCATAAAACTCCATCACCTCCGGTTGGCTCACATCGAGAACATGGATGAGGAAGTCGGACATCACCGCCTCTTCCAAAGTGGCATTAAAGGCCTCGACCAATCCATGTGGCAGTTTCCGGACAAATCCCACGGTGTCGGTGAGAAGGAGGGGTTGATTGTTCGGCAGGGCAATCTTGCGCGTTGTGGTGTCGAGGGTGGCAAAGAGTTTGTCCTCCACGAGCACCTCTGCGCCAGTGAGCGCACGCAGCAGCGAGGATTTGCCAGCGTTGGTGTAGCCGACGATGGCGGCATTGGGCACTGGGGCGCGTTTGCGGTCCTTGCGCTGCGTGGCACGACGCCGCTTCACAGCCTCCAGCTCACTTTTCAAGCGGTCGATCTGGCCACGGATTTTCCGTTTGTCCTGCTCGAGCTGGGACTCGCCCTCGCCCTTGGACCCGATGCCGCCACCTTGTTTGCCAAGGTGCGACCACGCCCGCACGAGTCGGGGTAGTGAATATTCCATTCGCGCCAGATCCACCTGCAACCGAGCCTCCCGCGTCTGCGCCCGCTTGGCAAAGATGTCCAAAATCACCTCCTGCCGGTCGATCACAAGCATGCCGGTGAGTTTCTCCCAGTTCCTCTGCTGCGATGGCGTGAGTTCGTTGTCGAAGATGATCACATCGGCCTGCGACTCCTTGGCCAAGGCGGCAACCTCCTCGGCTTTTCCAGAGCCCATCAAATAACGGGCATGCGGTTCGCGATGGTGCACAAGTTGCCGGGCAACGATCGGGATGCCAAGGGTGTTGACCAACTCCGCAAGCTCATCAAGCAGGCTCGACGCCTCCGACTCGCTGGCATTTCCGCAATACGCTCCCACGAGCACAGCCCGCTCGACCATCTTTGGTTTTTCTTTGATCTCAAACATTCCGCGCGTCCACCTTGGCAGTGCGCTGGCTCATGGGCAAGGCAACGCCTTCTTTTTACTCCGATCCTTGTAGCGGGGCAGGCCTTGAAATTACGCTTTCTTCATCAAGGAAATCGACTAACATTTCATCCATTCAATGGCTCCTTCCTTCAATCCCGTAGCCGATCATATGCCATCCATCATAGTCGGGGTGGCCGATTTGAAGATCAGCACCGAGCCATCCACCTATCTCGTCACCCATGCTCTGGGCTCGTGCCTCGGAGTCACATTTTACGACGAGAAGAGACGCATCGGCGGTCTCCTCCACGCCATGCTCCCGAGTTCCAAAATCCACGAGGGACAGAAAATCCGCGAAGCCATGTTTCTCGATACAGGCATTCCCCGTTTGCTGGCCGCCTTGATCCGCGCCGGCGCCCACAAACAGGACATCCGCTGCAAGGTCTTTGGCGGTGCCCAACTCATGGCTACGGACAACTTTTTCAGGATCGGCTCAAAGAACATCGATATGTTCTACCGCCTGAGCCAAGACATGGAACTTGATGTCGTCGCTTGGGAAGTCAGCGGACGCGTGAACCGCTCGATTCGACTGAACAACCAGACTGGCGAAGTGATCGTCAAAATCCCCTCCAAACCCGAATTCATCCGTTAATGAAATCCGCAGCAGACCTCCAGACAGTGGTTGAAATGACGCGTTCCATTCCCTGTGCGCCTGCCATTCTTCCGAAACTTCTGAAACTCGCGGAAGGAAGTTCCTCGGACCTCGGCGAGATGGAAATGCTCATCAATCTCGATACCGGACTGGCCACAGATGTTCTCAGAACGGCGAACTCCGCCTACTTCTCCAGCAATCAGCGCTGCGAAAATATCTCCGATGCGATCCTGCGGTTGGGCAGCAAGGTTCTCTACCGCATCGCCTCCTCCACACTCACCGGTCGCTGGCTGGTTCATCCCGTGCGTGGTTACGGATGGGAACCCGGCGACCTCTGCCGCCACTCGCTTTGCGTGGCCATCTGCGCCGAGATTTTTGCTACAAAAATGCAAATCGCCGATGCCTCCACAGCCTACACAGCCGGGCTCATCCACGACCTCGGAAAGTTCGCCCTCGCGTATGCAAATTTCACGGCGTTGGATGACATCGCAAACCGCGTCCCCGACGAGTTCGCTACTTGGCGCGAGGCCGAAAAGGTGATCCTCGGTTTTGAATCCACCCAAGTGACCAAGGCCCTCCTGGAAAACTGGGGCTTCCCGTCGATTTTCGTTTCGGTCGGCTATTATTACCAGACCCCCTCCGAGTCCCCCGACGCGGAGCGCAAGATCGTCACCCTCATCCACGCCGCCAAGCATGTCGCCACCCAACTCGGCTATGGAGTCGGAGTCGATGGATTCTATTATGAACCCGACGAAGACGCGCTGAAAGAGGTGGGCTTCAACGAGGAGGAGATGGATGCCGCCATTCCGGAAATCCTTACCACCATCCAGCGTTTCATCACTCCGAGTGGAGAAATAAGATTTACCTGATCCCTCAACGGAAAAAATTTCCCGTCAGGTGGTTTCTCAGTGCAGTTTCCAAAACATCACCGCTGTGATGATCAACCCGATGGCTGAAATGAGGTGCCGCACGGCTTTTTGCGGAAGTCGCTGCGAGTAGGTTGAGGCGATGTAGTATCCCACAAAAGCTCCGGCGGTCATGAGAGCCATTCGCGGCCAGTCGATCAAACCACTGGCCGTGAACCAGGCGGCGGCCACCAGATTGATGAGCGACCCCAGCACACTCTTGAGCGCGTTCATTTGGTGAATGTCTTGGAAGCCCATGAAACCAAGGGTTGCGAGCATCAAGATTCCGATCCCGGCTCCGAAGTATCCGCCATAAATCGACACCAGAAATTGAAAGAACAACGCCGCGAAGAGGTGGGCCTTACCCGTTTTCGCGGAATCCCCGGCGGGAATATTTTTGACCAAACGCATCCGCAAGACGCCTTGGAGCATGAAAAGCACGGTCGCAAAAAGAACAAGATATGGGACGAGTTCGGTGAACATTTTTTCGCTCCCACGCGTGAGAAAAACACTCCCGATCCACCCACCGGCAATGCTCACTGGAATGAATGTGGTGAACCAAGGCCGCACATCCGCCAGATGCCGACGGTAGCCATAGAGACTCCCACCCATCCCCGCCAAAAGAGCCAGCGTGCTCGTCGCATTTGCAATCACCGGAGGCACCCCAAAAAGAATGAGCACCGGAAAAGTAATAAGCGTCCCCCCGCCAGCCACCGCATTGACACCCCCCGCCGCAAAAGCGGCCGCAAGAAGGGACAGAATTTCGAGCCAAGACATCGGCCACTTCTACTCATCCTCCCCGCCGCATGCGATGCGAATGTCCTGCTTGTTCAAATTCCGTTTTTACGAAAGCCCGTTTCGAGTTTTTTTGAGTTGCTTTCACTAAATATACGCTAATTATTGTCGTAATTAACGCCAATAATTAGCGTAAAATGACATGAGCCGTATTGAACCCGACACACTTGAGCAAGCATTGGTTGCCCTTGCCGCCTTTCTCGAAGCCGATCAGGCGAATCCTGAAAGGTTGGTCGTTATTGGTGGCAGCGCCCTGATAGCGTTGGGCATTGTTTCCCGCACGACAAGAGATATGGACATCATGGCTGGGGTCGATCCAGGGCTGGGTCTTGTGGACCCAGGCCATTGTCCCCAGCATTATTACGGGCGGCTGGCAAAGTCGCCCGCGAGCTCCAACTCGATCCGCATTGGCTCAATACAGGACCTGCCGATCAGATACAGGCTGGCTTGCCAGTGGGGTTTCTCTCACGCCTCACCCGTCGCGACTATGGCCCGTATCTCACCATCTTTTACCCCGACCGATTCGACCTCATCCATCTAAAGCTTTTTGCGGCGATCGATCAGGGAACGGGTCGCCATGTCAGCGATTTAAGGGCACTCCAACCGACGGAGGACGAATTGCTCCTCGCCGCTCACTGGGTGCTGACTCAAGACGCAGGCGAAGTTTTTCCGCAAATTGTCCGGAACACGCTCACATCTCTTGGCTATGAACACCTCTCAAATCGACTTTAGAAACAGCTGTCAGGAAGCCGCGCTCGACCTGCTTTGGCGGCAGTGGTGTAGCCTCGGTGTCTCAGGCCACGCTCCGCCCGCAAATCAAGGTCGTCTCATCGATCTGGAGGCTCTTGTGCTAGCGACTACCTCGCTTGGGCGCCACGATCCCCGCTTGTTTGATGAGGCCTTTGACTGGCTGGTATGCCATGGCTCACTCATCAACCTGCAGCGGCTTGCCAACCTTCAGCGTTGCCACGCTTTGGGTGATGAACGAGTGCTCACATCCATCGCCGACTGGCTTGTAAAAAAAGGCTCCCAGCCCCGCTGGAAGGCCATCGCCAAGAAAGGGGCTGAGATGACCGCCAACTTGGTTCTAGAGCCACTGTTCCTGAATAGTGAAGGTCCGCAAGTTTCCACTTTAGATGAAATCTTTCGCGCAAGGGGTCTTCAGCGAAGTGTGTTGGTTCCTCGTGGCATGAGCCGGGCACCTCAGCCTCTGCTTGCTCCAAATCTCATGGCCTCATTGCGGGCACTCATCGGGGTGAGTGCTCGTGTGGAAATCTTGCTGTATCTCGCGGGCAGCGAGACTGCCGCAAAAGCAGCAGAAATCGCGCGTGCCACTGGATACGCGCCGCGCACTCTTCAAGCCGTTCTTCAGGAAATGCTGCTTTCCGGTCATTTGCTCAGTCAGGAGCAGGCTGCTCAGCACAAAGCGACCCCTGCCAGACGAACCCATGCCCGCTATCATATTCAACCAACCGACTGGGCCTTCCTGACATCCGGAAAACCTCTCCCTCGTTGGACTCAGTGGGCTTCAATCTTCGCTCTCGCCCGTAGTGTCCTCAGCAGCATACCCGCGCAGGATGCCAAGCCCACTCATGCCGCCGTCATTTCCTCCCGTCTACGGGAGACACTCATCGCCGAAGGCCCTGCGCTCGCTGCCTCAGGTCTTCTGCCAAGCCTCGACCTCCGCCCCGATGCTCCCGGCTCTGAACTTCTCCAGACCCTTACCGACCGGCTTCCTGCGCTTTTGAAGAGCCTGTAGTTGGAGCCCATCATTTAGCGTTCACGCATTTCCCATGAAAAAATCGAAGATCATCGAAGTTGTTTTGGAGCACTTGAGGGCGGATTTTGAACGCCGGCAAGCTGCGGCCAGACGCACTCGCGAGCAGGGGAATGACGCTGAGAGTAAATCCGAGGGGAAATACGACACGCGCTCCACAGAGGAGAATTATTTGGCGGATGGCTTGGCGCGGCAGGCACTCGAGGCGGCAACAGCAGCCGAGGTCATAGAGAAAATGCCAATCCGTGATTTTGCGGCAGGTGAGGGGATCGATATCGGCGCACTTGTAGAGCTGGAATTTGCAAAGGTGACAGAATTTTTTCTCATCGCGACAGCTGGGGGAGGAACAGAGGTTGTCTGGAACAAAAAGACGATCGTTGTTTTGACACCTGAGTCGCCATTGGGTTCCCAATTAATCGGTCGCCATGCAGGCGAGCGGGTGGGGGATGCCAAAATAAAGAAGGTCTTTTAGTCATTCCCGGTGAGGAGCGCCCGGCACAACTCGATCAGCCTCTGCCGCAGCGGACGCGCTCTTTCCGCGAAGGACCTTTGGTATCTCTCATACTCTGCGCGGCCCTCCGGCATTTCGATCGGAACGGCCGTGTAGCCGAAGGAGGACAGGTCATATGGACTCGCACGCATATCCAGTTCGCGGATGTCCCGGGCTAGTTCAAAAGTGTCGGCGATGAGCTCGGATGGGCACCATGGCGCGAGTTTGAAAGCCCATTTGTAGAGATCCATGTTTGCATGCAAACAGGCCGCTTGCTCGAGTTGTGGCGAGGTTTCCCTCGTCGGCTGCAGGCGATTCAGCGGGCGCGCCTCCGGGGTAAAAAAACGAAAAGCGTCGTAGTGTGAGCATCTCACAGGCAGCGAATCTACAACCGCCGCGACTTCGCTTGGGGAAAGGCGAAGCGGTTGGGAGGCGTGCCGGACATCCTCTGTTTTGTAAACCATCGCCCACTCGTGAAGACCATGACATCCAAAAAACGGCGCACGGTTGGCGCTGCCTTCCAGAAACCCACCCAGCCACTCCACAAAAGGTTTCCGCTTATCCGGCAGAGGTGCCGCAGTTATGCCATTTCGCACGGCCCGGTAGCCCGGAACGCCGAGATAACACTCCGCCTCGTCGCCAAGCAGGATCACCCCCAGTCCTGGATGCCAGCGCCTCAAGAGCGACGGCCGGTTCGGATAATACTCGAAAAGAAAATCATCCACCGGATGCTTCACACCTTGTGAGGCGCGTTGAAGCCTAGGGGCTATCCATGGCTCCACGCGCCGCTCATGAGCCGTGCGGAAGGCAATCCATTCCGATGGTGGGAGGGTTTTCACAAGTCAACTTCGGCAAGTCCGACCGCAGAGAAATCGACGCTCAGAGGCGTATGCCTTTTTGCGAAGGGTTCCGAAGGCGGGAAATTGACTTTTTAAACATCGGTAGAGCGAAGACCAAAAGTGCGGGGTTGACTTTGTCTGGTTGGTATCTGAGTATGAATGCATGGACTGGGCTTTCTCGGTCGGAAGGCGGTTTCTGGGATTTCCCAGAGCCGCCTTTTAAGTTTTCATGGGAATACCTTCCATCCGCTCACTCCTCTACGCTTGTAGATGTGGGGCTTGATAACTTCATAAGCCTGATTTGGTTGTTCTGGCTTGAGGATCTGCCGCGCGGCGGGATATGCGCAGAGGTCGGCCACCTGCAGTCCAGCTATGTTGTCGGATTTGCGGCGGAACGCCAACGGGCATTTCAAAGCGCGAAACTTTTCAACGGGATGGAAACCCGTGCCTTCGGTAACGATGCGCATAAACGCCCCCGCGAGTTCGTTGTCCTCGATTTTTCCCCGTGCCTCGGCGGTTACGGGTAGACTGGTTTCGCCGACTCCTTCCAGAAAATGCAGCACTCGTTCAAAAGTGTAAGTGAGTGCCAAGTCATAGGGATTCGCTGCGTTGATGCCATAACGCTCCTTGTGCTTGGTTTTTTGAATGGCGGTGATGAAAAGCGTGAATGGCAGCACTTCCATCGTTTCGCTCAAAGCCTGCAGCATGGCTTTGCGGTTTTCAGGCAATCTCATGAACGAGAAGTCACCATGTTGTTTTCGGATGTCGCGGCTGTGGAGATTGACGCCTTCATGCGGCCAGAAACGGAGTTTCAGTCGGTTCAGTGCGGGGATTACTTTTTCGATGTAGGCAGCGCGTTCCAGAATGACAGTCGAGAGAACGAACAATGGGAAATCGGCGTCAATTTTCTCCATCGAGTGGTCGCCGCATTCATCGAAGAAGGCGATAAATCTGGAATCGCTCGAAGGATTCATTTTCACGGGGCGGCAACCTTTTCAGGATTCTGCATGCGGTTGCTATCGTGTAAAAGTTGCTTTTCAGTAACACGGCCCTCAATCCAAGCCTGCGCGGGCGCGTTGGAGTTCGGCGAGTCGATTGATCCAGTCTTGTTGGCGCTGGCGGTGCTCGGCGACGACTTCGGCGGGGGCGTTTTGGACGAAGGTTTCGCTGGCGAGCTTGCGGGCGACTTTTTCGATTTCGGCTTCGACTTTGGTGATCTCGCCGTCGAGGCGTTTTTTCTCTGTGGCCGGATCAATAATACCTTCCAGCGGAAGGTAGATTGTGCCGATGTCAGTGGGGCAGGCGGCGTGGCCTTGCGGAGCGGCTTCGCAGAATGTGAGAGATTCCGCATGCAGCAGGATCGAGAGGACAGGGGCCTCGTTTTTGACCCAATCCGCTGCCGGGGTGAGTTGCCAAGGCAGGCGTTTGTTGCCGGGAATGCCGTAGGTCGCACGGATGTTTCGGGCCTGTGAGACTGCGGCAAAAATGGCTGCGGAGCGAGGGTCGGCGTTGAATCCAGCGGTCTGCGGCCATCCGCTGTGCATGAGGCTGTCGGTTCCAAGACCGAGTCCGTTCCAGAGTTCCTCGGTGATGAAGGGCGCATAGGGGTGGAGGAGTTGGAGGATGCGTTTGATGGTATAATCCAGCGTGGCCAGTGTCCCTGCGCGGCGAGGGGAGTCGGTGGCAAAGTCCGATTTCGCGACTTCGATGAAGCGGTCGCAAAAATCCCCCCAGACGAAGTCATAGAGCGCTTGGGCGATGTCGCTGAAGCGGTAGGCCTCGTAGCCTTCGTTCACGCGCTGGATCGTTGCGTCAAGTCGGGCCAGGAGATCGCTGGCGAAGAGGGAGAGTTCGTGTTTCGAGGGATCCGCATTAGGATCCAGCGGACCCTGCATTTGACGGAACCGGCAGGCGTTCCAGAGCTTGTTGCAGAAATTCCGGCCTTCAACGATTTGTTGCTCGTCGAATTTGATGTCCTGCCCTTGGGGCGCGATGCGGAGGAGGCCGAAGCGTATGCCATCAGCCCCGTATTTGGCTATGAGGTCGAGCGGGTCGGGGGAATTGCCGAGGCTCTTGGACATTTTGCGCCCCTGCTTGTCGCGGATGATGCCGGTGAAATACACATCCTTGAAGGGAACCTGGCCGGTGTATTCGAGGCTCGCCATGATCATACGGGCGACCCAGAAAAAGATGATGTCTGGGCCAGTAACCAGCACGCTGGTCGGGAAGAATTTCGCCAGCGCGGCGGGTTCCATGGTCTCATGCGCCCACAGCCACGAGGAGAACCAGGTGTCGAGCACATCGGAGTCTTGCACCCACCCATCGCCGGGCGACTCGATCTGGCATTTGGCATTTTCCGCATTGCTCTCCCCCGCCGGATACCAGACCGGGATGCGGTGGCCCCACCAGAGTTGACGGGAAATGCACCAGTCTTGGATGTTTTCCAGCCAGTGGTCGTAGACCTTCTCCCAGCGGTCAGGAAAGAATCGGATGAGGTGCTTCCGCACGGCGTCGCGGGCTTCGACAGTTTTCGGATATCTTAAAAACCATTGCTCGGAGAGGCGAGGCTCGATCGGCACATCGGCGCGTTCGCTGAAGCCAACATTGTTTTCGTGGGGCTCCTCTTTGACGAGGAGTCCAAGTTCGCGGAGCTTATCCACCGCTTTTGTGCGTGCTTCAAAGCGGTCGAGGCCTGCGAATTCCTCTCCGGCAAGGTCATTCAGCGTGGCGTCCGGATTGAAAATATCGACGACTGGCAGGCTGTGGCGCAGGCCGATCTCGTAGTCGGTTTTGTCGTGCGCTGGAGTCACCTTCAAGACACCCGTGCCGAATTCGAAATCCACTGCCTCGTCGCCAATGATCGGCAGCAAGGCTTCCACGCCGGCTGGGAGGGGACGGCGCACATGGAGTCCGATGAGTGCGGTGTAGCGGGGGTCCTTCGGATTCACGGCTACGGCGGCATCTGCCATGATCGTCTCAGGACGGGTGGTGGCAATTTCCAGATAAGTGCCGGGTTTTTCCACGACCTCGACTTTGTAGTGGTAGAAAAATCCTTTTTGGTTTTTCGGAATGACTTCCTCGTCGCTGAGCGCTGTGAGCGAGACGGGGCACCAGTTCACCATCCGCTTGCCACGATAGATCATTCCCTTGGCGTGGAGATCGACGAAAACCTCCTGCACCTTGCGCGCGTAGGCCTCGTCCATAGTGAAGCGCTCGCGAGTCCAGTCGCAGGAGCAACCGAGCTTCTTAAGTTGGTTGATGATGATGCCGCCGTGCTTCTCCTTCCACTCCCAGACGCGTTTTAGGAACTCATCGCGGCCAAGGTCGTGTCGTGTCTTTTTCTCCTCCTTGCGCAGTTTGCGCTCCACGACGGTCTGCGTGGCAATGCCAGCGTGATCGGTGCCTGGCAGCCAGAGAACCTCATGCCCTGTCTGGCGCGCGCGGCGGGCGAGGATGTCCTGAAGCGTGTTGTTGAGAACATGTCCGAGAGTGAGAACGCCAGTGACATTGGGCGGAGGAATGACAATCGAGTAGGCGGGTTTCGGCGAAGCGGGGTCTGCGGTGAAGAGACCGTTTTCGATCCACCAGGAATACCATTTATCTTCGACAGCTTGCGGTTCGTAGGCTTTGTGCAGTTCGGACATGACGCGCGGCATTGTGCAAGGATTTGCCCGCGATTCAATCGGCTTCTCGGACAAACCTTGTTTGCTGAAAAAAACCTGCGGTTTTTGCAAAGACACTTCTCGAAGCCTCGCACGCCGGTATGCTTCGCCACATGAAATCGAAGACTTTGTTTTTTGATGTTTCAACGCGTGGAAAAGGCCTCTGCGAAATCACAGCCCAAGTCAGGAAAGCTCTCCAAGGCACATCCATTCAAGATGGCGTGGTCACGGTGTTTGTCCGTCACACGAGCGCGAGCCTTGTCATCTTTGAAAATGCCGACCCCACCGCGTCGCGTGATCTGGAAAAATTCTTCGAGCACCTGGTCCCCGAAGACGCCGACGGCTACAGCCATACCCTCGAGGGCCCCGACGACATGACCTCTCACATCCGCATGTCACTCACCCGCACAAGCGAAGTCATCCCTGTCTCCGAAGGCCGCATGGTCCTCGGAACCTGGCAGGGCATTTTCCTCTTCGAACACCGCCGCTCACCCCATGTCCGCCAAGTCGCGGTGAACATCTCCGGGTGTTGATTTGCCTTGGAAACATCGGACTGTCTCGCTAACAACTCGATTACCTTTGCGGGTGTAGTTCAATGGTAGAACGGCAGCTTCCCAAGCTGCATACGAGGGTTCGATTCCCTTCACCCGCTCGTTTTTTTGAGTCCCTTTCTATTCGCTTTCGAGCACTTCATTTCATATACGGCTTAGGGGGACGAAAACCCGGAGAGTAAGATTTCATGCGGGTTTGCAAGGCGGGGAGGGGAGTGGGTTGGGAGGGACTCGAACCCTCAACCAACGCCTTAAAAGGGCGCTGCTCTACCATTGAGCTACCAACCCGGTCGAGGCGTGGAAAACTAATGCGATTCTCACGCGTTGCAATCCTGAAAATCATAAAATTTTCGGGGCGTGATTTACGCGGGGCGAGTTTTTCAAAATTCTTGAACGCTTCGAGTGTGGAGTCCATGTTTCCGCCCTGCCTTGAAATCTTCTACTGCCCACCTGCACAAACCAACTCACGAATGCGGCGTCTTTGCGGTCTTCAACCACCCGGATGCTGCGATGCTTTCTTACTACGGTCTCTTTGCCCTGCAGCACAGGGGACAGGAGAGCGCTGGAATTGTCTCAGCCGAGCCTGGCGCGGCTACCTTCAATACTCACAAGGGCATGGGACTTGTATCCCAGGTTTTTCATTCGCGTGATCTCGAGAGGCTGAAAGGCAACCGCGCCATTGGTCATGTGCGCTACTCCACGACTGGTTCCAGCAACCTAAAAAACGCTCAGCCTTTTGTGGTGGATACAGCGCGCGGACGGCTAGCCATTGCGCACAATGGAAATCTGGTCAACGCCGCTGCTCTGCGGGCTGAACTCGAAGAGCGGGGATCGATTTTTCAAACGACGGTGGATAGTGAAATCGTGCTGCACCTGCTGGCTCAGCCGACATCAAACGGCGGCGGCATAGCATCGCTGCGCCGTCTGGAGGGGGCCTTCTCGATTGTTCTCATGGGTGAGCGCGAGATCATCGGCTTCCGCGATCCTCATGGCTTTCGTCCGCTCTGCTTGGGAAAACTCGACGGGGCCTATGTGCTGGCATCCGAGAGTTGCGCGTTTGATTTGATCCATGCGGAGTTTATTCGCGATGTGGAACCCGGCGAGGTCTTGATCATCGATGAAAACGGCCTTCGCAGCGAGTGGCCGTTTCCCAAGCAACGGGCTTCCTTCTGTATTTTCGAGCATGTTTATTTTGCCCGCCCCGACAGCAATATCGGCGGAACCAATGTGAGCATGGCCCGCGTGAACATGGGGCGCGAGTTGGCCAGGTTGCATCCTGTAGAGGCCGATCTGGTGGTGCCGGTGCCGGACTCTGGCATCTTTGCGGCCTTGGGTTTTTCGGAGGAGACCGGTATTCCTTATTACCCCGCCTTTGTCCGAAACCACTACATCGGCCGCACATTCATTCAGCCCACACAAATGATCCGTGACTTCAATGTGCGGGTTAAACTCAACCTGATTCGCTCAGCCGTGGAAGGGAAGCGTGTGGTGGTGGTCGACGACTCCATTGTGCGTGGCACGACTGCCCGCTCCCGTGTGGTCAACCTCCGCGAAAATGGTGCCAAGGAAGTGCACATGCGCATCAGTTGTCCACCACACAAGCACGCTTGTTACTACGGCATTGATTTTCCGGACCCCGAAAAACTTCTCGCAAACCAGTGCACGGCCGAGGAAATCCGCAAATATCTCGGTGCTGATTCCCTCGGCTACCTCGATGTGGATGGCATGGTCCGCTCCACTGGCCAGCCTGCGAATAATTTCTGCATGGCCTGCTTCAACGGCGACTACCCGGTCGCCTTCGATGACCAATTCGACAAACTCATTATGGAAAAACGGGCCGTCAAAGCCCGTCTTCTCGAACCACCCTCCGAACGACTGCTTTGAAAACTCCACGCAAACAAAAAGCCTACGCCGCCGCAGGGGTCGATGTAGACCTCGGCAACACAGTCAAAAAAGGAATCCACGCCCTCGTCAGCGCCACGCATGGCCCTGAAGTGCTCGGAAAAATCGGAGGATTCGGAGGTCTCTTCCGTCCCGATTTCCGGGGAATGAAAGACCCTGTCCTTGTCTCCAGCGTCGATGGCGTCGGCACGAAACTCAAAATCGCCTTTGCCACGAACCGCCATGACACCATCGGGCAGGATCTCGTGAACCATTGCATCAACGACATCGCCGTCATCGGCGCGCGTCCACTCTTCTTCCTCGATTACATCGGCGGTGAAAAGCTCGACCCTGTTGTGTTCCGCCAGATTCTCGAAGGCTTCGCGAAGGCCTGCAAAGACGGTGGATGCGCTCTCATCGGCGGCGAGACCGCTCAGATGCCCGGCATGTATCAAAGCGGGGAATACGATGTCGCTGGAACAATTGTCGGTGTGGTCGATAGGCCGAAAATGCTCGACGGCTCGAAAATCAAACTCGGCGATGTGATTATCGGATTGAAGGGAAATGGTCTCCACACAAATGGCTATTCGCTTGCCCGCAAAGTGCTTCTGGAAAAGATGCGCCTTCCATTGGACAAACCCGCACCCGGCATGAGCTTGCCGCTCGGCAAGGAACTTTTGAAAGTTCATCCGAATTACCAGCCACTCATGGCCTCCTTGCCGCAAGGTATGCTCCACGGTGCTGCCCACATTACTGGCGGCGGCTTGCTGGACAACCTTCCACGCGTGCTTCCCGAGGGGTGCCGCGCTTCGATCGACAAGGGGTCATGGAAAGTGCCAACCATTTTCAACATCATTCAAAACGCGGCGGATATTCCAGACGACGAGATGTTCCAGGTTTTTAACATGGGCATCGGCATGACGCTCGTCGTTCCAGCCAAGCGCGCGGAGGAGGCTTTGAAACTCACGAAGGGCATTCTGATCGGCAAGATCACCGAGGGCCCTCGTGATGTTGTGGTCGCTTGATAAAAGACTTTTGTAGATTGGAAGGATCGGCTTGCGGCGGTTGAGTCGATGCCATTAGGTGTCTGTATGCGTTATCTGGATCCCAAGAATGACCTGACTTTTAAGAAGGTCTTCGGCAACCATCCGAATCTGCTCATCAGTTTTCTCAACGCCCTGCTGCCGTTGGAGCCAGGGCGTGAGGTGGTGGAAATCGAATACCTGCCGACGGAATTGGTTCCCGAAATTCCCGAGGTGCGGAACAGCATTGTCGATGTGCGCTGCCGCGACAGGGAGGGGCGACATTTCATTGTGGAGATGCAGATGTTGTGGACGGACAGTTTTTTCCGCCGTGTGCTTTTCAATGCCTCCAAGGCGTATGTGAGGCAGATCAGGCCAGGGCAGAAATTCAAGTGCCTGCAGCCTGTTTATTCGTTGAATCTCATCAACGCGGTCTTTCGTCCGAACGCACCGGATTGGTATCACCATTACAGGATCGTGAACATGGCCGATACCGGCGAGCGCATTGACGGGTTGGAGTTTGTTTTTGTCGAGTTGCCGAAGTTCACGCCGCAGAGTTTTCCTCAAAGAAAGCTCATGCTTCTCTGGCTGCGGTTCCTGACCGAGGTCGGCGAGGAGACCAAGGAAGTCGCCGGAGAACTCTACCAACAGGCGGAGGTGAGGGAGGCCATTGATCTTGTGCGCGAGAGTGCGTTTACGGAGGAGGAGTTGGCGGCCTATGAGGATTACTGGGACGGCGTGAGAGTTGAGCGCTCGATGATTTCCGACGCCTTGGAAACGGGCCATGCCGAAGGTGAACTCCAAGCCCGCAAGGAAATAGCCAAGTCGATGTTGGCTCAGGGATTTTCTCCCGAGCAGATTAAAAAAATCACCGGCGTTTCGGAGTAGGCAATCTCTCGTTCAGAGCAGCGAATCCACGAACTTCTCGCGGTCGAATGGGGCGAAGTCTGTTTCCTTTTCGCCTGTGCCGATGAACCTCGTGGGGATGCCGAGTTCGTGCTGAATGGCAATGGCGATGCCGCCTTTGCCGCTGCCGTCGAGTTTTGTGAGGATCACGCCGGTGAGTCCGATGGCTTTGTGGAATTCGCGGGCTTGGACGAGGGCATTTGAGCCGGTGGTGGCGTCCAGAACGATCCACTTTTCATGGGGAGCGGCTTGGTCTTGTTTGCCGAGGATGCGAACGACCTTCGCGAGTTCCTGCATGAGGTTGCTCTTTGTGTGCAGGCGTCCGGCCGTGTCGCAGAGGAGGAATTCGATATTGCGGCGCCGGGCGCTGCTCCAAGCATCGTGACAGAGGGCTGCGGCGTCGCCTTGATACTGGCTGCGCATGACCTCGATGCCGAGCTTGGCACCCCAGGCGCAGAGTTGTTCGATGGCTGCCGCGCGGAAGGTGTCTGCCGCCACAAGGAGGCATGAGTGGTTTTGGGATTTCAACCAGTTAGCCAACTTGGCGCAGGATGTCGTCTTGCCGGTTCCATTCACGCCGGCGATGAGGACGGTGTGCGGACCGCTCGCCAAGGGAGCCAATGGAGGGTTTTCGGAGGGCAGGATTTTAAGAATTTCCTCTCGCAGCACTTGAAGAGCGGTCTCGCCATTCACCTCGCCGCCGCGCTCTCGCATGGCCTTGAGGATGACAGTGGTCATTGAGACCCCGAAATCCGCACGAATCAGAGTCTCCTCCAGTTCGTCCCAGTCGACTGGTCCACCTGTGAAGCGGGAGATGAAACTTTTAAAAAATCCTCCGGCCATAGGTCAGGCGGCAGGAGATTTTTGTTTCCGGATATTGTCCAGAACGCCATTCACAAATTTGCCGGAATCCTCGGTGCTGTATTTTTTAGCGATCTCGATGGCCTCATTGATGGCTACCGGTGCCGGAATGTCTGAGCGGAAGAGAATCTCATGGCAGGCGATACGAAGAACGTTGCGATCCACCGCCGAGAGGCGATGGAACTCAAAGTTGCGCGCATTCTTCGCGATGACCTCGTCGATCTCCTCGCGGTGTTGCATCCAACCTTGGAGCAATTCATCGCAGAAACGCCTGCCACTGGGGCTGAGACCACGCATTTCGTAGAATTCCTCGAGGGCCTGATCGCTTTGATCACCCTGCATTTCCCGTTGGTAAAGATATTGCACCGCTGCTTCGCGGGCATCGCGTCGGACTCCCATGGTTAAACAATCTCCGGTAGTTTGCGGGCGGCCGATACAGCTGCCCGCGCTGCTTCGACGCCGCGGTTGTGTTCAGTGCCCAGGCATCGTGCGCGGGCTTGTTCCTCATTTTTCACCAGAAGCACTTCGTGGATGACGGGCAGCTTGTGTTTGAGCGAGATGTCCAGAAGGGATCGCGTCACAGCTTCTGCTATCAATCGGGCATGATCGGTTTCCCCTTCCAAAATGACACCCAAGGCGATGATGGCTTGAAAACGGCCAAGTTCAGCCGTGGCCTGAACGAAAAGCGGGATTTCAAACGAGCCGGGCGTCCAGACGAGAACGATATTCGCCCCTGGTTCCAGGGCGCTCAACTCGCTGTGGGCATTGTCCACGAGGGCCTGGACAAACTCCTGATTGAACTTGCTGGCGACAATCGCATACGAGGCCGTGGAGTGGCCTGCAGGGCGAAGTCGCGGCGGAAAGGATTTTGACATCGGCGCGATGTTCTCGATTTTCCGCGCGCCTGCAACCTTAAGCTGAATTTTTAAAAATTCCCGACTGCCCGTGTGGCTTGCGGTTCCGATGCCGGCGGGTGTAAAATTTATCTCTTCATGCGACGCTGGTTGTTTTGGATTTTTCTGATGCTTTTTGTGGGAGGCCTTGTGGCAGTCCCCGGGGGTAACCGTGCCGCAGTGAGGGTGGCGGATGGGTTTGACATGCCGGTCGGGAAGCCGAACGGCGATGGCTACTACATGTCCAGAGGGTTCTTGTCCTACCATCCAGGCGAGGACTGGAACGGCGTTGCCGGTGGAAACAGCGACCTTGGCGCTCCGGTTTATTGCATCGGCAATGGCTATGTGACTTTCGCGATGGACGCCCGCATGGGGTGGGGGAATGTCGTTATCGTGAGGCATGCTTTTGTCGAGGGTGGTCAACTTAAGACCGTGGATTCCATGTATGCCCACCTCAACCGAATCATGGTTCGCAAAGGCCAACAGGTGGCGCGTGGCCAGCAGGTGGGCACGATTGGAACGAACCGGGGTATGTATACGGCTCACCTTCACTACGAAATTCGCAAAAATCTCTTCATCGGAATCAACCGCTCCGCATTCGCCAAGGATTTCACCAATTACTACCGCCCCCAACAATTCATCGCCCAACGCCGCAACCTGCCGGGCGCGGGCCAGACGGCGCAGATTGTTGTAAATACCTATAAAACCGACCAGCCCGGGTTTGTGTTTCCATCCGGCGGCGGCGACTCCCGTGGGTCGATAAAAAAACAGGCGCCGCCATCGAGGAGCGGCAATTTTCGCGTGAACCGGTTTGATGATGTGGGGTATTGATTTTTGCGAATGATTTCCTCTCCGGACACGACTCCTTTGTTTTTGATCGCAGGCGGCGGTGATTATCCCCGGCTCGTCATCGAGGGGGCGAGGAAGGCTGGGGTCTCTCGAATTGTCATGGCGGCATTCGAAGGTGAAACAAAGAGCGAACTCGCGGGAATGGTCGATGCTGTCGAGTGGATGAGGGTTGGCCAGATGGCGCGTCTTTTGGATGCTGCAAAAAAATCCGGCGCCACGCGATCCCTCATGGCCGGTCAGATTGCTCCAAGCCACTTGTTCAACCTCCGTCCCGACTTCAAAGCGCTTGTTCTGCTGGCGAAATTGAAGGAGCGCAATGCGGAGACCCTCTTCGGTGCGGTGGCCGGGGAGTTGGAAAAAGTCGGCGCTGGTCTTGTTTCTGCGACCACATATTTGGACGAACACCTCGCTGCGCCTGGCTGGATCGCCGGTCCCAAGCTCAAGTCGCGTTACTTGGAGGATCTTGCTTTTGGTTTTCGAATCGCCAAAGAGACGAGTCGATTGGATATCGGCCAGACGGTCGTTGTTAAAAACGGCACGGTTCTGGCGGTGGAGGCCTTTGAGGGCACAAACGAGGCCATACGCCGGGGAGGTTCTCTCGGGCGGGGCGCGGCGACTTTGGTGAAGGTATCCAAGCCCGGCCAGGATGTGCGCTTTGATGTGCCGGTCATCGGCACGCGCACTCTTGAGGTGGCGGCGGAAGCGGGCATTCATGCCATCGGCGTCGAGGCCGGGGCGACTTTGTTGCTTGATCGATCGAAAGTCTGTGCTGAGGCTGGCCGCCTTGGTATTTCCCTTCACGGACAATGAAAACGATTCGAACAGGTGTGGTGGGTGTCGGTCACATGGGCATCAACCACGCACGCATTTACAGCCAGCTTCCAGGCAGCCAACTCACGGCGGTCTACGATACCAACGCCGAGGCCACTGCTGCTGCTGCCAGAAACTTCAACTGCCGTGCGGCTTCATCACTGGAGGAATTTGCCGACCTGATCGATGCTGCGACAGTCTGCACTCCGACAGTGACACACCATGCGACCGGCATGGATTTGCTTGGCAAAGGCAAGCATCTGCTCATTGAAAAACCCATCGCAGACACACCCGCCCACGCCCGCGAGTTGGCGGAGACTGCTGCCCGGTTGGGGTGCGTTTTGCAAGTCGGGCATGTCGAGCGCTTCAACCCCGTTTTGCATGCCCTCGAATCCCAATTGCAAAATCCCCGCTTCCTGGAAGTGACCCGCCTCTCGCCTTATCCGAACCGCAGCACGGATATCGGAGTGGTTCTGGATCTCATGATCCATGACATCGAAATCATCCTCCACCTCGTGCGCTCGCCGCTCGTGAGTTTGGACGCTGTCGGCATTTCGGTGCTCGGCCGTGGAGAGGATATCGCCAATGTGCGCTTTCGTTTTGAGAACGGGTGCGTGGCCAATGTCACCGCAAGCCGCATCAGTCAGGAACGGGTTAGAAAAATCCGCGTCTTCCAGGAGAATGCCTACCTTTCTCTCGATTACAAAAACCAGAGCGGCTACCTGCTCCGCTTGGCCCGCGAGGATGAACGCGCCAGCTCCGGGCTTGGCAAGCTGATCGGCTTGGCCACCGACTCGAAAATTGTCACCGACTTCAGCGGCAAACGCATTGTTCGTGAGCCCGTGGCTGTGGAAAAGGGCGAGCCCCTCAAAATCGAACTGGAATCCTTCCTGAACTGCGCCCGCGAGGGCCTGAAGCCGAAGGTCACAGGACTAGCGGCGGCGGATGCCTTGGATTTGGCCCTCGAAATCACCCGGCGCATCGGCGAGGCCGATCCCCGGAATGGAAACATAGCCGGCTGATTTGTCATGGTCTCCGGCTCTGTTCTCATTCTGACGGCGGGGTTTGGCGAGGGACACAATGCCGCCGCGCGCAATCTGGAGCAGGCGCTCCGGGAAACGCATCCGGAAGTGGCCGTGGCTGTGAACGATATTTTTGACGAGTCCTACGGATGGTTGAACCGCCTGCTCCAATCCGCCTACCGGCATATCATTAACAGGCATCCCTCCCTCTGGCGCGCCTTCTACAATTTCCTCGACCGCTCGCCCAGTGTCACACGCGGCGTTGGCCTTTTCTGGATGGCCGTGAATTTACTCGCCGACCGCATCACCCGCTACGATGCCGATGTTGTTGTGAGTTGTTTTCCCGGTTACGGGGCGTTTTTGGACAAGGTGCGCAAGGGGAAATCCCGCCACTTCAGCTATGTCACCGTGGTTACGGACTCGCTCACCATCAATTCCATCTGGTGGCGTTGCTCGAGCGATTACTTTCTTGTCCCCAACGAACCGACGGCCAAATCGCTGGAGAGCGGCGGTGTGGCGCGTGAAAAAATTCGCGTCACAGGATTCCCCGTTCCCACTGTTTTTTCCGATATTGTCCCCGAGGGTGCGAATCCCCCGCCAGATGGGCGTTGGCAGGTGCTCTACATGGTCAACTCGGGCCATGACTCCGCGCCGGCCATCGTGCGGGAATTGATCGCGCTTGAGAATATCGCTCTCACCGTCACTTGCGGACGCCATGCCGAGTTGCAGGAAAAACTTCAGCAACTTTCGGCCGAAACCGGCAAATCCATTGAACTTCACGGCTGGACCTCCGAGATGCCAGGCTTGTTGCGGCGCGCTCATGTGCTCATCAGCAAGGCAGGCGGGGCCACAGTTCAAGAAGCCATGGCAGCGCGGACTCCCATGATTATCACACAGGTCGTGCCCGGTCAGGAGGAGGGGAATGCCTTGTTGCTTGTGGAAAATGGTGCGGGCGAGATTGCCACAACGCCCGAGGCAATCTCAACAGCAGTGCGTAACCTTTTCGAAAAAAACGGCGCTCTTTACTCCCAACGCTACCAAGCCACCGGCCCGCTTAGCCACCCTGCCGGGGCGAAAGAGATCGCGAACTTCGCCGCCTCGCTCTGCCTTCGGGATTGAGCCCGGCCAAGAAGCCTATCTTTCTACCTCGCCGCGTGGCTGTGGCGGATATCCTTCACCGAGACGGCGTAAATGATGTCTTCGGCGATGTTCTTGGCTTGATCGCCTATGCGTTCGAGGCAGCGGGCAATGAAGATCAGTTCGAGAAAACCCCGAATGTGGTCGGGATTTTGGGGCATCATTTCTGTGATGCTGTCTGCGAACTCTCTGTTCAACTCATCGAGTTCCTTGTCACGCCCCTTGATAGTGCGGGCAAGTTCTATGTCGTTGTCAGCATATGATTTGATTGCATCATTGAAAACCGAAGAGGCGAGGTTGAAAATCGGTTCAATGCGCGAGGTCACGGGCATCAGCGGGAGTGCAATCAACTTGCGGGCGCGGCGGGCTATGCCGACTGACTGGTCAGAGGCGCGTTCCAAGTTCACGCTGGTTTTCATGGCCGCAATCACATTGCGGAGATCGGAGGCGAAAGGATGAAAGCGGAGCATGATTTCCATGCCTTCGCCGTCCACTTGAATCTCCAAGGCGTCGATTTCCTCGTCGTCGGCGATAACGGTATTGCACCAGTCCTCATCCCGGTCGAAGAGTCCCTTGCGGGCATTTTCCAGACTTCGCGAAGACAGGCTTGCCATCATCAGGACATCCTTGCGCAGGTTGTCGAGGGCGTCTTCAAAACTGGTGAGAATATGACGGGCGGTTTCCATTTCTTAAATTAGGATCAGGTTTTCGAAAATCAACCGAAGCGACCGGTGATGTAATCTTCGGTTTGTTTCTCGGAGGGGTTTGAAAAGATTTTCTGAGTGTCGGCGTATTCGACGAGTTTTCCCAGATAGAAAAAGGCGGTTTTATCCGAGCAGCGCGTGGCCTGCTGCATGTTGTGGGTCACGATGACAATGGTGAATTGCTGTTTCAGTTCGCGAATGAGTTCCTCGACCTTCACGGTGGCGATAGGGTCCAACGCCGAGCAGGGTTCGTCCATGAGCAGCACCTTCGGCCGGTTGGCAATGGCGCGGGCTATGCAAAGCCGCTGCATCTGTCCGCCGGAGAGCCCCAATGCGCTTTCATGGAGGCGGTCTTTCACTTCATTCCACAGCGCAGCTCCTCGCAGACTGCGCTCCACGCATTCGTCGAGTTCGGATTTTTTTGAGGTTCCGCTAATCCGAAGCGCGAACACAACATTTTCGTAGATGGATTTTGGAAAGGGATTCGATTTCTGGAAAACCATTCCGATGCTGCGCCGAAGGGAAATGACCTCGATCCCTTTGTCATAGATGCTTTTTCCGAGAATGCGGATATCCCCATCGTGGTGAACTCCATCAATGAGTTCATTCATTCGGTTGAAATTGCGCAGGAGTGTTGATTTTCCGCAGCCGGATGGACCGATGAGCGCGGTGACTTGGCGCTCTGGGATGTCCATATTGATCGCATGGAGCGCCTGCTTTTTACCGTAGAAAAAATTGAAATCCTTCACGGAAATGAAATCCGGCCTCTCGGGCGAAATGCTTTGATCCGTTGTCATTTTTTCGGGTGCTTCTTTTGAGGTTTGCATCGGATATTGTGGATTCGGTCAATTTTTCCGGGAGAAAATGGTTTGGGCTGTGATGTTGGCCAGCGTGACAAAGGCTACAAGGACGAGTGAGGCCGTCCAAGCCATGGCGATCTGGTGGGGGAATGGCACGGTGGAGAAATTGTAGATCAAAACGGATAGCGAGGCCGTCGGTTCATTCAGCGACTTCGCCCAGAATTGGCTGAACAGGGCGGTGAAAATGAGCGGGGCGGTCTCTCCCGCCGCACGCGCCACGGCCAGCATGACACCGGTCATGATCGCGGGGAAGGCGTCGGGCAGAACCACACGGGCGATCGTTTGAAAGCGCGTGGCTCCCAGCCCATAGGCCGCCTCGCGGTAGGCGCTCTGGACGCCCATGAGGGCTTGCTCGGATGTGAGAAGAATGGTCGGCAGCATAAGGACTGCCAGAGCCAATCCGCCCGCATACGCCGAAAATGTGCCTGTCGCCATGACAACCACGGCAAAAGCGAAAACACCGCAGATGATGGATGGAATGCCGGTGAGGAGCTTGGCCACGAGACGAACAGTTTGGGCGAGGCGCGATGTGGGGGCGTATTCATTGATGAAGATCGCCGAGAGGATGCCAGCTGGAGCCGATACGGCGAGGCCAATACCAACCATGACAAGTGTCCCGAGAATGGCATTGCCGAAACCTCCGCCGGTCATGCCTGCCGCAGGTGGCAATTCGGTAAAAATTCCCGCTCCGAGCAGCGGCAGGCCTTTTTCCAAAAGAAGAAAAATAATCGAAACCAATGGCACCATCGTCAGGAGTGAAAGGGTGATGCAAACGCCGCTGAGGATTCGATTTGTCAGAGAGCGGGCCACGGTTTTCGAATTCACCGAAAGGTCGGAGTCGAAAAAATCCAATGAGTGGGAAGCAATGGGATCCATTTGATTTAACGAATGCCGGCGGTTTGCTTTTGGGTGTAGCGCAGCACTGCCTCGCCGAGCATATTCACAACAAGGGTAATGCCGATCAGGATAAGCGCGGCATACATGAGGGAGTTCACTTGGAGTCCCTGTGCCTCGCCAAACTGGTTTGCAAGGAGGCCGGCAAGTGTTCCCGAGGGGGAGAGCACCGACCAGGAGAGCCTCGAACTATTGCCGATGAGCATGGCCACCGCCATCGTCTCGCCCATGGCGCGACCGAGTCCAAGGATCGTCGCCGCAACGATGCCGGGCGCGGCCGTTGGCAGGATGACGCTGAAGATGGCCTCCCAGCGGGTTGCGCCGAGCGCGTAGGCTCCCTCGCGCAGGGTCTTGGGAACGGATGCCAGGGAGTTTCGCGAGATGGCTGTGATGGTTGGCAAAATCATGATTGCCAGAACGACCGAGGCGGTGAGGAGCGAGTTGCCGTAGGCGGGGCCAGAAAAAAGCGGGAAGTCGCCGAGTGTGCCGACCGCCCAGTCCCCAAAGGCCTTTACAATGGGGATGATGACGAAGATTCCCCACAGGCCGTAGACGACGCTCGGGATGGCGGCCAGCATTTCCACGACGAAACGCATGGTCTGACGGATCGAGGGCGAGAGGAAGTTCTCGCTCAAAAAAATCGCAATCGCAACACCCAGCGGAAATGCCAGAAGAATGGCGAGGAATGAACTCGCCAGCGTGCCAACGATGAAGGGCAGCACGCCGAACCGCTCGCGGTTTGGCACCCAGGCCGAGGTGGTCATGAAATCGAACCCGAATTTCTGAATGGCAGGCCAGGCGGATTCGATGATTTCGTAAATGATCCATCCAAGCATCAGCACCGTCAGGAGCGAGGCTGTTTGACACAGGATTCTAAACAAATCCGGCGCCGGCCGATAGCCGGCCGGCGAAATGATGTCTTTCTCGGGTGCTGACACTTTGATGGGAGTCGAGGTTATTGGACAGTGGCGAGTGCCGCTTTGGATTTCTCAACCACAGCTTCCGGAAGTGGGACATAGCCCAGGCTCTCGGAAAATGACTGGCCATCCGTGAGGCTCCAGGTGACAAATTCCTTGAGCGCCTTCAGCTTCGCAGGGTCGGAGTATTTTTTGTAGAGCAGGAGCCAAGTGAAGCTGACGATTGGGTAATCGTTCGCGCCTTCTGGATCCACCGGCCAGACGCGGAGGTTCTCAGGAAGTTGCACATTGGAGAGGGTGCTGCGGGCGGATGCGATGTCTGGTGCGACGAAGTTGCCGGATTTGTTTTGCAGCGAAGCCATCGAGAGGCCGTTGTCCTTGGCATATCCATACTCGACATAACCCACTGTGCCGGGGCTTTGCTTGATGAGAGCTGTGACACCCTCGTTGCCCTTGCCGCCAACGCCCACGGGGAAGGTCACGGATTTGTCGGTGCCGACCTCGTCATCGAACTTGGCACTGATTTCGGAGAGGTGCTGGGTGAAGACATAGGTCGTGCCGCTACCGTCGGAGCGGTAGGCGACTTGGATTGGCGTGTTGGGAAGTTTCAAGTCGGGATTGTCTTTGACGATCGCCGGATCGTTCCACTTTTTGACAGTGCCAAGATAGATGCCCGCCATGACTTCGCGGGAAAGTTTCAGACCGGTGACGCCTGGCAGGTTGTAGGCATAGACAATTTCTCCAGCCGTGGCAGGAATCAGAACAACACCCGCTGCAACCTTGGCCATTTCCTCATCCGACATTGCGGCATCGCTCGCGCCGAAATCCACCACGCCTTGGATGAAGTTTTTCACGCCGGCTCCGCTTCCCACCGATTGGTAGTTCACTTGGATGCCGGGCTGCACCTTGTTGAACTCGACTCCCCAGCGCTGGTAAAGGGGCGCGGGAAATGTGGCGCCAGCGCCGGAGATTTGTTGCGCCTGTCCAGTGGTGGCGAATGAGGTGGCTATGGAAAGGCACAAGGCCAGTTTTGATGTGAGTTTCATTTGGGTGTGTGAGTCAACTAAGACAACCAGCATGCGCCAAAATCAGATTTGTGACAATTGCGTAACAGACCCCGCTGGATAAATCATTCGGCACCCGAATCGTCGGGGGGATTTCCAGGTGGCAAGACAAAAAACAACCCGCCACTTCTGTGAGAAAGTGGCGGGTTGTGAAATTAAAAAAAACTGTTTCCGGTTTTTACTCGGCGACTTCGAGACCCATCTGGCGGGCTGTTCCACAGAGTGTGCGGAATGCAGCTTCCTCGGTGCGGGCGTTCATGTCTTTCATCTTGATTTTGACGATGTCCATGACCTGCTTCTTGGAGATTTTGCCAACCTTGGTTTTGTTGGGTTCTTTCGATCCCGAAGCAAGACCTGCAGCCTTTTTGAGGAGGATCGCTGCTGGTGGCGCCTTGGTGATGAAGGTGAAGCTTTTGTCTTTATAGACGGTGATCACCACCGGGAGAATGTCGCCAGACTGCTTCTGCGTGGCGGCGTTGAATTCTTTGCAGAATGCCATGATGTTTACACCCTGCTGACCGAGGGCTGGGCCTACGGGCGGGGCCGGATTTGCGGCACCTGCGGGAATCTGCAATTTGATCTGTCCTACGATTTCTTTAGCCATATTAAAAGTGCTCCGCTTGTTTTGCGGAAAAGGGGTGCAAGGTCATCACGACTCGCACCCCGTGACAAGGAGATTTTTGATTTTTTCCGCGAATGGTTTTTACAGCGATGCCAAAACCTCGGCGATTTTGTTGAAGTCGGGGAGTTCCTTTGGAGTCGGTGTCTGCTCGCTGTGACGAATCACGCCGTCCTTGTCGATGACGAATGCAGCGCGTGCGGAGACCGCGCCCAAGCCGATGAGATCGGGGAGAAGCACGCCGTAGGCTTTCGCAGTTTCCTTGTTCAGATCGCTCACGAGCGGGATGTTGATGTTTTCTTTTTTAGCCCAGGCTTCCTGCGCGAAGGGGCTGTCCACGCTGATGCCCACGACCGCTGCATTCAGGGATTCATACTTTGCAAGACCCGCGGTGACATCGCAGAGTTCCTGTGTGCAGACGCCGGTGAAGGCGAGGGGAAAGAAAAGAAGGACGGTGTTTTTCTTGCCGAAGTTCGACGAGAGGCTGAAGTCCGCGAGGCCTTCGGAGCCGATTGTTTTGAGTGTGAATTCAGGAGCTTTGGTGCCGGTTGCAAGTGCCATAATGTTGTGTGTGGTTGAAATGTGAGCCGCGCATTTTGCCTGTGTCGGCCGCCATGTCAATCGCAGCAGTGGGCTACTTGCTGCCGGGCTTGATGGCAGGAGTGCCTTGCAGGTCGGCGGGAATGTTGTCCGCCGCGAAGGTCTCCACATTCATCTGCACCAAGGAAACGAAGGGGCATCCAAAATCTGGAAGCTCGCCGCCGCTGCGATCGACGATCGAGCCTGCCGCCACCACAATGCCGCCATGGTCGCGAATAATCTGGATTGTTTCCTGAACGCGGCCTCCGCGCGTTACGACATCCTCCGCCACGACGAATCGTTGACCGGGGCGGATTTCGAATCCTCGCCGCAGAACGAGTCCTCCATTTCCATCCTTCTCAACAAAGATGTGTCTCTTGCCGAGATGGCGGGCCACTTCCTGTCCCACGATGATCCCGCCGACTGCGGGTGATACCACAGTTTCGGCATCATACGCGCTGAGCTTTTCCGCGAGCATTCCGCATACGCGCGCCGCGATGGGCGCGTCCTGCAGGAGAAGGGCGCACTGGAAAAATTCGCGGCTGTGCAGACCGCTGCGCAGGACAAAGTGGCCGTGGAGCAGGGCTCCGGTTTGTTTGAAGAGATCGAGAACTTCTTGCATGGAAAATGGATTTCTATCGTCCGCTTATTTGAGATTTTTGTTCGCCCAGTCAATAAAGCCAGTCACTCCACCGCCGCCGTAGCCTGATTTGCGGGCCAGTTCCTTACCTTCGGAGTTCAGGAGAATGATTGTCGGGAATCCTTGCACTTCATACTGCGCGGCGAGTTGTTGATTCCGCTCCTTGATCTCCGCTGCCTGCGGCTTGCTGCGGGGGAAGTCCAACTTCACCAGCACCAATTTATCTTTCGCGAAATCTGCGAAGGCAGGTTGCTCAAAGACATCCTTGTTCTGCTTCATGCAGGGCGGGCACCAGTCCGAGCCCGTGAATTCCAGAAGAACCGGTTTTTTTTCAGCGGCGGCTTGGGCTGTTGCAGCCGCATAATCAGTGCTCCAGAGGTCAGAAGCTTTCAAGGGGGCTGCAGCGAGAAGGAGGCAAAGGAGTATCGTTTTCATAAATCCCATCATGAACGGGGTTGCCCTGATTTCAAATGCAAACTCTCCCCGTGGGGCAATCACCCGAGCGGCCTTTAAAAAGACATCGCCACCCTGCCGCTCACGATTTATCAAGCTCGTCATCTCATGAGCCTGCCTGAACTGAAAGTCGCCGTTTTGAATTCGGGGACAACCGCTACTGTGACGGTGGAGGGCCACCTCAACGCCCTCACGGTCGGTATCCTTGAAAACAATCTCGATGCTGTTCTATCGACCGACGCCCGCCGCATCGTCCTGGATTGTTCCGGTCTTTCCTTCACCAGCAGTGCTGGCCTGCGGGTATTCCTCGCGACGGTAAAGCGGATGAAATCCCGAGGCGGCACCTGTGCCTTCGCGTCCCTCATACCCGCCGTGCGCGAAGTCTTCGAAATGGCCGGGTTCCTCGAAACCATGGAAGTCCACAACACCCGCGAGTCGGCATTGGTTTCAGGGGCTCGCTAAACCTAACGATTCACGCCGCGCTCGTTGGAGGGCCATCGTCCCGCATGGCCCAAGATTGCACGGCTCCGCCATCGCATCGTCACCCTCCCATCACCACGCGCCAATCTACTCGGTAAAGCCGCAATATCATCAAGCAGAGACGCCGCTACGCTGCTGAAACTTGGGTCATGCGAGACGATGACCCTCCCGCGCAACGAGGCGAGCAATACCTCGCAGCTGCTTCAAGACTCTGTGGAGGTCTCGGTCTTGGGGGGCTTTTTTGTTTTGCGGGGGAGGGTGACGGTGAAGGTTGAGCCTTTGCGGGGTTTGCTTTGCGCTTCGATGTCGCCACCGAGCATTCTGCAAAATCTGCGGCTGATGGCGAGTCCGAGGCCGGTGCCGCCGTATTTGCGTGTGGTCGATTCGTCGGCTTGGGTGAATGGTTCGAAGAGCCTTTCCAGTTGGGCCGGCTTGATGCCGATGCCGGTGTCTGAGATGGCGAAGGTGATGAATTGTCGCCGCCGGTGCAGGTGGGTGCTGACAACGATATGGATTTTTCCTGCGTTGGTGAATTTGGCGGCGTTGCTGAGGAGGTTGAAGAGGGTTTGGCGGATTTTGGTCAGGTCGCTGTGCATGACACCGATGTCATCGGGCATTTCCACTGTGAGCGTGTTGCCGTTTTTTTGCACGGTCGGCAGCATGGTTGATTCGATGTCCCGGATCATCCCGGCGATATCGATGTCTTCGCAATAAAGGGTCATCTTGCCGGACTCGATTTTCGAGAGGTCGAGCACATCGTTGATGAGTTCGAGCAAGTGCTTGCCGGCGCTTTGAATTTTTTGCAGGTCGGGCACAAAGCCCTCTTGGCCGACTTCCACGGCCTCTTCCGCCAGCATTTCGCTGTAGCCGATGATTGCGTTCATCGGAGTGCGGAGTTCATGGCTCATATTGGCAAGGAAAGCGCTCTTGGTGCGATTTGCCGACTCGGCCAGTTTGACGGCCTGTGCGAGTTCCGAAGTGCGCTCGGCGACGGTGGACTCGAGATTCAAGTTCCACTCGGCGAGAGTTTGTTCCCGGTCCCTGATGCGCTCCGCCATGGTTTCAAAAGTGCGGGCCAAATCTCCGAATTCATCCTTCCTGCGGAGGAGGTCGGAGAGTTGGAGATTTTTAAATTCGCCTTCCTGCAAGGCCGAGGATGCGGCGCGGAGTCGTAGAACCGGCCCCGAGAAGCGCCTTGCGACGAAGGCGGCAAGAACGACCGCCAGAAAAACGCCGCCCATCCCGATTTGGAGGGTCTGCCACGCCATTTGCACCACAGGCTCAAGGATGATGGCTTCAGGCACGACGAGCACGAGTTTCCAGCCAGCCATGGGCGCGGTCGCCCAATAAACGCGCATGGCGCGATTGTTGGCGGTGAAGGTCGCAGTTCCCTCCGCCTGCCGGGCGATTTCCTTCCCAGCCGGAAGAGTCGACAGATCGGCTCCGGGAAAATCCTTCCTTAACATTAGCGTGGGCTCGGGATGGGCGATGATACGGCCGCTGCGACTCACGAGATATGCGATCTGATCGTTGGTTTTATCGATCGCCGCATCCATGTGGAGCCGGATGTGAATTCCGCTCACCATGCGGCGGATTTGCTCCAGCGAGAGATCGGCGCCGGCCACCCCGAGGAATTCCTGGCTCTTGCCGGTGACGGGAACAGTCAGGCTGACCATACTGGCGTTGCCTGCGCCTTCATCGAAGTAGGGTTCAGTAAAAAACAGCGCCTTTGAGGTTTTGGGCCCCTGATACCATTCCTGCCCTGGCGCGCGGTAGTCGTATTCAAGCGGGGTGAGGTTGGGCCAGAATTTGCGGTGGAAGGCTAGGAGGGAGTCGACATTCTCGTAGGCGATGTAGAGCCCGTAAACATCCTCTGGGGGCGTGCGAATCATCAACTCACGGAGGAAATTCGTCATGGCCGGGTCTGGCGTGTTGCCGTAGGCCTCCTGCAGTGAGGCGATGCTGCGCGGCAGCATGGCGATGCGGGAAAACAAATCATCCAGTTGGCGGGCGGAGTCGGTCACTTCCGTGATGGCCCGCGCATTGGCCACTTTCAGCAATTCCGCCCTGCCGAGCCGGTAGTTTGTCCAAGTGGTAATCCCGACGGCGACAATGGCCGCGAGCGCGACAAGGAATTGCAACTGACGCGCCATGCCGAAGCGCAGCAGGGATTTCCAAAAATGCCCGCCTCCAGTCGCAGAGCCGCCGCTTTCCTTGCTCATTGGTGGAGTCCCGCGATGAAATGTCCAAGCCTCGCCGTCTCCCTTTCACACCCGGAGGCCGTCGTTGCATTCAAGACAGCTCTCGATGTCATGATCACTTCGCGGAATGACTCCGCGTAAGGCTTAGAGCGGAGTAGAATCTCAAGTTTGCTCATGGTCTGATGTCGGGCAGGTTTTTTCGAGAGTCAGGATATTGCACCCGTCTCGGTGCTCATAGCTCATGTGATCCGCCATTTTTCGCAAGAGAAGAATGCCAAGGCCTCCAATTTCGCGCTCCTCCAGAGGCAGTGCGGTCGAAGGCTTGGGAAACTCCAACGGGTTGAATGGGTGTCCATGATCGACTGACTGCAGGCTCATGCGCTCGCCGCCGAGTTGCAAATGAAATGTCATGAAGTGAGGGCCGACATCCGAACAACCGTATTTGATCCAGTTTGTGGCGAGCTCCTCGATGGCCAGGCCCACGAAGTAACGGGCTTTTTGCGAAGCGTTCCTTTCGCTGAGCCAGCTTTCGGCCTGATCGAGTGCGGAAGCGATTTCCGCCATCGAATGGCCGATGCGAATGGAGCGCTCCTCCTTCATGCTGGGAATTGAATTTCCATAATGGAAAAATCGTCATCGAGCGTGCTTGCTCCGTGCTTTTCGAGAGCCCACAGCTCGAGAGCCTCAAGCGGATCAGGGCCGGCGGCGTTCGCCAGCATGAATGTCTCGAAGGTATTGTAATCCGCCATCTCGCCCGATGGGTCACGGACTTCGTAGCATCCATCGCAGATCACAAAAAGCCGGGCATCATTCGGAATGTGGCAAGTCTGCGTCGCGAAATGCATATTTTCCATCACCCCGATGATCACGCCATGCGAGGAGAGGCGTTGGGATTGGAAAGCTCCAGAGCCATCAGGTGCCAGGAGAAGCGCAGGCGGGTGTCCACCGCTGGCATAGCTCAAGGTGCGGCTTGGCGCGTGATACACGCCATACCAGAGTGTGAAGTAGAGGTTGTTCTGCTTCTCCATCGGAAAAGCGCTGTTCAAGGCCGAGAGAACCTCGCCGGGATTCTTGAAATCAACTCCCAGGAGCGAGCCCGAGCGCAGGAGATGGATGGCCGAAACCGAGAGGAGACACGCGCCGACGCCGTGCCCGCAGACATCCAGCAGGTAAATCGCAAAATGCTCCGCATCGATCCAATGGTAGCCGAAGGAATCCCCCGCAAGCTCGCTCGAGGGACGGTATTTCCAGTGCACCGGGAGCGGGGATTTCAGTGGTTCGGGCAGGATCGATCTCACATAGGCGGCCGCCTCAGCGAGTTCCTTGTCGAGGCGATTTTGGGTCTCTTCGATTTTTCGCAAATGCCCCTGCTCTGCATCACGAAGAGCTTTCTTTTCCAAGCAGGCGCCGATGCGGGCTTCGAGCAGCGTCGGGTTGAAGGGCTTTGGCAGATAATCCTCCGCGCCCGCCTCGATGCACCGCACTACGCTGTCCAATTCATCTAACGCCGAGATCATGATCACAGGGATATCCCGCGTATCGTGGGCTAACTTCAGTTCCCGTAGCACCGCGTAGCCGTCCACCTCTGGCATCATCACATCGAGGAGCACCAAATCAAAAGCCGTCGAGCGGATCGCATCCAAGGCCGCCAAACCGCTTTCAACAGTCTCGACCTCCAGACCATGCCGGGTCAGACGGCGTGCCAGCACATCAAGATTCTCTCGGTTATCATCCACCGCAAGCACACGACCGTGAAAAGTTCTCCCCGCCCGCTTGAAATCGTCGAACTTCAACGATGAAGCGTTCGCTGATTTCGGGGTCTCCGCAAGCCCGCCTGAGGTCATCCTTGTGTTGATCAATCCCAGCAACTCGTGCGCGGCTGAGCGGATTTTTTTCAAATCCGAGGCGCTCGACTCGTTGCCGCACTCCTCTGCATCCTCGAGCAACATCTCGCTATAGCCAATGATGTGATTGACCGGCGTCTTCAGATCATGCCGCAACTGCGACGCTACATCTGGGGAGGCGTGTGAGTCTGAGTTCAAGCGGCAGGTTTTTTATCAAGCTGGACTTGGATTTTCTCCAGCAAGCGGGGGAAATCCACCGGCTTCGTGTCATACTCGTCGCATCCCGCTTCCAGACATTTCTCGCGGTCGCCCGCCATGGCGTGCGCTGTGAGACCGATCACCGGAATGCCCCGCGTCGCGGTATCTGCCTTCAATACCCTCGTTGCCGTCCACCCATCCATGACAGGCAGGCTCATATCCATCAGAATCAGATCAGGAGCCGCCGAGCGCGCCATGGACACACCCTCCGCTCCATCCACCGCCATGACGACTTCGAATCCCCGTTTCGCCAAACGCCGCGAGAGCATGTCGCGGTTCATCTCATTGTCCTCAACGAGCAATATTTTGACCATGACTCGATTTAACCGATCCAACGCGGATTCACAGAATTAAGGTGCCGGAACGAAGGTCGGCGTGATTTGCAGCTTCTGGTTGTCCGGCTGGGAGGCATCGACCAAGGCGACAGGTTTTTTGGGAATGCGCTGGGATTTATTGAGGACAATGGGACCTGTCAGTCCATCGATATGAATGCCGGACGCCAATGCCGAGCGGACATTTTTTGGGTTCGCATCCTTGGATTTTTGGATGCCAGCAAGCAGGGCTCGTGTGGCATCGTATCCCAGCGCTGAAAACGAATCGGGGTTGGTGCGAAACGCCTTTTTGTAATTGCGCACAAATGCCGCAGATGCCTTGTGGGTTGTCGGAAAGGCATGGGTGGTGAAGAAAACATCTCGTGCGGCGGGATTATTCATCCAAGCAGGGGGATTGTCATAACTGTCACCGCCCATGATGGGGCCTGGAAAGCCCATGGAGCGGAGTTGACGGATCACCGGCATGGCGTCCGCCGCCGATCCCGTGGCCAGGAAAATGGCATCGGCTTTGAGAATGGAGGGGCCGACGATCAGGGTCTGGCCAGGAGTGTAGGAAAGCGTGGAAGTGATCTTTCCGCCACCGCGCCGGAAGGCCCTTGAAAAATAAGCCTTCAGCAATCGCGTGTAACTGAACGCCGGATCATAGATGATGGAAGCCGTCTTCGCGCCCTTCGTTTGAGCGAGCCACTCCGCCGCCGCAGCGGCTTGAACATTGTCTCCGAAGCAGGCTATGTAAAAACTGGAACCGAGCGCGCCCGGCAGCTTCGGCGAGGATGCGCCCGAGGTCACAAAAGGAACTCCGCGCTTCAAGGCCTGATGTGCCGCCGCCAATGCGAGATCGCTGTCCGAAAGACCCACCATGCCTGCGAGTTGGTTTTTTTCCAAAAACGCGGCCACATTGTTTTTCAGGTCGGCGGCGCTGGAGTTTCCAGAAATACGAACCAATTCCACCTGCTCGCCGCGAATGCCGCCGGCTTTGTTGATTTCCGCCACAGCCAGTTGAGCCCCTCGCCAAGAGGGTTCGTCTAAAACAGCCTGCGCGCCGGAGTCGCAATAGACGGCGCCAATTTGAATCGCGGCTCCCGCAGGCAGGCTGGATGCGAAAAGAAAAATGGTGAGGATTTGCAAAATGAATTTCATCGTCCGAGCCCTATAAACGCCCGATCTTCTTTTGAAAAGGAGCTGAAGGTAAAAAATTGCTCAAAAACGAACGCGCAGCTGGCGTCAGTGATCGATGCCCAGTGCAGCACGGTGCTTGAGATTTCATAAACTTCGAAATATAGCTCAAAAATGTCTCGAAAATGAGCTATATATTTGACTCATATAACTCATGCCCGACTTAAAACGCTGGAATTGGCAGCAAAGCGATTGGCCGAATTTTCGTTTTGATGCCGGAAGATTGCCTGCTCTTGAGGAAAAATTCCTACGGGAGGCGGGTTTTTATTCAGGAACCTTTACGCATTTGGCGGATGAGAAAAGGGATTTGCTGGCTGTGGAAATGATGAGCGAGGAGGCTATGAAAACCTCGGAGATTGAGGGTGAGATTCTGAATCGCGAAAGTGTCCAATCCTCCATCCGTCGCCAATTTGGCTTGTCCACCGATTCCCAAAGAATTCCTCCGGCGGAGAAGGGGATTTCCGAATTGATGGTGGAACTTCACAAGCAATTTGACGCAACGCTCGACGAGTCGCGTCTTTTGCATTGGCACGGCCTGTTGATGAATGGTCGGCGCGACTTGAGTTCTATCGGAGGTTATCGCGTCGGCGGTGATCCCATGCAGGTGGTGTCTGGTGCCATCTACGACCCAAAAGTTCATTTCGAGGCGCCTCCCTCCTCGTCGGTTCCGGGTGAAATGCGTCAATTTTTGGACTGGTATGCCCGAACGGCTCCCAGTGGCGGCAACCGCTTACCGATCCTGACGCGTGCGGGAATCTGCCATCTTTATTTTGTCAGCATCCATCCCTTCGAAGACGGGAATGGACGCATCGGGCGGGCATTGGCTGAAAAATCGATCGCCGAGGGATTGGGGCACCCTGTCTTGATCGCCCTTTCGGCAACGATTCATCGCGGACGCAAGACCTACTACGACATGCTCGAACACAGCAACAAGCGCAACGAGATCACAGACTGGTTGGTCTATTTCGCCGAAACCATTCTCCGCGCGCAGGAGGAATCCCAAAGCTGGTTAGACTTTCTCATCAAAAAAACAAGGATGCTCGACCGTTTGCGGGGGCATTTGAACGAGCGGCAGGAAAAGGCCATCTTGCGCATGGCGCGCGAGGGAGCGAATGGATTCAAAGGCGGTCTGAGCGCGGAAAACTACCTCGCTATCACTGGAACATCACGCGCCACGGCCACGCGGGATTTGCAGGACCTTGTGGAAAAGGGAGCCCTCGTGAGCAGCGGGCAACTCAAGGGCACGCGCTACAGGTTGGTGATTCAAGAGCCCAGCAGAGGGTAGCTTCTCACGCCCAGAGTTTCTCCAATCCGCGCTCGATGCTGGCGAAGAGTTCGTCGATTTCAGCGTGGGTGATGATGAGTGGCGGCGCCACAGCGATGAGGTTGCGAATGCCTCGAACGATCGAGCCTTCGTTGCGGATGTGTGCGGCAGCGGGGATGCCGAGCGAGGTGGCGGGAGTAATGGCTTCGCGGCCGCCCTTGGGGAGGAGTTCGATGGCGCCGATGAGCATGTGGCCACGGATTTCGCCCACGGCGGGATGGTCTGCGAAGGCGTGGAGTTTTTTCTGAAAGTAGGGGCCTACATCGTCGCGCACGCGCTCGATCAGGCCGAGGTTCTCAATCGTTTCGAGATTGGCAAGGGCGGCGGCGGCGCTGGTGGGGTGACCGGAGTAGGTGAAGCCGTGGGCAAAGTAGCCACCTTTGAAAACGGTCTCGGCTATTTCGTCACTGACCATGGTGGCACCGAGTGGCAGGTAGCCGCTGGTGATGCCTTTTGCCAATGTGATGATGTCGGGATCGAGATTCCAGAGTGTGCTGGCGAACCAGTCGCCGACACGCCCGAAAGCAGTGATGACTTCGTCTGCGACGAAGAGGATGTCATTTTCTCGGAGGAGTTCGCGGAGTTCGGTGAGATAGCCCAGAGGCGGCGGAATGACGCCGCCAGCGCCTTGGATCGGCTCGACGAACATGGCGGCGATGGTTTCGGGGCCTTCCTCGAGAATGATGCGTGCGGTTTCCTCAAGACACCAGCGGCCGAACGCTTCGGCATCCATCGGCGAGTTATATCCATAGGGATGCGGCCCGGGAACATGGATGAAGCCAGGCAGAGGCAGATCGAAAGGCTCATAGACCGTCGGTAGGCCGGTGAGACTCGAAGTGGCCAGCGTCACGCCGTGGTAGGAAAATGTGCGGGAGAGGATTTTCTTTTTTCCAGGCTGGCCGCGCAGCTTGTGGTAGGAGCGGATGAGCTTGAGAGCGGTTTCATTCGCCTCGGAGCCGGAATTTGAAAAGACTGTGCGGTTCACGCGGGCGGGAGCTTTTTTTGCCAGAAATTCTGCAACCCGGATAGGCGGCTCGGTGGTGGTGTTGAAAAACGATGGGTAGAAGGGAAGCCTCGTCATTTGCGCTTCGACAGCCTTAACGATGGGAGAGCAGCTGTAGCCCACATTCACGCACCAGAGGCCGGCGAGTCCATCCAGCAGACGGCGGTCGTTCTCATCGATGAGGTGGCATCCATCGCCTGACTTGATCAGGTGTGTGCCGGGCTGCTGCATGTCCAGATGGTTCGTGAAGGGATGCAGGTGGTATTGCCGGTCCAAGTCGCGCAGCGTTTCAATCGAGGGGCTGGTGCTCATGCTGAAATCATAGCACTCAAGCTGGATGCCTTCCACCATCAAAACCCGCGCGCTTTTCCAATTCGGGTTCGACTTGTCGGTGCATGTCGGCCACTTTGCGGACATGAAATTTGTCGATGAGATCCGCGTGCATGCCAAAGCGGGTGATGGTGGAAATGGTTGCTGCAGCTTTCGCCGGGAAAAGTTCGTCCCGCGTGGCGGCCCGGATGGTGGTGATGGAGGCAAGGGTGGCGATATCATCCTCGTGCCCGACCACGATGTGGACAGCTTGGTGGCCTTGTTTTTCGAGCCTTTGATCCGCTCTAAGCGTGGAGGGCACGGTAAGGGAAAAGACAAGCATGGCCGGAGTGCTGAGCATAACTACATCAAGGTTCCTATCGGCACGGTCATCTACCGTGCAGGCCAGTCCCAGCGCGATGAGGTGGAGGAGGAACCAATCGCAGATCTCTCCGAGCCGGGGCAGGAATTCATCCTGAGCAAAGGTGGGGATGGAGGAAAGGGCAACACGCATTTCAAGTCCTCCACGAATCGTGTGCCGCGTCAGGTCACCAAAGGCTACCCTGGCGAAGAGGGTTGGTTTTTATTTGAGCTGCGGACTATTGCCGACATCGGCCTGGTGGGATATCCGAATGCTGGGAAATCCACACTCCTCCGCGAACTCTCCGCAGCGAAGCCCAAGACGGCTGCCTATCCATTCACCACGCTGCATCCGTTAGTAGGCGTCATTGATCTTCCCGAATACGGGCGTGTCACGATGGCAGACATCCCAGGCTTGATCGAAGGCGCCCATGAAAATCGCGGTCTAGGCCACGAGTTCCTGCGGCACATTGTTCGCTGCAAAACCCTCTTCTTTGTTCTCGATATGGCTGGCAGCGAAGGGCGAAACCCGATCGACGACTACCAATCGCTGCGCAAAGAACTCCGCCTCTACGATCCCACTCTCACCGCCAAGCCGGCATGCATTATTGCCAACAAAATGGACTTGCCGGAATCCGCAGAGAACCTCAAAGCCTTCCAGACCCGCTTTCCAAAGCTGAAGGTCATTCCCGTGTGCGCGGAGATCAAGGAAGGCCTGGAAAAAGTCATCGACTACATCGCCAAAAAAGTCGCTGCGTAGCGACCTCAATCCTCCTTCTCCCTCTGACTCCTCGAGAGCCACAGGCAAAGGATGAAAACAAAGAGCAGGATCGTGCCAAGCGCGGCGCCGAAGGGTTGGTTCCGCCCTGAGGTGAATTGCTTGAAAATAACCTCGCCGATGTTCGGATTTGTTCCACCGCCCATGAGGGTGGTGATGGCAAACATGGCGATGGATGGCACGAAAACCAGCATCGATCCGGCGACGATTCCCGGACGGGTGAGGGGAATGATGACTTGCGAAAACGCCCGCAGAGGCCCCGCGCCAAGGTCGTGGGCCGCTTCGATCATGCTGTTGTCGAGTTTCTCCACGCTCGTGTAGATCGGCAGGATCATGAAGGGCAAAAAATTGTAGACCAGGCCCAGCACAATGGCGAAAGGCGAGTAGAGCAAGGCCACCGGTTCGCTGAAAATGCCCGCCGAGACCAGCATGCTGTTCAGGATTCCCTCCTTGCTGAGAATGCCAATCCAGGCATAGGTGCGGATGAGAAAACTCGTCCAAAAGGGAATCATCACGAGCATGAGCAAAATTCCCCGCCAGCGCTCGGGAGCACGACCGATGAAGTAGGCTGCGGGATAGCCGAGCACGAGGCAGATGAGTGTGGCAAGGAACGCGTAGTAGAGCGATTCGATGAGGATTTTCACCCACACCCAGTCAAAGGCACGGGTATAATTTTGAAGGCTGAAATTCCATACGATGCGGCCCAGGGCATCGCGTTCCGCAAAGCTCACGGCCGTGAGCATGAGAGTAGGCGCTACAACGAAAAGCAGGAGCCACGCGACCAAGGGCGAGACAAAAATCCATGCCCACAATCCCGGACGGCGGTGGTGCCTGCCTGCAGACAGGAATTCACTGCCGCTCGAGGGGAATGTCGGCATCCTACTGTGCCTTCAGCGTGGTGACGAGTTCCTCCACATCGGAGCCTCGGGTGCCGATGTCTTTGAAAATTTCCATCCTCTTCACCTCTTCATCAGTTGGGAAACTGGCGGGATTCTCGAGCTGCTTCTTGGTCATGAGTTCCCTCGCGGCGAGGTTCGGATTCAAGTAGGGGAATTCATCCGAGATTTGTTTGCTGATGTCCGGACGGAGGATGAAATTCATGAACGCTTCGGCGTTCTCGACATTTTTTGCGGACTTGGGAATGGCCAAGCTATCTATGAAAAGGTGCGTGCCCTCGCTTGGAATGACCCAGCGGAATTTTTTGTTTTTGTTCAACAAAATCGCACCCTCTCCACCCCAGACCACGCCAAGCGCGACATCGCCGTTCAGGAGCGCTGTCTTCGGGCTGTCCGAGTCATAAACTTTCACAAGCGGCAACCATTGCGCGAGGGTCGGCTTGACCTTGTTCAGGTTTTTTTCCGTGACCTGGTTCACATCGATACCGTGGGTGGCGAAGGCCCACGAGACGATCTCCCTCGCGTCATCCAGAACGACGATTTTTCCTTTGTTGGTTGGCTTAAAGACATCGGCAAAGCCCCGGACCTCCTCCTTAACCAGGTCAGTGTTCACAACAATGCCGACCGTGCCTGCCATGAAGGGGATGCTGAACTTGTTGCCCGGATCAAATGGCATGTTGAGAAATTGCGGTGCGATATTTTTGAGATTCGGAATTTTCGCGTGATCGATCGAGTGGAGTATCTTCTCCTTGGCAAGGGCCTCGATGACATACTCGCTGGGTTGGATGATGTCGTATTGCCCACCGCCAGCGGCGAGCTTGGAGAGCATCTCCTCGTTCGATGCGTAGTTTTCGACCGTTGCCTTGATGCCGGTCTCTTTGGCGAACTGGTCGATGATCGCCTGCGGGATGTATTCAGACCAGCAGTAGATATTCAGATTTTTGGAGGGGGCGGCGCTTGCGTTGTTGGTCCATGCCAAAGCAGCCAAGACCACGAGGAACAGTGTGATTTTTTTCATAGTTTTTTCTTCTTTCCCAAAAAATGACTCCCGAATGCAAAGGCGATTGTTGCCGCTATGAAGATAGCGCTCAAGGCATTTAATTGCGGGTTCAAACCCACCTTGGCCATGCCGAAGACTTTCAGCGGAAGCGTTTGCGATTGCGCACCGGAAGTGAAGACGCTGACGATGTATTCATCCAGCGACAAGGTGAAGGACATGAGAGCCCCAGCGACGACCGCAGGCATGAGGTATGGCAGCACCACTTTCCGGAAGGCCTGGAAAGGCGTGGCTCCGAGATCCATCGCCGCCTCTTCCAGCGAGGGGTCGATTCCTTGCAAGCGCGCCTGCACTCCCACCAGCACGAAGGGAAAACAAAAGGTCGTATGGGCTATGACGATGGTCGTGTATCCGAGGGGGATATTTAAAACCTGCACAAAGAGAACCAATAAACTGACTCCCATCAAGACCTCCGGCATCACGATTGGAACAAAAATGAGCAGGGCGAGAGCGCGTTGGAACGGAAACCGGTAGCGGTGCAGCATCCAAGCCCCCAGCGTGCCAAGCAGGGTGGCCAGCACCGTTGTGGCAGAGGCAACGATCAGGCTGTTCTGGAATGCAGCGAGCAGAGTTTTGTTGGTAAGCAGGGAGGAATACCACTGCGTCGAAAAACCCTCCCAGCGGAGGTTCAGTCGCGAGGCGTTGAAGGAAAACACCACCAGCAAGGCGATCGGGATATAGAGGAAGGCCAAGATTCCCGCAGTCCACGCTCCCAATGAAAGGCTCGGCAGGCGCGATTCAGCCCACTGCCTTAGCGATCCGGAACTCATGGGTGCCCCATGGATTGGCTTGGGAACGGTCACGCGTCGATTCCTTTCAGAGTTTTTCAGCAAAGTCGAGAGGGGCGAAATTTTTTTTTGAACAAATTCGAATCCCGGCGGTCTGAATAAGGGATGCAATGGGTCGCCTAAACAACCTCCCTGTATCCCAGACAATTTTTAACTCGTAACACCAAAAAACAAACAATGGCATTCGAAGACAACGACAATGGCTTTCAACTCTACCTCCGCGAAATCGGCGAATACCCGCTCATTACCGTGGAGGAGGAGGTAAAACTCGCCCGCCGCATCAAACGCGGCGACAAGGAGGCGCGTGCGATCATGATCCGCTCGAACCTCCGTCTCGTGGTTAAAATCGCACGAGACTACAGCAATTTTGGACTTCCGCTCCTCGACCTCATCTCCGAGGGCAACATCGGCCTCATGAAGGCTGTGGAACGGTTCGATCCCAAAAAAGGCGGCAAACTCAGCACCTATGCGGCTTGGTGGATCAAGCAATCGATCAAGCGCGCCCTGGCGAACCAGAGCAAGACGATCCGTCTGCCAGTCCATCTGGTGGACAAGATCGCCAAGCTCCGCCGCGTTTCCAATCAGATGACCGAGGAACTCGGCCGCGAACCCACCGACGAGGAACTCGCCGAGGAAGTCGGCATGGGCGCCTCGAAGGTCGCCGCCCTCAAAAGCGCTGCCATCCGCCCGACCTCGCTCGATCAACCAATTAACGACGAGGATTCGACCGCCCTTGGTGACATCATCGGCGACGAGGACGCGATGAATCCCTACGAAGCCCTTCGCGACAAAGACCTCCGTGACGAGGTCGGAGATCTCTTGGATGTGCTCGACGAACGCGAGCGCCGCATTATCAATTCCCGCTTTGGCCTTGATGGCCAGCGCCTCAAGACACTCGAGGAAGTCGGAGAAAAATTCGGTGTCACCCGCGAGCGCATCCGCCAAGTTCAAAACATTGCCCTCAACAAACTCCGCAGGGCCTTGAATAAAAAGGAGCGCTCCAAGGCAGAGTGCCCCGTGTAGTCCCTTTTCATGGGTAGGTGGGAGCCGGATGGTAGCAGGTGCTGCCATCCGGTTTCTTTAAACAACAACTCGCAGGTCTTTTGCGTTCATGAACTCGACGAGCAAATCGCCAAAATGCCGTTGGTAGGGTTTTGTGAGATTCGGACAGCAAACGAAATTGCGGCCGCCGGGATAAATCGCGCGGAAGGTGTTGAGGTTTTCCGGTTCGAACGCCGAGGGAGTCCATTTGCATTCGATGGCGTCCACGGCATCCCGCGAACGGGGAACGACGAAGTCGATTTCGCGTTGGGATTTGTCACGCCAGAAGAGGATTTCGCGGGCTGGCGCGGCCACAAGCGTGTCCAAGACCAAATGCTCCCAAAGAACCCCCAAATCCTCGGAGCGCAAACTATCCCATCCCCGTGCATGGCACACGAATCCTGTGTCGAAAGCGTAGAGCTTCGGCTGAGCAATGATCTCGCGCCGACCACCGCCCGAAAACGGTCGCACCATCCGGGCGACTTGCGTGATTTGCAACACATCGAGCCAGGTCATCACAGTTGGGCGACTCGCTCCGGTGTGCTTCGCCAAGCTCGTGATCTCCAGCAACCCGCCGCTCTGCCTGAGAACCAGCGATACCATCCGCAAAAACTCGGCGCGTTTTCCGACATGGAAAAGCTCTTGGACATCCCTCGCGAAATACGAGTCGAGCCATTCGGAATAAAACTCCCAGTCGGGGCCGTCCCGCAGCAGGACCGGCGGTAGACCTCCTCGCAAAACGCGCGCTTCCATGTCTGCGATGCCGAAAGCCTCCAATTCCTCGGGCAGCACCGGAGTCAGCGCCACCACGCGCTTCCGCCCTGTGAGCGTGTCTCGAAACTTCCGACTCGCTGCCAGCGTCGAAGATCCAGTCGCCAGCACGCGCAAATGCGGGAAGGCATCCGTCGCAATTTTCAAAACTCGGCTCGGGTCGGGCAGCTGATGGACTTCGTCAAGAACCACCAGGGGTTTGCGCACCGACTTGAAAAACGCCTCGGGATCCTCCAACCGCCACACCTCTCCCGGCAAATCGCAGTTCAGGAACTCCGAGTCACCAAATTCCTTGGCCAGCACCGTCTTGCCCGCGCGCCGCACACCCGCCAGCCACACCAAGGGCACCTCCTGCCATGCCCTTTCCAGACGATTCATCCAAATCGGTCGAGTAAACATTGCAAGTGAATTTTACATTTAGTCGTCCTAATGTCAATCAACGAGCAAGTCCGCTCGCTCCGAACTGGTGATGCGGGTTTGTGATGCGGGTTTTGCCATTGGTGCTTCGGTGTGATACTCCATGAGGACTAAAATTCTCGCATTTTGAAAAACGTCATCCACTGGTTCCGCCGGGACCTTCGCCTTACTGACAACACAGCCCTCCACGCCGCCGCAGTCACGGGCGCACAGGTCACTCCGGTTTACATCTTGAGCGATTGGAAAAAAAACCATCGTTGGACTGGTGCGAACCGCCAGCACTTCCTCTGCGGTTGCCTACGCTCGCTCGATGCGAATCTTCAAGCCATCGGCAGTCGCCTCATTCTTCGCCAAGGCGACGCGCTGGCCGAGTTGGAAAAACTCGCCGTCGAGACCCGAGCCGAGGCGATTTTTTTTAACCGTGATCCGGACCCCCACGGGCGTCTCGTGGAAGAGAAATTGGAACAACTCGGAGAGCGCTTGGGTATCGCGATCAAGCCGTTCAAGGATGTCGCCATTCACGAGCGGCGCGAGGTTTTAACGGGCTCTGGCGATACCTTTCGTGTTTTTACTCCCTATTCCAAAGCCTGGGAAAAGTTACCCAAGCCGCCTGTCTTTCCACGCATCAAGTCTCTTGCCACGCCTGTGGGATTGGCTTCGTTGCCTCTGCCCGATAATTCCTTTTGGGATTTGCCGCCTGCTGCCGACGGGGTTCTGGAGGCGGGGGAAAAGGCGGCGCGTGCCCGGATGAAGGCGTTCCTGGACGGCGGCCTTTCCCGCTATGGCGAAATCCGCGACTTGCCCGCAGGAGGTGGCACATCCCGTCTTTCGCAGGACCTACGCTATGGTTTGCTCTCGATTCGTGAACTTCACCAAGAGTGCCTGAAAAAAGCCGATTCTTTCGATGCCAAGGGTCGCGGCAGCGCGATGAAATACATCGCCGAACTCATCTGGCGAGAATTCTACATGCAGATTCTCTGGAATTATCCCGAGGTGCTCGAGCACGAGTTCAACCCCAAATATCGCGGCATGGTCTGGCCCGGCCAGATGGCAAATCTAGAGCGTTGGAAGAATGGCGAGACTGGATTTCCAATTGTCGATGCTGCCATGCGCGAACTCCGCGAGACGGGGTTCATGCACAACCGCACCCGAATGATCGCCGCCATGTTTTTGACGAAGGACCTCCACCTCGACTGGCGCCATGGCGAGTCCTATTTCATGCAAATGCTCACGGACGGGGAGATCGCCAGCAACAACGGGGGTTGGCAATGGAGCGCCGGCACGGGAGCCGATGCCGCGCCGTATTTTCGCATTCAAAACCCTTGGAGCCAGACGAAGCGCTTCGATGCCGACGGTGTTTACATCAAGCGATGGATTCCTGAACTCCGCGATGTCGATCCCTCAAAATTCCAAGACCCGCCCGCACCCGGCCTGCGCCTTGCCAAGGGCTATCCCGCTCCGATTGTTGACCACTCGGCGGCACGGGACATCACTTTGGACCTGTTCAAAGCCACGCGGCCTTAATTCGTGATGGCTCAGGCGCTGCCCATCTACGATCTCGATGAGGAAGTTGTAGCCTCCCTCACGCGCGGGAACCGTCTCATTTTGCAGGCACCGACGGGATCAGGGAAATCCACTCAGGTCCCGCAGATTCTCCTCGATGGCGGAATCCTTGGTGGTGGGCGCTGTGTGATCCTTCAACCCCGACGCTTGGCTGCCCGCATGCTGGCCACCCGCGTGGCCTCCGAGCGCTCTGTGCGACTTGGCGGCGAGGTGGGCTACCAAATCCGCCTCGATAATGTTTCCTCGAAGGAAACGAAAATCCTCTTCGTCACCGAGGGCATTCTTCTTCGTCAGATGCTGGCCGACCCGCAACTGCGGGGCATTTCCACCTTGGTCTTCGATGAATTCCACGAGCGGCACCTCTATGGAGACATCACGCTCGCGAGGGCGTTGGATCTCCAAGATACGGTCCGGCCTGACCTGAAAATCGTCGTCATGTCGGCAACGCTCGACGGTGCCGAATTGCAGGAATACCTCAAACCGGCCGAAATCCTCACCTCCGAGGGCCGCATGTTTCCTGTTGAGATCAGCCATCTCTCCCATGACCCGAAAGACGAGCCGGTTTGGGAAACAGCGACGGATGCAGTCGCCGAGCACTTCGAGAGCACCGATGGCGATGTGCTTGTCTTCATGCCCGGGGCCTATGAAATCCAACGCACCATCCGCGAGTTGCAGGGGCGGCTTGGAGGGCGGAGCGCCGTTCTGCCGCTGCATGGAGAACTCCCTGCCGCCGAGCAGGACCGTGCGGTGAACCGCTCGCAAGGCCGAAAGGTCATTGTTTCCACCAATGTCGCCGAGACATCGCTGACGATCGATGGCGTGACGCTCGTCGTTGACTCCGGCCTCGCACGGATGGCCCGCTACGACCCGAATCGCGGCATCAATACGCTTCTCATCGAAAAAATCAGCGCTGCCTCCGCCGCCCAGCGTGCAGGCCGCGCAGGCCGCACCGCACCGGGCCTTTGCGTGCGCCTCTGGACCGAGCGTGACCACACACGCCGCCCTCTACGCGAACTCTCCGAAATCAAACGCCTCGACCTCGCCGAAACCCTCCTGAGCCTAAAGGCCGCCGGGGTGGGGGATTTACAGGCATTCCGCTGGATCGAGCCACCCGAAGCCCAAGCGCTTGACCGCGCGGAGACCCTTCTTCGCGATTTAGGCGCTCTGGATTCCGTTGGTGACATCACCACCATCGGACGCCGGATGTTGAATTTCCCGGTTCATCCCCGCTATGCCCGCATGTTCATCGCCGCCGAGGAGCTTGGTTGTGTGCGTTCAGCGGCCCTCATTGCTGCGATTACTCAGACCCGCTCGATGTTGCTGAGGGTGGATAAAAAAATAGAGGACGAACGCGCGGAAATCTTCAGTGGTGGCACTTCCGACTTCCTTGTTCTTATGCGTGTCTTCGAGTGGGCGCGGTCGCGGGATTTTCGAATGAACGAATGCCGCACTCTTGGCATTCACTCCGACTCCGCCCGGCAGGTGGCGAAGCTTTTTGAGCAGTTCCTCGACATCGCTCACGCCGAGGCTCTGCTTCTCGAGGATACACCTCCCAATGACTCTGATATCGCCAAATGCGTGCTGGCTGGTTTTGCGGATCAGGTGGCCGTGCGCCGTGGCACAGGAACGCTCGTCTGCGATATCGTTCATGGCCGCAGGGGGCTTCTTTCGCGCCAGAGTGTGGCCAGCGGAAGTTCCCTCCTCGTCGCCGCAGAGATCGCTGAAATCGAGGGCCGTGACGGCGATGCCCGCGTCCTCCTCAGCCTCGCGACGGAAATCCAAGAAGCCTGGCTCCGCGAAATGTTCCCGCAGGATTTCTCGGAGAAGGCGGATCATTTTTTCGATAAAAGCCAGAACCGCGTTGTGGTGCGGCGTGCGAAGGTTTTTCGTGACCTGATCCTTGAGAACCGTGATCGCGACGCCGAACCAGGCCCGGAGGCGTCCTCGTGTCTTGCCAAGGAGGTTCTGGATGGAAATCTGCGCCTCAATGCCTGGGATGACGCCGTCGAGCAGTGGCTCCACCGCATCAATTTCCTCACGCGTCTTTGTCCCGAACAAAACCTCCCCGCCATGGGCGAGGATGAGCGGCATCATATCATCCTCTTGGTTTGCGATGGTGCGGTTTGCTACCGCGACATCAAAGACGCCGCCGTCTTGCCCCATGCGAAATCACTCCTCACTTGGGAGCAACAGCAATTCGTCGAAAAACACGCCCCCGAGCGGATCGAACTTCCCGGTGGACGCCGCGCGAAGGTGACTTATGCCGAGACGGCGGATCCGTTCCTCTCGGCCAGAATCCAAGATTTTTACGGAGTCACAGACGATATCAAAATCGCACTCGGCCGCCATGCGCTCACTCTGCACATCTTGGCTCCGAGTCACCGTCCGGTGCAGGTGACGCGCAGCCTCAAATCCTTTTGGACTGAAACCTACCCCGCGCTGAAACAGCAACTCCAGCGCCAGTATCCGAAGCACGAGTGGCGGTGAGGTCAGTTACCGATCAGACTTTGATTTGCCGCCATGACTCCCGCGCCTCTGGATTCGATGAGGGTTTCATGCTCTGGCAGGCTTGGAAGCACGACAACTCTGTAGGATAATTAAACCGACAAAACGCCAGCGCACTCTATTGTTCAAGTTGCGATAATTATGTTAATCCGGTCTAAAATTATACCGCCTTGCGTGACAAATTTGACACAAAGGGAATTTTCTTTGCCCAGCGGGCTTGCGCCTACCAAAGCCCGTGCGTAGTCTTGCTTAAATGCGCTACTTGGATCCCAAGAACGACCTGACCTTCAAGAAGGTGTTTGGTCAGCATCCGCATCTTCTTAAGAGTTTTCTCAACGCGCTGTTGCCTCTGGAGCCTGATGCCCAGATTGAGGAATTGGAGTATCTCCCCAGCGAGTTGGTCCCCGAAGTTCCAGAGGTGCGCAACAGCATCGTGGATGTGCGCTGTGTGGATCAGAAAAAACGCCAATTCATCGTCGTGATGCAGATGCTTTGGACCGATAGCTTCATGAACCGGGTGTTATTCAACGCGTCGAAGGCGTATGTGAAGCAATTGAAGACCGGTCAAGAATACCACCTGCTCCAGCCCGTCTATTCACTCAACCTTGTCGATGACACATTCATCAAGGACAGTCCCGAGTGGTATCATCACTATCGGATTGTTCACGCCCTCGATACAGACCGCCAGATCGAGGGGCTCGAATTCGTCTTTGTCGAGTTGCCGAAGTTTCGGCCGCAAACGATGCCCGAGAAGCGTCTTCAAGTCCTTTGGCTGCGGTATCTCACCGAAGTCGGTGAGAAGTCAACGGAGGTTTCCACCGACCTACTCGCACAGCAGGAAGTGCGCGAGGCGGTGGAGTATGTCAAGGAATCGGGATTCAGCGAGGGCGAGTTGGCCACCTATGACAAATACTGGGACGGCGTGAGCGTCGAGCGCACGCTCCTCGCCGACGCCGTTGCCGAGGGCAAGATACTCGGGCAACAAGTGGCCACTCTCAAAATGTTGCGCAAGGGATTTGGAGTTCAAGAGGTCGCCGATCTGCTTGAGATCGAGGCCGAAGAAGTTCTTCGGCTTTCGAGATTGCTCGCGGAGTTCGGCCCCGCTGCCGAAGAGCATTGCGCCATCTGAGAATCGTTTTGGGTCTTGTCCAGTTTAAAGAAAATGAATATGGTTAAAATATTCACCATCATTGAAAAACAAGTATATAAAAAAGTCACACATTTCGGAGGTCAAATTTCGAAAGATTTTGAAGTGTTTTTGCGTAGATATCCCAGCCCTTTCCGCAGCGGTTTTGAACGGGGTCAATCACAAGACTACGCAGCGAATTTACAGTCTGCTGCGTGAGCGGATAGTTGATATGGCCATTGAGGAATCCAAGCCGTTTGTCGGAGATATTGAAGTTGATGAAAGCTATTTTGGCCCCAGGAGAGTTCGTGGCAAACGCGGAAGAGGTGCGTCCGGCAAAATCCCTGTTTTGGGCCTGCATAAACGACAAGGAAGAGTATTTTTGAGTGTCGTCAAAAACTGTTCCAAGGCAGAGCTTATGCCAATTCTTCAAGGCCGAATTGTGGAAGGTAGCGATGTTTATACCGACGGCTGGAAGGCTTACGATGGATTGGTAACAAATGGCTATCAACACCACCGCATTCACCACCATGAAAATGAATTCGCGAGAGGTAAAAATCATGTCAATGGCATCGAATCTTTTTGGAGTTATGCGAAGTTTCGCATGGCAAAACTTCGCGGAGTCCGGAAGGAAAAATTCCTCATTCACCTCAAAGAATCGGAGTGGCGTTTCAATCATCGCAGTGATAACATCTATTCAGTTCTGTTAACGCAAACTCGCCATTTTCCCCTCTAAACTGGACAAGACCCTCGTTTTTTATCTATCTTCCATTCTCTGGATCGCCGATGTCCCCATCGGCAGCAACCCGCTACCAGTTACCGGCTATTTCTTATGGTCGCTTTCCGCCCTCCTGAAAACTGAAAACTTTTGTTCTTTCTTCCTCTTCCTTCTGACTTTCTCCCGCCACTCACCCCTGCTTTTCGACCGCTTGACCGGCTAAAACAACCGTTCGTTAAAATGCTTGTTTACGTCAGCTAATCCAGCCTCCAAAGTCCCAGAAACGGCGACAGTCGAGAGAACGGCGTCAAGCCGCCATTTCGTGCTTCCTACTTCTGCCTTTTCTCCCACCACCAGTTACCAGTTACCTGCCACAGAGGCTTTGCCGCAAACCCAACATCCGCCCATTCAACATCCCAAACTTGCCTTCTGGCCGCTATATTGAGATAATTATGCTAATTCTGTCATATATTTCGCTTGCTTCCGTGACAAATTTGACACAAAGGCATTTTTTCCTTGGCATACTTTGCCAATTTGGATATTCGGCTTGCCTCGTGCATCGAAAAGCCACTCCTCTCGCATTGAGCCAAATTAACCACAATCGAAAAGGCGGGGTCTATAAGATAGAGCAACCGGAGGTTGGCCCGAAGGGCGAGTCGAGCGGGGGCGAGCTAGTCAAAGAGCAGAGATAATAAGTTATTTAAACTACTATTTATGACAGATAAACTTCAAACCATTCTCCAAGCCGAGGGCTTGGATCACTTGATTCCCAAACTTCTTGAGCAAGGCGTCGTTGATTCCATGCTGCCAGATCTCTCCGAAAGTGACTTGAAGAGTCTCGGGGTGGATAAGCTCGGCGAGCGCAAAAGATTGCTTGCAGCCCTTACGGCAACTCGTAGTGCCAACGAAGCGCAGAGTGCGCCAGCAAACAGCTCCGAGGATGGCACAAAAAAATCCTCGCAGAAAAACCCGGATACCTCAAAATCTGTTCGTCCAGAGCCGGTTTCAGCGGAGGAACCGAAACAGAAAAAGACTCAGGTGCAATCTACGGGCGAAAAAGCTATCACTAAATCCGAAGCGCCAGTTGCCCGCACGAAGAGCGAACCCTCGGCAGCCAAGCCACTGAACCGAATCTGGTTGGTCATCGGCATTTTTGTTATGGGACCCCTTCCGCTTTTCTTCGTATCTTGGAAGCGCGCGCTTTTATCCATTTTACTTATAATCATTACATTGGGAATGCCTATAGCGCCGGCACTCAAATTTTGGCTCTTTTGGGTTGGCATTCCTCTCTTGTTGGTCTTCACCAAAAAGCGCAGCTAACTGTCTATAAACAAAAATTTTTTAATAAAACATGGACGCAAAACTTAAATCAATACTGAAAAAAGAGCAACTTGAGCACCTCCTGCCGATCTTCATGGATCAAGGAGTCACCGACTCCATTCTTGCCGATCTCTCGGATGATGACCTTCGCGAGTTGGGAATAGATAAATTCGGTGAGCGCAAGCGTCTGCTCACGGCGTTTGCGTCTTTGGAAACCGCCGACGAGGAGTCAGAGGGCGAGGAGTCCGCGGACGAGGAATCAGACGAGGAGCAGTATGCGAGGGTGGGCGAGCCACAATCCGATTTGGATGTTATCTATGAGCGCATCGAAGAGCGCAAGTCTGAACTGGAAAGCGAGATTCAGAATCTTGCACAGGAAGCCTTTGATGAAGCCTTCGATTCCGAGCAGGTTGCCGCAAGCCTTCCGTGGGCTGATCTAACACAAGAGACGCTCGGCGACAATCCGTGCTCCAAGCTTTCGATGCCTGCAAAGATTCGTATCGGCGAGTTATTCAATGAAAATATGGGAGATACCGAGGGGTCGGCGACATTACCGGCTTTCTTGGAGATTTCAAAGCGTAAGGGTTTGTTTCTTAATTCACCAGAGGGATCAGGCTCAAAGTCTGAAGACTTGCTCCAAGCCATCACCCTTCGTCTCATGTGTAGCTTGCCGCCTGGAGCAGCGAAATTGCATTTGATTGATTTTCTCACTCGTGGCCGCGCTTTTTCAGCATTGGGTTCATTGGATCAAAATCTTGCGCCGATCGCTCCAGCTACCCCTGAGGCCCTCACCAAGTTTCTCAAGGAAATGGGGGAGCGCGTAGCCGCACTCACGCGCAGTTGCTTGAGTCGATACGAGTGGCTCTGTGATTACAATGCAGCGAATCCAGATGAAGCCGAGCCATACCACTTTATCTGCATCTCTGGCTTTCCAAAAGGACTTGATGAAGAGCATGTCGGAGCCGTGCAAAGGCTGCTTCACGATGAGTGCGCTGCTCGTGCCGGTATTTATTTCTTCCTGAGTTCTGAAACTGAGTTTGAAATGCAACCGCGCATTTTTACCGATGGCGAGAAAGCCGAAGTCATCGATTCCGACTTGGACACCAGCCATAGCGGCGACTATTCCGATTTGGCGCTTATGCCCGAGTCGTTGCCGGATAATGCGGCCGAAATCGTGGACTTCCTAAACGCCGCCCTCAAAGGCAAGCCCAAGCAAAAGAAAATTTCGGTTTCTGTGGATGAGTCTGCTGTATGGGCTTCAAGCGCCTCTAGCGGTGTTGCGATTCCCATTGGTAAAGCTGGCAAGGAGGAAATGCATTTCCGACTCGGTAATGATTCTGTCGTCCATCACGCTCTTGTGGGAGGAGCCACCGGCACGGGAAAAACTATTTTGCTGCATAACATCATTCTCAATGCTGCTGAACTTTACTCCCCAGAGGATTTGCAGATGATCCTTATGGATTTCAAGGAAGGCACCGAGTTCGCCTGCTACGAGGGGCTTCCCCACATGCGCGTGCTCTCGATCGCCAGCGAACTGCATTTTGGCCACAGTGTATTCGAGTGGCTCGTTGCCGAGCGGATGCGCCGCGCCACGCTTTTCAAAAAAGCTGGCGTAGCCAATTTGGCCGACTATATGAAAAAAACTGAGCAAAAGCTTCCACGCATCTTGGTGCTCATGGATGAGTTTCAGCGCCTGCTGGCTGATTCGAGCATCGGATCGCAGGTTTCCATGCTGCTCGATGATATTGTCCGCACAGGACGCTCGTTCGGGATCAACTTGATCCTCTCCACACAGAGTTTGGCAAATGTGCAGATGGAATCATCCACCCTCACTTCGCTAGGACTTCGCATCTGTCTTCGCTTGAGTGAACAAGAAACAAACAAATTCCTGAATCACGACAACGCCGTGCCATCGAGCTTCAATCGCCCCGGCCAGGCTCTTTATAACGAAACCGAAGGTCGCAAAGAAGGAAACACTGAATTCCAAGTCGCCTTTGTCGATGTCTCGGAAATACCTGCTCGGTGTGAGGCATTGAGGAGTCGTGAAAACAATCGCTTCGGCCGCCAAGTGGTCGAAGAAGCCCGCGTTTTCCATGGCGAGATGCCAGTCAATCCCACTGAGCGGATTCCCGCTACCGCAACCGATAAGTTACAGGCCTACATCGGCGAGCCGCTCAAAATTCAGGCCGAGCCGTTGTCTGTTACTTTGGAGCAACAAGACGGGGGTAGCCTCCTTGCGATCGGACAGGGCATGGAAATCCTTAACACCCTTTCAAGCAACATTGCTTCCCAGTTACAACAAAGCCCGCTCAATCCTGAAATCTTCGTGGCCGATTCTCTGCCGCTGGCCAAAGAGCGCTGGGCGGAGTTGGTGGAAAAAGGGATTCAGTTTCTGGCCACACCTGTTCAAGTCAATGCCACCTTGGAGCAACTCGCCATGGAAATCGAAAACCGCAAGTTGGATGAGCAGGCCACATCCTTCCCACCCAAGGTGCTCTTTATCATCGAGCCGCAACTCAACAAAGCCTTCCCAACCGGAAACGGTATGGATGCCTCCCCGGCGGCCTTGAAGGTCAATACGCTTCTTGAGCAAGGCCCGAGAGTCGGCATCCACACGGTGCTCATCACATCGCGCCTCGCCAGAACGAGCAAGGTTATCGGCCAATTTGACCGCTTGAATATGCAATACTTTGCGACCCGCATCGCCTTTAGATCGGATGAAGCCGAAACGCTTCTTGGTTACGATGCCCCAACAAAGAACATCGGCGAGTATTCCGGAGTTCTTTCGGATGAATCCACCGGAGAAACAACGCCATTCCAGACTTACGATACCATAACAATATAAACAACATGAAATTCGACATCTCACCTCAAGATTTGGAAGGAATGATCATGCGACTCCGCCAGTGGAGCCAGCAACTTGGCACTATTCGTAACTCGATGCACTCATACAGTCAAAATCTCCGGCAAACTTGGCGCGATCCCCAGTTTGAAAGCTATGTAGCCAATGTGGAAATGATGAGTAAGAGTTTAGGACTAAACTCCACAGAGATGGAGCAAACGGCTAAGACGCTTTTCATCCTCAAGCAAAACTTGGAACGAACACAGCAGGAATACCAAAGGATGATCAACCAAAGACCGAGATAAATTTATCTTCGACATTTTTTATAAAAAACAATTTTATTTATTTTATGACAATCCAAAATTTTATAGATAACACAAAAATGCTACGGGATATTGCTTATATTAATGAAAATATCCAAAGTGCATCAAGTGAGTTTTTTAATGCTCACTCAATAGGAATTAGCACTTCGCTACAAAGTAAAACCGACCCTGTCACTTCTCAAGATATTTGCAAAAAATTAGTCTTAGATAAAATTTCATTTGACAATCTGGATTTTATATCAAGCTCATTATTCTTAAAATTCGACGGCATACAACCGACTAAGTCCACACTTGAGTGCATCCTTGATTTTTTTAAATCTGGTTTAAGTAGTTATAGTTACTGGCCTGTCAGCGACAATGGCTTAACAACATATATTATTCAATATAAGGATTTAAAATTCGCTGAAGCTTCATTTACTCATCTTTTAGGTTTTGAGTTTAGGGGAACTAAACTTTTGTTATCTCGATGCATTGATTTCGAGAATCTGAGCGCCTTTGAGCGGGGATTGATTGGTAATCCACAAAAAGAAACCTGGTCTTCTAAGAATAGGATGTTTGTAAAAAAGACATCTAGTGGACTTATTGCACTCAGTCATGAAAACAAAGATTGGACATCTAACGACTCGGGCTATTTTTTATTTAGTAGCGGAAGGGAAATCGGATGGACCTTACATATGAATGAAGCCTTAAACATAACATATCATGGAGATAAGTCAAAAATTTCACGACAAGATTTCGATCATTTTTACTCCATGCTAGAGGAGTTAAGGGGTATACGCGATAGCTATGGTAACCCCCCAAAATGGCGTAAGCTACCAATCGGATATCGTTAAACCTTTTTTGAATAACTTTATTGGAAAAAACTCAAACGAAAGCCCCAAAAATGAATAATTCCGCCTACATAACAAAAGCTGAAGTTGAGGAATTTATCGAATTTTTTGCAGATAAAATCTGTGGAAAGATTGAACATAGTTACTTAGTTCGCCAAACTGGAGAAGAGTGGAGTTGCAAAAACATTAAAGATGCCGCTCTGAATTATCGCTGGCCTTGGCGAGGATCCAATAATCTGCTTTGCGATAGCGTTAAAGCATTACGAGGATACCAAAGCGCATTGCTCACGGCGCTTGCGTCAAGAAATGCAATAGACTTGAGGGACGCCAGCATCGATGTTTTCAGATGGGGAGGAGTCCTAAGTGGTAATAAAAATAGAGTTACTGCACACGCAGTTGACCTTCCAAGCAATTATACTGCCACAGAATCAGAACTTAATCTGGGTGGGGACGATAGCAAACTTGGAAAAGTCTGGAACATGAACGCAGGATTTTCCAAAGTCTATTCATTGCTTTCCGAAGGAATGATCATCTATGACAGTCGCGTTGGCGCAGCCCTCGGATATTTGGTCAAACGATGCGCAACAGAGAACGATTGGGAAACCATTCCTGAAGAGCTTCTTTTCCCATATGCGCCCCCTCGAAATTCTGAAACAGCAGTCAATCCCCTCAATCGTGACCCCGGCTCATTCCATGGTGTGAGTTTTCCCTCCTTTAGCAATCGGCCTTATTTGCATTCAGTCTTCATGCTCAGAGCAAGCTGGATTATCAACGCTGTCATCGAAAAAGTGAAGTGTATTGAGGAAAGTGACCTAAGCTGCAATGGCCTAATAATTTCCAAGCACCGCTTTATTGAGGCTGGCCTGTTTATGATCGGTTATGATTTGCCAAAAAATGAGGGGGAAAATGCTCAACAAACAAATTTAGAGCAGTTTAAAATAAATAGTCAGACTACTTACCCTTACTCTACTTTGGGAAGAAACTGTGAATTTAACGCTACGCTGGATAAATATTCAATCCAATTTGAAAAGGCTGTCGGAAGTAAATTTGAAATCGATTTAGCCGTAATTCAAAAGGCATTACTATGGTTGGCGGAAAGATATGGGAATATTGAATTTTTCCCTCTCGATGTAAGTGCCGAGCTTCCGTATAATAATTCAGAAAACGGGCTCGGGACAGCAATTAACGAGGTTAGCACTGAAAGATTCAATCCGCCTGATGGTTCATGTATTGCCTCACTGCTGACCAAGATCGGTGTTTTGGAGTGGAATGGCGCAAGAAGAGGTGCAAAATTTAGAATTAAGCTAATCCCAACTTTGGATTACTTGGTTGAGTTGCTTGAAATGGAATTTTCTGGTGGTCTTGATGATAGCGAAAACTAAAAATGAATGATATAAATAATGATTACAAAACAATCTGGAACCATATACAGGAAAACCTTAGTTGTTTGGAAGATAAGCTGATTGCCTGTAACTGGGCGGGCTCAAAAAATGCGCGTGCGGCTGCTCTTATACCAATCTTGCTTGCAAAGTCTATTCCTAGTCCTTAAAAAGCATAAATACATGATATTGTAATTATATGTGGCGAATTAGTTCGGGGGAACTTAGAGGTTTTTTCAAGAGATAGAATAAATGGAAAAGAACTGATAAAAATCGCAAGCCCCTATTATTATGGTGAAGCTGGATGTTTAGATTGTGGAAAATGTATTGAACTTGAAGAAATATCTCCCAAGCAATTTTACTACTATACATTAGAAAAGATTCAAAAAATTTTATCCTAAGATTTCCTTTCATTTTTATGTCATTGGAAGGCAGCGATCCGATAACTGAAATCTAAATTTAAATAAGGATCGACGATTTCACAGGGCTCGCGAGTTTCTTGGCATCCTTCTGCGCTTGTTTGGTGAAGACGAGAAGGTATTTCACCAATCAAGCCTCTTGGCACACGCTGAGACTGGTGTGGCAAGTCCGGAACGAATGGATTCCCGCAGACCCGGAATCGAAACCAAATACAGGCTTTCTTGAATGGCACGCCAGTCGTCCTCGGCAACGAGAAAAGCATTGGAGCGCTTGCCAGTGATCTGAATCGGTTCATGAGAGTCCAAGGCATCGTTAATGAGCTTGTAGATCATGGATCGCGCTTTTGTGGCTGTGACCGTTTGCACAGTTGGATCGTCCGTTATTGCGTGCGACTCGTCAAGGGGTTCATGTGAAGCGCGACTGGCGGTGAGGTCAGTTGCCCTGCAGGCTTTGGTTTGCCGCCATGGCTGCCGAGAAATCGGTATCCCCGGCCTGCCAGTCATCAATCTCGCGTTCAAGCTCCCTGTCCTCATTGGCTGCCCGACAAGCTGCGGCGAGATCGTCCTCGCGACTTGCCAAGCTGCCCTCCAAAAGACGGCTTACAAAGCGCGAGCGCTGTCGAGGGGGAACAGCCGCTTGAAAGCGATGGGCTATCGCATCGGGAATACAAAGGGTAATTCGCATGACGGATTGTTATGATTTATGATTTTCAAGTCGCAAAAAAAATAGCGCTCCCGAGTAGCGACGAGTGGCGGTGAGGTCAGTTGCCGAGCAGGCTTTGGTTTGCCGCCATGACTCCCGCGCCGCTGAGTAGCAGAAATTGCGTCATGCTCACGGGGCCGCTGGACTCGATGAGGGTTCCCTCGGTGGTGCGCTTTTGCGAAAGCACGATGGGTGGCAGGTGCTTGGCGATGGTCTCAGCCTTCGGCAGTTTAGAAACATCGATGCGTTTTTTCAAATCCGGCATCATGGCTGCTCCAAAACGAATGACCGGCACGAAGGAGTTGTAGACGCGAGTGAACACCGTGCGTGTGTCAATGTAGCAAAAGGCCTCGTTGGCGGATTGGAATGCAGAAACAGCGTCTTTAAAATCCGGCGCGTCTCGCAGCGTGCTTCCGCTGGTTTTGATCTCCCCGGCTTGGAGCAACGCTTCCGGGTTCATTCCAAGCAGGAGGAACCCCTTACTTTGCGCCACCGACAATGAGGTGTAGCCAGTCGGGAATGAGTAAACGGTATTTCCATTCAAATCCTGATGAATCGCTCCTGGCAGGTTGCCGAGCGTTTGCGCCAGAAAATCGCTCGAGCGCGCTTCATCCTTGACCGTCACGGCCAGCAGAGGTGTGGGCGTCATGTTGCCATCTGGCCAGTTTGCGACGAGTGCGCACTCGGGGCCGTAGATTTCCGCCGCTGCTTCAGCCAAGGGCCCAGCAAGCACGCCGATTCTTGGATACGCCTCGGAGAGTCCTTCCACCAAACTCGGCAAGGCTGCGAAATTCAGAACAAAATCAAAAAACACCGTCGTATCCTTGGAGGTAAGCGCCATGGCGGGATGGGCCAGCTTGGGCAGCGAATCCGGGCGCGATGGACGCAGCACAAAAATGGCATCGCGCTGAAGGCGTCCATCGATTTTGAGGATGCCGCCGACAGCTTCGGCTGACTTGAGTTCTTCGATCTGTGAAGGAATTTGGTTCGCGCCGACGGATCGACCAACGGAGAGCAGAGAATCCACCGCCTTTTCAGGCTCGAAGAAAAACAGCAACTCCGGATCTGCTGGGAGTTGGGCGATGACTTTCACAAAGCGTGGATTCGTCTTCAGCGAGGTCAGCGGCGAGTTTCCCGTGGCACGGTCAAGAGCGGTTTTTATTTGCTCCAGATTCGTGGAGAGGAATCCCCATCGTCCAGCGGCAGCCGTGTATAGGGTGAGATCACCGTGGCGCGTCGCAAGAATCTCAAGGCCGTTGTGGGATTGCTTCTCAGGCGTCTGGTCGGGGGCAGGCAGTTCTTTTCGCAGACGGGCTATCGCGTTGTCGTAGTCCTTGCGGTTTCCCCAGAATTGGAAGCCGAGCAAAGCTTGGGCGTCGCCGGCTTCAGAATGCGTTGCAGCGAGGAAAATATTCCCGGGCTTGAGTCCGACCAGCACTCCACTGGCCTCGCCGGTGGATGGCGATTCCTTCAGGTTTTTCAGCGGCAGCTCGAGAAAGGCCTGCATCTCCGGATCGGCCGCGATTTGTGCCAGCGCTGTCCCGATCCACCGAAAACCGGTTTGCGGGATGTTCGGGATGTTTACAAAAACAACGGTGTCTTCTGGGGCCAAGGCTGCAGCCTGAGACTCGCCTCCGGAGCGTTTGAAAAACACAACGCCGCCAAGGATCAGGAGGGCCACAATGACAAGGCCGATGGTGATTTTTTTCATGGGGTGTTCAACTAAGCTCAAATCCATTGACACGGCAAGGCGCTGGAAACAGAGTTCCCACCTATGGATACCACAAAATTCAACAAATACCTCCAACCTGCCCGCGATAGTTACAACCGGGAAAATCTCCGCCTTCTTTCAGATGTTTGCCTTTATCTTGGCTTTATATCGATCATTGCCTCAGTGGCCACATGGTTCACCGCAGCCCGCGAGAACCGCGCCTACGGCGAGCGTTTCGGCATTTTCATCGGCCTTTGGGTTCCGAGCTTCTTCATTCTTTCAAACCGTCTCAGCCGTAAAGCCGACGAGTTGGTGGAAGTAGTTTTAGAGGACGAATAAAAATCACACACGCCTTGAACATGAAAGCGAACCGGCGACCCCGGTTCGCTTTTTTTGTCGAAAAACAAAAAAATGGCTCACCCCGCTTGAATTCAATTGAAGCGGATGTATTTTTTGCCCGCATGAAAAAGACATGGCTTATTCCGTTGCTCTGTCTCCCGGTGGTCACCGCCTGGGCCGCAGAGAATGTTGTTCCGCAAGTCGCATCCGCGCCATCCGCCCTGCGGCAGTTGAGCGATTCCTTTGCGGCTGTTTTTGAAAAAGCAGCCCCCTCGGTGGTCGTGATCGAGGCCAAGCAAGCTGGAGAAAACCCCGTATCCGGCCTGCCTGGCGGGTTGGAATTCTTTTTCCGAGGCCCGAATGGTGCACCTTACCGCGTGGTTCCCGAGACGAACGCCAACCCCGACACCCCGCCGAATATAGGCTCGGGCTTCATCTTCACCAAAGACGGGCACATCATTACAAACAACCATGTCGTCGCTGACGCCAGCGCGATCCGCGTGAAGCTCCGCGATGGACGCCGCTTCGACGCCGAAATCATCGGTGCCGACGAGCGAAGCGACATCGCCGTGATCAAAATCAACGCACCGAATCTTAATGTGGCCTCCCTCGGCGACAGCGATGCTGTTCGCGTGGGTGAACTCGCCTTCGCCATCGGAACGCCCATGGAGCTGCCCTACACCTTCACCTCGGGCATCATCAGCGCCAAAGGCCGCACACTCGCCCTCGGCGGCTATTACGACGAATTCATCCAGACCGACACTTCGATCAATCCCGGAAACAGCGGCGGCCCGCTCTGCGACATTGATGGACGCGTCGTGGGCATCAACACTCTCATCAGCGGCATCAATCGCGGAGTCGGCTTTGCCATTCCTATCAACACCGCAAAAAACATCGCCGATCAGCTCATGAACAAAGGCCATGTGAGCCGTCCTTGGTTGGGCATTTCCATTGCCAGCCTTGAAGAGGACACCCAACTCCGCCAGCTCTTCCCCGGCATCGACCAAGGCGTCGTCCTGCGCGGTATCGAGCCAGGCGCGCCAGCCCAGCGCAGCGATCTCATCCCAGGGGATGTCATCACCAAAGTGGACGGCAAGTCCGTAAGCGTTTCGGCCGACCTCCAGCGCGAGATTCTTGGTAAAAAAATCGGCCAGTCCGTGGAACTCGAAGTCTGGCGAAAGGGCCGCACGCTCCGTGTCATAGTCCAAACCGGCGAGCAACCTGACAAATTCGTGCGAGCCTCGATACGCCCGCCAGTCAAGAATTCCCGTCCAGCTCCAGCTCCGAAGCCCAATGCCGGCGAACTCCCCGTCGGCCCTGGCTTGACCGTGAGCGATGCCACTCCGGCGCTTCTTCAGGAAATGAAAATCCAACGCAAATCCAGCGGTGGAGTTCTCGTGACAGAAGTCGCTCCCATGAGCCCCGCAGCCGCTGCCGGCGTGGAGCGCGGGGACATCATCACCGAGGCGGGTGGGCGCCCCATTCACAGCAAGAAGGATTTCGAAACCATCTTGGAGGGCATGAACAACGATCGCGGCATATTGCTCCTCCTCGAGCGCGGCGGCCAAAAAACCTTCGCCATCCTCAAACCCTGAAATAAAGCGCCGCGCTGTCGGAACCAACGGGAGGGTCATCCTCCGGCATGACCCAAATCTCAGCCGCGAAGCGGCGTCCGCCTACGAGACGATGCCCCGGCAGTCGGCGCGCGACGAAATGTTACGAATTTTTTCTAAAAAAAATCTTCCAACATCCGGCGTTCCCATTTTGGATGGCCGACGTGTCGCCGATCAGGTCTTACATTTCTGGTTTTCTAAAACCTTTCATTTCCACTGCGACAGCTGCATTTTTGCTCTTCGCACCGGGCGCAGCCTCTTTCGCAGCTGAATCGCAGGCTTCCCCGATTCCTGAGATTCATCGGGTCGCAGACATATTCCAACCGCTCTCGCGTCCCGCCGAGTTGCTCCTCGAGCCTACCCACCTCGTGCTCCTCATATGCTTTGGCATTTTTATCGTGGTCATGGCCGTGCTGGCTTATGTCCTCATCAAATTCCGCCCGCGTGGACCGGAAGACCATCTCGAAGAGCCTCCGCAGGTTTACGGCAGCTACAATATCGAAATGGCCTGGACGGTCATCCCCTGCTTGATCGTTTTCGTCCTTGTCCTCGTTTCCGCCCGCTCGATCGTGGAAATTCAAGACCAGCACATGCCGGAGGATGCCTTGAAAATCCGCCTCATCGGCCACCAATGGTGGTGGGAAATCCAATACCCCGACCTCGGAATCATCACAGCCAACGAAATCCATGTGCCAGTGAGCAGCAAGGATGGAAAACAGCGCCCCACGCACATCACACTCGAATCGGCGGATGTCATTCACAGCTTCTGGGTGCCTCAACTCGCAGGAAAAACCGACCTCGTCCCGAACCGCGTCAACCAGACTTGGATCGAGCCTTTCAAAACCGGCGTCTTCCTCGGGAATTGCGCCGAATATTGCGGCACCCAACACGCCAACATGCTTCTGCGCGTCATTGTTCAGACTCCGGAGGATTTCCAGAAATGGGTGGAAAATCAACAGCAGCTCCCAGCCGAGCCGAAGGATGCGATTGCCATTCAGGGGAAGAAGGATTTTTACGACCTCTCTTGTGTATCCTGCCACAAAATCGACTCGACTCCAGCCGAGGGCGTTTTTGGTCCGGATCTCACGAAATTTGCAATCCGCCAAACGCTTGGCGCAGGCGTCGCCGCCAACACACCGGAGAACCTACACACTTGGCTCCATGATCCAGACTCCCTTAAGCCCGGTTGCTACATGCCGGATATGAAACTCTCGCCTCAGCAACTCGACTCGCTCGTGGCCTACCTTCAAACTCTCAAGTAGCCGCCCACAAGAACCATGTCTCAAGAAACCATCATCGACGAGAACTACCGCATGCCTGAACCCGTGAGGGTAGGGGAGGAAACGGGTTCGCTGACCCGCGTCTTCCAGCAACTGGTCTTTACGGTAGACCACAAAAAACTCGGCCTCATGTATATCGGGGCGGGTCTGCTTTTCTTCGTCATCGCCGGCTTCCTTGCGGCGCTCATGCGCATCCAGTTGGCATTTCCCAACAACCAATTCCTCCCGCCGGATGTTTTCAATCAGAGCTTCACCATGCATGGCACGACCATGGTGTTTCTCGTCGGCATGCCGCTCGCATTTGGCTTCGCCAACTACCTCGTTCCACTGATGATCGGTGCGAGGGATATGGCATTCCCTCGCCTGAATGCTTTTGGCTTCTGGGTTTTCTTCTTCAGCGGTTTATTCCTGTATTTCAGCTATGTCGGCGCCCCCGGCCTCTACGCGGCAGGTTCCGCGCCGGATGTCGGTTGGTTTGCCTATTCGCCATTGACTACTAAGGCTTTCTCTCGAGGACATAGCACGGATTACTGGACCCTTTCACTCCTCCTCGGCGGCATCGGCAGTGTGGCAACGGCGCTCAACATCCTCGTCACCGTCTTTTGCATGCGCTGCCCGGGAATGACCCTCGGTCGCTTGCCGATTTTCGTCTGGTGCATGGTCGTGTTGGCATTCCTTGTCATTCTGGCCCTGCCTTGCCTCTCGGCTTGCCAAATCATGATTTCGCTGGACCGCTACCTCGGCGCGAAATTCTTCGACACTCAGGCTGGTGGTGATGCCGTGCTCTGGCAGCATTTCTTTTGGATTTTCGGCCACCCCGAGGTTTACATCCTCATCATGCCGGCGTTTGCGATTACCTCCGAGGTGATTCCGGTTTTCTCCCGCAAACCCATCTTCGGCTATCCGATCATGGTGGCCGCCGTCGTGGCAATCGCATTTATCAGCTTGGGCGTCTGGGCCCACCATATGTTCTGTGTCGGCATGGTCTCCCTCGCCAATGCCTTCTTCGTCACCTCGACGCTGCTCGTCTCAATCCCCACAGGCATCAAAATATTCAACTGGCTTGCAACGATGTATGGCGGCAAGCTTCGCTTTGAGTTGCCGCTCATTTTCTGCATCGGCTTCCTCTTCCAGTTCCTCGTCGCTGGTCTCACAGGCGTGATGCTTGCTGTGGCCCCATTTACTTGGCAACTCAGCGATTCCTACTTTGTCGTGGCCCACTTTCACTATGTGCTCATCGGTGGACTTCTCTTCACGATCTTTGCCGGTATTTATTACTGGTATCCAAAAGCCTTTGGCAAAATGCCCGACCACAAACTCGGTCTCTGGCATTTCTGGCTCTTCACCATTGGGTTCCACATGACCTTCCTGCCACAGCATTTCCTTGGTTTCCTCGGAATGCCCCGTCGCATCTACACCTATCAGGATGACCGTGGTTGGGACACGATGAACCTCATCTCGACCATCGGCGTGGCCTTCCAAGCCGCTGGCATTCTCTTCTTCGTTTTCAACCTCATTTATTCCTACATCTGGGGCAAAAAGTCCGGCGATGATCCGTGGGACGCCTGGACCTTGGAGTGGGCGACCACATCGCCGCCGCCGGAATACAACTTCGCAAAATTACCCGTTGTCAAAAGCCGCCGCCCGCTCTGGGATGCCAAGCATCCAGAAGATCCAGACTGGAAACACGAATGAACTACGCCACCACAGAAAATCCAGCCGACTGGAAATTGCCATCCCCAAGGAAACTCGGCATCCTCACACTCATCCTCGCCGAGTCCGCCCTCTTCACGATCTTCGTCGTGGCCTACCTCTTCTACATGGGAAAAAGCCTCAACGGCCCGTATCCGCATGAGGTGTTGGAATTCCCGCTCCTCGGCACAATCGCCCTCTTCAGTAGCAGCGGCACGATTTTCTTGGCCGAACGCTGCCTCCGCGCCGGCAACAAGCCCGGTTTCTCTCTCTGGTGGGGAGTCACAGCAGCCCTTGGTATTTACTTCCTCTACTTCACTGGCGCGGAGTGGTATCACCTCATCTTTGAAAAAAATCTCACCCTCGCCTCAAATACCTTTGGCACGACATTTTACTCGCTGGTAGGTCTTCATGCCTTCCATGTGATCGTCGGCGTCCTCTTGCTTCTTGGTATCCTCATTTCCGCCCTGCGTGGGCGCCTGCATTCCGACCACACCGAGCATGTTGAAGCCATTTCATACTACTGGCACTTCGTCGATTGCATCTGGATCGTTGTCCTCACCGTCGTTTACATCCTCAGCGTCCGCGTCCCACAATGAAAACTCCTGACTCGGAAGACCCCAAATTTGTCGAAATTCCCGAACCCACCGGTTGGCCCATCATAGCCGCCTTCGGTTTGGTGCTTCTCTTCGCCGGTCTGGTGACCAGTTTCTTCATCACTTTCCTCGGTGTCCTCATCGCTATTGCTGGATTCGCAGGCTGGTTCCTTGATGTTTTTCCTCATCCAAAACACTTTACCGTTGTGCTTGAAGAGGCGCCTCAACCACATACCACAGCCCGTTCCATCAAATACCTCAAGATCGGTCAGCGCGGCCACCGCATGCGCCTCCCCGTGGAAGTTCCGCCACTCATGGCCGGCGTCAAAGGCGGCATCGTGGGCGCAGTGGCCATGGCCATTCTCGCATGTGCTTGGGGATTTTTTAAATACAGCAGCATCTGGTATCCGGTGAATCTCCTCGCAGCTGCAGCCGTTCCATCACTCGCGGAGGCCTCGCAAGCTGCCCTGTCCCAATTCCACCTCGTGGGATTCATCGTGGCTGTCATCAGCCACGGATCTGTATCCATCATGATCGGACTCCTTTACATCGTCCTCCTCCCCATGCTTCCCGCGAAATTCGAGTGGTTCTGGGGCGGTATCATGACGCCCCTCATCTGGAGCGGATTCCTCTTTGCCACAATCCGTTTCATCAATCCCGCGCTCGCTGTGCATGTCGATTGGCCATGGTTCATCGTCTGCCAGGTTGCTTTCGGAATGGTCTGCGGCTACATCGTCTTCAAGGAGGAAAAAGTGGAAACCATGCAGTCGCTCTCACTCGCCGCCAAACTCGGCATCGAAGCTCCGGAGGAAAACTCATGAAACGCAGCCTCCTACTCATTCCGCTCCTCGCTCTCGTTTCCTGCGATCCTCCAGGAAAACCGACTCTCGCGGACAAATGGAAATCACCCGCCGATGTCACAGGCTTTACGCAACTCTACGCGCAAAACTGCGTGGCGTGCCATGGTGATGGAAAATCCATCGCCGGCTCAATCACGCTAAAAAATCCCCTCTATCTCGCCACCGTTCCCGAGGAAAAACTCCGCGATGTCATTGCAAACGGCGTCCCCGGCTACAACATGCCAGCCTTCGCCAAGGAAAATGGCGGCTCTCTCTCGGATGAGCAAATCGACACGATTGTGAAAGGCCTCATGGATTGGAAGGATGCCTCGAAACTCCCTGCCGCTCCGCTCCCGCCCTACAGCGCCCCGCTCGGCGATGTCGCCGCAGGCAAAGCTGCCTTCGGCCAGTCCTGCGCTTCCTGCCACGGCGCCGATGGCACTGGCGCCAGAGCCGGTTCGGTCGTGGATCGTGACTACCTCAACCTCGTCAGCAACCAATACCTGCGCACCGTGACCATTGCCGGACGCCCCGAACTCGGCTGCCCCGATTTCGCCCACCGCACGCCCGGTTCGCCCATGACGCCTGCCGCCATCTCGGATATCACCGCTTGGCTCGTCTCCCAACGCCGCAACGAATTCAATCAACCCATCACGCCAGCTCCCGCAAAAAAATGAACCAAGACCCCGCTCAAGATCCTAAAGACCAGGCCCCTTGCGCTTGCTCCGGTTCCTCACCCTGCGAGGATCCAAAGAAAAAGACCCGCCGCGAGTTCATGCTAGCCCTTGGGTTCGGCCTGAATGCCGTAGCTGGCGCAGCCGTAGGCATCCCGCTCCTTGGCTACGTCTTGTCTTCGTTTTTAAAACCTCATCAACTCGATTGGGTAAGCCTCGGACCCGTCGAGAAATTCCCCGAAGGCAAGACCCGCCTCGGCAATTACAAAAATCCCATCCGCCGTTCCTGGGATGGCTCGACTGCCGACATCCCTTGCTGGGTGCGACGCATCAAAGGCGATGAGTTTCAAGTTTTTGCCATTAATTGTGCCCACCTCGGCTGCCCGGTCCGCTGGTTTGAGGAGTCCAAACTTTTCATGTGCCCCTGCCACGGCGGAGCCTACTACGAGGACGGTCAGCACGCTGCCGGTCCCCCGCCTCGCGGCCTTTTCACCTACGAATTCAAGATCGATAACGGCAACCTCATGATCCTCGCAGGAGCCCTGCCGACACTCGCACAGCCCAACGCATGAAGGTTCCGATCCAAAAACTTACCGACCTCGGACTCGGCGTCTTCAATTGGGTGGACGACCGCCTGCATGTCAAAAAAATCTGGGAATCCACAGCAGGTCATCATGTTCCGCAGAGTGCCGGTAGTTGGTTCTATGTCTTCGGCAGCGCCACGCTCCTCTGCTTCATGCTGCAGCTCGTCACCGGCATCATGCTCGCGCTTGTTTATGTGCCTTCCGCTGACGAAGCCTATGCGACACTGGAGTATCTGACCTACCACCAGCAACTCGGTTGGTTCCTGCGCGCCATGCACTACTGGGGCTCCGACTTCATGGTGGGCATCATGCTCTTGCACATGACGCAAGTTTTCCTCTTCGGTGCTTATAAATACCCCCGCGAAATCACTTGGCTCTCGGGACTTGCCCTCCTTGTTTGCACCCTCGGCCTTGCCTTCACCGGCCAAGTCTTGCGCTTCGACGAGGACGCCTACTGGGGGCTCGGCATTGGTGCTGCCATCATGGGACGCGTTCCATTTATCGGACAGCAGCTTGTGGACTTCATGCTCGGTGGCCAGATCATCGCCTCGGAGACCCTCTCGCGTTTCTTCGCGCTCCATGTCTTCGTCCTGCCAGGTGCCGTGATCGCTCTGGTGAGCCTCCACCTCCGCATGGTTCTCGCCAAAGGTATCAACGAATACCCTGTTCCTGGAATGGTTGTTCGTCGTGAGACTTACGACAAGGAATATGCCGCCATCCTCAAAAAAGAAGGCGTCCCATTTTTTCCAAAAGCGATTGATAAAGATATCATCACTGCCGCATTCGTCATCGGCGGCATCGTTACCTGTGCGCTCCTTTTCGGTCCGAAAGGCCCAGGCGGTCCCGCCGACCCTCTTCAAATTGATGCCAACCCACGCCCGGATTTCTGGTTCCTCTGGATTTTCTCCGTAGCCGCCCTCATGCCTGCGGAAATCGAGACCTTCGCCCTTCTCGTTGGCCCAGCCGTTATCGGCCTTGTCCTTGTCGCCCTGCCATTTGTTAACGGCACTGGTGAGAAAAGCTGGCGCCGCCGCCCCGTGGCAGTCATCGTCACGATCCTCGTCTGGATTTCCCTTGGAATGCTCACATACCTCGGCGTCACATCCCCATGGTCGCCCGTGATGGATGGTTGGTCCGCCGAAACCACACCCGACGCCAAAATTCTCAACCGCACGCCCCTCGAACTCCAAGGCGCCGTCACCCTCCAATACAAACAATGCCGCAACTGCCACGCCATCGACGGCCTCGGCGGCGAACGCGGTCCAAGCCTCAGCGATGTCGGCCTCCGCCTCACCAAACCCCAACTCGTCCGCCAAGTCGTGCAGGGTGGGGGAAACATGCCCGCCTACGGCCAAAACCTCTCACCGAGCGAAGTCGAAGCCCTCGCCCAATACATGATCTCCCTCCGCCCCGAAGGCATCCCCCCCGCCCGCGATACGACATTGCCACGCAAACCGAATAATTAACCACGGAGGACACGGAGAGCACGGAGAAAAATAATTTGTAAAAAATACATTTAAGTTTCTCCATATAAAATTAAAACCTGCATTTTCCATCACCTCTTCCGCAGTCCCCAATCGAAAAACCCAGATAAGCAAAAAATCAGCCCCAACCTCCTCCTCTTCTACTCCGTGTTCTCCGTGTCCTCCGTGTCCTCCGTGGTTAAAAATCCCCACCAACCGCTTCCGCTCCTCAACAACTCCCAAACCACCACCCACCTAAAACTTAATCCTTAATCCTTAAAACTCTTATGTCCCAACTCGGTATGATCGGCCTCGGCCGCATGGGGGCCAACATGGTCCTCCGTCTCCTTCGCAACGGCCACAAAGCCACTGTCTTCGACCGCTCGCAAACCGCCATTGACTCCCTTGTCAAGGAAGGCGCGACCGGCGCGACCTCTCTTGCTGACTTAGTCTCCAAGCTCGAAGCTCCTCGCGCCATTTGGCTTATGGTGCCAGCAGCTGCGGTGGACTCCACCATCGAGGAACTCCTCCCGCTTTTGGAAACAGGCGATACCATTATCGACGGCGGCAATTCCTACTACATCGACGATATCCGCCGCGCCAAGCACATCGCGCCCAAAGGAATCCATTATGTGGATGTCGGAACCAGCGGCGGCGTGTGGGGTCTCGAGCGCGGATATTGCATGATGATCGGCGGCGAGAACGAAATCGTCCAACGCCTCGACCCGATCTTCCGCACCCTCGCCCCTGGTATCGGCGACATCCCCCGCACCGTGGGACGCCCCGATAACCAAGGCACCGCCGAACTAGGCTACCTCCACTGCGGAGGCAACGGCGCTGGTCATTTCGTCAAAATGGTCCACAACGGCATCGAATACGGCATCATGGCCGCCTACGCCGAAGGCATGAATGTCCTCAAAAATGCCAATATCGGCACAAAAACCCAAACGATTGACGCCGAAACCACCCCGCTCCGCGACCCGGAGCAATACCAATACGACTTCAACCTGACCGACATCTCCGAAGTCTGGCGTCGTGGCAGCGTCGTAGCCAGCTGGCTCCTCGACCTCACCGCGAACTCCCTCGTCAAAGACCCCGCCCTCACCGACTTCGCCGGCCGCGTCAGCGACTCCGGCGAGGGACGCTGGACAATCAAAGCCGCCATCGACGAAGGCGTCCCCGTCCCAGTCCTCACCACAGCCCTCTACGAACGCTTCAGCTCCCGTGGCGACGCCGACTTCCAAGACAAGCTCCTCTCCGCCATGAGATTCCAATTCGGAGGCCACCTCGAAAAGAAGGATTGACCACAGAGGACACAGAGCGCGCAGAGCAGGGGATGAGGGAATGTTTATAATGTGTAAAAACGCATCATTAAAACCTCATCATCAGCATAAAGAGGCATAAAAAGTTTAACCACGGAGGACACGGAGAGCACGGAGGAGTATTTTAATCCAAGACAAAAATCTTCTCCTGCCTTCCGCCCTTGGAAAATTGATTCAAAACCTCCTCTTCCACTCCGTGCTCTCCGTGTCCTCCGTGGTTAATTCCCAATAAACCGCTTCCGCTCCTCAACGAATCCCAAACTACCACCCACTTAAAACTTAATCCTTAAAACTTAAAACTCCTATGCTCACCACACACCCCGCCTGGGAAACCCTCTCCATCCAATCCGAGTCCCTTCCTCACCTCCGCGAACTCTTTGCCTCCGATCCCAAGCGCGCTGAGAAGTTCCAACTCGAAGCCGCCGGGCTTTTCTTGGATTATTCTAAAAACCTCATCACCAATGAGACAGTCGCCTGTCTGATCGATCTCGCTAACGCCGCTGGTTTGCGCGAAAAGATTGATGCCATGTTCCGTGGTGACAAGATCAACATCACCGAGAACCGCGCCGTCCTGCACACCGCGCTCCGCGCTCCACGCTCGGCATCGATCAAAGTCGATGGGGTTGATGTTGTTCCAGAAGTCCATGCCGTGCTCGACCGCATGTCCGAGTTTTCCAATCGCATCCGCTCTGGCGAGTGGAAAGGCCACACCGGCAAGCGCATCAAAAACATCGTCAATATCGGCATCGGCGGCTCGGACCTCGGTCCCGTGATGGCCTACGAGGCCCTGCGCCACTACACCGATCGTTCGCTCACCTTCCGCTTCGTCTCAAATGTGGACGGCACCGACTTCGCCGAGGCCACCCACGACCTTGACCCTTCCGAAACGCTCTTCATCATTTCCTCCAAGACTTTTACCACGCTGGAGACCATGACCAATGCCGCCACGGCCCGCGAGTGGTCGCTCGCCGGTCTGGGGGGTGACAAAGCCGCCGTTGCCAAGCACTTCGTCGCCGTTTCCACAAACGCCGAGAAGGTCTCCGAGTTCGGCATCGACACCGCCAACATGTTCGGCTTCTGGGATTGGGTAGGGGGCCGCTATTCGATGGATTCCGCTATCGGCCTCTCCAACATGATCGCCCTCGGCCCGGACAACTTCCGCGAAATGCTCGCCGGATTCCATGCGATGGACGAGCACTTCCGCACCGCGCCCTTCGAGCAAAACATCCCCGTCCTCCATGGCCTCTTGGCCCTGTGGTATAACGACTTCTACGGCGCACAAACGGTTGCCGTCCTGCCCTACGACCAATACCTGAAACGCTTCCCCGCCTACCTCCAGCAGCTCACGATGGAAAGCAACGGCAAGCATGTGAAACTCGATGGCGCCCATGCGGATGCCGATACGGGTCCGATCTACTGGGGCGAACCCGGCACCAACGGCCAGCACAGCTTCTACCAGCTCATCCACCAAGGCACCCGCCTCATCCCCTGCGACTTCATCGCCTTCGCCAAATCCCTCAACCCGCTCGGCCGTCACCACGACATCCTCATGTCGAATGTCTTCGCGCAAACCGAGGCCCTCGCGTTCGGAAAAACTCTCGCCCAAGTCGAAGCCGAAGGCACCCCCGCCGCACTCGCCCCACACCGCGTCTTCGACGGCAACCGCCCGTCCAATGTCATCCTCGCCGAAAAACTCACCCCCGCCATCCTCGGCAGCCTCGTCTCCCTCTACGAAATGAGCGTCTTCACCCAAGGTGTCCTCTGGGATATCAACTCCTTCGACCAGTGGGGCGTCGAACTCGGCAAAGTCCTCGCCCAACGCATCATCCCCGAACTCGAGGCCATAGGGGAGCCCGACCTTAAACACGACAGCAGCACGAATTCGCTGATCCGTAGGTATAGAAAGATGAAGGCGTAAAACTTGCCCCAATGGGCCATTTTTTTCTCGCACAGCAAATTAAACTGGAATTTGTTTTTGACCAAACAACGTTAGGCCACAAGGACACGCAACGATAATGACTCGGTCTTTAGGCAACATCGCATTCGACGGCGTTCTCTGGGGCATCAAAATCTGCGCGATCCTGACGTGGATCTGTATAGGTGCAATTCTGTTGATTCACGCGTGGTTCATTGTCATTCCCATCGGCGCTATTGTCGGATTTGGCTACCTGAGCGACAGCTTCCGCGAGAAAGTTAAAAAGAAAGATGAGCTAACTAGGCCTTGTCCGCATGGTGTTAGTGGCGGAAAGACGCAGCAGCTTTGTCCCGAGTGCCTCCGAAACTTCCGGGTTGAGCAAGCCCGGCAACAACAAGAAGCGGAAGACAATGTGCGCCGAGCCGAATACCGCGCAAAGGCAGCTGCGCTCAGAAAACAGGAGCTTACCCGACTAAGCATGGGCCAGGTGGCCCGGTTGGATTTTTTGCTTTTGGCGGCGCCCTATGAATTCGAAACCATTGTTGCAGACCTTTTCCGAAGAAAGGGTTACTCCGTTGTCCAGACGGCAAGAACTGGCGATGGCGGCAAAGACATTATCTTGCGCCGAGACAGCAAAACATTCTTTGTCGAATGCAAGAGATACCATCGCGGCAGCTTGATCGACACTCCCACATTACGCCGCTTTCTTGGCACGATGGTCGCAGAGCGCGCTGACGCAGGCTTTTTTGTTACGACGAGCGACTTCAATTCCAACGCTCGTGAGTTTGCAGCCCAAAACCGCATTACCGCGATAAACGGCGACAAACTCACTCAAGCTCTTGCGGAGTTCTCACCCCCAACAGCCGACACCCATTCCTACGATTCGCTTTGCACATCGTGTGGCGCAGTGAGTCGCTTACCGCTTCTTACACCGCATCATAATGCGCATTGCATTTGCGGAGAGAGCTTTTCTCAACTCATCTCGCTTGCCGATCTATCCACGTCGAATCTGGATTGCATGGCCCCTACCTGTCCAAGATGTGGGCACAAGTTGCGCAAGGTTCATGGTCGCAACGGAGTCTTTTTCGGTTGCACCACCTATCCGAAATGCAATTTTACTCGCAGTTAAAAGTTAAAAGGGATCAAGAATTAATTCTTTACATAATCTCGCGAAAAAAGGTTTATGATTAAAATCTTCACACGATTGCCTTTGATCCGATGATTCTACATTATTGTGTTTCCAAACAACATTCAGTAAGAGCAATAAATCAACAATGTTGTATTAGGATTACCTGATGGAGAGATTCTTGAAGTGAGCATTCCAAACCCTAAAATGAAGTTGGTTCAAGCGTAGATTGAAATTCATAAAGAAGAACTGCTTGCAAACTGGGAGCTTTCAATAAACGGTCAAGAACTGTTTAAAATAGAACCACTCAAGTAACATGAACCCAAGAGTCAGAAAGGTAAGACCACTTCGAAACCACAGGTTGGAGATTGAGTTTCAGAATTCAGAGATCAGAGAGTTTGATCTGACGCCGTATCTGGAACGAGGGGTTTTCCGGGAGTTAAAAGACATTGCGTATTTTTCAAGAGTTCAAGTTTCCATTGGGTCGATACAATGGCCTCATGGTCAGGATCTCTGCACGGATACTTTATATGAAGATTCGCAAGCTATTGAAACAGTCTGAATTCAGATACGAATTATCAGATACATCGAACCAACATGCGCAAAGACGAGTTGTTGGGTATGTGGAATTCCAAAGATTTTCACAAGATTGAACCCTTGGTATAGAAACTATGAATTGTGTTTACATACAGGAAGCAAAATATTTAAGAGATCACAGCGTCTTTCTTCGATTCAATGATGGCTTGTGCGGAAATGTGGATCTGAAAGAGACAATCAACAGCCACCCCATAGCTGATTCACTGAAAGATCCTTCGGAGTTTTCAAAATTTTTCTTGGATTCCTGGCCAACGCTGGCATGGAAATGCGGATTTGATATTGCACCAGAATCACTTTATAAAAAATGCGAACAAAGTGCTCGAGGTAAATCTTTACTGCGCGAGCCCCAGCTTTGACGACAGACAGAAACATCCATCCATGCTCTCCTCCATCGCATATTTACCCTAAAACATGCACAGACATATCTTACGAGCCTCAACTTTTTCTTCCGATCACCAGTATTTCCGGTAATTTTTGACATCGGAATGGGTGCAGCTCATGCAAAAACTCCTTCCGAACTGGAGAGTTATCTTATTAAATACGGTTCGCGCAATAACACACATGGAGAACTCATTGATTTTCATTACGAGGGCTTCACGATCATTCCAGATAAGTTATTCGTTTCCCCACTGACCATGAAGAAGAGATATTCAAAGAAAGAGCTTCTGCAATTTTGTGGGATAGCTGACCCCTCTCTGAATCAAAAGAGGCTCGATACCTGCAGCAAGGAAAGCATTTTTATCCTCGCTGTCAAAGCATTGCAAAAAAACGAACAAGGTCATGCTAAAGGGGTCAGGAATTAATTATTGACATGCCTTCGGCACTCCTTGAGTGATCGCGGACGTTGAAAAAAATGACTTTTCGCACTATTTTCCTAGTTTACGCCGCCATCATGACTGCGGTTATCGGATCCACTGTTTTTAACAAGGGTGCCATGTATCGCAATGTTCTGCGCGAGGGGGTCGTGACCAAGGGGCGAGTCACGAGCATCCAGCGTGATTTTCCCGGCAACGAGGGGAGATTGCGTGCCCACATCGATTGGTCTGTGCCAGGACGCGCCAGCACCCTGACTACCCAATGGGAAAAGGGCCCTTTTTCCCGATACTCGGTCGGCAGCGAAGTCGATCTCATCATCCACGATGGCAATGCCTATTTCTTGAACGAGGCGAGGGCAGTGGGCGGAGGTTGGCTTCTCTGGGCCGGCTGGGTCCTCATCGTCGGTGCTCCCGGCATCCTCTTTTATTTCCTAGGGCTATTCCCTGCTAAATTAGATTTCCAATCCGAAACACTTCCACGAAATGAAAAGCACCACTCCCGCCGGGTTTCTGATGGATCTTCATCGTCGGTGCTCCCCGAACCGCCGTATGTTTCTTCGGATTATTCCGTGCCAAACCAGGTATCAAATCCAAAACAGTTCCAGCCCAAGAAAATCATCATTCCCGCCATTTTCCTGATAGGTTTTCTCGTCCTCGACTTTATCTACGCTCGCTGGGCCTTGCTTTCTGAACCCCAAGGTGATGTGCTCGGGCGCGTTGTCGTCGGCTTGTTGCTTGGCATTGCCACAGTGCTCGCGGCCTTGACCGTCCAGCAGCGCATCGCTGCGGCCATGAAAGGGAGTCTCAGAATCATTTTTACGGATCGTCCCTACACATGGGGTGAAACTCTCAGCGGCAATATCTTGCTGCATACCCGTGAGCGATTGCTTTTCGAGCGGCTCACGATCACCCTTTCTGCCCATCAACGCATCTCGGGCGGAAGCCAAGGCAGCACCCAATGGGAAAAAGTCATCCATCTGAGCCAGGATCTTCCGATCGACGAAAACCTCATGCCAGGCACTCGGCAAATTCCCTTTTCTATTAAGATTCCGAATCGACCTGCGCGTCATACCCCAGAGTGGCCGGATGAATTGAAAGGCGTGGGTGCTTTTATCGAAGGCGTGCAGCGAACTTTCAACGCCCTCGATCTCGCTCCAGAGTTGGACTGGACACTCGAAGCCTGCGCCCATCTACCCGGAGCCGACCTCGACGATTCTCACACCCTCCGGTTCAACTCCTCGTCCGTGATTTCATGAATACACTCCAAAAGCTCAACCTTTGCTTTGGTCTAATTTTCGCGTCGGCGTTGTTCTACTTGCTGGTCGTTAGTCGAATTCCCGTCCTTGATTTTCACTACGTGGTCATTGCCGGGTGCATTTGGCTATCAGCTATTGCTGTATATCTCTTAGCCCAAGTTTCTCATGGGTGACTGGAAACCCGCATAAAACATAGGGGGTCGTTCCAAAGGCACTACAATCTCTTCATGCTGGAATTTCGGTTTTTCGGGTTGGGAAGGCCGATTTCCAGTCGATGCCGAGCATTTGGTAGACGCATTTTTGTTCGTCGTCGGGTTGACTGGGCTTACGGATGTTGATGATGCGTCCGTCGGCGAGCGGGAGTCGGGTGGTGACGAGGCTGTGGGTGCCGAGCAGGCGGCGGATCGTTTGCCATTCGCGCGTGTCGTTGTGAGCTTCCAGGCGTTTGCCTACCCAGCGCAGGAGGTGGTAGGCGAGCACGCTGATAAAGATGTGGCCGTCGACGCGGTCTTCGAGTTGATGGAAATTCGGCCTCAGTCCGAGCGTGCCTTTGAGTTGGGCAAAGCCGGCCTCGGCTTTGAGTAGCGTCATGTAGAGCTCCCAGAGTTGCGCGGCTTCGAGGCTCTTATCGGTCTTCAAAACATAGTCGCCGCATTGAGCCACTGCGCTTTTCATTTTCTCCTCGTCGCGGCTGATTTCGAGCCGTCCGGCGCTGTGTTTGAGGGTGTAGAACCTCGCCGTGCGGGCGTGGCGTTTTTGGAGGGCTCCGATTTTGCGTTCGATGACGGCGGCGCGCTTGAAGACGCCTTTTTCAATGCTTTTGCCAAGGGCTGCGGCGGCGGCGAGGAAGCGCTTCTCGGCACTGGAAATCATAGCCTCCTCCTTGATGCGGCGCTGGGCGCTGCGGCACAGGACCAAGTGGCTCGCGGAGTCCTCGGGATCGGTGATTTTTTTCACCTCCACGCGCTGTTCCTCGGAGCGTCCGGGAAGGGCTTCGAAAGTCTCTTTTTCAAAGGCATCGGCATACTTGGAGCGGCTGCCGCGTGTGATGTTGACGATGTAGGAATAGCCTTGCTCCTTGAGCAGGGCGAGGTTCGCGCGCGAGGCGAATCCGGCGTCGAGGATGACCACGGGTTTGAGACCATCCTCGTGGCGGGCGAGGCGATCGAGAATAATGGGCAGGGTTTTGGTGTCGGCCATGTTGCCTTCGAAGGTCTCGTGGGCGAGCGGAAATCCGTATTCGTCAAAGGCGATGCCAACAGCGATCTGGCGGCAGTCGTTGCGGTGTTGCTTGTTTTTTCCGTGCTTGGCCTTGGGGTTGGAAGCGCAGAAGCCCTCGAAATGGCTGTTGGTGACATCGTAGAGAATGAAGCTGCGGCTGAGGGAAAAAAGATCGCGCTCGCGCTGGCGCAGGGTGGCCTCGATATCCTTGCGGTGGGCCATGAGATCATCGCTGGTGCGGTAGAGGCGGTCCTTGGCGCTTTTGGTGATGCGTATATCGAGGAGTTCGGGGATAGCGGTGCGGTAGGACCAATCGATTAAAGCCCATTCGCTCAGAGGCTCGATGAGGCGGTTGGAAACCATGAGCTGGGCTGTGGCAATGGCGCTGGAGTTCATGCCCAGGGCCTCGAGCATCGGGGTAAAACGCAACTCCTCCCAGGCTTTGAGGGCGAGGAGTTCGGGTCCGAGTTCCACGACATCGGTGGTCTCGATGGAATCGAGAATAACGCCATCCACAGTGGCTTGGGGAACGGGTCTGGCAGCTTGAGAGCGGCCTGCGAGCTGAACGATGCGATCGACCCAGGCGGTTGCTTCCGGGGAGAGAGAGGAGTCAAAGAAATCGCCTTCGCCATGGATACGGCGCTCGACCGCGCTGGCGATGAGAGATTTTTCGGCCTCCGGGAGTTTGGCGTCGCCGAGGGAAGCGATGACGCGCTGACGAGGTAAACCGTCGCTATTGCGATAGGAATGAACGAGTTGAATGAGCTGTGAGCCCTTGATAGATTTTGTTCTAAAATACATGCGCGCAACAAATAACAAAGAAAAAGATCAAAGTCAAGAAAAATGTGGTATTTTTAGGCACTACAAATGAAAGTTGAAAAACACGATCATTGATAATAAACAGCTTACAAAACCTCTGATCGCGAAATTGCCAAATTGGCGCTATTTTTTTGAGATTCTTGCGAAACTTGGGTTAGACCGTAGGCTTATCTGGATTGCCTACAGCGCGCTTCTCCTCTTTACGATCGCGCCAATCTTGAGCGCCTTCCTGGCTGACCTCATCGCAGCGATCTTCGGGGCCACCCTCGACGAAGGGAGTGCCCATCCTTGTCTTGTGGGGGGCTATGATCTCGGGCCCTTGCTTTACTCAATGTTGGTATATGGATGGCTCATGCTGATGAGTGTTCCCGTAGGCATTTTTTTGATATTGGCGCTGACGATCTCTTTGGTGGTTGCCAGAAGGCTCGACTCAAAACGAAAAGCTCAACTTGTCTAAGGGGTCAGGAATTAATTATTGACACGATAAATACTGCTTTTGGAACTCCCTTTAAGAGACATTATGTTCAGATCAAACAAAATTTTGGAGAAAAATGGGCTTACCCAAATGGAGTTTAACTCCGCGCTGACATATGCGATCAATGATTTTAAAGAAAACTATGCCAACTGCATTAACGCTTGAGAAAACCAATAAACCTCAATTTGTTAAACTTCCAGAAATTCCTGAGGATTGGAAACGGGAACCCCGTCTCCAAGAAGAAAAGCTTGAGCAGATGTTACTCAAAATGGGATTTAAACCTCTCTCAGAAGATTTGCGAAACCAGTTAATAGCTGCCGGTCATTATGGGATGCCTCAAGAGTAATTTTGCTCAACGCATCATCCCCGAACTCGAATCCACAGGGGAGCCCGACCTCAAACACGACAGCAGCACAAATTCGCTGATCCGCAGGTATCGGAAGATGAAGGGCGTGTAATGGAATGCGCATTGGGGGCTCGAGCTGGCGTGTGCCGCAGCATCAAGCGGCATCGAGAGCTGCTAAAAACAGATTCCGAGCTTGCTGGTGTGGAAAAGGAAACAATGTCAATATTTTATGCCTGACCCCTTTTTTATTTTGCTTCAAGCTTTTCCAGTTTAAACATTCTAGGCTTCACCGTGTCTATTCTGCTCTCTATGGCGACAAGGTCATCCCAGTGCATTGAACCGATGATGAGATAAACACACTTTTCATCATTATTTACAGCCACTTGTAATGCTGTTTGCAATGCCTCCGCACTACGGATAACCCGAAATGTATTGAACGAAATAGTTGCTTCGTGATTTTCGGCTTTCATTTTTTTGAACTCATTCTCGGCAATTTGGAATTCGGACTGAGCATTTTTGAAATTGCTCTCGATACTTTTAAATCTTTGGCGCAGGTGTTTACTTTTTTCTGCCTCCTTCTCTTTCGGCATTTCGGCTGCCAAGGTCGTCATTTCGCCTGAAAGAGTTTTTAATTGATTTGAGATATCTTTCAGCTTTCCTGCTTTATCTTTCATGCTTCGAAATGTTTCGTGCATTCTTTTGAGGAGCAATATTCCAGAAGCATGTGTTTCCTTGTTCTCGAAACCATAAACTTTCACAAATTCACCGATTCTGTTGAATAATGAATTTTTCCCAAACAATTCCAGTGCACTCTTTGAATAGCTGACAGGTTGTAGATTGCTTCCCACGGTAAAAACTGCCTCAACTACGGCAGAATTGACATCTCTGCTCGTTTTACTAAGTGTTTCTAGTATAAAAAATTCGCTTTTATCAACTTTTGACAGAGTATCGCCGCTGCTTGGAAAATCTTTAAGCGGACTTCGGTGTGTTTGCAGAATAACTTTTACCGTAATTGTTGGATCATTTGATTTTTCAGTAGTCGCACCATTGGCGTAAAAGCTCGATACTGCAATGAAGACGATTGTGGGGATAATGACTCGGAATAGGGTTCTGATGCTCATGAAAATTGAATCACTAGCTAGAATAATGCTATTCGTCTGGCTTTGGCAATGAAGTTAAAGATTAAAGGGGTCAGGAATTAATTCTTGACATGACCTCTTGATTGCGCTTCGCTCGCGTCATGCCAAGACAAGTTCGAATCGAGTATGCAGGGGCGTTTTATCATGTGATGGCGCGGGGTAGGGGGTGTAAAGTTTCTTCTGTAATTAGGCTCTTCACGATCTGAGTGCCCTTTCCGGGGCCGACGGAGTGAAGGCGAGCGTAGCGAGCCGAGCGCAGTCGGCCCCGGAAAGGGCTTGCGCGAAGT
>JBIJAV010000075.1:0-3804 GCA_044345595.1 Terrimicrobiaceae bacterium
GGGGGGCTTAGGCGAGGGTTTTCTCGAGGAGGGCGGTGGCGAGGGGCTCGGTGATGGTGTCGAGTTCGCGGAGGAGGTTTTTGAGATCCGCAGTGGAGCGGGCTTCGCGTGCAGTGCGGATTTTTTGAACGAGCCCTGAGATGGCGGTGCAGATTTCGGCAGGGACTTCGTCTCCGAGTGCTTCAAGTGCGGAGTCCACCGCTGGGAGCATTTCGTCGGCCTTGAGTTTGGCCTCGGTGAAAATCCGTTCGTCCATGTCCTCGAAGGCGTGTTCCAGCGAGTCGCCGAGCATTTTTTCGACGGCTTCGTCGGAAACTTCCACCGCGCTTTGGATGTTGATGACGGTGTCGAGGCCGGTGCTGGTGTCGCGGGCGAGGACATGAAGAATGCCGTTCGCATCGAGTTCGAATTGCACACCGACGCGGGCTTGGCCTTTTGGAGCGGGCGGGAAGGCGACATCCATGCGACCGAGCGGCCAGTTGTCGCGGGCCATCTCGCGTTCGCCCTGCAGGACTGTGATGCTCATGGCGGATTGGTTGGCCACGGCGTTTGTGAACATCTCGCCCGCCTTGCATGGGATCGTCGTATTGCGGGGAATGATGACATTCATGAGGCCGCCAAAGGTCTCGATGCCGAGCGAGAGCGGAGTCACATCGAGGAGCGTGAGATTTTGAAGTCCCCCTTCGAGGATGCCGGCTTGGATTGTTGCACCGAGGGCAACGGCTTCGTCGGGATGCTGACTCACATCGGGTTCGCGATTGAAGATTTCAGCGACGAACTTTCGAACCAGCGGCATGCGTGTGGCCCCGCCGACCAAAACAACGGCATCCAGCGCAGCGGTCTCGAGATGGGCATCCGAGAGCGAACGCAGACAATGCCGACGGGTTCTTTCGATAATCGGCAAGCAAGCAGTCTCCAGATCGGAGCGATGATAGGTGCGGCCATCGAACTCAACAGTCTCCGCATCGGTGAGTGCGCGTTTGATTTTTTCGGCTTCGAAGCGGGAGATGTTCCAGATTTTAGAGAGAGCGACATCGAGATCATCGCCGCCGAGACTGGTGTCGCCGTTTGTGGAGAGCACTTCAAAGACTCCGCAATTCAACTCAAGCACAGAGACATCGAAAGTGCCGCCACCGAGGTCGTAGACGGCAACCTTGGCCCGCTCGCCGAGGCGGTCGAGTCCATAGGCCAATGCGGCAGCTGTCGGTTCGCTGAGAATCCGCTCCACAGTAAAACCCGCCAACTCCCCTGCCCTCTTGGTGGCAGCGCGCTGGGCGTCGTTGAAGTAGGCCGGAACTGTAATAACTGCGCGGTTCACGGGAACGCCGCAGGATTGCTCGAGATCGGTTTTGAGTTTTGAGAGAATGATCGCGGAAATTTCCTCGGGCCGAAGAGAACGCCCTCCCACCAAGACCCGAAGCTCCCCATCCGGCCCTGCTTCTACGGCGCAGCCCGGCGATGAAGCCGCTGCCTCGCCGACCCGGCGGCCGATTAGGCGCTTCACGGAGGTCACGACCTGCGCGGGATGCGTGGCTTTTTTTTCCAGCGCTTCCCAACCGACGACAGGCTCCCCTTCTTCAGGAAACCATACGGCAGAGGGCGTCAGGCGACGACCCTCGGCATCGGCAATGAGAACCGGGAAGCCGCTTTCCATCACTCCCACGAGGGAATGAGTGGTTCCAAGATCGATTCCTGCAATCATGATTTGGAAAAGATTTTTTTCCTCAGAGCGGGCCAATCAGCGCTGGGGAGGCGGGGATCCGGATTCGCGGAAAGTGATGCGACCCTTGGTGAGATCGTAGGGAGAAATTTCGACGGTGACACGATCCCCCGGAACAATGCGGATGAAGTGCTTCCGCATCTTACCAGAGATGTGGCAGAGGAGAACATGGTCGTTGGCCAACTTGACCCGAAAAAGCGTTCCAGGAAGCACATCCACTACTACTCCATTACTTATGATACAGTCGTCTTTGGCCATGTCGTGTCTTTCATAGGTCAGGAAGGAAAGGCATGCAACCCTTGGGCGAATGAAATCGACCTCTAAAAAGTTGAAGCCCGTCGCAACGAGTGTCGCAACGGGCTTCTGTTCCCCCCAGAACAATTTCAAAGTAACATGAGATCGGTGGTGCGCAATACTTTTTTTTAATTTTTTTTCGTCGTTGGGTAGCGGCTTTTTTTATGGCTGACGAAGCGTGTAGTAACCGGTCTTTTTTCCGCCGATTTTCTCCACAACGCCAGCGTCCAACAAGGGACGGAGCAAGTCCATCGCGCCCTGTCGGGATATTTTCATGGCAGCCCAGATTTCCGCAGGAGCCATGCGGCCATGATCCCGGAGGAGCTGAAGCAGCCATTCCTGTTTGGGACGAAGCACCAATTTCTCCGGCAATCTCACCTCCAGCGCCTGCACACGGAGCCATGCATTCTCTAGCGTTAACCGAACACCCTCGGCACAGTATTCGAGCCATCCAGTGAGGTCTTCGCCAACCATCCGAACCGCATACAGCGCGGCATAGTATCCGGGGCGATCCTCCCAATAGTATTCATCCACGGAGAAAATGTGATGGCTGTCGAATCCACGCCGATAGAGTTCCCACAACGCCAATGCGCGACCAGTTCGCCCATTGCCATCGGCAAAAGGATGAATGTCCTCGAAACGATAGTGCAGGATCGCAGAACTGAGCACCGGCGAGAGTTTGGAGGACTCTTTGTTCCACCAATCCAGAAGCTCAAACATCAGACCGGAGACATCGGCTGCCGCAGGCGGAAAATGGTTACCTACCCGCACGGCGATCATTCGATAACTTCCGGCGATGCCTTGATCCATGACCTCACCCGCCAGAATCCTGTGCAACTCGAAGAGATCCTCGTGGCAGATTCGTTCCTTCATGGCGTGCTTCTCCACATAACGCAATCCGGCGAAGTAATTCAGCACCTCCCGCCGCGATCGAGTATCCGAGGCCACGACTTCCCGTCCCTCCTCCAGCGCACGGACCTGCTCCAGCGTCAACGGATTGCCTTCGATTGCCGTCGAAGCATGAACATTACGAGTTCGGGTGTCTTTTTGCAGCGCAGGAATCCACGAAACCTCCACAGCGGCACCTTGAATGCGTTCACGCAATGCCGCTATCGTTTCCACCAGAGAAAGCAGGTGCGGAGTGATGGTAAAATGCGGGATGTAGGGCATCAAATAAGTCAAGTATAAGTCAACTCATTAGTCAAGCCATCAGCAAAGAGCTTGTATTCGTGGAAGAGGGCGGGGCGTTTTTTTTAGAGGCTGCAAGCCGCATCAATGGCGGCGAGTTCCTCGGGGGTAATGTGAGTTTTTTCCAAAGTGACTACATTTTCCTGAATCTGCTGGAGACTGCTGGCTCCGATGAGGACGGATGTGACTGCGGGTCGGGCGAGCACCCATGCCAATGCGAGTTGAGCGAGAGTCTGGCCGCGATTCGCGGCGATCTCTGCGAGGGCGCGAACGCGTTGCATTTTTTCCTCTGTGACCTGGTCTGGCTTGAGGAATCCATGGGGGTTGCTGGCTCTGGATCCGTCTTCGATTCCGTTGAGATAGCGGCTTGTGAGAAGACCCTGTGCGAGCGGGCAGAATGCTATGCAGCCGGCGCCCACATCGAGGAGGACTTCTGAAAGCCCCTCCTCCACCCAGCGGTTGAATAAATTATAGCGGGGTTGGTGGATCAGGAGCGGAACGCCGGCGGATGCGAGGAGGTCAGCGGCGCGGCGAGTCATGTCGGCGGGATAGTTTGAAACGCCTGCGTAGAGTGCCTTGCCGGAGCGCACGGCTTGCACAAG
>JBIJAV010000076.1:0-3772 GCA_044345595.1 Terrimicrobiaceae bacterium
GCGCTTGGATTTCACATCGGTGAGACCAAGGCCAAGGAAAAGTCCATATTGTCGTCGCATGGCCCGTTCATTCCAGAGTCCGGCGATGAACTCACACCAAGGCGGATCCTGTCGGCGGGGCTTGATCTATGCGACCACGCTGACTTGTGCCGACGGTCCGTGCAGGTTGAGAGCGGGGCATGATTCGGGCGGGCATGTGAGCCAGCGACCAGGACCTATCTCCGCCGCGTGGGAACCGAAGATTCCCTCGTCCGCGCGACCGACCGGCACGCCCGCATCGCGCAGGGCGTAGCGATGCGGGCCGATCGCCACGCGATCAGCCCCGGCAGGTTCCTGGAAGGTCCAGAAGCTGAGCAGACCGGGAAGCGAAGTGAGGTGTTCCGGACTTGCTGGTTTCATGCCGACCGCGAAAGATCAGATTTCAAGAAGAATCTCTCTCCAGCGGTCAGCTGAATTTCCAGGTATGACTGCTTGTCATTTGGCCTTGGTGAATTCGAGTCCTCCGAAGAAGGTGTAGAAGGTTTTCACGCGGTCGAAGCGGAGAATGAGCTGATGCGTCCCGGCACTCAACTTGATCCGCTGCTTGCCGATTGGCAAAACAGGGTCGCGCCATTTTTCGCCGGAGCTCCATTTGGAAGACATCGTCCATTCCGCCATCTTGGAGCCATCAACATCGAGTTGAATGAATTCTTCCTCGGCCGGTTTATGAGCAGATTGTGTGACTGCCGTTTGCGGACGGTTCATGAACAGTTCCACATCATACTCGCCGGCTTCCGTGACATTCACCTGATAGGTCACCCATGCTGGTTCGGATGATTCGCCTCCGGCAGGAATGGCCGATTCTATGGACCAGCCAATTTCATCGGCACGCCAGTCAGCACCCTTAGCTTTGCTGGTGGTGCGTCCCATCGCATAGGCCACGCCATTGCCGCCCTCATCATAGTGCCCGGCGATGATCCGGCCGGGAAGGCTTTGCGGTTTCCCCTTGTAGGCGGTGCCGGTATATTCTCGGCCTGTCAGGACGGTAAGCGTCAAGGATGGGGAAACGCCGACCAGTCCGTCACTGTCCTGAGCCATGGCCTTGATGGTGTTATCGCCGGTGAAGAGATTTGAGATGGTGAAGACCTGCTCGCTTTGACTCCCGTCCACTTCAAGTTCCGCACGAAGATAGCCTTTTGAGAACAGCATCAGCTTCTTGACCGAACCATCATTGTCTTTGGAGCGAACCCTGAATCGGACTGGGCTCCCGGCCATAATCTTGCCGGTGTCAATCTGTTCAACCGTTACCTCCGGGGCGGTTTTATTTCCATGGTCTTCATCATAGACGCGGACATAGTCAAATTTCACCTGATCGGGAAGTTGGGCCTCCTCCAGCCGGCCGTAAAACGGTTTTGCATCTTTGGTTTTTGGCGTGCCACTCTGCCAGCTGGCGATGATGTGTAGCGGCACTGTGGTAATGGGAACATCCTTGTAGGATTGGCGCTGCGTTTCCTGCCCATCCACATAAAAAATATGCTCCAGCGGAGTCCACTCCAGAGCCACCGTGTGCCAACCCCCATACTCTTCAAGCAGCACCTTCCGGCAAGCCAGCAATCGGCTGATCTTCGTCACCTCAAGAGTTGGTTTTTTTGGATTGGGATTCTGATCTTCAGTGCCTATTCCCAGGCCAGAAGTGGCCCAGTATGACATCTGAATGTCATTGGTCTTCTTTGGCTTGTAGAAGTCCTCATAGATATCAAATTCCTGCGGGCAGCGGAATGTGTCGGACCCTTCGCCGTAGGGAACGCCGGAAAGCCAGAAAGCCGTCCACCAGCCCGGCTGCTTCGAAAATTGCACGCGGGCTTCGTAATAGCCGTAGGCTTTGGTCATGCGGGAGTAAATCCTCGGCCCATACAAAACTGCTCCGTCCTTATCCTTTTTAAGCGAAATGACAAAGTTGCCCTCTCCGTCCAGACCCGACATCGTCGTGTCGTATCGGGTCTCGATCCCCGGCCATTTCAATTTGCCCTGGCCGTCACCCACGACCCACTTTTCCCCGTTGAGCTGAGAACCATCAAACTCGTCATTCCAGACCATCTTCCATTTTCTGTCAGACGGAGGCCCTGGACGCGCTCCAGCTGCGGAAACATGGATGGGTTTTTTGGCTTCCGAGGCACCAGTGGTAGAAGTGGTGAGATAGGGATTGCGCAGATCTCCTGGCCCTCCCACGGAAAGCAAGGAGGAAGCCTTTCCGCTGGCAAAGCGAATCACCAGCAGGTGGTTCCCCGCAGAAGCCTCAACTGTTACAGAATGATCAAAGATCGAGGTCGGCGATTTCCCATTTCCAGATTCCATGGTGCTGCTGATCAGGGTCCCATCAAGATAGGCCTCATACCACCAATCGGCACCGAAGCCAAAGGTGAGCGGGCCGGCCTCGGTGACGCTGAAGGGGATGTAAACAAATGCCGTTTTGCCAATGGCCTTTTCACCTTTTTCCCCGATGTGCGAAGCCAGATCGAGCGTGCGGTTGGCGGCATGAAATGAAGCTGTTTTTGCCTCAGCGGTTACGCCATCCAGTGTCAACGACTTCGGCACCTGACGCAGCAAATCGGCGCTCGGGACTCCGCTGGCTTTCGTGAAAGGCGCAAAAACCACACACTCTGCTGGGAGCTTTACAGAGCCCTTGACCGGGAAGGCTTCGCGAAAATCAAGGCCGCCAAAATTCACACTGCCGCCTTTGAATTTTACCAGGAGCACATTTTTACCAGCTTCAAGCCGCACTGGCAGTTCAGCGAATTGGCGACCGGTGGGAGACCAGTCCATCCCCGTTCCCTTAAGGTCAATCTTAAGGGTCGCGAGCGCGGCATCATTGAGCGAAAGATCAATTTGGGTTGCGGGTCCCGAATAATCGCTCGCCCGCCCGTAGTGGAGGATGATGTCGTAGTCGCCGGCTTTTCGGACATCAAATGTGTATTTGATCCATTCGCCGGACATAATATGGCCGACAGGTTTATCGGCGCCGCCTGTATCCACGCCCTCGTCCTCTCTGAACGAGCCGCCAGCTTTGTTAACGGGGTCGGTGTCATGAAATGCCACACCTGCTCCACCTTCATCATAAAGAGCGGGCTTGATAAATCCTGGAACAGTTTGCGCCTTGCCTTTGTAGGGTTTGGACTCTTTTTCTACGGCAGTGGCATTTGCCGCATGGCTGATCGCCTGACCGAGTAATAAACTGACTGTAGCGAATACGATTGCTGGTTTTTTGAGGTTTTTTTTCATATGAGGGAGCGGGTTGTGTTTGGTTTAGAGTGAGGATTGCCGAGTATAAGCTGCGAATAATCTGGTTTAAGAATGATCACTTTCCTGGAGCCAGAGGATGGAGGTGACGCCGCGCGGGTAGTATTTGCTGCCCTTGGCCTCGCCGCTCACGATCTGGTCGCTCCACGCCCAATAGTTGTTCTTCTCATCGAGGAGCCATGATGCATGCGCTTGGTCCGCAACAACGCCGCTCTTGCCCGGGCGCTCCTCGAGGATTTTGGAAGCGATGAACTGGCAGAGGTAAACCTTGCTGAGCCAAGAATTATTGCTGGTCGAGCTGATCTTCCAACCTCCGTCCGGAAACAGGCAGATGCCCTTCTTGAGCACACCGCGGAAGTGGCGGCGGAGGGCGTTGATGAAGGTGCCGAATTCTCCCTCGGGCGAGAGGGCTTGGTGGAGACCGAGGGCGTGTGGAATCACGAGCCCCTCGATCGCCGGAATGATGCGGCTCTCCACGTTCTCATGAAGAATCGCG
>JBIJAV010000086.1:0-3647 GCA_044345595.1 Terrimicrobiaceae bacterium
GTCGGAGAATGCGTGTGCGATCGACCCCGTGCGCATCACATTGTCCGTGAATCCAGTCCCCATAGGCATCCGCGCCGATTAGGCCGATGCCTGCGAGCGGAAAGGGGGCTCCCAGGCGGGCGAGGTCGAGAAGCACATTGAAGGGGCTGCCGCCGTTGCCGGTCGTCTCGGTCAGTATGTTGGCGAGCGCATCCTGTTGCGGATAGGTGTCGATGAATTTCAGTTTGTCGACAATCCAGTTGCCGCCAGCGAGGATTCCTTTGCGGTCACTCATGCGGTTTTGTCGCTCAGAAGGCGGAGAATGGCAGGCTCGTCCTCTTCGAGGTGTGGATAACGGCCGATGTCGGGGTTCACAAAGAAGTTGTCATTCAGGTCGTCATTCGCTGTCGAAACCTCACCAATGATGCACTCCTCGCTGAGGGGATAAAAGGCATGGTAAACACCCGGCACAAGCGTCACGCGGGAGCCCGCAGGAAGCTCTATGATCTGCCCCGATTTAACCATCACGGGTTCGTGGTCGATCGGCATGGAGAATTCCCGCTCCCCGCTCTCATCGGGAACGCCTGCCCAGACCTGAACCGCGAGGCGCCCCCAGCGGCAGATGATGTCCTCCTTTTTTTTGCGGTGGCAGTGAGCCGGTGTGGTCATGCCTTGCTGCGCATACATGAGCTTTTCACAGTATTCCGTCTCCTCCGCGAGGTTCACCAGAACGAGTCCGAAATTCCGCCAATCAGCGAGACCGAAATCAGTCACATCCCAGCGCGGGCGGGGCGGGAGGGCCCATTCGTGGGCTACAAAACAGGATTGAGCGGAGCGGATGAGAGCGTTGATTTCACTGCGTTTCATAGTGAGTTTTTGTAGAGGAAGGTTAAGTCGAGTTTTACAGGAATGCGATGTCCTGCGGGGGAAACAAGGGTGACTCCGTGAGTGTCTGGAATGATCTTTTTGACCCGCTCAAAATCACGCGGGATCGCAGCGACGGCCATGATGTAGTTGATGATGGTCGGTTTTTTGGGATCGAACTTTGTAAAGGTTTTGAACCCCTCGCGGTTGATGGGATTTGGCTTTTCGGCGGGTGAGATGCCGAGGAAAAAGTAGGATGTCACATCCTCGAGGCCCATGACATTCACATGGCGGCCGTTCCAAGGCGCGTAATGACGTCCACCATTGGATATCCAAAAAACCGTGCTCTGCAGCACGCGCGGATCCTTAAGCGAAAACCACACATAGCCCTCCTTAGGAAAGGCCGCCGCCGTCCAAGCAAAATCGGGCCGGTCCTGATGGACTATTTGCACGATGTCTTCGAATCCCCTGCGGGAGGGATATCTGCTAAGGTCGGTGTATCCGCCCTGCGCGAGTGGAACGCGGTCCAAGCGCTTGAAGGTGGCCGAGGGTTTCAGGCAATTATAGCCTCCTCGCGCGGGCTCTTCGAATGTCCCGGGAAATGTCCATCCTTCCGCCATGCGACTTGTGCTGATGTGGCCGCTGCCTTCCTCATCAGGAAATTTCAGCGTCGCATGGTGGCCCAAAGTCATATTCCCCTTCATGCCGCTGAGCACATGGCGGGAGTAAATCGCCGTCTCGCCATTTTTCAAACTGAGGAATTTATCCACATGCCCTGCGCGCACTTTGGTGTCGAGCGAGAGATGCAAGTCAACGCCAGCGTCGCTGCGTTTTAGCGATTCGAAGTGCCAGTTGGCATTGGCCGTTTCACCATGGGGTTGGTGCAACTCGCCTCGGTAGGGTTTCTCATCCGCACCGAATGGGGAGCAGAAAAAATCCCCGCGCAGAGCCTTCAGGATCGAAGGTGTGCTAGCATCAATCTTTTCCTCTGCCCATGGGGCCACGGAAAATGGCGAGAACTCCATTGCGCCACATCGAAAGGTGACCGGAGCCAAGTGACCGCCGAGCCGCGTAATCGCAGCACTCACGGTGTCGGAGGAAAACTCCCACGAGGGTTGGCCGTGAATGAGTGCTGTTTTCACAGGGGTGGGGGATTTATAGAGTAACGGAGTTTTTGGTTTCCTGGGATTTGAGCGCGGCCTCGAAGAGTTCGTGGCTGCGAACCGCTTCCTCGGGAGTCACGCACCCGAAGCGACCATCTAATTTTCCTGCGCGTTCGGCGATGTAAGCCGCCCACATTTGCAGGAAGCAATCCGGGAAGCCTGGCTCGAAGATGCCGCCGGTGATCGTCGGGAACGGGCCATTGAAACCGAGGTCGGTCTTCTGCCAGAGTTGTTCCTTGCCGCGCTGGAATGTCCAGAGCGTCTTGGGTTCCTTGGTGCTGAATTTCACGCCCCCATCGGTTCCGAGGACTTCAATGAACCATGTGTTTGTCTCGCTCGGGGCGAGGCGTTTCATTTCGAAGCGGACAGGGACTTCGCTGCCGTCGATTTCCACTTCGGTGTGCAGCATCGCGTTGTCCCAGGTGTCGCAGGTAGCCATGCCGCCTTTGCCATCCGGACGCTCGTGATAGATTTTCTGCAATTGCGCATAGGCGCGCTTGGGATTCCAGCCGAGGCGGAATGGCACATGAACGGCGTGCATGCCGAGGTCGCCCATCACTCCGATCTCGCCGCAAGTTTTGACCTGGCGCTTCCAGTTCGCGGGCTTGGTGGGATCGAGGTCGCTGCTGTGGTGGAATCCCGAGTGGATTTCCAAAACCTTTCCCAACTTGCCTGCGCGGGCGATTTGATAGGCCCGCTGCGCGCCCGGCAGGAAGGGAAATTCCGAACTGCAACGCACAAAACGACCACTGGATTTCGCCGCATCCGCAATCGCGCGGGCGGCTTTCAGGTCGATGCCAAACGGCTTCTCGGCGAACAGATCTTTTCCGGCCTTGAGCACATCGAGATAAATCGTCTCGTGCATGTTGTGCGGCACGGCGACATAGACGACATCGACATCTGGGCTGGCCAGTAGCTCGTGATAGTCGGCGGTGAGAAGCTTCACCGAAGGAATCCGGCGGAACCACTCGCGTTGTTTCTCCGCCAGGTCGCAGACGGCGGTGAGTTCCGCTTGGACAGGAAAATTCTCCAAAACAAACCAGCGTGAGAGCGCGCTGGCCACCTCGCGGCCCATGAGACCGCCGCCAATGATTCCAATGCGAGTCGTATGGCTCATTTTTTTACTTAAGAAATTTTGCGGCTTCGGTTGCTGTCGCTCCGTCGTGAACGATAGCCATCAGCGCGGCCACCATGCCGGCAGGGTTCTGGTGTTGAACCACATTGCGGCCATACACGATGCCGGAAGCGCCCTGTTGGATGAGTGCCTCGGTGCGAGCGAGAATCTCCGCATCCGGCGCCTTGCCACCTCCGCGAACAAGGACAGGAATGCCTCCAGCGGCTTCGACGACCTTGTGATAGATCGAAACATCGTCGGTCGGATCGGCCTTGATCACATCCGCGCCGAGTTCCACTGCCTGCCGGACGAGATGTTGGATTTTGACGACATCACCATCCACCATGTAGCCGCCCGCCTCGCTGTTCGGACGGAAGACGAGAGGTTCCACCATCATGGGCATGCCATAGTGGTCGCTCTCGAGCTTGAGCGCACAGATGTTTTCAATGCACTGGTTCGTGACTCCCGGCGCTCCGGGAATCTGAAAAAGATTCACGCACATGCAGGCGGCATCAAGTCGAACGGCC
>JBIJAV010000083.1:0-3642 GCA_044345595.1 Terrimicrobiaceae bacterium
TCCAATTTGGAGGGGCATTGAGCGGTCGCGACACCACTGCCGTGCAAAAGACGATGAGTGGTCTGCTAAAACTCATGTTTCCCAACTCGGAATCTGAGATTCCCGATGATGCCATCGAGTGGGCCGCGCGCCTTGCTCTCGAAAGCAGGCGCCGCGTCAAGGAACAGCAAAAGCGCATCGGCTCTGTGGAATTTCGGAACACCCACTTTAGCTTCACTATGCCCTCAAATGGCATGGAACACTTTGTCACCACGCCTGAGCTTCAATCCGAAGACAGCATCGGCGAAGATCCCCTCCCATCAGGGCAGGTCTGGGTCATGTCACCCGGCGGCATGGATGAGAACCCCGGCCTCTTCCGCATCGAATGCAACGGCGGACCAGGCTCCGGAGTTCGTATTTTGAACCAAAGTCCAGCCGGCCCACTCAAGGAAAGCGTCAAATGCGCCGAGCAGAACCTCTACGCCCGAGCCAAAGAACTGGTCGGGGACCGTGACCCTCGCGGACATGAATACACCCTCCAAGTCCGGGCCTTTGATGCCAGCAAGAGCGGAACCGCCACCGGCGTCGGAGTGCTCCTCGCCCTCTGCTCCGCTCTCCTCGAAAAACCACTCAAAGGCGGCCTGGCCATCGTCGGAGGCATCAACCTCGGCGGCTCGATCGAACCAATCTACAACGCCTCAAGCGTCGTCGAAGCCGCAGCCGATAAAGGAGCCAAAAACCTCCTCATGCCCGTTTCAACCCGCAAGCAACTTCTCGACCTTCCCGACGAAATCGCTACCAAAGTAAACATCAGTTTCTACACCGATGCCCGCGAAGCACTTGTGAAGGCAATTTCAGATTGATTGAAGGCTTCAAAATTCGCCTTTCAAGTTTTCGACTAACACTCGGCAGTGAAGATTAACAAAAATCATTTGAAGTTACTTATATGCAATTATGAAAGCGAAATGTTTGCTTGCTATTCCGCTGAGTTGTAAAGGCCCCGTCATGGATTCCATGACAGAATTTCTTTCAAGAAGCTACCCGGGCTTTTCTTTTGAATTTAGTTCAGATGCAAATGCAAGTGAACCGACTATTGAAAGCCTCGAAGCAAAAGAGGGTGCATTTGGATCTATTAACGGCGACTCGAATTTGGCAGCTCAAGCACAAATACCAGGAATTCAAGATGAAATAAGTTTTGAATATCAACGCTTGGTCGGCATGCCCATAGATTAATCCCCCCCAATGGAAAGATATTTGAAATCAATCACAAACATCTATGGATGAAGATAATGATGAGGATGAGTATCCCGAGCTTGGTGCTTTAGAGGATTGCCCGATTTGCGGGCGAGAGAACAATCCCGACGAGTGTGACAGTTGTGAGCACCATTGGGCCGACCAAATGAATGGAGAAATTGGTAGTATTCATCACTAGTGTCCGGTTGAGACAAGAAACGGTTTAAACTAAAAATTCAAGATGAGACAATTGCAACCGAAAATAGGTGTGACGCATTTGAAGATCACAGCTTTAGATCGCATTAAAATGCGGAATCTATACGCCTATGAATTCTGGTCGCCATGTTCTTGCTCAAATTTTGGATCTCGTGCATCGAGAAACCCTCTCTCGCCTGGTCAGCAAATACAACGCGGAGTCCAAGGTCAGGCACTTTGGAGTTCGACAGCAGTTGATTTGCATGGCATTTGCTCAATTAACTTGGCGCAATGGGCTTCGGGATATCGAGGCGTGCCTAAATGCGAAACCCGAAGAGCTTTATCATCTGGGATTTCGGGAACCAGTAGCCAAATCGACTTTGGCCGATGCCAACGAGACCCGCGATTGGAGACTCTGGGAGGATTTGGCAAAAAACCTGATCAACCGAGCACGAAAGCTTTATCAAGGAGAGACCTTGGGGTTGGACTTGGACAATACGATTTATGCTCTGGATTCCTCAACAATCGATCTCACGATGTCGGTGTTTCCCTGGGCAAAGTTTCGCTCAACAAAAAGCGGGATCAAACTTCACACGCTATTGGATTTAAGGGGTCCAATTCCCACTTGCATCTACATTTCCGACGCCAAACTCAGCGATGTAAACTATTTGGACGCTTTGACTTTCGAGCCTGGAGCCATATACATCATGGACAGGGGATATGTCGATTGGGCAAGGCTTTATCAAATTGCAAGCTCTGGAGCGTTTTTTGTCATTCGGGCCAAGGACAATCTGCGTTTTACCAGATACAAGTCCCACCCTGTGGACAAAGCCACAGGACTGCGAAGCGACCAGGTCGGGAAACTCATGATTCCCAAATCAAGGAACGATTTCCCCACGCATTTAAGGAGGGTTCACTTTTACGACGAAGAAAAGCAGAAGCATTTGGTATTCTTAACAAACAACTTGCAAATTCCGGCATTGACTGTGGCCAAGCTTTACAAAAAGCGGTGGGAAATCGAATTATTTTTCAAATGGATCAAAGGCAACTTGGAAATCAAGCACTACTACGGAACGAGTGCCAACGCGGTGAAGACGCAAATCTGGATAGCGGTATCGCTCTATTTGATGGTGGCAATCCTTCACAAAAGCCTAAAACTGCCCGGAAGCCTTCGCAATACTCTACAGATTTTGAGCGTTCACCCGTTTGAAAAAATGCCTTTAAATGAATTGCTTATGAAAACCACTTCCCAAAAGCCAAGTAGTCAGAATTCTAATCAACTGGAGCTGTTTAACTTATAGCCGGACAGTAGTGAGTATTCATCCCAAATTCTTGGAGTTTGCGAGCGCATGGGAGGTCGCAACTGAAGCGATGAACGAAATCGCCAAGCCAATTTATGAGAACTCCGATGATAAAGCGCAAGATCATTTCGATCAGATTCTTAATCGTTACGGATTTTCAGATTATGATTACGCGCCAGACATAAGTGCCTCAACGGCGTTCACAGGCTTAGTTGAGTGTTTTGTAGCTGAAGACAGGGCAGGCGGGCTTGGTGGTATGGGTCTCTCTATAGAAAACACGATATACTTGGAAGATACCGATAAAATTGATCTTGGCATCAAAAAGATACACGACTTGGTAGCAGAACTGCGGGCGAGTTTCCTAAACGATAAATCGTAGGAGAAGGCTTTAAAAAAGACGCGCCAGAGTCTCAGTGCTTCGAGCTATTGAACAACTCCAAAGCAGTAATCCAAGGCTCGTTCAAATCCATGCCAGTGTCTTGCTCGGGAGCGATGCGTTTGAATCCGGCATACATAAAGCACATGAGCTGGAGGCCAGAGAAGGATTCGCCTGGGTAGGCTAAGAGAGTGTATTTTTTCTCGGGGTTCGCGTAGTCGAGCCCGCTTTCCCCAAGACGGGCGACCTCGAAGGTGATCTCCATGACACGCCGAGGATCGAGGAAGTCGAAGCGTTTCAGGGTGTCGAGCAAATGCCAAACGGCGGCGGGGTGTTTTTCTTGGAGGAGTTCGGAACCCGATCGGAACAGACCTCTGCAATCCCATCCAAGTCAAATAGGGCCTGCCTCTGTGAGCTTCTGGTTATATGGACTTATGGCAATAAGTCCATATGTTGTTTTGCGATATCCTCTCCAGTCTGAACGGCCTGATTGCATGCACGGCGGTCATAGAGACGAGTCGCTAGAAGTCACCCTAATGCCAGGGGTTCGCGCTGAAG
>JBIJAV010000007.1:0-109630 GCA_044345595.1 Terrimicrobiaceae bacterium
CGGTGGGACGGACACGGTTTTTGTTTCGGTCAATAATTTCGACATGAATGCGCGCGCGAACAATGTCGAAAACGCCTCACTGACCGGTATTGCCAACCTCACCGGAAATGCCATTGCGAACAGCATCGCCGGAAATACCGCAGCCAACAGCATCCTAGGCGGGATCGGTGCCGACACGCTTCTTGGCTTCGCTGGCAACGACACGCTTCTTGGCGGAACCGAAGCCGACAGCCTTCTCGGCGGCGGGGACGATGACAGCCTTCTCGGCGAGGACGGCAACGACACTCTTCTCGGCGAGACGGGCAACGACACGCTCAATGGCGGAACTGGGACTGACAGTCTGATTGGAGGTTCTGGCAACGACTATTACATCATCGATGCCTCGGATACGGTTTTTGAAAATTCCGGGGCGGGGAGCGGAATCGATTCGGTTGTAGCCAATTTCAACAATGCCACCTTGGCTGAGAATATCGAGTGGATGAGTTTGGGAACAAACTCTACGATTGGCTCGGGAACCGGTAACGGCGGTGACAACACCATTCGAGGCAATGATTTTGCTAATACCATTTATGGGGGTAACGGGAACGATAGCCTTTTTGGCGGCTCCGGAATTATAGGCGACACTCTCATTGGCGAGGGTGGCGACGACACCCTCAATGGCGGCGAGGGCAATGATTCGATGATTGGTGGCCAAGGAAACGACTATTATTTTGTGGATTCCGCCACGGATCGGGTTGTGGAAGCCATAGGAGGAGGAAGTGATTCAGTCTTGGTGGGCTTGGATAACTACACTTTGACCGCTGGCAGCGAAATCGAGTGGTTTATTTTGGCCCCATCCACCATTACGAGAGGAACTGGAAATTTACTGGCCAACACGCTCGTCGGTAACTCACTGGCCAATACGCTCAACGGGGGCGGCGGTGCGGACAGCCTCTTTGGCGGGGAGGGCGCGGATAGTCTTTTCGGTGGGGACGATAACGATACGATAAACGGGGGCGATGGCATCGACATAATGAACGGGGGGAACGGCAATGACTATTATTTTGTTGATGCCCCGGGCGACAGCGTCTTGGAGGCTTTGGGCGGGGCGAGTGGGATTGATTCCGTTTTCGCCTCGATGAGCGGCTATGTTTTGGCCAACAATGCGGAGTATTTGGAATTAGGCGGGACTGTAGTGCAGGGCACGGGCAATGGGGGAGACAACACCTTGCGGGGAAACGCGGCGAGCAATTCCCTGGATGGCGGCGGAGGGAACGATAGTCTGATCGGTGGCGAAAACGACGATTACTATATCGTGGATAACAACTTAGATGCAGTTTATGAGGCGGCTAACGAGGGAACGGATTCGGTTTTTGCGAGGGTTTCCGGATTCACTATGGGGAGCGATGTTGAGTGGCTGATTCTCGATACGGGGATCGCCTCGGGCAGCGGCGGATCGACCGCGAATACCTTGGTGGGCAATGCCTCCGCGAACAGCCTCTTCGGCGGGGATGGAAAAGATAGCCTCTTCGGGAGCGGCGGCAACGACACACTGAATGGCGGCACGGACAACGACACCATGGTCGGTGGCTCGCAAGATGATTATTACTTTGTCGATAACCTCTCGGACAGAGTCATCGAAAACGCCTCTGAGGGCAGCGACAGTGTTTATGCCACCATCGGGAACTACATTTTAGGTGAAAATATCGAGCATTTGGAACTCGGAGTCGGCATCGTCGCCGGGAGCGGCAATGGCGGGGACAACACCCTTCTCGGAAACTCTATCGGCAATTCGCTCTCCGGTGGGGGCGGGGCCGATACGCTTCTCGGGCTGGAAGGCAACGACTCGCTAGATGGAGGCGCCGGAAACGACAGCCTCGTTGGTGGCGATGGTAGCGACCTCTATCTCCTAAATAGCACTGATGATATCGTGGTCGAAGTCACAAATGAAGGCACTGATTCCGTTCAGGCCTTCGTCAGCGACTACACATTGGCCGACCAAGTCGAATATCTCGCATTGATGGGCAGCGTGGTAGCCGGAACTGGTAATAGCATCGCCAACACTCTGGTCGGAAACGCCGTAGGAAATTCCCTCGATGGCGGCGACGGAATCGATCAGATGATCGGTGGCACTGGAAACGATACTTATTTCGTAAACAACTCCCTTGACCAGGTCGTAGAGCTGGCGAACGAAGGCTCGCAAGATAGGGTTGTTTCCTCCATCTCCGGCCACACCCTCTCGGGGAATGTTGAAAATTTGCAACTGACCGGAACCGCGACCGCTGGAACCGGAAACTCCCTAGATAACCTACTCATCGCCAACGTCACGCTGGGCACCATCCTTTACGGAGGCGGCGGAGAAGACACCTATATCGGCGGGGACGGGGGTGATTTGTTCGTGGTCGACAGCGCTGGGGATTCCCTCGAGGGAGGCTTGGGAACCGATTCCGTGCAAGCCGACTTCAATGACTACACGCTGGTAGGCGGCATGGAGTGGTTGATTTATGGAACCGCCGCCAGAGCCTATGGAAATGGCTCAAATAATACTCTGATTGGCAACTCTCTTGCCAATACACTCGATGGTAGCACTGGAGCCGACAGCATGCTCGGCGGAAATGGGAATGATTATTATTTCGTGGATCATATCTCCGATGTTGTGATTGAGACTGCCGGGGGCGGCAGTTCCGACACGATCAATCTCGATGTCAGCGGCTACATTGTTCCTGAGAATATAGAAAACATTGTCACATCAAATAATGTAACAAGTGTCACAGGCAACTCCGCAGGCAACGCGCTCGTAGGCAACGCGCTTGATAACACCTTGGATGGTGGTTTAGGTGCGGATACCCTCACTGGTGGAGATGGCAATGATTACTTCATGGTCGACAATCTGGCAGATGTCATCATCGAGTCTGCTGGAACCACAGCCGGCACGGATAGCGTCTTGTCAAATGTGATTTCCCACTATCTTTCGTCGAATGTTGAATATCTAATACTTGGAACCAATGGGGTGGCTGGTATTGGAAATAGCCTCGTTAACACGCTTACGGGAAATAGCAAATCCAATTCACTTGATGGAGGCGCTGGAAACGATTCGCTATTTGGAGGCGACGGAAACGATACGCTCAATGGAGGTGCCGGTGACGATACTATGGTCGGCGGAGACGGCAATGATTACTTCGTCGTGGATAGTGGATCAGACAGTATCTCGGGAGGTGACGGGAACAATGGCATCATCACGCTTATAGATGGTTATACACTACCATCCAGCTTTGATATCTTGGTCCTAAGCGGGTCTGTGGCTACTGCATCTGGAAATGCAAATAACAATACAATTACTGGAAATACGCTCTCAAATACTCTCCGAGGCAATGGGGGAGATGACTCCCTTGTTGGTCGCACTGGTCATGATTACTACTTTATCGATAGTGTCGGCGATGCAGTTTATGAATTGGCATCCGAGGGCACGGATACAATAGAAGTCTATTCTCTTGCAAATTATACATTAGCAAATAATATTGAAAGATTAGTGCTTGGAGCAGGAGCGGTGAATGGCACGGGCAACTCCTTAGCTAATATCCTGACAGGAAATACCGGATCAAATTCACTAAGCGGCGCAACTGGAAATGATTCACTTTTCGGTAATGATGGAGACGACACTCTCCTTGGGGCCATTGGATCATCCACTGGTGGACTCGGCGAGATTGATACACTCACCGGTGGCGCAGGAAATGATGTCTTCGTTCTCGGCACTTCAGCTGGATATCTCTACAACGACTCAAGAAGCACCAGCACAGGCATCACAGATTATGCCTATATTACCGATTTCACTCTCGGAAGCGATAAGCTCCAACTCGTCGGCTCCGCAGCAAATTACTACCTCGGGGCGCACGCAGTAGCGGGACTTGCTGCACCAAACCAAGGTGTTTTTCGAGAACTCGGAACCACAGATGAATTGATTGCAATCATTAATGGATCACCTATCCTTACACTTGATAACTCCACGGTAAATTGGGTGTAAAAATTTTCTCAAGTTCTAAAAAAATCCGTCGATTTAGATATCATGGGAATGGCATTATCAGGCTTGGCATCAGGGTTTGACTGGAAGTCGATCGTTGATCAACTCATCGAGGTCAGTCGAGCTCCGCAGAATCGGATGCGGACTGAAAAAAACGCTAACGCTTCAAAGTCGAGCGCCATCAATGAAATCAAAGGACTCCTTTCAACATTTAAGAGCAGCCTAACTTCTTTAGCATCCGAAGAAGCTCTTTATAAAAAATCAGTAACATTCAAAGAGACAGCCACAAATTGGAAGGCATCCGCATCTAAGGATACTCCAGCGGGAGAGTATAAAATCAACCTATTAAGCACTGCTACTGCATCAAAATTAACAGGCTCAGGCGATTTAGTGCCTGATATCAATATCGCTAGCGACATTTCTGACATTTCTGTTGGTCGCACTCTTAAGGCTGGTTATTTCACTGTTAACGGCGAAAAAATAAATATAGCTACCACAGATTCTCTGGATGACATTTTTGGCAAGATACTCGGCCAAACTGGTGTTGCTGCAAGTTACAGTGGAGATCAGATTCACCTTTCCTCAGGCGCGCCGATTTCTTTAGGCGCACCAAATGATACAAGCAATTTTCTTCAAGTCATGCGCTTGTCTGGTTCCGGAGTGCTCAGCGGTGTTTCCTACGAAGTCGCAACCGCTGCTCCAGGTCTCTCTGCTCCTAAGTTAAATGTTCCTCTAAATTCCTCGAATTTGTCGGGATTGAGTCTTGTTGCTGCCGGTGTCGAGGAAACACTCATTGTTAATGGTGAATCGATCGCCTATAAAAGCACTGATACAGTTCAAGATGTCCTAAACAGGATCAATGATTCGAAAGCTGGAGTTACTGCACTATATGATCTGGCCTCAGGTAAGTTTTCTTTAACAAGCAAGGTCACAGGCAATGTGGCAATTACTGTTAGTGACTCTGGTTCTGGAACCCTTGGAGCTGCAATGGGACTAGTGGGGCAGACGGCGTTGCTGGGAGCTGACGCCACATTTTCCATCAATGGTGGTGGCATACTCTCCAGCCGCAGCAATATATTAGATGAAACGGCACACGGTATCAAAGGACTTAGCGTCACCGCGAATTCAATAGGTGAGCAGACTCTCACTGTTGCGGGCGACTATACGGCTGCCAAAGATTCCTTGAACGACTTCATTACCAAATACAACGCCGTTCAAAATGCTATCGAGAAATACACCAAAGTCACGGTCACCGGTGACAAGGTGAGTTCCGCTATTTTGGCCGGTAATCGCGAGCTTTCTACGCTGTCCCGCTCGCTGAGAACGATGCTTTACCAATCTGGCGCTGGAATCACTGGCAGCGTCCAGCGTCTCTCCGATCTTGGAATTAACTTCGCCGGCATTGAGCCCACTATTTCTCTCACTAAGTCGAGCCAACTTGAATCCAAGTTGGCTACTGCAGTTGATGACATAGCAGAGTATTTTTCTACCACTGATGCTGGCTTGATTGACCGTCTCGATACGCTTTTGAGTAGTTATGTTTCGGATTCGGGCAGTGCTTCCGGTGGATTGAAGGCGCAACTCGATAGCATCACCAATCAGAATAAAAGCCTTGATAAACAAATCGAAGATGTCGAGCGGCGCCTAGCCTCACAGCGTTCCTTGCTCGAGAGTTCCTTTATCGCCATGGAGCGGGCGCAGTCTGGTTTTCAGCAACAATCGGCTTATTTGGCGAAAACCTTCAACAACTCAAAATAATCGCTAAAGTTTTTTCAGGTTTATCCGATAGTCTGACTTATAAAGTTACTTTTCAAACAACTAATTCAAACCAACACTCAGAAGGAGAAATAAAATGAACAATATGCACCCCATCCTGCCACAAACCTCACCGGTTTGGCCGGAAATCAATGCGGCGACTGCAAAAAACAATATGTCGTCGCCACAAGTCGGAGCCAGCGAGGTTCCTGTCCGCGACTCGGTCATTGCCACAGGCAAAGTCGAGTTGCTTGACAAAAAATCCGTCACCGATACCTTGGAAGCTCCGCATCGTGAAATGGTGCGGGAGTGGCAGAACAGCCAGACCGAGGTGCGCCCTGGTCAGGTTACGAAAGCCATCAATTGGAATCTCGACCCGTCTTACCCCTCTTTGAATGTCTTGAATGGAATTGCCTCAATGCTTGTTGGGTCGGTGCTCAACGATTCTGGGTCAAATCTCAAGGGACAAATCACTCCTTAAAAAACTGTTGAAATTCTCTTTGGCTATTATACTTTAGTTGAAATCTCTACGTTTTGAAATCCAATAATCCTCTTAACATATATCGTAAAACAGCTGCGACAACAGCGTCTCCCGGAGAGTTGGTCCTGATGCTTTTCGATGGAGCCTTACGCTTCATGGCAGCAGCAGAGTTGGGTTTCAATGAGGAAAATTTCGCGCGTCAAAACGAGCAAATTCACAATAACATTCAGCGCACACAAGCAATCATCACGGAGTTGCAGGCGACTCTTAATATGGAGAAAGGTGGAGAGTTTTCTGAGAATCTCTACCGACTCTATGACTTCATGCAGGAGCACTTGAATCAGGCCAACCGCGAAAAAAGCCGCGAGAAAATCAAAACCGTTGCTACCTTCATGCAGGACATCCGTGACGCCTGGGCCCAGATGCTTCTCCAGACTGCAGCTGAGCAGGCGTCGGCCGCCGGAGCCCCCGCTCATGGTCTCGGGGCCAAATGCTGATTAGAAAACCTCAACCGAAAGCCGAAGAGGGCTTGCCAGATCGGCTAGAGAAACTTCTGTCGCTTTACGAAAAAAACCTCCGCTTGGAGGTTTTTTTTATTGGGAGAAAAGACATCGAAAGCCTCTTGGATATTCTCCCTGCCCAAGGTGATCTCATTCAGGCTCTCAGCTCGATGCTTCCGGACCTACGCCTTCCAGAGGCCTTGGCCGAAGCCCTCCAAAAACGCCTTAAGGCGGCGGATGCCCTTCGCGAATCCAACAAGAAGGCCTTGGATCAGGCGATGCAGGAAGTGAGTTCCGAATTGGAGCAAATGAACGGCGCCCGCCAGCGCATCCGCCAAATGCGCCAACTCTCCAAGTCGATGTATCAGGAATCGAACGAGCCCGCCCGCTTGCAAAATTGGGCGTAGGGAAAATGGGCTATGCTCTGGAGGCTTGGGATTCGAGGCGGTGGAGGTATTTGTAGGAATAAAGCCCTGTCGAGTGTCCGTCCGCCCAGCGGGGTTGGATGGCGTAGCCGCCGACCGTCTGCCAGGATGTAAGGTCGAAACTGCGGTCGTTGTATGTGACGGCGGGTAGGGCGACTTGGCCGAGCACATCTGGCTCGCCGCCGCACGCGGCGCAGGGGCAATGGCGACGCAGGAATTCAAGGGCAAGGTAGGACTCGGTGCCGTCATTCCAGGCGATCGCGAGTTCGGTGCCGATTTTTTGGATGGCTGTGGGCTGGAGTGGAGGCGTCATATTTTTCAGCTGGAGGATTTGGTGATGTGCGGCGGTTTGAGGTAAATGGGTTCCGCCGGTCCCGCTTGGGCGGCGCGGCGGGCAAGGTGGATGGCCTGCGGAGAGGCGAGGGTTGCCTGATAGCGGAGCGAGGAGGTCGAAAAAACAGGGACTCCCGGCGTGAGTTGGGCAAGGGCCTCGTCTGGAGTGAGGAGGGCTGGAGCGGCGGCGAGGTGTCCGTTGCGGATGTGTGCGTGGAACCACTGGTTCGCCCTGGCGTCGCCGAGAACATGATATTCGGCGGGCTCGTAGCCGAGAAGTGAGCAGATGCCTTGGAGTCTTGCCGAGCGTGCGCGGGCGAGTCCCCATGCGGCGGCGATGGAGGCGCGCAGCGAATTATAGCTGCCCGGGCCCGTGCCGACGAGCACGAGGTCGAGGGTCTCGATGTGGCGGCTTGCATTTGCCAGCGCCTCAAAAAACGCCGTGCCGCGACCGCGCGGGTTTTCGAAGGAAGACTCGTGGAGGGCATCGCCGCCCTGGGTCAAGGCGATGCTGCCAATGGCGCTGGAACACTCGATGGTGAGAATCGTCATGGCTGAATCTGAATGCGGCGGGCGTTGCCTTCGATCGAAAAAACAAGACGCAGCGTTTGTGGCGGGAGCATTTCTGCAAATTTGCCGCCCCACTCGATGGCTACGATGCCGTCGCCGACGAGGTAGTCGTCAAAGCCCAGAGCGGCGAGATCGGCGGCGGATTCGATGCGGTAGAGGTCCATGTGCACGAGCGGCGGACGGCGTGGCGAGTGATACTCGTGGACAAGCGTGAATGTGGGGCTCGAGACCTCGCGCGGGTCGCATTCCATAGCCTCGGCGAGGCCTTTGACGAAACAGGTTTTGCCAGCGCCCATAGGCCCTTCTAGACTGAGAATGCATTGGTCGCCGAGGCAGGCTGCGAGATCGCGTGCCGCGCGGCGAGTTTCCTCCTCGGTCGCGCACAGGCGTTCCCCGCGAGGGAAGCTTTTTTCAATTTGCGGGTTTGCCATGAGGGGTGGAATTTAGTTCGCTCGTTCGAGAGATGACAACATCTTCCCTTCTTGCCTGGTTCCGGATTTGCGCGGTTTTGATCCTCGGCGCGGCAGTCGTTTGTCTGGTGGGATGCGATTCCCCGGGAGGGATGATCCGCGACATCCGGAAAAACTTGGATGCCTTCAAAGCGAGTCCCAGTGATGCTGCGCTTGAGACGGTGGAGAAATCGTTCGTGAAGATCGATGCCGCTATCAAGGATCTGGAGGCGAAGGAGGATCTTGCCCAGGCGGACCTTTTTCGCAGGCAGGCCATGACGCTTCGTTATGAGTATCGGGCTATGCACGCGGCTTATCTCACATGGAAGCAAGAGCAGGCGGCCAAGCCGACTTCCACAGGCTCAGGCAAATGAGGGCAGCGAAGTCGGAGTAGGGCCTTTGAGCTTTGTCTCGAGGGCGCGGAGGTTTTTATCCAAGTGGTCCAGGCTGAATCCGGCCACGGCCATTCGAGCGGCTTCGCCCATGGCCTGCACGCGCTCGGGGTCTTCAAGCAGGATTTGCAAACGATCTGCGAGCGCGGCGGAATCTCGCGCTGGCACAATAAAGCCATCCAGACCATCGGTCACAACACGGCCGCAATTTGGTGTGGTGATGACCGGCAGACCGTGTGCCATGGCTTCAAGCTGCGTGAGTGCGAAGCCGTCTGAGATCGTCGGGAGAACAAAAACATCGGCCTGGCTGTAGAATTCCCGCACACGGTCGCGGGTTACAGAGCCGTGGAATCGCACATTGGGCGGGGCTTTCACGACAAACTGGTCGGCGATGGCGATTGGGCCTGCGATGTCGATCTGGATATTTTGGGTCTTCAGCAACCGGGCGGCTTCGAGGAGGTATTGGACACCTTTGCGGAGGTTGACCTGGCCGAGGAAAAGCACGCGGAGCGGCTCGGATTCCGGTCTGAGCAGGGTAGGGGAAGCGGTTTCGTGTGACTCCCCGACCTCGTAGGCGAGGGGAATGATATGGATTTTATCGGCAGGCACGCCCTGCTCGACGAGGGCATCGAGTGTCCATTGCGAATTGACCATGATGGCATCCGCAAGCGCCCACTCGGCTTTACGCCATGCGAAGTATTCCTCGGGAACAAGGATTGGCGACCTTGCCCAACCGGGCCAGCGCCTTTCCTCTTCCTTTACCATTTCCACTTCCGTGCGCGAGGGATCCATCTGGCAGACGATGCAGACTGCGCCGCGATCCTTGGCCCAGGCTGCGGCTTCCAAAAAGCCGGTGTCATAGCCGAAGAAGATCGTGTTTTCCCAGTGCTGTTCGCGGCGCCGCGCGAGGCTTGAGCGGACCTGCTTGCCGAAGCGGCTGCCGATGCGAAGAAAATTGCTGTAGGGGTCTGTGGACGGCCGGATCCGTTTGCGGAGACCATCCAGAATGGCAGTGGTATTGAAGGAATAAACCTCTGCATCGCTCAAATCCTCGTGCCGCCTGCTTCGGAGGCGGGCGGAGCGGGCGAGTTTATGCCAAAGCCCATGCGACCAGTAGTCGGTGAAAAGCGCCTCCAGCTTGCCCGAGCGGTGCAGCACGCGCGGGATGGCATAGTGTTCCCTCGCTCCGATCTGCGCGCAGATCCAGGAGGTGGACGGGGCGTGAACTTTGAAGAGTTGCTTTGCGATTTGCCTAAAAAACCATCTCGAGCGGCAGGTGGGGAGCTTAAAAACAGGCTCGGGATTTTTCCTTGCCGCTGGCAAGGCGCGGTGGTTCATTGCGGAGCATCGCACAGGGCTTCGGCGCGGTGCGGAAAACCCATTTTTCCTTGGGGGTATAGCTCAGTTGGTAGAGCGTCTCGTTCGCAATGAGAAGGCCAGGGGTTCGAATCCCCTTACCTCCACTTTAACCATATGCCCGCACTTCCAGTTCCTGAAAATCTCCGCACCTGGGTTGAAATCAACCTTGGCGCATTGAGGCGGAATCTGGCTTTCGTCAGGAATCGCATCGGTCCCGGCCCCGGGATTCTCGCCGTGGTGAAAGCCAACGGCTACGGGCACGGCGTCGCCGATATTGTCAAAACCCTCGCCGACGATACCGAGGTCTTTGGGGTGGCTAACATTAAAGAGGCCATCGAGGTCGCCCCCGCCGCAAATGGCCGCGCGGTCATGCTGCTCAGTCCCTGCCTGCCTGCCGAGTATGAGACGGCGGTGCGAAGCGGATTCATCGTCACGGTTTCCAGCGCGGACGAGGCTCTCGCCTATTCGCGGTATGGCGAGGTGAGTGTGAATTTCAAAATCGACACGGGAATGGGACGCGTTGGATGCGCGGTCCCAGCCGCATTGGATGAGGTGCGGCGGGTTCTTTCGATGAAGAAGGTTTCGTTGCACAGCATTTCGACGCATCTTCCCTCGGCCGATGAGGACGAGGTTTTCACTCTGGAACAGCTCAAGGGCTTTCACGCGATGTCGGAGGACCTCCGCGCTGTCGCGCCGGGAGCCAAATTTCATGTTCTCAACAGCGCTGGTGTCCTGACCCGTCCTGAGCACCGGCACGACCTCGTGAGGCCGGGGCTCATCCTTTACGGTGTTTCGCCACTGCCGGCGTTTTCGAGTCAGATCGAGCCCGTGCTTTCCTGGAAGTCGCGCGTGGTGCTGCTGCGGGATTTGCCTGCCGGCGCCAGCGTCAGCTATGGGCGTTCTTTTATTGCCGAAAAACCCATTCGCACCGCGCTCGTGGCAGTGGGATATGCTGATGGCTTTCCGAGGCAGGTCTCTGGCCGAGGCGCGAGCGTTCTGCTGCGTGGAGCCCGCTGCGCCGTGCTCGGGCGGGTGACCATGGATCAGATCGTGGTCGATGTTTCCCATAGACCCGAAGTCGAGCTTGGTGACGAGGTCACGCTCATTGGCAATGACGGGGGCGAGACAATCGATGTCACCGAGCTGGCAGACCAGGCGGGAACGATTTCATGGGAGATACTCGCAGGTATCGGCCGTCGCGTGGAGCATTTCCACACTTGATCCGGCGCCGTTTGGTTTCTCCTGAAAAAATCAGCTGAAAAAGCGGATCGTCAGCGGGAATTTGTAGCTAACGCCGTTGCTGGCCTTGATCGCCCCGTTGATAACGAAAGCCAGCCATGTGATGAATGTGCCTACCGGCAGGGCAAGCGGCACCACGAGACAGGAGCCCACCATAGCCACAACTCCGGAAAGGAAAAACCAAAGGCTCCACGAGATCTGAAAATTCAGCACGCTCCTGCCTGCGGCATCCAGTCCCGGCACCTCGTTTTTCTTCAAAAGCCAGATGATCAGGGGTCCGAGGATGTGGCCAAAACCGACGATGATCAGCCCCGCGAGCGCGCTCAAATGCAGGACTGTGATCCATTGCCGGGCGGACGCGTCGTTGCCCTCAGGAGGCAATGGCGTCGGGCATGGCGGTTGTGACTCTTCCATGTTGAAAATCTCGCGGCAACTGCGCGTAAAATCAAGCGCCTCCGCCACGGCAATGATTTTCAAAAATGCGTTGGAATCACCCGCCTGCTTCCGCTATGGGTATGCCGTCATGAAAAAGCTCCCCGTTATTGTCATCTCGCCTCTGATGTCCCTTTTCTTCTGGCCGGGCACGGTTCACGCCCAGTCGCAGGCCGCCGCGCAGGAAAACGAAGCCGCCTACAACCTGCTCTCAAACGCAGACTACAAAGGCGCCGCCGCCGCCTACCAAGGTATCATCACTGGCTATCCCACGGATATTCTCGTCCAATCTGCCACGATCCAGCTCGGCGTCTGCCAATTCTATCTCGGCGAATTCGACAAGGCGCTCGCCAGTTTGGAAAAATCAAAGACCGGTCCCGCGCTCACACCCGACCAGTTGCAGATGATCGATAATCTGCGCGCGCAGATTCTCGCCGCCAAGGCCATGGCGCTTCCGCCCACGGATGCAGGCCGCAAGGGCATCTTCGAGCAGGCTATTAAGAGCTACAACGACTTCGTCACAAAGTATCCGCAATCCCCCGATCTCGAGGCCGTCGTTTATGGCCGTGCCCTCTGCGAATACCAGATCTCCGATTACGACAAGGCCTCCGCCAGCCTGCGCGAAAATATGCAGAAGTTTGCCGCGAGTCCGACCATTGAAGGCAGCAGAAACCTCCTTGCCATCACGCTCGCCACCCAAGGCGGCGACCAACTCACCAGGGATGGCGGCGACAAGGACAAAGGCCTCGACCTCCTCAAGCAAGCCGAAGACCTCCTGCGCAGCATTATCACCAGTAAAAAAGACCTCGCGCTTGTGAACGACGCGAATTTCCAACTCGGCGAAATTCTTTTCATGCGCGCCGCATTCAGCCCCGAAGCCGATCGCAAGGGCCTCTACGAGCAAGCTGCATCCGCCTACATGGCTGTTCTTCCCAAGGAGGACATCGTCGCCATGCAGCAGGAAAAAGTGAAATCCTACGGCCCCCAAAAGATCGCCGCACTCCGAGCAAAGAACCTTCCTCTGAAAAACAAGCTCGATAAGGAAAACGAACGCGAGCTCAAAAAACTCGCCGAGATCAGTGCCAAGCCCGACCAGACCGCGCAAGCCCTCCTCAAGCTCGGCGAGATTTTTTTCAATGCCGGAAAATACAACGAGTCCCGCGTCGTCATCACCCATATCTCGCCGTTCCTGACGACGGATGACGACAAGATGCGCGCCCTCTACTTCAAGACGATGGGCTATGTCGTGCAGAACGCCTCCGATCCCGCTTTGAAAGGCTACGAGCAGTTCCAAGCAACTTACAAAGGCAAACCCATTGCGGAGAACCTGCCCTTCATGATTGGCAATATGATCCTCGCCCAAGGCGATAGCGCCGGGTCGATCCGCTACTTCGAGGAGTCGATCCAGTCCTACCCCAAAGGCCGCCTCTCCGGTCTCTCCGTCGCCCAAAAAGCCCAGGCGCAGCTTGGCCTCAAGCAATACGAGGAGGCCCTGAAAACCTTCCAAGACAGCCTGCAAAAAAATCCCACGCCCGAGGTTGGAGTCGTCGCCCAGTTTGGCATTGCAAACATCTATCGCGACACCTCGAAGTGGGACGATGCCATCAAGGCCTTCAAGGCCACCGTTGAGAAATACCCCGGCACTCCGCAGGCTATGGAGTCCGCCTACTGGATCGCCGCCTGCACCCAGCAGAAAGGCGACAATGCCGGTGCCATTCCGCTTCTTGAGGCTTTCCTCAAAGCGAATCCCGATACGCCGCTCACGCCGCTTGCCACCTTCGTGCTCGGAAATGCCCAGATCGCCACGGGCCAGAACGACGCCGGTGTAGCCACGCTCGCCAAGGTCGCCGAGCAATTCCCCGACTCGCCGGCCGCGCCATTCACCTACTTCTCCCGCTCACAAGTCTTCGCCGCGGCTCAGAATGTCGCCGAGGTGAACAAGCTCATGCGCGAATTCATCGAGAAGTATCCGCAGGACGAAAAAATTTACTTCGCCTACAATAGCATCGGCCAGAATGCCGCATCCGCCGGGAATGTGGATCTTGCCATCTCGACCTGGCGCGAATTCGTGGAGCGCTATCCCGACCACGCCAAATCGCCCTCCGCCCTGGTGACCGTCTCCGAACTTCAGCGCGCCATCGCCGAGCGCCTCGCCACGAACTACACCTCGCTCAACGAGACCGACCGCGTGAAATGGAAGGAGGCCGTGGACGCTTCCTCTACGACCATCGAAGGCCTCCTCGCAAAATATCCGCAGAGCGCCGATCTCTCCCCTGCGCTTCAGTCCCTTCTCACCAGCCAGCGAATGCTCATACGCTCCGGCTTGAAGGATGACGCTGCCGTCGAAGCCGCATTCCAGGCCCAGGCCGACCAAGCCACAGACCCTGGCGCCCGCAGCAAGGTTCTCTTCGCGCTCGCAGGCTTCATTGCCGAAAAAGACAAGCCCCGCGCGCTGACCAAGATGACCGAAGCCTACAATGCCCAGGTCCTCTACGGTCCGAAGGATATCGATGTCTTCGGACTCGCCCTTGCCGATTCCGGAAAGCTCGACGAGGCGCAGGCTGTTTTTGAAAAGCTGGCCGCCGACTATCCCGCTCCAGCCGGCGTTGCCCCGAACGCCGCCCCTCCGCTCGTTCAGGAGGCCCAGGCCACATCGATCTTCGGCAAAGGCCGCGTCGCCCAAAAGCGTGGGCAGACCGCAGAAGCCGGGCAGTTCTTCCAGCAACTCAAAGCCACCTACCCATGGTCGCCTAAAGTCCTCGAAGCCGACTACGGTATCGCCCAGTCGCTCCGCTCCCAGCGCAAGCCCGACGAGGCCATGTCCCTCCTCGGCGGCATCATCCGCGCGCAGAACGCCACCGCCGAACTCCGCGCCAACTCCTTCCTTCTCTACGGCCACATCATGAAGGATAAAATGAACACCGAGGCCGATCCCAAGAAGAAAGCCGAGCACTGCGGCGCAGCCATCGACTTCTTCATGAAAATTCCGCAATTCTACTCTGGTGTCCCTCTCGCCGCCGCTGAAGGCCTCTGGGAAGGTGGACAACTCCTCGAGCTGCAAGCCGCCACGCTCACAGAGGAAACCAAACCCAAGAAATCCGAGCAAATCAACCGCGCCAAGGCCTCCTACAGCCAAATCGTGAAGGATTTCCCAAACGACAAATACGCCGAGCAGGCCAAGCAGCGTCTCCAAGCCCTCGGAGGTAACTGATCCGCATGCCCCGCGCCGCCGCTGCGCCCAGCAGACAGTCGAAAAAAACCGCCAGCGCATCCAGCATGGCCCGGGAGCTTCTCAAAAGGCTCCCGGCCATCTACCCCGACGCCCACTGCGAGCTCGACCACTCGAACGCACTCGAACTCCTCGTCGCCACCATCCTCTCCGCCCAGTGCACCGATAAAAGGGTCAATATCGTCACCAAAGACCTCTTCGCGCGCTGCCGCACCGCTGCCGATTACGCCACCATCTCGCAAGAGGAACTCGAAGCCCTCGTCCGCTCCACCGGCTTCTACCGCAACAAAGCCAAAAACATCCGCGCCATGGGTGCCGCACTCCTCGCGAAGCACGGCGGCGAAGTGCCATCCACCCTCGAAGCCCTCGCCGACCTCCCCGGTGCCGGACGCAAAACCGCCAATGTCGTCCTCGGAAACGCCTTCCAAAAAAATGAAGGCGTCGTCGTCGACACCCATGTCGGCCGCCTCTCCCAACGCCTCGGCCTCACCACCTTCAGCGACCCCATCCGCATCGAACAAGATCTCATCAAACTCTTCCCCCGCGACTCCTGGACCTTCCTCAGCCACTGGCTCATCTTCCACGGTCGCCGCCGCTGCCCCGCGCGCAAACCAGACTGCCCCAACTGCGAACTCCGCGACATCTGTCCCTCTGCCAGTCCGTCCTGAGAATCTGCCTTCTCACGATTCGCGCGGCAGCGCGCCCGCCCTTGGAGGGTCAACCTCCGGCTTGACCCAAGATTGAGTTGCTCCGCCACGACAATTTCCCGTCACCTCCCGCTAATCTCTGGCGCTCCCAGAAACGCCGCTTCGCGGCTGAAAAATGGGTCATGCCGGAGGATGAACCCTCCCAAGTTACGAATCGCGCTGCCGCGCGGGGCTCGAAAGAGGGGAGCATGGTCGTCCCGACCGTGAAGGACACTGGCTTAGCAAGCTCTTCGACGCCGGCGCTCCGTCATTTATTTCCGAATCCTGAAGGCGTCTGTTTGTTTCTCAATGCCGTCTTCCTTCATGATAAAAGGGATGCCTTTCAGCCAGAGGCGGAGGGCCTCCCAGTGGATGAGGAAGATGATTTTAAGGGTGACGAGCGGAAATGCGAGCGTGAGGCGAGCGAGGTTGGAGGTGCTCAATTCTGTCCGCTTGCCGGTCAGTGTGCTGACGAGGGTTCTTTGGTCGCCTTGGTAGTTGTCGATCGCGATGTGGAGGCTTTGCCCAGGGTTTTTGAAGCGGAAGTCAAACGCGACATCAAGCGGGGAGAAGGGGGAGACATAGTAGTTTTTCGGCACCCGGATGTGGAAGCCATTGCCAGACTCGTCGAGCGGGACGAGGTAGGGCTTGAGTTCCCCGAAGGTATTGCCGACTTGAACGACGGATGTGAGCGGGCGGTTCTCCTCGTCGAAGCAGAAAAAAATGGAGATCGGGTTGAAGGTGTAGCCGAGCAAGCGGGGGAGTGTGAGGAGGCGGATGCGGGCGGGAGGCGCGGAGATGTTTTGGGTTTGGAGAAAGGTTTCGAGATTGGCGCGGAGGCCGCGTGTGTGGAATTGGAAGTAATCCTCGTTGCGGAGCGAGTAGAGATTGGGTTCCTCCGCGCTGAAGATCGGCACGGCGTGGGTGAGCGAGGGGATTTCGTCGAGATCGAGAAGGAAGAGGAAAATCCGGTAAACGAATTCGTGCGGCTTGGGGTGCAGTCTGCGGTGCATCACAGTGCACTCGTAGAGGCATGATGCCGCCGGGTGGTTCATTGGCCGAGGAGCGGGCGCAGCACAGCGGCGAGGTCCACTGCGGAGCTGTAGGCGTCCTCGTGAAACCCATGCCGGAAGTAGCTTCCGCAAAAGAAAATTCGTTGCCGAGGCGAGCGGGTGTTCAGCGTCGGGAGTTCGCGCTGCGCTTCCATGGCACGCAAGGTGTAGACGGGGTGCTCGTAGCCGGTTTGGTAGAGAATGGTCTCGGGACGGATCTTGTCGGCACCATTCACGGAGACAAAGTAGTCGCGGGTTTTGCTGACTCCTTGAAGGGCGTTCATCCAATAGTGCGTCGTCGCCTCGCGGTCGCCTTGGGCATCCTGCTCGACCCGGTAGTTCCAGGACGCCCAGGCTCGGCGGATGCGTGGCATGACGGAGTGGTCCGTATGAAGCGTGGCGGTGTTTTTTTGATATCCGAACGCGCCCAGCAGGCGGTTTTGGGCTTCATCGGGGGCTGCCAGCATGGCGAGGGCCTCGTCGGCATGGGCGGCGATGATGACGCGGTCGAACTCCAGCAGAGTTCCATCCTCGATGCGGACGGTGGCCGAGGTTTCGGATTCCTTCACTTCGACGGCTTTGGAGGGAAGTTGGACGGGTCGAAGGTGGGTGAGGAGCTTGTCTCTGTAGCTCCGCGAGCCGCCGCTGACCGTGAACCACAGGTGGTGCGTCGTGACGCCGAGGAACCCGTGGTTTTGAAAAAAACGGATGAGGCTCAATGCAGGGAAATCCAGCATCTGGCGAGGATCGGTGGACCACACGGCCGAGCTCATGGGGATAAGGTAGAGGTTGAGAAAATCGACTCCCAAGGCGTTCCGGTGCACAAATTCGCCGACGGTGCAGTTCAGCGAGTCGGGTTTTTCCAGAAGTGCGCGGGCGACTCGGAAGAAGCGCAGGATTTGGAAAACGAGGGCGTGAAAGCGCGGGTCGAGGATGTTGCCGCGCTGGGCGAAAAGTTTGTCGAGCCCCATGCCATTGTATTCGAGACCGCTCGGCAGGTGCTGGACGCTGAAGGACATTTCTGAGGGCTTCGTCTCGACGCCGAGTTCCTTGAAGAGCCGCACCAGATGGGGGTATGTGGCATGGTTGAAGACGATGAATCCCGTATCGATGGGGATTTCGCGTCCATTTTCTTCGACCGTCACGGTGTTTGTATGTCCGCCGGGTCTGGCCTCGCGCTCGATGAGTGTGACATCGGCGTGGTTGCGGAGTTGCCAGGCCGCGCCCATGCCGGCGATGCCGGAGCCGATGATGCCGATGCGCTCTCTCACTGCGGAGCAGATTGGTTCACCCCGGATTCGGAATAGACGCGGGCGGGGACGCCTTTGATGTTCCAGACAAGACCCAATGCGCCAAGAGCCCGGATCACATAGTAGGAGATGTCGATCTCCCACCAGTAAAAGCCCTGCCGCGCGGAGGCCTGAAAGTGGTGGTGGTTGTTGTGCCAGCCCTCGCCCAGTGTAAGGAGGGCGAGCAGCAGGCTGTTCCGGCTGTCATCCCCCGTCTCGAAGCGTTTTTTTCCGAAGCAATGCGTGAGGGAATTGATCGTGCAAGTGGCGTGGAACAAAACCGTGGTGCTGATGAAAAATCCCCAGACGACCATTTGCCATGGCGAGGTTCCAAGTCCGGGTGCAAAGGCTTCCAGCGCGGCTCCGAAGCCGTAGAGGCCAACAAATAAAAGTGCCGGGCCGATCAAGTCGAAGCGGTTCAGGAAAACCAGCTCGGGGTATTTTGCGAGATCCTTCACGCGATCATAGTCGGTGGGAAAATTCCTGCTGCTCGTCAACCAGCCGATGTGGGACCAAAGGAAACCCTTCATGCCAGGGGAGTGAACATCGTGCTCGTCATCCGAGTGCCTGTGATGGTGGCGGTGCACGGAGGCCCACCAGAGAGGGCCGCGCTGCACCGCGGTGAGACCAAACAGGGCGAAGAGAAACTGGGTGACCCTCGAGGTGTGGTAGGCGCGGTGGCAGAAGTAGCGGTGGTAGATGGCAGTCACCGCGAACATGCGGGTGAAATACAGCACTGCGGCGGTGATAACAGCCGCCCAGCTCCACCCTGTCCAAATGACTCCGAGGCAGCCGAGATGAAGGATGATAAAAGGAATCGCCCGCGAGAGCTCGAATCGCTCCGGCATTTCCCGCACCTTCTCGGCGCCGTCGGGAAAATAGTCCGAGTCGATGGCGCGGATGAAAGGTGCGAACAATTTCTTTAAGACGGGCATGGGACTTAATCCTCTGCGATGCCTAGCAAATCAAGGATGCGGTTCAGGTCGTCCGTGCCGTAATATTCGATCTGGATGTGGCCCTTCTTTTCGGAGTGGTTCACTTGCACACGGGTGGCGAGCCGGTGGGTGAGGAGGTTTTGGACGCGTTGAATGGCGGGAGCGGGCTCGGTGGTCACTCCGGTGCCGCTGCGGCGTGGTCGGGTGATGCCGGTATCCGCCAACTTTTGCGCGGCCATTTTTTCTGCGACTCGCACGGAGAGGCTTCCCCTGACGATCTGGTCGGCGAGCCATTTTTGTTCGCTGTGGTTTTTGAGCGAGAGGAGGACTTTGGCATGTCCCACGGAAATCCGGCCGTGTTTGAGGAGGGATTGTGCGTCCGGTTCGAGATCGAGAAGTCGCATGGCGTTTGCGACCGAGGCCCGGCTTTTGCCGACGCGGCGGGAGATTTCCTCCTGCGTGAGGCTGAATTCCTGGTGAAGCCTGGCATAGGCGGCGGCCTCTTCAATCGGGTTCAGGCCCTCGCGCTGGAGGTTTTCGATAAGAGCGAGTTCCAAGACCTCACGGTCGCTGGCTTCGCGAACAATGACGGGGACATCCGCGAGACCAACTTCTTTTGCAGCCCGCCAGCGCCGCTCGCCGGCGATGAGTTCATAGACTCCATTCGCCTGACGGACGATGAGGGGCTGGATAATTCCGCGCTCGCGTATGCTCTCGACCAGTTCGTGCAATTGATCCGAGGAAAAATCCAAGCGCGGTTGAAGCGGGCTGGGGGTAATGTTCGCAAGCGGGAGCCTTTGGATTCTCTCGCCGTGTTCTTCAATTGGGGCCGGACTGGCCACGCGCTTGTTAATGAGTGCGCCGAGGCCCTTGCCGAGTGCTTGCTTTGCCATGGACGCGGAGCCTAAACATGGAGCCAGTCGCCGACAAGTAGAAGGCGCATTTCATTTTTTCAAACCAGGCCCGATGCCAAAAATACTTAGCCGTCTTCAGCTCTGGGAGGATTCCTCGCCGCGTCCGCTCGCCGGGCAGATGGCGTGTGATGAGGCGCTGCTCCACTCTTGCGAGATGCCGGTTTTGCGCGTCTATCGCTGGACCGCGCCTGCGGTGACATTTGGATACGCACAGAGGATTGCGGCTGTTGAGCCTTTGGCGCGCAGGTTGCCCGTCATGCGCCGATGGAGTGGAGGAGGGATGGTTTTTCATGGCAGCGATGTCACGCTGGCGCTTACGATTCCAGCTTCCGAAGCGGCGGCATCCGGCAGCTCGCGGGACATTTACAGCGCGATTCACGAGGGCCTGCTCCCGGCGATCCAAAAATACCTCCCGGATGCGCGTTTGGTGCTACCCGAGGAATGCCGATGCGGGCCTGTTTGTTTTGAGAGCCCCGTGGCTTTTGACATCATCGCTGATGCCTCAAAAATCTGCGGCGGAGCCCTCCGGCGCTCGAAAGCCGGTGTTCTCTATCAAGGTTCGCTTCACCTCCCGGGCGCGGTGCCGCTTGAACTCGCCACCTCGCTCGCAGTGGAAGTTTCCCGATTCGAAAAAGCCGCATCACTAGAGTCAGTCATCGAGAACCTTGCTTCCGGCAAATACGAAACCTCGGCGTGGCTGGCGATGCGCTGAGTGATATGAGGAGATCAAAGTCCCAGAATCCATGGCAATAATCGGCATTACAGGTGGCATCGCTTCAGGTAAATCGACTTTCAGCCGCGCCTTGGCTGAAATCCGGGGGGCGAGCATTTTCGATTCCGACGCCTGTGCCCGCGAACTCCTTGATTCCGACCCTGCCGTGCGCGAAGCCGTGATTCACGACATCCTCCCCACGGCGTATCGAGCGGATGGAACGCCGGACCGTGCCGCCATTCGGGCGATTGTTTTTTCAGACCCTGCAGCCAAAGCCCGACTCGAAGCGATTTTGCATCCCCTCGTTCGTTGCCGGAGGCAGGCTCTGGCTGACGATGCGCGAGTGGAGGGGCGCGATCTGCTTGTGGATATCCCACTCCTTTTTGAAACCAGCGCCTCATCTGGATTCGATCTCATAGTGACAGTCGCCTGTTCTCTTGAAATTCAAACCCGCCGCGCCATGTCGAGAGGTCTGATGCTGGCCCAGGTCCAGCAAATCGTGGCCTCGCAGTGGGGCAACGCGCAAAAAATCGCTCAGTCGGATTTTGTCATTTGGAATGATGGTTCTCTGCGAATGCTTCAGGCGCAGGCGGAGGAATTGGCGGCACGCTTGGAAAAGATGAGCCTAAAAATAAAGCCTTCGGTTTCTTGACATCCATGCCGCACCCGATAGTTTCTCCCATCCGTTCACAAAATTGATCCTATGGCATTCACAGAAGTCATTCTTACCGCAAATATTCCCAAGCTCGGCGCAGAAGCCGACATCGTCAAAGTCCGCCGTGGCTTCGCCCGCAACTTTCTTTACCCTCAAGGCAAAGCTCTTGAGATCACTGCCGGTTCCCTCCGTCAGATCAACCATCTCAAAGCCAAGCGCGCCGAGCGTGAGGCCCGCGAGGTGACCGCTGCCGAGGAAATCGCCTCCAAGATTAACAAGCTCTCGATCAGCTTCACGCTGGATGCCGGTGTCACAGGCAAAGCTTTCGGTTCTGTCACTGCTAAAGACATTCACGACCGCATCGCTGCAGAGCTTAAACTCGAAGACCTTCCCAAGCACGCTGTCGTTCTTGAGAAGGCCATCAAGGAAAGCGGCGACCACACTGTTGCCGTCAAACTCCACGCGGATGTCACGGCCAACCTCACGATCGAGGTCAAGGTGAACGCTCCTGCAGTCGAGGAATCGACCGAGGCGGCTCCTGAAAAGAAATATCGCCGCAAAGTCACCACCGAGGCCTGATTTCTCAGCCTCGCGTAATCATTTCAAATTCACCATGAGGCCGTGCGTGGAAGTTATCTTTCCGTCCGGCCTCATTCTTTTCCCCAAGCTCCGTAATTTTTCCTGATCGACCATGTCTTCCGCTCCAGAACAAAACGCCAGTGCACCAGTTCCAAACGGTGATGCCGCAGGCAAAGGACGCGGGAAAAAGAAGCCAGATTATCAACAGCGAGGAGCAGCCTATCTTCCAGACGCCCGTCGTCCGCTCCCGCAGAGTCTCGATGCCGAGAAAGGGCTCCTGGGCTCGATTCTGCACTCCGCCACGGCGTTGGATGATACGATGGCGCAGATGGAGGCACGGCATTTCCATCTGCCAGCCCACCAGAAAATTTTCGAGCTCTTGGTCGAAATGCGAAATGGTGGGAAGCCGATCGACCTCATCGCGCTCACCCAGACGCTCGAGGACCGGCGCATGCTCGACGAGGTCGGTGGAGCGGTCGCCATCACCGAGCTTTTCACTTTTGTTCCCACAGCGGCGAATGCTGACTACTACCGCGAGATCATTCTCGAAAAATATCTTCTCCGCCGCGTCATCACGACCTGCACCGAGTATGTCGCCCGAGCCCACGATGAGCAGGGCGATGTGAGGATCCTCCTCGACGAGGTCGAGGCCCGCGTGCTCGAAATTGGCGAGCAGCGCTTCCAATCCACCATGCCCACCATGAAGCAGATGGTGAGCGACGCCATCGACAACATTGAGAAGCTCTCGCGCTCTGGAGGCGGCATCACCGGCCTCCCGACCGGATTCCATGAACTCGACCGCATGACCAGTGGCATGCACGAGGGCGAGATGTTCGTCATCGCCGCGCGTCCCTCGATGGGCAAAACCGCGCTCGCCATGAATATTGCTGAGCATGTTGCGATCGATGCCGGCAAGCCCGTCGCTGTTTTTTCGTTGGAAATGGGTGCCCAGCAGCTCGTGCAGCGTCTTCTCTGCTCGAGGGCAAGAGTGAACGGCTCCAAGCTCCGCGACGGCTTCATCGCCAATCGCGAAATGACGAATCTCATCAACATTGCCGGCCAGCTCTCCAAGGCGAAAATCTTCGTCGATGACACCCCCGGCCTGAGCATTTTGGAACTTCGCGCCAAGGCCCGCCGCCTCCACAACCGCGAAAAAATCCAACTCATTGTCATCGATTACCTCCAGCTCCTACGGTCCGGTTCCCGCCGCGCGCAGGAGAACCGCCAGATCGAAATTCAGGAAATCTCCTACGGCATCAAAGCCCTGGCCAAGGAACTCAAGCTCCCCGTGATCGTCCTCGCCCAGCTGAACCGAAATCCCGAGCAGCGCACTGGCTCGAGCGCCGGTCGCCCCCGCCTCAGCGATCTCCGCGAATCTGGCACTATCGAGCAGGATGCCGACATCGTCGGACTCCTCATCCGCGATAAATACTACGCTGAGGACGAGGAGGCCAAAAAAGAAGCTGCAGGCAAAGCCACACTCATCATCGCCAAACAGCGAAACGGCCCAACCGGCGATGTGCCGCTGACCTTCCTCGAGGAATACACCCGCTTCGAAGACGCCGCCGTCGAGCGCACAGAGCCGCAATAAAGCCCCCCCCGGCTACCGCCGGAAAGGCACATTTTTCCCACCCATTTTCTTTTTGCCCGCTTAGCGTTCCCTTGAGCTTAAAATAGCGTTGGATTAAAAATCGATAAACCTCTCCCCCTCTTGGCTCTCTGTGTCCTCTGTGGTCAATCTCTTCAGTGGCCATCAAGTCGCCAAAAAGTTGGTTCGGGAATTGCTGTGAGTTCAGTAACCACTTTTTTCCAAAAAATCATGAGCCAAGAAGAAATTGCCTCTCGCATTCAGGAAGCCTTCGCCCTCCTGGATATCGGTCTCGAAAAAGAGTCCGAACAAATGATCCAGGGACTCCTCGCGCAGGCCCCCACCGCCGAAGTCCACTCGGCCGCCATTTACATTTTCAACCGCCTCGGTCGCTTCATCCGCGCTTCCGTGTCGGCGGATATTCTGCTCGACCAAAAAAAGCCCCTCCCTCCCGAGGAGCTTTTCCGAATCGCCCTCGCGTTCAATTTCTCCGGACGCCTCCAAGAGGCCTACGACATCGAAAAATCCATCGCTCCGGAAAACAACGAGCAGTCCCTCGTTCGCCTCTACGGCCTGGCATGCAAAGCCAATCGCCTGGGCCGTCACGCCGAGGCCCTCATCCACATGCTCGGCTGCTTCTCGTTCCAGAACACCGAGGCGGGTGATGCCCACCGGAAAATCTTCCTCGATAGCGAGCTCTCCTCGCTCTGGGAAAAAATCCCGTCCATCCCGCTCACGCTTCGTCAGGCCATGCGCTATTGCGATTTGCCTTTCGATGAAATCCTGGCGCTCAACGAGAGCGTGTTGCCGCTCCGTTGTGTGGATCAATTGGATATTTACGCCATGCCGCCGAAGTTCCACGCGCTGCTGCATCCCGTTTACGCCACCTGTTTCGAAGTCGCCCCCTCCGCCGAAGCCGCCAATCCGGCGCTGGCGGCCGAGTTCGCCGACTGGCAGGGATCAGTCGTGTCTCCGCGCCTCGAAGCCTTTCGTGCGCTCCGCGACCGCATCGCATCCATGGTCTTGGATCAACAGCTCACCTTCGCGAAATTCCAAGCCTCCAAAGGCCGCTTCGGCTGTGCCCGCAACCACCTCGTTTGCCACCTGCTCCAAACTCCAGGAGCCAGTCTTGCAAACCTTCCCGAGATTCCGCTTCTGCGTCCGCTCATCGAGGAATTCCGCGCCCAGGAAGCCGAATGCCCCGAGTCGTTCCGCACCCTTATTTCGTGGGCATACCGCGAGGAGCCTGAAAAATTCCTCCGCGATGTTCTGCCCGAAATGCCCGTTGTGAACCGCACCTCCGGCTACGCCCTTCTGGCTGCCGGTTGCATGCACTACCGCCTCGGCGATACCGCCGCTGCTATTGAGAGTTGGTCAGCCTGCGCAAACAAGTGGCCCCTCGACGACGCGCCGGTCATGAACGCCGCCATGCTCCTCAGCGGCGAAAAACGCTGGGACGAAGCCACGCAACTCATCAACTGCCTGCCCGACGAGTGCATGAAATCCATGCTGTGGAAACGCGCCCACCACGCCATCAGCGAGCGCCGCGCCTTCTCGCTCAGCAGCAAAACAAATCCCACGCCCCGCATTCCCACCCCAACCTTCGGGAATCTCTACTCCGGCGCGGACGAGGAATTCCTTGTCGAGCACAAGCAATTCACTCCCATCGTTTGCTGAGAGTTCGGCTTTGCGGATAGTTTCTTCCCACGCCGGGCAGCGCATCGCCTTTCGCGATTGACGCTGCCTCTCCCGCCATTTTTAATGCGGGACCCCGTTCGGAACATCAAAAACAATTCTATAATAAAACATCATGGTTAAAATCGGTATCAACGGCTTCGGACGCATCGGGCGCATGGTCTTCCGTGCGGCGGTTAAAAATTTCAGCAAGGACATTCAAGTTGTCGGCATTAACGATCTTCTTGAACCCGAGTATCTTGCTTACATGCTCAAATACGACTCGGTTCACGGTCGTTTCGATGGCGAAGTTTCGGTCGAGGGCAACAACCTCATCGTCAACGGCAACAAAATCCGCCTCACCGCCGTTAAAGACCCGTCCACTCTGAAATGGGACGAAGTCGGTGCCGATATCGTGGTGGAATCCACAGGCCTCTTCCTCGACAACGCCAGCGCCGAAGCCCATCTCAAGGCCGGCGCCAAGAAAGTCATCATGTCCGCTCCTTCCAAGGACGAGACCCCGATGTTTGTCTACGGCGTAAACCACACCTCCTACGCCGGCGAAGCGATCATCTCGAACGCGAGTTGCACCACAAACTGCCTCGCCCCTCTCGCCAAAGTCATCAACGACACCTTCGGCATCAAACGCGGTCTCATGACCACCGTTCACGCTGCCACTGCCACGCAAAAAACCGTGGACGGTCCGAGCAGCAAAGACTGGCGCGGTGGACGCGGCATTCTCGAGAATATCATCCCATCCTCGACTGGCGCTGCCAAAGCCGTGGGCAAGGTCATCCCAGCTCTCAACAAAAAACTCACCGGAATGGCATTCCGCGTGCCAACCTCCGATGTCTCGGTTGTTGATCTCACGGTGGAACTCGACAAGCCTGCCTCCTACGAAGAAATCTGCGCCGCCATCAAAGCCGCTTCCGAAGGCCCGCTGAAAGGCATCCTCGGCTACACCGACCAGAAAGTCGTCAGCACAGACTTCCGTGGCGAAACCCAGACGTCGGTCTTCGACGCCGAAGCCGGCATTGCCCTCGACCCGACCTTCGTCAAACTCGTGTCCTGGTATGACAACGAGTGGGGCTATTCCAACAAAGTCCTCGAGATGGTCCGCGTCATCGCGAAGTAACTGAACAATCTCATTCATTGACCACAGAGGACACAGAGACCACGGAGGAAATAAAAACCTCGGTGCTCTCTGTGAACTCTGTGGTCATTTTTTTGAAGCACCCAACCCATCACCAGCTATGAAAAAATCCATCAAAGACATTTCCGTAAAAGGCAAACGCGTCCTTATGCGCGTCGACTTCAATGTTCCCCAAGACAAAAAGACCGGCGCCATTACAAACACCCAGCGCATTTCCGCCGCGCTACCCACGATCCAACACGCCCTCAATGAAGGCGCTTCCGTCGTGCTCATGAGCCACCTCGGCCGCCCGGATGGCAAAGTCGTGGAAAAATTCTCCCTCAAGCCCGTTTCTGAAAAACTCTCCGAACTCCTCGGCAAGCCCGTGAAGTTCCTCAGCGACTGCGTCGGCACCGAAGTCGAAGCTGCTTGCGCCTCGCTCCAGCCTGGCGAAGTCGTCTTGCTCGAAAATCTCCGCTTCCACATTGAAGAAGAAGGCAAAGTCAAAAACGAGGACGGCACCTCCACCAAAGCCGATCCCGAAAAAGTCGCTGCCTTCCGTGCCAGCCTCACCAAGCTCGGCGATGTCTTCGTGAGCGACGCCTTTGGCACAGCCCACCGCGCCCATTCCTCCGTCGTCGGAGTCGATCTCCCTAAAGTCGCTGGCTTCCTCATGCAGAAGGAACTCGACGCCTTCGCCGCCGTTCTCGACAACCCCCAGCGCCCGCTCCTGGCCATCCTCGGCGGCGCCAAGATTGCCGACAAAATCCCACTCATCCGCAACCTCATCGAAACCGCCGACGAAATCATCATCGGCGGCGGCATGGCCTACACCTTCAAGAAGGTTCTCGAAAACATGCCGATCGGAAACAGCCTCTTCGACCCCGAAGGCGCCAAGATCGTTGCCGAGTTGATGGAAAAAGCCAAAGCCCGTGGCGTGCAAATCCACCTGCCAGTCGATTACATCACCGCCACCGCTTTCTCGCCCGACGCCGAAACCGGCCACGCCGATGACAAATCCGGCATCCCCGATGGACTCGAAGGCCTCGACTGCGGACCCAAGTCCCGCGAAATCTTCGCCGCCGCCATCGCCCGCGCCAAAACCATCATCTGGAACGGCCCCGCCGGCGTTTTCGAATTCGAGAAATTCGCCGAAGGCACCAAATCCATGGCCGCCGCCGTCGCCGCAGCCACAGCCTCAGGTGCCATCACCATCGTCGGCGGAGGAGACACCGCTACCGCCGCCAAAAAATTCGGCGTCGCCGACAAAGTCACCCACTGCTCCACCGGCGGAGGCGCCTCCCTCGAACTCCTCGAAGGCAAAGCCCTCCCCGGCGTCACTGCCCTGGACGAGAAGTAATATTCGGATCAAACACGCCTTGCCCTCAAAAAATAGGGCAAGGCGAGGACAACAACCCTGCAGTGCAATCGCGCGGAAGCGCAGTGACTTTTGGAGGGTCAACCTCCGGCTTGACCCAAGATTGAACCGCTCCGCTACCACGCCGCCCGCTCCCCACCACCCCGAGCGCTGGCAGAAACGCCGCTTCGCGGCTGAAAAATGGGTCATGCGAGACGATGACCCTCCCCATTTGCACGAATCGCGCTGACGCGCTGCGTCTTTTTGGAGGGTCAACCTCCGGCTTGACCCAAGACTGAGTCGCTCCGCTACCACGCCGTCCGCTCCCCAATACCCCGTGCGCCCGCAGAAACGCCGCTGCGCGGCTGAAAAATGGGTCATGCGAGACGATGACCCTCCCAATTTGCACGAATCGCGCTGACGCGCGGAAGAGGGGAGCACGGTCGTCTCGACCGTGAGAGGCACTCGCGTGAATGCCCCGACGATGAACGAATCACTCCCTGCGTTGGTTTCTTTCTTCGTCTCGTGGCCTTTTCGCCTCCGCGCGCGCTTGGCGGCGCGGAGACGAGAAATTGTTGGCCTTAGCGTGAAGCGATGACGTCTTCGCTGATGACCTTACCTGTAGCCTCGGGCTCTTTGGATGGCTCGGGGACGGGTTTGGCGGTGGGGACATTCGGGCTGACCTTCCAGAAGAGGGGCTGGAATTTGTCCCAAGCTCCGAGGATTTCGGCGGCGCGTGGGCTGCCGGTGAGGTCGTGGTGCTCTTGGATGAGGGCCTTGAGTGCGGCGATGTCCGAGTCGGCGGCAAGACGCGAGATCGAGATGAGCTGGTTGTTGTAGAGGCGCTCGAAGCGGTTCTCGAGGTCGAGGATGTAGGCGACGCCGCCGGTCATGCCGGCACCGAAGTTTTTGCCGGTGCGGCCGAGGACGACGACGGTTCCATTGGTCATGTATTCGCAGCCGTGGTCACCGATGCCTTCAACGACGGCTGTGCCACCGGAGTTGCGGACGCAGAAGCGCTCGCCGGCGCGGCCGTTTGCGAAGAGGCGTCCACCGCTGGCGCCATACATCACCGTGTTGCCGATGATCATGGCCTCGTGCGGGATGAAGAGCGAGCCGGGCTCGGGTTTGATGACGATTTCGCCACCGCTCATGGTTTTGCCAACATAGTCGTTGGCTTCGCCGGTGAGAAGGAGTCGCACGCCGGGCGAGAGGAACGCGCCGAAGCTTTGTCCCGCGCTGCCCTTGAGCTTGAGTTCGACGGTGCCATTGGCAATGCCTTCCTCGCCCCACTGGTAGCCGATCTCGCCGGAGACCTGGGTTCCAACCGAGCGGCTTGTGTTTTCGACCTCGTAGGAGAGCGAAATGGGACGGCCATCGGTGATGGCATCCTTCGCGTCTTGGAGAACGGTCTCGTCGAGCGTCGAGTCCTCGGGTCCATCGTTGCGCGAGCGGGTGGCGTGGCGCACGGCGGAAGGATCATCGGCGGCGACATTCACGAGCAGGCGTGAGAGGTCGAGGGTGTTGGCTTTCGGGTGGTTTGGAATTTCCTTTTGGCGCAGGCATTCCACACGGCCGACCATTTCATCAATGGTGCGGAAGCCGAGGCGGGCCATCATTTCGCGGACCTCGGTGGCGACGCCGTTGAAGAAGGCGACGACATTTTCCGGGCGGCCTTTGAATTTGGCGCGGAGACGGTCGTCAATTGTGGCGACGCCGACCGGACAGGTGTTGAGATGGCACTGGCGCACATACACGCAGCCCATGGCTATGAGGGCGGCGGTGCCGAAGTTGAACTCCTCGGCTCCGAGCAGCGCGGCGTAAACAATGTCTTCGCCGCTGCGCATGCCGCCGTCGGTGCGGAGGGTGACGCGGTTGCGGAGTCCGTTGAGCATGAGAACCTGGTGGGCTTCGGCAACGCCGAGTTCCCAAGGTCCACCGGCATGTTTGATCGAGCTGAGCGGGGAGGCTCCTGTGCCGCCTTCATGTCCACTGACGAGAATGATGTCCGCATGGGCCTTGGCAACGCCTGCGGCGATGGTTCCGACGCCTGCGGTGGAGACGAGCTTCACACAAATGCGGGCGCGGGGGTTCACCTGCTTCAGATCATAGATGAGTTGGGCCAGATCTTCGATCGAGTAGATATCATGGTGCGGGGGTGGCGAAATGAGGGTCACTCCCTCCACCGAGTGGCGCAGCTTGGCGATGTAGGCGCTGACCTTGTGGCCGGGCAGCTGGCCGCCTTCGCCGGGCTTGGCGCCCTGGGCCATCTTGATTTCGATTTCCTTGGCGCTGGCCAAATAGGCTGCCGACACGCCGAAACGGCCGGATGCGATCTGCTTGATGGCGCTGTTCGCCCAATCACCGTTATCGCGGCGTTTGAAGCGGGCGGGGTCTTCGCCGCCTTCACCGCTGTTCGACTTGCCACCGATGCGGTTCATGGCGATGGCCAGGCACTCGTGAGCCTCGGGGCTCAAGGCTCCGAGCGACATGCCGGCTGTGGTAAAGCGTTTGCGGATGTCTTCAATCGGCTCCACCTCATCGATCGAGATTGGGCCTTCTGTCGTCGGCAGGATTTCGAGAAGATTGCGTAGTGCGACCGGCGTGTTTGCCAGCACCGAGTCGACATACTTTTTATAATCCTCCGCCTTGCCGGCCTTGTCGGCACCCTTGATGCCCACATACGCGTGGAAGCTTTGGAGCACGGGCGGAGTCACGGCATGCATCTCGCCGCCGCGACGGAAGCGGTAGTAACCGGGGTCGCTGAGTTTGCCGGCTTCGATCGGCACGGCTTCCGAATAGGCCATGGCGTGGCGGGTCAGGGACTCGATGGCGATTTCCTTGAAGCCGATGCCTTCAATCTGGGAGGCCGTGCCCTTGAAGCATTCCTCGATGAGTTTGGATGAAATGCCGATGGCTTCGAAGATTTGCGCGCCACGGTAGCTGTTGACCACCGAGATGCCCATTTTGGACATGATCTTGAGGATGCCGGCTTCGATGGCTTTGCGGTAGTTGATGGCCGACTTGGCAAAATCGCCGTTCGCACCGTCGCGCTCGAGAAGTTCGCGGATAGTCTCGAAGGCGAGGTAGGGATTCACTGCTGCGGCGCCGAAGCCGATGAGGCAGGCGATCTGGTGCACATCGCGGGCTTCGCCGGTTTGGCAAACCAAGCTGGCGCGCATGCGTTTTCCGACGCGGATCAGGTGGTGATGCACCGCTCCCACGGCGAGGAGCATCGGAACGGAGACTTTCCCGTGGTCGACTCCGGAGTCCGAGAGAATGAGAATGCGTGTGCCGGCATCGATCGCCGCCTCGGCATCTGCGCAGATGCGCTTGATGGCAGGTTCGAGCCCTTCTTCGCCCTCGGAGGTGTTCCAGAGCGTCGAGACTGTGGTGGCTTTGTGCTCGCCGTCCACCGCTTGGACGGCGGCCAGTTCCTCGTTCAGGAGAACGGGCGACTCAAGGCTCACGAGGCGGGCGTGCTCGGGCGTTTCGGCGAGCATGTTTTTGCGCCAGCCGAGCACTGTGCTGAGGCTCATTACCAGCTTCTCGCGGATCGGATCGATCGGCGGGTTGGTGACCTGTGCGAAGAGTTGCTTGAAGTAGGTGTAGAGAAGGCGTGGCTTGGCGGACAGGACTGCAAGCGGCGTGTCATCCCCCATCGAGCCCACGGCTTCGGCGCCGTCTTTGAGCATGGGTTTGATGATCATGTCCACTTCCTCGGACGAATACCCGAAAGCAACCTGACGCTGGGTGAGCGTGAGGATGTCGAGCTCGCCGGTGGGTGTTGTAACTTGCTTTTCGCTCAGCTGAGGCAGGTTGCTGAGGTTGTTTTTCAGCCATTCGCCATAAGGTTGGCGGGCGGCGAGGCTGGCCTTGATGTCGGCATCGCGGAGGAGTTTTCCGGCGGCCGTGTCGATGGCGATCATCTCGCCGGGGGCGAGACGGCCTTTTTCAACAATCTTGAGCTGGTCGAGTTGGGAGCCGCCGACCTCGGATGCCATGACGAACATGCCGTCCTCGGTAATGTTGTAGCGGGCGGGGCGGAGTCCGTTGCGGTCGAGGCAGGCTCCTGCGATGACGCCGTCTGTGAAGGTGAGCGCGGCTGGTCCATCCCAGGGCTCGGAGAAGCAACGGTGGTAGTTGTAGAAATCCTTGAGTTCCTGCGAAAGGTTCGGGTCCGTGCGGTAGGACGGAGGCACGAGCATCGTCACGGCGTGCAGGATACTGCGGCCGCTCATGGTGAGAACCTCCAGCGCATTGTCGAGGCTGGCGGAGTCGGATCCGCCGGGTTGGATGATCGGCTTGAGGAGGTCGATGTCCGCACCCCAGAAATCGGCTTTCAGCTCGGCCTCGCGGGCGTGCATCCAATTGCGATTGCCACGGATCGTGTTGATCTCGCCATTGTGGGCGAGCATGCGGAAGGGATGGGCCAGCGGCCAGGTCGGGAAGGTGTTTGTGCTGTAGCGCTGGTGGAAGAGCGCGATGGCCGTCTCGTAGTCGGGATTCGCGAGGTCGGGGTAGAACTTTTCCAGCGACGCCGAGACGAGGAGGCCCTTGTAAACAATCGTGCGGTGCGAGAACGAAGGGATGTAGAAATCCTTGATCTTGTCGGCAGCGGCGCGGTCCTCGATTTCGTTGCGGGCAAGGAAAAGACGGCGCTCGTAGTCGTCATCGGACATCCCGGCAGGGCGGCCGACCAGAACCTGCTCGATGAGCGGCATGGTGGACTGGGCTTTTTCGCCAAGCACATGGTCGTTGATGGGGACCACGCGCCATCCGAACACGAAGAGTTCGCGTTTTTTTAGCACCTCCTCGGTGATCGCGCGGGCGCGGGCGGTCTCGTATTCGTTGTGCGCGGGCAGGAACATGACGCCCACGCCGAGATCGCTCGGATTGTAGAGTGTGTGGCCAAGTTTCTCAACTTCGGGCGTGAAGATTTTGTAGGGAATCTGTGTGGTGATGCCCGCGCCATCGCCGGTCTTCGCATCCGCATCCAGCGCACCACGGTGCATGAGGCTGCAGATGGAGAGCAGGGCGGTCTCGAGAATGGCATTCGAGCGTTCACCACTGATCTGGGCCACGAGTCCGACGCCGCAGGCGTCATGCTCGAGGTCGGGATTGTAGAGTCCGTTCGAATCGCGGGATGGCAGAGCTTGGTTCATGGTCAAAAAAAATAACGAGCCAGCAAGAATCGCTCCACAATTTAGAATGTGGAGAATTTTTTTGAAAAAAATTGACGGTCAATCCGAGCGCTTTGCCGGAATTTTCATTTGGTGGAGTCTGGCGGATTTGGTGGTCAATTCGCTCTCAACGGGCGTGGCGGCGGATAGCCTCCTCTTTGAGAATGCCGATGTAGGGCAGGTTCCGGTATTGCTCGTTGTAGTCGAGTCCGTAGCCGACCACGAATTCGTCGGGAATCTCAAAGCCTACATAATCAGCCACGGTGGCTGCCTCGCGCTGTAGTTTTTTGCGCAGCAGCACGCAGGAACGGATGCTGGCCGCGCCGGATTCCGCCGCGAGACGGTCTTTGATGGCACGCAGGGTCAGGCCGCTGTCGAGGATGTCATCGAGGATCAAAACATGCCGCCCAGTGACATCGGCGATGGAGTTTTGCCGGAATTCGATGCGACCCTTGGATTTCGTGCCGTGGTAGCTGGAGACGCTCCACGAGTCGATTTGGAGCGGCAGGGGAATGCGCCGCAGCAGGTCGGCCATGAAAATGAAGCTGCCATTGAGGATCGAGACCACGGTCAGTTCCTTGCCCTCGTAGTCCTTGGCGATGGTATGGGCCATCTCGTCGAGGCGGCTGAGGATGGTCGTCTCGTGATACAGAATCCGTTCGATGTCGCCTTGCATGCGGGGGATTCGTAGCCAGCACGCTGGCGCAGGCAAGCTATTCGAGCACGCCGAGCGAGCGCAGGTTGCCGTTCTCGAGGGAAAAAATCTCGCGGCTCACGGGGTGGTTGGAGGTGAGGTAGGCATCGATGATTCTCTCGGACAAGCGGAGGTGGATATTGTCCTGCTTGGAAAAAACCAGCACCTGATTACGCGTTGGCATGGCCACGAGCAGGTCGGGGCCGATTGTTTTTTCAAAGGCCGCAGCAAACTCCGGCGCGAGCACGCAGGAGGCGGTGAGGGGATCATCCGACTCGATGGCGGCATATTGGATCACCTGCTTTTTATTTCGCACAAAGGTGGGCTTCATCCGCTTGAAAACCTCCGAAGCCGTCTGCAAAGCCTGCTCCCGGATCATGGGATAGGTCATGTGGACGGATTTTTTCTCCTCGCGGGTGAGCGGTTGGATTTCTCCATTCGCGATGCGGGCGATGGCCAGCACGGTTCGCTGCGAATCCTGAATTGGGCGGCGCATTTTGTGATCCATGAAGGATGGTTCCACCAGTAGGGCCCATTGGTCGGCGCAGAGGGATGCGGTGGAAGCCGCCGCAAAAAGAAAAACCAAGATCGCCCTTTTGAGTCTGGTGCGGGCTCTGGTAGTAATGGCAGGCATCATGATTGCGTTTTTAGAAGGAACACTTGCCGAGTCTCTCCCGACACAGATTGTCGTCAATGTCCATGGTGTCGGGTATCAAGTGATGATTCCCATATCAAGTTTCGAGCGGTTGCCGCAGCCTGGCTCGGCCGTCAAAATCCTCACGCATCTCGCCGTCCGAGAGGATGCGCATGTGCTCTACGGATTTTGCACCGCCGGTGAGCGCGATCTCTTCCGCCTGCTTCTTAATCATGTCACTGGCGTCGGGCCGAAGATCGCGCTCGCGGTGCTCAGCGGCCTCTCGGTGGAAATGTTTAAATCCGCCGTTGTGGCCGGGGATACCGGAACGATCTCGAAGATCAGCGGTGTGGGCAAAAAAACCGCCGAGCGAATTGTGCTCGAGCTGAAAGACAAGGTCGGCGTCGCCGCCGAGTGGGAGGCCTCCAGCGCGAAGAACGCTCCGAGCCAGGAGGATGTCCGCTTGCATGATGCCGTGCTGGCTTTGATTTCTCTCGGCTACAAACAGGTCGAAGCCCACAAGGCGATTCGCGCTGTGATGAAGACGGGGGATGAAATGCCGACCTCCGAGGAGTTGATCCGCCAGGCGTTGAAAATTCTCTCATGAGTCCTCTCGAATCGGCCCGTGCCGTCCGCGCCGCCATGCCAGAGGGCGGTCTCTTTCATGAAAAGGAATGGCGCATCGCACCGGCGCCCTTTGCGCTGCCGGATGGACTCGCGCCGGAACTCGAAAAGCTCGGCTACCGGCTCATGCTTTTCCTGCGAGCCTGCGACCAGCTTTACCGTCAGAGCGTAAAAGGCCGCCAGCCTGCTTGGGTCGCAGAATTGCTCGATGTGGGCAAGCCGCCAGAACTCGTCGCATTCCAGCGTGAATATGGACTCGCGGGCGACATTCCCCGCGTCATTCGGCCGGACTTGGTTCTCACCGAAGATGGCTTCACCATCGCCGAGATCGATAGTGTTCCTGGCGGAATCGGTCTCACGGCTTGGCTCAACAAAACCTACGCCGGGCTGGGATTTGATGTCTTGGGCGGTGCTGATGGCATGCTGCGCGGATTCTCGGACATCCTACCCGGGGGTGACATCGTCGTCTCGGAGGAGGCCGCGACCTACAGGCCGGAAATGGAATGGCTCGCTGGCGAGTTGAATGCAGGCGCGCCGCAGTGGCGGGTTGTGGATGGCTCAGCGAGGGATGACTGGCAGCAGCGGATTTATCGTTTTTTCGAACTGTTCGATTTGGCCAATGTGCCTGCGTCGCATGGTATTATGGACGGCATTCGCGCCCGCTCGATCCAAGTCACTCCGCCGTTCAAGCCTGCTTTGGAAGAGAAGCTGTGGTTCGCCCTGTTCTGGATGAAGCCGCTGGAGGACTTCTGGCGCCGTGAACTCAGCGAGCGTGCGTTTTTAGCGCTGCAAAAAGTGATCCCCTACACATGGCTGGTCGATCCAGAACCGCTGCCTCGTCACGCGGTTCTTCCGAGGCTCGAGGCGCACTCGTGGGACGAGGTCGCGAAATTCAGCCAGAAGCGCCGGAATTTTATTTTGAAGGTGAGCGGATTTTCCGAACGGGCGTGGGGTTCGCGTGGTGTGGTTGTGGCAAGCGACCTTCCTCAGAAGGAATGGCAGACCGAGTTGGAATCCGCCTTGGCGGCTTTTCCCTCGCAGCCTCACATCCTGCAGGTTTTTCATACGGGGAGGCTCTTCGATGCCGAATACTGGCTTCCTGAAAACGCCGACCTGCAGAAGATGCGGGGACGAGTGCGCTTGTGTCCGTATTTCTTCGTTGGCGAAAAAACGACGCAACTCGGCGGCGCGCTGGCCACCATCTGCCCCGACGACAAAAAGCTCCTGCACGGAATGCGCGACGCCATTTTGGCTCCTGTCGCGTGAGCGGCCTCAGGGCTTGAGCCGGCGTGAGAGGTCGCGCAGGGCGCGGGCGAGCAAGGGATCGCTGATTCTCAATAGGGCGCGGTAAACCGGCAGCACAACGCGGCGGCGGACGAACCGTTCGGGCCAGTGTGGTAGCAGGGTCGCGACACGAAGCGGAAAAAGTTGCAGCGTGCGGCCATCCTCCGTGGGGCACTGTGTGCGGTATCCGCGGTCAATCGTTCCGATGGCACCCGCCTCTTCGGCTGCTTCCATCAGAGCAACTTCTTCGAGTGTCATCCCGGATTCCAGATGTCCCTTGGGAATCAGCCAGCGGGCGCCCGAGGAGCTGGTAATGAGAACAATGTGGAGCACGCCTTTTTTAAAAAGAAACGGGACCGCGCCGGCTTGGACATCCGGGTTGCCTGATGTTGGAACCCCGTGAAGGGCGATCTGGCGGAGGGAGTCGGCGGCCGAAAGTTCTCGTCCGAGGAACGAGGGTTTGCGGAAACTCCGTGCGTCAGCGGCGGTGCCGAAGCGGATGCGCGCTGTGACAAGCGGCGCGTGGGTGTCCTGAAAGACATCGATTTCGATATTGGACGAGCCGTGGGGGAGTTGCTGGCGGATTACCTCGACGCGGTGCGTTTCCGCTTCTTTCCACAGCTGCTCGAAGGCCGCCTGCGGGACGGGGACGGCTTCAGGGAGGCTGCCGTTTTCCGGGTGGTTCAGCACCGAGACGCCGCACTGGCGGCCAGTTTGCACGATCCACACCTCCCGCGTTCGCTCTTGGGAAAGGCATCCCATTCTCACACGGCACGAGGGGAGCGCCTTGAGCGAGGGGAGTGGGCCCTCGACGAGAAAAAAGCGTTCCGATTTGCGTGCTGTCATGGTCAGGAATTGGGCGTTCAAATGATGGCTGGGCGGACGGGAGTCAAGTCCGCCCTTGCTCTATTTTTCCCCTTTCGGCGCGAGGGATGCCGCCCGGCGGGCATTGGCACCGCGCGAGAAGGCTTCGAGCGAAGCGCAGAGCTTTTCGCGGAGCGCGGCATGTTCGTGGTGGAGGCTGCCGATGAGTCCTCCGAGGGAGAGGGCCAGGCGGGTGTCGCCGGATTCCAAATGCCGCCCGGCGTGTTGTAGGAGGTAATCCTGCTGCAGCGATGTGTCGTTGTAGCGGCCGAGACGGTTTTGGAGTTTCGACAACCCGGAGGCGAGGAGATCCACCGAGTCTGGCGCGAAGAGTTGGCCGAAACACTCCAGCAGGTAGCGCATTTTTTTGCAGTCGATGCGAATCGAGTGGATCGTCGAGTCCGGAGTTTCGGAAGTGATCGATTTGCTGGTTTTGCGAATGCGGCGGAAGCGTTTGTAAATCCGCTCGCCAGCGACCTCCAGTATTGGACGCGCGGAGTTCGGGGACGGTTCGATCGAATGCGAGGAGGCCCACGCATCCTGGAGGGTCGCGATTTGGTTTTTGTAGGAGGCGGAACTCAAGAAATCGGCAACCTGCGCGGCCTCGACCTCGCGCTCGGTCCTGAGTGCGTTGAAGAAGGATTCCAGCCCCCCGCGAAGCTCCTCGGGCAGCATGTTTTCAAGACGACGGCGCGAGAGGAGGTAAACATCGAAATCGCGCAGGGCATTGGTTCTGCGGCAGAGGTCGCCGATTTGTTTCTTCCATGCTTCGGTGAGGTGCTCGGGGAAAACGCCTTTTATCTGACCTGTCACCGAGCGGAGTTTGCGCAGAGAGACGCGGTAGTCGTGGAGGAATTCCGTGTCGATGTCCTTGATGATGCCTTCCTCGTTCCAGCGGGCGATGGAGAGCAGGCTGCTGAAGATTTCCAGAAGGACGGTGCGGGCGTGCGTTTCAGGCGCAAAGGCGAGCCTCAGTTTCAGCGAGTAGGGCGACGGGCGCACCCGGCAGAGCTTGTAGGCTTCCTGAACAAGATTCTCGTGGGTCGGACGGCAACCGGTGCCCATCAAGGCCTGAACAACCGTTCCCATGTCGAACTTCACGCCTGCGACAGGAAGGACTTCGACCAGGGTTGTCCGAACTTTTCGCGATCTTGTGGTCGCAATCCGGGACACCGAAAGCCGGAAGACAATGCGGCGCGATGCGTCATGGGCTTCAAAAAAATCTCGCCTCAAATGCACCGAAGCCGTCTTCCGCAGAGCGCGAATATCCGTCAAGTCGCCCAGTTGCGTGCGGAGCGGTCCCTCTGGAAAATCCTCTGCGAATTTCGGGATTTGCGGCGTATTGGCGGATCGAAACAACTCGTCACCCACCTGGAGCGTCCATCCATTTTCATTCGCCAGAATGGCGTTCCCGAACCAGAGGCTCCACACATGGGTGTCGTAAAAATCGCATTGGCTGGATTCCGACTCGATCCTCCGGAGGCTCAGGCTCGGGAAGGTGCGCGCTTTGATTTCAAAGGAGCCCCTGCAAACAAAGTGATGCACAGCGGCGGCATCCGGCGCGGATTCGTCGGGAGCGATGTGGAATGGATTTTCCGGTTTCAACAAAAGGAAATCAAATGTCGCGGGTTCGATTTTGCAATGGGGGTGAAGTGCTCTCCAGGCGATCAGTAAACCTCGGGAACCCACATTTCCTTGGGGACATCATGCCGGTGGTAATCGGGGTGGTGGATTCGCGCAGGAAGGGTGATCGGGGCGTGAGGCACCGCTTCGTAGGGGACTTGGCTGAGAAGGTGCGCGATACAGTTCAAGCGGGCCTTCTTTTTATCCACCGCATGGACGACCCGCCACGGAGCCTCCGGGATGCTCGTGCGCTGGAGCATGACCTCCTTGGCTTTGGTATAGTCCTCCCAGCGGGTGCGCGATTCGAGGTCCATCGGGCTGAGTTTCCACTGCTTCAGGGGATCCTGGATGCGTGCGTTGAAGCGGAACTCCTGCTCGGCGTCTGTGATCGAGAACCAGTATTTGATGAGCTGAATTCCGGAGCGCACGAGCATCTTCTCAAACTCCGGCACATCGTTGAAAAATTGTCCGTATTCCTCGACGGAGCAGAAGCCCATGACGCGCTCGACGCCGGCGCGGTTATACCAACTGCGGTCGAAGAGGACGATCTCGCCCGCCGCTGGGAGGTGGGCGACATAGCGCTGAAAATACCACTGTGTCCGCTCACGGCTGTTCGGGGCAGGCAGCGCGGCCACGCGGCAGACGCGGGGATTCATGCGTTGAGAAATGCGTTTGATGACTCCGCCTTTGCCTGCGGCATCGCGACCTTCGAAAATAATGACGATCTTTTTTCCCGTTTTGACGACCCAGTCCTGGAGCTTCACCAACTCGCTTTGGAGGCGGAAGAGTTCGCGGAAATAGGTTTGGCGGAAGGCGTGGTCGGTGGCTTTCGAATCCGCATTGCCTGCCCCGGGGCCGACTGTCTCCTCCAGCTCGAGTTCCAGTTCCTCGTCCAGATTGTCGAGTATTTCTTGGCGGATTCGTTGGTGAAGGTCGTCGGGTTCTTTTGTCATGATGGGATTTTCTCTCTCACCTTCCGGACTGTCCACAATCCGCCGCTTGTGAACTTTTCGTGACACAAGCGGAGCGGAGGCGGTCAGACGCCGGGCGGGCGCTGGCTCGAAAAACCCGCAGCCGTCTCGTAGGCGTCGGCGATTCCAAGAAGGCGGGTTTCATCCAGCGCCTTGCCGAGGAATTGCAGTCCGACAGGAAGCTTTGAACCGCCCTCTTCGACGAATCCGCACGGCACACTGATGCCGCAAATTCCGGCGAGGTTGGTGGCGATGGTGAAGATATCCGCCAGATACATTCGGAGCGGGTCGTCCACGCGCTCGCCGATCTTGAAGGCCGCATCGGGCGAGGTTGGACAAATGAGTGCGTCCACTTTTTCAAAGGCATTTGTGAAATCCTGCCGGATGAGCGTGCGAACCTTCTGGGCGCGCAGGTAGTAGGCATCGTAATAGCCGCTCGAGAGAACATAGGTGCCGAGAATGATGCGGCGTTTGACCTCGCTGCCGAAGCCCTCTTCCCGAGAGCGCATGTAGTGGTCGAGCAGGTCTCGGGGATTCTTGGCGCGGTGGCCGTAGCGCACTCCGTCGAAGCGGGCGAGGTTCGCCGAGGCCTCGGCAGTGGCAATGATGTAATAAACCCCCACGGCATACGAGGTGTGAGGCAGCGAAACTTCGATGATCTCCGCGCCGAGTTCCTTGCAGCGTTGGATGGCCGCCTCGACTTGCGAGCGGACACTTGTGTTCATGCCATCCACGAAGTATTCCTTCGGGACGCCCAGCTTCACGCCTTTCAAGTCGCCGCCGAGCTTCGCGGTGAAATCCTCCGCCGGCAGGTCGAGTGATGTCGAGTCGTGCGAATCCTTGCCGGTGATGACATTTAGAAGCGAGGCGCAATCCCGCGTGGTCCGGGCAATCGGGCCGATCTGGTCGAGGGATGATGCAAAGGCGACGAGGCCGTAGCGGGACACGCGGCCGTAGCTGGGCTTGAGGCCGACCACGCCGCAGAGTGCGGCCGGTTGGCGGATTGAACCTCCTGTGTCGCTGCCAAGAGTGGCAAACGCCTCGCGGGCCGCAACCGATGCCGCCGAGCCACCGCTCGAGCCGCCCGGAATGCGTGTGGTATCCCACGGATTGCGGGTCTTTTTGTAAGCAGAGTTTTCGGTGGAAGAGCCCATGGCGAATTCGTCCATGTTCAACCGGCCGTAGGGAATCGCTCCCGCCGCGCGGAGCTTGGCGATCACGGTCGCGTCATAGGGCGATTTGAATCCGGCGAGCATTTTGGAGGAGCAGGTGCAGGATTCTCCGAGCACATTAATGGCGTCCTTGATGCCGATGGGAACGCCGCCGAGCGGTAGGTTGATGTCCGCTTTCTCCGCAGCGGCCAGGGCCGTTTCGAAATCGCGGGAAAGGTAGGCGTCGATCGAGGGATCCACGGCGGCAATGCGTGCCTCGAGTGCGCGCAGGGCGTCTGCGGGTGTGAAGTCTCCACGGCGGAAACCCGCTTGGAGTTCGGAAATGCTGAGATCGGTGAGTTCGCTCATTTTATTCAATCACTTTGGTCACCACGACGAGGTTGTTTGCGGAGTGCGGCGCATTGGCGAGCGCCGCCTCGCGGGTCAGGCCTGGACGGGAAACATCCTCGCGGAGGACATTGAAAACAGGGTTCGCGTGGGCCGTGGGCTCCACATTCGAGACATCGAGCGTCTTGAGTTGCTCGACATATTCCAGCACGCGGCCGAGCTGCGATTGGAATGTGGTGGCTTCTTCGTCGGTGAGTTCGATGCGGGCCAGGCGGGCGACATCTCGGACATCAAGGTTGGGACTGCTCATGCGCGGATATTGGTAGGAGTTCGGGGGCGATTTGTCCAAAAGTTTGATCCCGTCACGGCAGAATCTCGCGCAGGCGTTCGACCAGCGGATGCTCGACGCGCTGCGTTTGGCCATCCGGATCAAGCAAAAGCAGGTGTCCTTCCGGATCCAATCCTGTGAAAAGTCCGGCAACGCTCCCACCTGTGGCGAGTTGGATTTCGACAGGCGAGGGGACCTCCCAGCTTCGGTTGAGTTCCTCGATGGCCGCCGCCATGCCGCTGGTCTGCATTTCTGCATGAGCGCTTGCGAGCGCCTCCAACACGCCATGTGCCACAGCGGCGATGTCCGGCGGTTCGATCCACTCGGCCAGATTGGTGGCTGTGGCGCGGAGGGATGGATCGTCCAGCCATGGTTCATTGGTGATGTTTAGTCCAAACCCCACGATGAGCATGCCGCTTGCAGGTTGCTCGATGAGAAGACCCGCCACTTTGCGCGGGCCGCACATGAGATCGTTCGGCCACCGAAGGCGCGCGGAGGGAATGCCAAGGCTTTTCAGGTAGCGCAGCAGGCACGCGCCGACGCGGAGTGAAAACCCCGCCCACTGCTCCGGCGTTCCAATTGCCGGCATCGCCGCCGAAATCCAGAGCCCGCCCTCTTGCGAAACAAACGCCCTCCCGAAACGCCCCCGGCCCTTGCTTTGCAAATCCGCTCGCACCGCCGACCATGCCGGAAGTTCGCGACAAATATCGTTCGTCGATCCAGCCGAGGGATAATGCTGCAACACCCACTCCGTCCCACACCCTGCCAGATATTTTTCCTCCTCAAAATTCACCCGCCTAAACAAAACACTCCGGCAGCATTTACAAGATCAACAGAATCACTGGCACGCTGTTCGCGGCTTTGAGAGCTAAGTAAAATCAACACCTATATAGCCTTATTCGAAATTTCTCCGTGCCCTCTGTGTCCTCTGTGGTCAATCCCTCCCGATGCCCGCCCAAGAAAGACATTGCCCCTCGGGCGGTTTTGCAAAACATTACACCTCCTTTATTTTCATGAGCACCGACACACAGGAACCAAAGCCACTCAGCGCAAACGAAGTCCTCAAAGCCGCATCGCACCACCTGCGCGGCACGATCTCTCAGGAACTCGCCGACACCTCCACAGGAGCCATCGCCGAGGAGACCGGACAGCTCACGAAATTCCACGGACTTTATCTGCAAGACGACCGCGACCTCCGCGTCGCACTCAAGAAGGCGGGCAAGGAAAAAGCCTTCTCCTTCATGCTCCGCGTGCGCCTGCCCGGTGGCAAGGCGACGCCTGCCCAGTGGCTCGTTCTGAACAAGCTCGCGGGGGATGTCTCCTCGCCATCGCTCCGCCTCACCACGCGCCAGACCTTCCAGTTCCATGGCGTGCTCAAGGGCAATGTCAAAAAGCTCGTCAAGGGCATGCATCAGGTTCTTCTCGATTCCATCGCCGCCTGTGGTGATGTGAACCGCAATGTCATGGCACCGCCAAACCCCGAGCGCAGCGCGGCCGCCCAGCAGGTCTATGATGCCGCCGTCTCCTGGAGCGAATTCGCCCTTCCAAAAACCCGCGCCTACCATGAGATCTACCTCGATGAGGAACTTGTCGCCGGTGGCGAGCCAGAGCGCGAGCCCATGTATGGCGACACCTACCTCCCGCGCAAATTCAAGACCGGCTTCGTGCTTCCTCCCTCAAACGATGTGGATGTCTTCTCGCAGGATCTCGGCTATATCGCGATCCTCGAGGACGGCAAACTCGTCGGCTACAATGTCACGGTCGGCGGCGGGCTCGGAATGAGTCATGGAAATGCCGAGACCTTCCCGCGCCTGGCCGATGTTTTGGGTTTCATCACTCCCGACCAGGTCAACCAAGTTGGAGAGGCCATCCTCACCACCCAGCGTGACTTTGGCGACCGCACAAACCGCAAGCATGCGCGTCTGAAATACACCATCCAAGATCGCGGCATTGCTTGGTTCAAAGGCGAGGTCGAGAAACGCTCGGGCATTGTCTTCGGTCCGGCCCGCGACTTCCATTTCACTACGATTCAGGATCCGTTCGGTTGGCACGAGTGCACCGATGGCACTTGGTTCTATGGCCTCCACATTCTCAGCGGACGCATTATCGACAAGGAAGGCTGGGCGATGAAAACCGCCCTCCGCGAAATCGCCGAAATCCATACCGGCGACTTCCGCCTCACTCCTTCCCAAAACCTCACCATCTCCGGCGTCACCGCCGCACAGAAGCCCGTCATCGAAGCGATCCTCGCCAAGCACGGCCTCGACAAGGAAAACGATCGCTCCGGCATGCGTTTGAATGCCCTCTCCTGCGTGGCCCTGCCCACCTGCGGCCTCGCCCTCGCCGAAAGCGAACGCGCCCTGCCCGAGTTGCTCGAAAAATTCGAAACCGTCCTCGAGGAGAACGGCCTCGCCCACGATGCCATCAGCATTCGCATTACCGGTTGCCCGAACGGCTGCGCTCGACCCTACCTCGGCGAAATCGGCCTCGTCGGTAAAGCGCCCAACAAATACGCCCTCTATGTCGGTGCCGCCTACAATGGCACCCGCCTGAACCGTCTCATGTCGCCCAGCACAACGATGGAAGGCGCCGTCGAAATGCTCCGCCCGGTCATCAAGCGCTACTCCCTCGAGCGCCAAGCCAGCGAAGGCTTCGGCGACTTCTGCAACCGCGCCATCCTTCCCGCCGACGCCACATTCCACAGCATCGGCACACCGGTGGCGGCGTAGTAAAACCGTCTGCAATCCATTGGAGGGTCAACCTCCGGCTTGACCCAAGACTGAACGGCTCCACCATCACGCAGAGCCCGTCCCCATCTCCCCGGGCGTATATCAGTCACACGCTGAGACGCCGCTTCGCGGCTGAAAAATGGGTCATGCCAACCGAAGCACTGGGAAGTGCGAAGGAAGCACATCGCCGATGGCCCGAAAGGCGCAGCGAGCAGGGGGCGAGCAAGGCAAAGGATGGACCCGGTGCCACGCCGTAGCTCCGAAGCGCATAGGCGGATCCCCCCAAAAAACGATTCTGTCATCCGTCATCCTGTCGAACCTCTGCCGCCGAACTTGTCAAAATCGTCACATTCCTTCTTTTGACATTGCGCGTGTGCCTTCTAACTATCTGCCCCGTGTCTCGGCCTGAGAATCCTCTTCACCAACCCCACGACAAGCTCGTCAAGTCGACCTTCTCGGACCCCGACAACGCGCGGGCCTTTCTGGAAGCCCATCTCCCACGCAAACTCGCCCGTCGCATCGATTGGAAGTCGCTGACCCTTGTGAGCGGCAGTTTCATCGACCCCGAATTCGCCGCGAGCTCGAGTGACCTCCTCTTCACTGCAAAAATCGACGGCCAGCCCGCCTTTCTCTACATCCTCTTTGAGCATCAAAACCAGGAAGACCCGCTCATCGGTCTGCGCCTGCTGACCTACATGGTCCGCATCTGGAACGATTACCTCCGCAACAATCCTGGCGCCACGAAACTCCCGCCCATCCTCCCACTCGTCCTTGCGCAGGACAACAAACCGTGGAAAAGCTCCACCCGCTTCGCCGACCTCATCGACATTCCCGAAGGGGCAGGGGAGATGAAAAAACACATCCCCGACTTCGAATTTCAGCTCGTGGAGTTGTTCCGCATGCCTTTCGAAAAAATCCTCGGCACACCGATGGGCATCCTCACCCTGCGCGCTTTGAAAGCCGAAAAGCTCCAAGCCCTGCTGGACGACCTCGTATGGGACGAATCATTGCTGATCCAGTTGCCATCGGCCTCCTTCGAGATGCTGATGCGCTACATCCTGGACCGAGACCTTGACAAGCCTGCCTTTCGCAGGAGACTAAAAACACTACGCAACCCGAAACTCAGTAAAAACGCCATGTCACTCGCCGAACAATTCCGTCAAGAAGGTCGCGAAGAAACGCGTTCGCTCGCCGAACAATTCCGCCAAGAAGGCATCCGTAAAGGTCGTCAACAGGGCCGTCAGGAAGGTCGCCAAGAAGGTCTGATCTTCTCCAAGCAACAAGCCATTCTCGAAGCGTTGGAAATCCGATTCCAGCGAGTCCCGGAGGGTCTTTGCGAAGAGATCGAGTCCATCGCTGACTCCAAGAAACTCACGCACCTGCACCGCGCCGCCATCACCAGCGCCGACCTCGAAACCTTCGCAGCCGAACTCTGAGTCTACTCGCGCGGCAGCGCGCTCGTTGATTCAAGGTAGGGTCGGCGCGCCGCCGCTGAGCCATTTGCGCGTCAACGCCGCCATCGCATCAAGCAGGAACGCTGCTTTGCGGCTGAAGTTTGGGACGTCGACGGCGCGACATCCCTACCCTCGAATACGATGACGCCGCTTTGCGGCTGAGGATTGGGTCATGCCGGAGGATGGGCCCGAGTTATGACTTCGGTTGGCGGGGGGATTTGAGGGTTTTGGTTTTTTTCTCGATGCCGAGGATTTTTTGGAGGAAGGGGGCTGTGCAGCTGTTTTTTGCCGTGGCGACTTTTTCGGGTGTGCCTTCGGCGACGATTTTTCCGCCTTGGGCGCCGGCTTCGGGGCCGATGTCGAGGATGTGGTCGGCTTCGGCGATGACATCGAGGTGGTGCTCGATGACGACGACAGTGCCGCCTTCGTCAACGAGGCGGTGGAGGACATTGATGAGCTGGGCGACATCGTGGGCGTGGAGGCCGATGGTCGGCTCCTCGAGGACATAGAGCGTGGATTTTCCCTTGCGGGTTGTGCGGATTTCCTCCGCTCCTGGCGTTGCCCGGCGGGCGAGTTGGGTGACGAGCTTGATGCGCTGGGCTTCGCCGCCGCTCAGTGTGGGGCTGGGTTGGCCGAGCTTGAGGTAGCCGAGACCTGTCTCCTGGAGAAGCGCGAGCGGGCGGTGGATTTTCGGGTGGGCTGCAAAGAATTCGACGGCCTGTTCGATGGTCATATCCATGACATCGCCGATGGATTTTCCGTTGTAGAGGATCTCGAGCGTGGCAGGGTTGTAGCGTCGTCCATCGCAGTCCTGGCAGGGCATGTAGGACGGCGGTAGGAAGTTCATCTCGAGTTTGATCACGCCTTGTCCGAGGCAGGCCTCGCAGCGGCCGCCCTCGTTGTTGAAGGAAAAGCGGCTTGCCGTGTAGCCGCGCATGCGGGCGGCGGGCAGGGTGGAGAAAACTTTTCGGATTTCGTCGAAGACCTTCACATAGGTCGCCGGTGTGGAGCGTGAGGTCTTGCCGATGGGGGATTGGTCCACTTCCAGCACGGCACCGAGTTCTTCGAATCCGGCGATGCCTTTGTGGAGATCCGAGTGCAGCGGGGCGCGTTTGCGGGCGAGGACATCGCGGACGGCTGGAACGACGATTCCCCGGATGAGCGTGCTTTTTCCCGAGCCTGAGACGCCTGTGAGGACGCTGAGGCGGTGGAGGGGAATGCTGACATTCTCGTTTTTGATGTTGTGGAGGCGGGCTCCTTTGATTTCGAGCCACTCGGTGGGCGCGGGACGGCGTTTGCCACGGATCGGGTGCTGCATCGGCTCGCGGAGGGCGCGGCCGGTGTGAGAGGTCGGGTGGTCGAGGATTTCCTGGAGTGTGCCTGAGGCGATGACTTCGCCTCCACGGCTCCCTGCTCCAGGGCCGAGATCGAGGATCCGGTCGGCGCGGCGCATGGTCTCTTCATCATGCTCGACGACGACGAGGGAATTTCCTTTTTTGGCCAGCGCCTGGAGGGCGTCGAGGAGGCGTTCGTTGTCGCGGGGGTGGAGGCCGATGGTCGGCTCGTCCAAAACATAGAGGACGCCGCGCAGATTCGAGCCGAGTTGGGCGGCGAGGCGGATGCGCTGGGATTCGCCGCCGGAGAGAGTCTTTGCGCTGCGATCGAGGGAGAGGTAGTCGAGTCCCACCTTGGCGAGGAATTCCAGGCGCTGGCGGATTTCGGTCACAATGTCGCGGGCAACCTCGGCGGCGGGGCCTTGGAAATCCAGCGCGTCGCAGAGGGAAAGGGCGTCGGATGCCGGCGAGCGGGTGAAGTCGGCGATGGATGTTTTTTGGATCCGCACATGGGTGGCGGTTTCGTTGAGGCGTGTGCCTTTGCAAATCGGGCAGGGGCGTGGTTCATCGTCCTCGAGGCTCTCGTGGCGGCGCTCCTCATCGAGTTCGGCTTCGATCGCGGTTTCGAATTCGCCTTCCTGGCCGAGACCTTTCCAGACCTCGCCGAATCCCCGGCAGTGGTTGCACCAGCCGTGGGGAGAGTTGAAGGAGAACAGGCGTGGGTCGAGTGGCTCGAATGCTCGGCTGCACGACGGGCAGTTCATCTCAGTGCTGAGAATGGTCGATTTGCCCTTCGCGTCTTCCATGCGGGCGGTGCCTTTGCCCATGCGGAGGGCCTTGCGCACGAGTTCGTCGGATTTTTTTGCGTCAGGGGCCGAGAGTTCCCCGATGAGGGCGTCAATCGTGTGTTCCTTGAAGCGCTCGAGTTTTTCGAAACCCTCCACGGCAGTCGGTTTGCCGTCCACGATGAGGGTGGTGATGCCCTGACGGGCTGCGGCGCGGGCGATGTCGGTGTGGAAGCCTTTGCGGCCCTTGACAAGGTTGGCAAAAATTTTGACCGGGCCCTTGGCTGCGTGGGCATCCACCTCGGCGGCGATGGCGGTTGGTGTGCGGTTTTCGACCGCGACATTGCACGATGGGCAGAATTGGGTGCCGAGTTTTGAAAAGAGGAGGCGCAGGAAGTGGTAGATCTCGGTGACGGTGGCTACGGTGGATTTTCCGCCGCCGCGAGTGATGCGTTGCTCAATCGCCACGCTCGGTGGCAGGCCTTCGATCGAGTCCACATCTGGCTTTTCAAGCTGATCCACGAACTGGCGGGCATAGGCGGACATGCTATCGAGGAATCGGCGCTGGCCCTCGGCGAAGAGGATGTCGAAGGCGAGTGTGGATTTGCCCGAGCCGCTGAGGCCGGTCACGACGACCATGCCATCGCGCGGGATATCCACATCGATATTTTTTAAATTGTGCTCGCGGGCACCTCGCACGGTGATGAAGCGAGACGGCGGGGTCTTCGGGCGGGGGCGGGCGGGTTGCTCGTGCAGGTGCGCACCGCGCCCGGCGAGGACGGGCTCGAGAAATTGACCGGTGAGGGATTCGGGGACGGTTGCGATCTGCTCGGGAGTTCCAGCTGCAACGATCTTGCCGCCTTCATCGCCGCCTTCGGGGCCAAGGTCGATGACCCAGTCCGCGCATTTGATGACCTCCAGATTGTGCTCGATGACGATCACGCTGTTGCCTTCTTCAACGAGGCGGTGGAAGACTTTGATGAGAAGAGCGACATCGTCGAAGTGCAGGCCTGTCGTCGGCTCGTCAAAAATCAGGAGCGCCTTCTCGCGGGATTGGCGAATGAGGTGGTGGACGAGCTTGAGGCGCTGGGATTCGCCTCCGGAGAGGGCGTTGACCGGCTGGCCGAGGCGCAGGTAGTCGAGGCCAACCTCGCCGAGGAGTTCCAGCGGGGTGGTGATTTTTTTCTTGGGATCGAGAGGTTTGAAAAATGTGATCGCCTCGGCGGCGGTCATTTCCAGAACCTCGTGGATGGATTTTCCGCCGACTTGGATTTTGAGAAGAGGGGCGCGGAAACGGGTTCCATCGCACTCCGGACAGCGCAGGAAAAGGTCGCTGAGGAATTGCATTTCCACCTTTTCAAAGCCCAGTCCGCTGCACCGGTCGCAGCGGCCGTTGCCGGAATTGAAGGAGAAGCTGGAAGCAGTGAAGCCGGCGGCCTCGGCGGCGGGTGTGTCGGCGAAGAGGTCGCGGATGTGTTCGTAAACGCCCAGGTAAACGGCCGGGGTGGAGCGCGGAGTCTTGGCGAGAGGCGATTGGTCCACCATGACGACTTCGTCCACCTCTTCATCGCCGCTGATGGATTTTACGAAGCCCGCCGCCTCGTCTTCGGAGGGGTCTTCGCCGACGAGTTGTCGATGGAGGACATCGCGGACGAGTGAAGTTTTTCCAGAGCCGGAAACGCCAGTTACCGCGCAGAGCACGCCGAGCGGGAACTTGGCGGTGAGGTTTTTGATATTGTGGTGGGTGACGCCTTTGAGAACGACTTGGCCCTCGGCTTTGCGGCGTTTTTTGGGAACCGGGATGGACTTTTTCCCTTGGAGGTAATCAGCTGTGAGGGAGTTTTTAGCTGAGGCAAAATTCTCGGCTGGGCCGCAGTAGAGAAGCTGTCCGCCGGAAATGCCACGGCCGGGGCCGATATCCACCAACTCGTCGGCGGCGCGGATCACGGCTTCCTCATGTTCCACGACAAGGAGCGTATTGCCTTTGTCGCGAAGACCTTGCATGACCTCGATAAGGCGGGATGTATCGCGCGGATGGAGTCCTACGCTGGGCTCGTCGAGGACGAAAAGGGTATTTACGAGAGAGGCGCCGAGGCAGGTCGTGAGATTGACGCGTTGGATTTCGCCGCCCGAGAGCGAGCGGGTGGGGCGGTCGAGTGTCAGGTAGCCGAGGCCGATCTTGCAGAGGTAGTTGATGCGGGAAACAACCTGCTGGTGGACGAGGCGCGCGCTGGTATCCGAGGCGGGAAGTTCAAACGACTCCAGGATCGGCGCGAGGCGTTTGAGTGGGACTGCGGCGACATCCGCAATCGTGAGGCCCGGTGGATCGATGCGGAAATTCAGGGTATCCGGTTGGAAGCGGCCTCCGTGGCATTTCGGGCAAGGTTGGTAGCTGCGGTAGCGCGAAAGCAACACCCTCACATGCATTTTGTAGGCTTTGCTTTCGAGCCATTGAAAATAGCCGTCAACCCCATACCACGCACCCGAGTCCCAGGCTTCTCGCGACGGGACATCCGGATCGCCGTGAATGACAAAATCTTGATCGGCCTTGGAAAGGCGCTCGAAAGAACGCACGGTATCGATGCCGCGTTTGCGGCAGTGGCGGATGAGATCATCCTGACACTCAGCAGATTGACCGCTCTGGAAGGGGCGGATGACTCCCTCGGAGATGGAAAGGGATCGATCCGGGATGACGCGCTGCATGTCGATGCCGATGATGCGTCCAAAGCCCTTGCACTCGGGACAGGCACCCAGCGGGGAGTTGAAAGAAAAAAGACCCGGCGAGGGCGGGCGGATGTCGGTATCACACGCCGAGCAATGCCATCCCGCTGTGTGGGAGTGCGATGCTCCGGAGTCGGTGTCGATGACGGTTAATCGGTCATTGCCGAGACGCAGCGAGTTTTCGATAGCCTCGGAGAGGCGGGCGTGGGTGGCATTTTCCAGATCGATGCGGTCTTGGATGACCTGCACACTCTCGGGGAGTTTGCGAAGATCGGGCGCCTCGTCGGTGCGGTGGATCTTACCTTTGATCCAGATGCGCAGGTAGCCCTGTTGGGCGAGAAAATCGAAAAAGTCCTTTGGAGCGGTGTTTTCGGGAACTTTGACGCTGAAGGTCAGAAAAACCGTCTTGCCATGGAAGTCGGCAAGAATCTGGCGGAGAATGGACTGGGGAGTGCCCTGAACCACTTCCCGCGCGCACTTTGGACAGAAGCCCTTGGCTACGCGCGGGAAAAGGAGTTTCAGATAATCGTTGATTTCCGTGATCGTGCCAACGGTCGACCGCGTGGTGCGGACATTGTTGGCCTGCTCGATCGCGATGGCGGGCGGAATTCCTTCAATGTTATCGGCCAGCGGCTTATCCATCCGCTCGAGGAACTGGCGCGTGTAGGGACTGAATGTCTCCACATAGCGCCTTTGTCCCTCGGCATAGATGGTGTCGAAGGCGAGGCTTGACTTGCCGCTTCCGCTCGGGCCCGTGACAACGATGAGTCTGCCCAGAGGCAGTTCGAGGTCAATCCCTTGAAGGTTGTTTTGTTTGGCTCCGCGGAGCCGGATGAATTCCACCCGTGGAAATCTACTGGATTCTTAGGCGGTTTGGTTTCCGCGAAGTTCTTCGGTGCGGAGAAGCACGCGCTGGCGCATGATTTTTCCGGACTTGAACTTAACGGTGGCGCGCGCAGGGATCACCACATCATGCTCGGGCTTGTTTGGATTGCGGCCCACGCGGGATTTCGTGAGGCGAACTTCGAAAACGCCGAAGTTGCGGAGCTCGACATCGCGGCCTGTGGACAGGGCGTCAGTGATGCCGTCCAATGTGAGTTGGATGACGCTGAATACTTCTTGTTGGGTGAGTCCTGTTTTTTTGCTGATCTGCATTACCAGATCTCTTTTGGTGAGGTTGGCCATATTGGTAGTGTGTAGGTTGAGGCGCGGAGATTAGCGGGTTACGATGGCAATGCAACCATTTTATCAAAACATTTCCGGGTGATTTGTGTTTGCGTGGAAATGCTTAGGGTAGCGGCTGAGGAGCCACTGTTCCATCGATGCTCACGGTCGCACGCGAGCCGGTCGGGGCTGTGACGGGCTCATCGCTCTCGATTGTGGCAATGCCCTGCGGGTTGAGATTTTTAATCACTCCGCCGCGAGCTTTTACAGAGTCTCCTTCGATGCGGATGACGACCCGTTGGCCTTCTTGAATCTTGGAATCCGGGTTGAACGAAGCGGTCAGGATCGAGGGCGTTCCACTTGAGATCAGCGAGGCTTCGCCGGCGAAGGCATGGTTTCGGGAGTAGTTCCAAACAGTTGCGAGAAAAGCCGCGATGCACAGGGCGAGGAGGGCGAGTGCGACGAGGCGGCCGTTTGAGCGGTTTGCGTGGGCGGGCGCGTTCATGAGGGTAGTGCCATCTCAAAATCGCGGAGGCAGGCGTGGATGCCGCGCTCGTCGCGGAGAAGGGATGTCCCCACGAGTGCTGCCTGAAAATTTGACGCGACGGAAGAAAGAGTTTGCGGGGAAATACCACTCTCTGCGACGCGGATGGCGGATGCGGGGAGTTTGTCCACGAGGTCGAAGACTCCGAGGTCGAGGCTGAAGTCGGTGGCGGAGGATTGGCCTGCAGAGACGAACCCGGTGTTGGTTTTGAATTTGCGGCTGTTGATTCCCACGACGCGGGCTTTTGCGGGCAGTGTGGCGATTTCCTCCGGGGTGTGGATTTCAAAGAGAGCCTCCATGTCGAGTTCGAGTGCGAGTTGGTGAAGACGGTGCATGGTTGCCGCGTCGAGCACATTGGCCATGAGCAGAATCGCATCCGCTCCGAACGCGCGGGCCTCGTAAACTTGATACTCGTCCACAAAAAAATCCTTTCGCAGCACAGGGTGGGGGACCTGCTGGCGAATTTCGGCGAGGCGGTGGATGTCCATGCCAAAGTGTGTCTGGTTGGTGAGGACGGAAACGGTTTTGACGAGGGGGGATGCTGCATAGGCAGCGGCGGCGTTGCGGACATTCTCGGCGCGCATCGGCCCCACGCTGGGCGAGCGTTCCTTGATCTCGGCGATGAGTCCGAAGCCTGAGGAAAGGGCTGCCACAAAATCTCGTGCGGGCGGGGCATCCGCCAAGCGGGCTTGGATTTCGGCCAGAGGTGTCGAATTTTTGGCTTCGGCGACCTCGCGGCGGACATCCTCGAGAATGGTATCGAGAATCGTTTTCAAGGCTGGGGTTTGGGATAGCTGCCGAGAATTTTCACCGTGCGGCAATTTTTGGTGAGTTCGCCAAGGAGGCCGGATTTTTCCAAATCCTGAAGGTGGCCGTCTGTCTGGACGAAGAAAAAGGTGTCGTCGCTGTCTTTGAGCGAGGGGCGGCTGGCGAAGTGGGCGAGGTTCACCTGCAACTGCCGGAAGGGTTCCAGCGCCGAGACCAGCGCGCCGGGTTTGTCTTCGATGCGAAGCATGATGAGCGTCTGGTCGTGTCCGGTGGGCGCGTTGATGTGGCGGCCGAGAATGATGTGGCGGCCGAGAATGATGTGGCGCATTCCGGTCGGCGCGCCGTGCTGGTCCGTCTCGGGAAGAATCTCTGCACAGATCGAGAGGTCGGTCGCAGCGAGTTCGTCGAGTGTGGCATTGATAAATCCATGCACGGGATCTTCGAGCGGAACCACACCGCAGTCGGCTTCGTTGGCGCTGACTTGCTTGAGAACCTCTGCGATCGAAGCAGCCGCTGTGTAGCGGACGCTGGAACCGAATTTGGAGATCGAGATTTGATGCGTGGAACTGCCGGATGGGCCAAGACACGCGATGACGATGTCTTTTTCCAAAGCGAGTGAGGCTGACATGATCTCGCGGTAGATGGCCCGTATGGATTCGGGACGGAGCGGGCCGTTGCTGCGCTCGACAAGGCTGCGCAGGAGCTTCATCTCACGGTCTGGCGAATAAATGGGAAGCGAGGCGCGGTTTTTGATGACGCCGATTTCCTTGGCCAAAGTGGCCCGCTCATTGAGGAGGCGCAGCAAATCCGTATCGAGGGCGTCGATGCGCTGGCGAAGTTCTCCGAGGTCGCTCATGGTTTGGATTCCTCTTCGGCGGCGGGCTCTTCGGGAGCCGGCTCTGGCTCTGTCGGTTCTTCGGATGGCACTTCGCTTGCGGGTTCCTTTGGTTCTGGCTCCCCTGCTGGAATTTCGCTTGCAGGTTCGTCGGGGCTTTTTTCTTCCATCGCAGGCTGGGCTGGTTCGGGAGTTTCCTCGGCTGGAGCCGCTTTGGGCAGCGCGACGCGGCGGAGTTCGGAGGCATTGGGAAGATCATCGAGATTTTTCAATCCGAAGTGATCCATGAAAAATTGGGTCGTTTCGTAAAGGAGCGGGCGGCCGGCGATTTCGGAGCGACCGGCGATTCGCACGAGGTTCCGGTCAAGAAGGGTCTGCAGCACGCCATCCACCGCGACGCCGCGCACGGCTTCCATATCGGCGCGCGTGATCGGTTGCCGGTAGGCGATGATGGCGAGCGTTTCCATAGCCGGGGCGCTGAGACGGGCCTGACGGTTCTCCGGGAAAAGTTGGCGCAACCACGGGGCGAAGCTGGCGCGTGTCACGAGTTGCCAACCTGCCGCGCTTTCCCTCACTTCGAAGGAGCGGCCGGTCTCCTCGTATTCCTGCTCGAGCTTTTGAATCGCCTCCTGAATCTGAGCGGCTTTGATTTTGGCGAACGCTGTCAGATCAGGGTTTTCTTTGCCGGCTTCTGCAGCGCCTTTGAGAATGGAGGAGAGTTCCTTTGCGGAGACAGGTTTTTGCGAGGCGAAAAGAACCGCCTCAATGATGCGGTGCAGAGGGAATGCGGGTTCGGGACTTGGGGATTCGTCACTCATACAAAAGCGGGTTGGGCATTGCTCACGCGGTCGATCCAGATTTCGCCGCATACGGCCTCTTGGCGGACGCGGAGTTGTTTTAGTCGGATGAGTTCGAGCATGGCAAGAAAGGTCACGACGATCTCCGTGCGGCTGGCGGCATCGGCGAAGAGTTCCTCGAAGCGGAGCGGAATGCCTTCCTGGGTGATGCGCAGAACATGCTCGATCTTGTCGGAGACGGTGAAATTTTCCGCGAAGATCTCGCGCAGGTCCTCGGGTTTTTTCTCGATCCTTTTGAGGATTTTTTGAAAGGCGTGGATCAGGTCGAAAATACCGACCTCCTCAACCAAGAGATTCTCGGCCGGGGCCAGATCCGGCGTCACTGGCACGCGGGCAAAGAGGTTCAGCTGGGCCGTCTCGTTGTCGCGCAGGAGGGCCGCCGCTTCCTTGAATTTTTTATACTCGATAAGCTGCCGGATGAGTTCGAAGCGGGGGTCATCCTCTTCGGCGTCCTCCTCCGCCATTTGCTGGTCAACGGGGAGGAGAGTCCGGCTTTTGATGTAGAGGAGGTTTGCGGCCATGACGATGAACTCGCCGGCCAGCTCGATGTTCAGAACCTGAAAGGCCTCGATGTAGGCCATGTATTGCTTGGTGATCCGCTCGATCGAAATGTCGTAGATATCCACCTCATCGCGTTTGATGAGGTAGAGCAACAGATCGAGCGGACCCTCGAATACATCAAGTTTGACCTTGTAGTCCTCCACGCGACATTAAGGCCGCTTGTAGCCGCGTTTTTCCGCCTCGCGTTTTTGTTGGATGCGGTGCTTGTCGTGTTCCTTTTTCTTGGTCTTGAGTTTGCTGATCTGGCGCGAAAGTTTGTCCACGACCTTGTCGATGGCCACATAGAGATCGGCTTCCGCGTCCTCGGCATGGATGTCCGGGCCGCTGAGTGCGAGGTGGACCTTCACGATGTAGGGCTTTTTACGGTCGTGGTTGTGAAGAAGAACGATGTGCGCAGCGAGGATCGTTTCACCGTGGCCTTCGAGGTGGCTGACTTTTTCCGCCACAAATTCATGAATGGCGCCGGTGAGGGTGATGTTTCGCGGAGTGATGTGAATTTGCATGGCCTACACTTTGCGGTTGGGAGCGGCTTCATTCCAGCAAAAATCCGCGCGGCGCTGGATTTCGCTCGGCTACATTTCGACGAGTTCGAGAATTTTCGAATAGCTTGCTTCCGTGTTCGCGCCTGGCTGCGCGGGGTCGATCATGTCGTGCGGGATGCCGAGGGATTCGGGGAATTCGTAGGTGAGGACCTCCGCCTCCTTTCGGGCCTCAAACCGTGATGCAATCTCCTTTGTAAGCTGGTTGTTCGCGCCCCGGTCGCTGGCTGTGGTCAAAAAAATCAGCTTCTTTGCGAGGATCGGTCGCGTGTCGAGATGTGCGCGCACATCCCGCGAAAGTTGAATTGTGTCGGCCATGCAGTGGGTGCCGAATCGGGGATAGGCGTAGATCGGTCCTGGCAGGTTTTCTTTTTTCGAGGCATCCCACCACTGGTAGAAATTTGGCAACTTCGAAAGGGTCGCCGCTGCGGCATCAAGGACGGAGGGCTGGACTCCATACATGCCGAAAAACGGGGCGATGAGCATGACATCGTGGACACCTTCCCGGTTTTGAGCCATCCAACCCGCCGCTACGGCACTTCCCGAGAGGCCGATGAGTGTGATTCTGTCGCCGAGACCGCTCGCGATATCGAGTCCGGTGGCCGCCTGGTCGATCAGATCCTGCGCGGTTTGGTGTCCTTGGTCTTTGTTGAGCCTGTCTGCAAAACCCGCGAGCCGAGCCCGGGGCAGCACCACATTCGCTCCCTTGGAGTGAAGGATTTTGGCAAGCGGCACAAATTGCTCCGGACAGTTCGTGAGACCATGCATAAGCACGAAGACGCGGTCGGTCTTGTGTCCGTGGTGCAGAAGGCGGCTGGCGCCCTCGGGCCGCAAAGGCATCGTCGACTCGTCACTGCGGAGGGTTTCAAATTTTGCCAAGGCCTCGTCAAACGACGCCGCCGGGCGGGGTGTCGATTGGAAGACGGGAATTTGCGACATGGCTACTACAACGATGACCAGAATAGGCAGTCCGAAAAGGGCGGTTTTTTTCATGCGCGGAATTTCGGTGCCCAAGTCGGCCGGATTCTCGCGGCAACGAGGAATGCCGCGCCGATCAAAATCAAAAATACGGAGAGGAATTGTCCACGCGTCAGCATGAGCGTGAGCGGGGCATCGGGTTCCCTGAAAAACTCGCCAGCAATTCGCAAGAGCGCGTAGGCGATGAAAAACACACCCGTCAGAATGCCATCAGGTAGGCGAAAGCGTGTTCTCATGATCCAAAGAATGGCAAACAGCACCGCACCCTCGAGAAGGGCCTCGTAAATTTGCGAGGGATGTCGCGGCGTGAGGACTTTGCCCAGAAGATCGTGCAAGGCCGGTGATGCCCCCGCATTTTCCACAACAGCAGGGATGTTGGTGAAAGAGGGATCGATTTGTGAGGCCTCAAGCAAGACCTCGCGCGCCGTCTCCGGCGGGGCATCGTAGAGTTCCTTTGGAAATTGAACCGCCCATGGCACCGATGTCGCCCGCCCGTAGAGTTCGCCATTGATGAAATTCGCGCACCGTCCGAGGAAAAGGCCAACCGGTGCCGCAACGACCGTGTTGTCGCCAATATTCAGCCATGGAATTTTTTTTCGCCGCGAGTAAATCCAAGTGAAAACAACGATGCCCAGAATGCCGCCGTGGCTCGACATGCCGCCGTCCCAGAATTTGAAAAACACCAGCGGATTGGCGATGAAGTTTTGCCAGTCATAAAAGAGCATATAGCCGAGCCGACCACCCAGAATGACCCCGAAAAGCGCCGTGCCAGTGATGAAGTCCCCGATATCCCGCGCTGGAATATCGCTGTATCCCCGTCGTGCGAGATGCAGGTAAATGCCATACGCCGAGGCAAACGCCAGCACATAGGCAAGACCATACCAACGAAGACCAAACCCCTCGCTGAATTGAATCAAAAACGGACTGAGATCGTGAATGTAGTAGGCAAGCACAGGGACGCATTCTTGCCGCGCACATCCAGTGAGGCAAGCGCCCACAGCTTCAAGACAAAGTGGGACTAAACGCGCTCAAATGAAAACGCATAGACCGTAGTATGGTCGTAGCGTTCGCCGGGGCGGAGAATAATGTCGCCGAGTGCGGGCGTGTGGACGGCGCCGGGGCAGCCTTGGCATTCGAGGCACAGGCCAGCGTGTTTGATGTAGGGGATGCCGGATTTTCCGACGAGCGTGCCATCAAGGATCGCTGCGCTGTAGATCTGCACGGTGTCCTGCGTGGTGAGGGTGGTCATGGTGAGACCACTGGCGGGATGCTTTAAAACAGCGGTTCGCGTGAGTTCGCCTTTGCTGGAACGCCGGATGAAATGGTTGTCGCCATGGTTATTTAAAAGCACGGGAATTGCGTCGCCCAGGCGGCGGGGTTCGTTGAAATCATTCGCCTCCGGGGTCACTGGCGCGCGGTGGCCGAGCAGCGTCATCGATGCGTCGGTGGCGGCGATTTCATCCGAGAAAACTTGCAGCTCATGATCGAAAATGTCGCCGCTGCCTTCGCCGGCGAGATTGAAATACGAGTGGTTCGTGAGGCTCAGCGGCGTGGCTTGATCGGTCTTGGCTTCGTAGCGGATGACGAGTTCGTTTTTTTGAGTAACCGCATAAGTCACCGTCACTCGCACATTGCCGGGATAGCCTTCTTCGCCATCCGGGCTCAGATAACTCAGGCGCAGGCTGGCTTCCTCAGCATTTGCAGCAGCCTCGGCTTGCCAGAGTTGCTTGTCGAATCCCTTGAGGCCGCCGTGGAGGTGGTTCGGGGCGTCATTTGCGGCGAGCGGGTATTCGCGGCCGTCGAGCAGGAATTTCGCGCCGCTGATGCGCCCCGCGACCCGGCCGACGAGCGTTCCAAAAAACGGATGCGGGCCGAGATAGTCTTCGAGTTTGTTGAATCCCAGCACGACATCGGCCACGGACTCATCAGGGCGCGTGACGCGAATGGCGGTGACAATGCCGCCGTAGTTGGCGATGTCGCAAGCGAGCCCGCGTCCATTCGAGAGGGTGAACAAATCGGCCTGGCGTGCATCGGGCAGATGGCCGAAGGGGCGGTGGGTTATGGTGCAGGGAGACATAATCGAGGGGTAAGATTACAGAATTAACAGAATTTCAAAATTAACGAAAAAGGTCGCCGAGTTCTTCGGCGACCTTTTTGACGCATTTTCTCAGGCCAGCCGCCTTGGGGATTATTTTTTGGCTGGGAGAGCGGAGGCTTTCCAGGCTTTTTCAATGAGGCCTTTGAGCACGATGGCTTCCTCCCAGCTATTGGGCAGGCTGTGGAGGTTGTAGCCGCCAGCGATGGGGCCCATTTCGGGAACGACGAAGAGTTCGCGTCCGTCTTGTTTGCCTTGGCGCCAGACTCGGAAGAGGGCCTCGGCGAAAGGAACCCAATCCTTGATCTCCAGTGTGAGCTTGCCTTTTCCGTCCGTGACGGGAATCTGGCAATGGTGGCCGTTGAAAGGGCGGAGGTGGATTTGCTCCACGCGCTGGATGAGTTTGGGCTGAATCAGCAGACGCGAGGCGTAGTTGCCGGGGTGCAAATGCTTCACGACGGAGACATGGGAGTAATCCAGCGTCATGGGCAGGAGTTTGCCTGTCTCTTTGCGGTAGGCATCCGCAAGGGCGTAGGCTTTTTCAGGGGTCTCGGTGCATGTGTCGCGATGGATTTCCACAGCGGGCTCGCAGCCGATTTTCTCGCCATCCTTCATGAGTTGCAGCGTGAGCTTGAGGGCCTCGGGTGTGAGGGTGTCCTCATCGGCCAACTGCACATTGATGTAATGCGCGCCGTTGTCGGCGTTGTCTTTGAGAAGTTTGTGGAATTCCTTGGGGTTGCCCGAGGAGACATAACCAATGATGACGAGACCGTATTTGTCAGCCAGTTTTTTGAGCTCAGGTGTGGCTGCGGTTGCGAAGCCGTCAAAGCCGGCCTCCTTGATGGCGCGGACTTTTCTTTCCAAGGACCATTCGCTTTTGGCGCTTGGGTATTGGACGAGCGACCACATGGCCGCGATCATCCGAAGTTTGGGTGGGTTTTCTTTTTTCACTTGTTTTTGCCCCGGTTGGGGAAAGTGAGTTCGGCGATGCCGGACTTGTCGAGGTCGCCGAAACCTTCAGCCACCATGCGGTCGTATTGCTTCTTGGTTGCCTCGGCGAGAGGGAGGTTGAGGCCCTTCTCATGAGCGAGAGAGAGGGCGATGCCGCTGTCCTTGGCCGCGTGGGCTCCTGAGAAGAAGCAGGAGTGGTCGCGGTTCTGCATATCCTCGCCATCGGTTTTGAGAACCTGCGAGTTTGCTCCGGTCTGCGAAAAAACCTCGCGCAGCATCGTGAGATCAAGCCCGAGGGATGCTCCGAGCCCCAGCCCTTCGGCGAGTCCGGCGGTATTGATATTCATCACCATGTTGACGAGCGCCTTCACTTGAGCGGCCTTGCCCGAGGCGCCGATGTGGCGCAGGGAAATGCTGAGGTCTTTGAGGATCGGCTCGGCGCGCTGGAAGGCCGCGTCGGTGCCTCCGGTCATGAGATACAGGGTTCCTTCGCGGGCTTGGGTGATGCTTGATGCCATGCAGGCTTCGAGAGACTCGGCACCGGCCTTGTGTGCGAGCGCCTCGACATCGAGGTGAACCTGCGGTGAGACAGTGGCGCAGTTGATGAAGAGTTTGCCTTTGGCACCAACGAGCAGGCTGTCGCCCTGTTCGGTGAAAATCGCCCGCATGGCCTTGTCGTCGGTCACGACCGTGATGATCACGCTGGCGAGTTCATTTACGCGGGCCAGTGTTTTCGCGGCCTCGGCTCCGATCTCGGCGCCCAGCTCCACAGCGAGCGGAGCGTGGTTGTCGAACACGGCGGTGACATTGTATCCTTGATCTTTGAGTCGGCGCGCCATGTTGGCGCCCATACGACCGACTCCTACGAATGCGATGGTTTCTTTCATAAATTTTTAATCTTAAGAGGATTTTTAGACAGAATTAACAGAATTGAAAAAGTAATTTGATTGGTTCTGGAAAAAGAAAAAAGACCATTTCAGAATTCATTAAATTGACTGCAAAAGCATTCCGTTAATTTTTTAACTCTGTCAAAAACTTGGTCTGTTGCTTTTACGCGGCAAAAAAGGGATTGGCGTGTTTTTGTTCGCCGACGGTGGTGAGGGGACCGTGGCCGGAGCAAACAATTGTGGCGTCGGGGAGCGTGAGAATTTGTTCACGGTTGTTGCGCAGAGCATCGGCGTAGGAGACCATGCCTCCGCCCATGGAACCTGCGAACATCGAGTCTCCGACGATTGCGACAGGTTTTGCGAGACCTTGGATGAAATAAGTCACGCCGCCCGCCGCGTGTCCGCTCGTGAGGCGGGTTTCAACGGTCAGGTTGCCAATTTGAAAACCTCTGCCTGCGGAAAATGGCTCCGCTCCGGCAATCGGTTCCTTCTCGCAAACCCAAGCATGCGCGCCTGTCTTTTCGACCAAGCGATCCAAATCAAAAATATGGTCGGTGTGGATGTGGGTGATGAAAATTTGTTTCACCTGCAGCCCGTGACTCGCGGCAAAATCAAGCATCGGCTGGCCATCCGCCCCGGTGTCAAAAAATGCCGCCTCTTTCGTCGAGGGATCCCAAACGAGAAACGAATTCACCGTCATGTCCTCGAACACGGAATTGAAGTGCGCGAGGCCATCGATGTCCTCAACGGGAGCGGGTGCGTATCGGCTTTGTGCCAGCGCCAAAAGCGCATTGGCACCCAGACCGAGAACGGAAGCCACTTTGTGTAGGGCGGCCTCATTCAATGTGCCGGCTTTGAGATTTTCGATCTCTGAAACCGTCGCCCCCGACTTCGCTGAGAGCGCCTCGTCGGTGAGGGATTGCCCGCGCTGGGCTTTTCCAATGATGTCACTAAAACTGTCTTCCAATGGTATGCTGATCGGCATGATTTTTTGTCTTTCTGAGGCTGACACACCTATCAGCCGAGGATTTTTTGTAAACTTCCAAGCAAGTTAGAAAACGGGCGATTCCTAACCTCCAACGCGGTGGGTGTGGCTGTAGAATGTGGCTCGGTTGTTGCGGCAGAAGCCCGCCAAAGTGATGCCCCAGCGTTCGCTCATCTCCACGGCCAGAGAGGAGGGGGCGGAGATGGCTGATAGAATGGGAATTCCTGCGCGGGCGCATTTTTGAACGATCTCAAAGGAGAGGCGACCGCTGACGGTGAGGACATCCGCGAGTGGGAGCAGGTTGTTTTCGAGCAGGAATCCGATGACTTTGTCCACCGCGTTGTGGCGTCCGATATCTTCAAAAATGCACAACACATCGCCGCTGGCTGTTGCGGCGCTGGCGGCGTGACAACCTCCGGTGCCATCGAATTGGCTTTGTCTGCGGCGTGCGTTTTCGTGGATGGTTTTTAGGGCGGAGGCGTTGATTGATGCGGGTTTGGAGACCGGCGTCACGCCCTCAAACATTTTCTCCATCGATTCCTTGCCGCAGAGTCCGCAGGAGGATGTGGAGGCGAGACGGCGGTTGGCCGGAGCCATGGCTGAGCCGGTCAGATCGACTCTGGCAAAGGTTCCAAGAGGCGTCTCCTCCTGTTCATAATTGATGAAGGGCGCATCGTTCACCGCTTCGGAATGGAGGAGGCCGCGAACGAGGAACCGCTCGGCTCCAGGCGTCTGCATCGTCATGGAAAACAGCGAGCCATTGACCATGATCTGCAATGGTCGCTCGACGGTGAGGCTGTCCACCACGGGCGAAATTTGGTCGTCCTCTTGGCGAATCGCTTGGAATTTGCGGGTATGTGAATCAATGGGCTCAAGCTCAGCCTCGCCGCATGCGATGGCTCCGTCCTCAAGAATCCGACAACGCAAACCGCCGCGCCCAACAAGAAAAGCATTGGCTCCGGGTGCCACGGCTTCATCCATCCAGTAGCAGGGTTTGCATTCTTCGACTCCTTCAAAGACGACGCTCCCGATGCGAAACTGGCGTCCGATGAGGCTGTTCAAATCAACGCCCGAGATGAGGACATTTCGCCGCAGAGTGGAGCAATCGAGTGATGTTAGGCCGAGGGCGTCGCACATTTCCGAAACCACCTCGCGCGAGAGGAATGTGATCTGGGTTTTTCCGCCGGGTAGTTCATCGTAGTAGCGGTCTCCGACGATGCCCTTTCCCGCATGGCATTCGGCTGTGTCGACGCGGAGGATCTCGTTATTTTGGCGGCCTTGGCCGTGGCGGCCTTTGAAATCATGTCCGCTGGAGATCCAGATATCGTGAAGTGTGACGCGCATGGTTGTCGTTTCAATGGGGGAAGGCGCAGCGGCATCCCTCGATCCATTCGCCGTGGCCATCGGTGTAGGTTTCGCGTTTCCAGATGGGAACGCGGAGCTTGATGGCATCGATCAATTCCCGGCAGGCCGCAAAGGCTTCTTCGCGGTGGGCGGCGGCGGCCCCGACCCAAACAGCGAGATCGCCCGGCTTCAGGTCGCCAATCGCGTGGATTGCGGCAGCACTGACGCCGAACTTGCGGGAAACTTCTTCAACAAGGCGTCGGCCCTCTTTTTGTGCCAATTCCAAATACGCCTCGTAATGCAGTTCCACGACATCGCGGCCTTCGTGATGGTTTCGCACACGGCCCTCGAAAAAAACAAATCCCCCGCAATCCGGCGATGTGAGCGATTCGCGCAGGGACTCGAAGTCGATGGGGTGGGATTCGATGAGAAACGACATGAATCAACCTCCCGAAAACGGCCTGAGAAAAACCACCTTGTCGCCCGTGCGAAGGGCGTGGTCGTGTTGTGCGAACTCGTCATTCACAGCGATCCGCACATGGCCGCGAAGACCTGAAAGATTGTGGGTGTTGGCAAACTCTTCCAAAAAAGCGCCTGCTGTTTGCGCAGTGGTGACGACGGTTTCCTCGCGGCAGCCACGCTCTTCGGCAAGCGCGCCGAACCAGCCAATGTGGATTTGCTTTTCTCCCGTCGCGGCGGCGATGTCTTCGAGAGTGTTCATGTTCTCGAGGGCTCGGCGGCAGGATGGCGGCAACTCCAGAAGCATCGCGCGTTCTTCGATCATGATGTGGCGAGGGCAGAGGTGATTTCGCTCTGCGTGCCTTTGCAGAATGGCTCGGGCACTTGGTTCGTAAATCGCGCAGAGCGGTTCGGGCAATCCATCCGTTGCGCTGGCGTAGGCGATGAATGAGGTTCCATCCGTCCGCGCATCGACGAGTTTGGTGAGAACTTCCGGGGTTACGAAAGGCAGGTCGCAAGCCATGACCAGCAAAGCGGCATCGGGTTCCTGCTTGAAGGCTGCAAGGATGCCAGCCAGCGGACCGGACAACTCCGGATTGTCGCGCACGACTTCGAGATGCTCGCAACCATCGGGAGCCGTCTGTCGGTCACGCAGAGAGAGGAAGACTTTTTGACAAAACGGCGAAAGCTCCTGAACTGCCCGCTGGCCTTGATTCAAGCCATCCGTGCCAATGACCATCGAGGCCTTGTCGCGCCCCATGCGGGTGCTGCGCCCTCCAGCCAGCAACAAGCCAAAAAGCGGAGGCTTCATGCTTGGGGCTGGTAGTCGCTTTTGCCGCCATGTTTTTCGACGAGACGAACATTGCGAATTTCCATCGCATGCGAAAACACCTTGCACATGTCGTAAACGGTGAGTGCTGCCACGGTCGCTGCGGTGAGGGCCTCCATTTCAACGCCGGTTTTATAGGTCACCTTCGCCTCGGCTGTGATTTCAAGTAGCCCTCCGTTCAGCGCTTGAATGGAAATGTGGATGCCCTCGAGGGGGAGGGGATGGCAGAACGGAATGAGGTTCGAAGTATTCTTGGCTGCCATTGTGCCGGCGATGATCGCCGTATGGAAAACAGGGCCTTTCGGAGCTTGAATCTCGCCGTCGATCAAGCGCGAGGCGACCTCGGGAGGTAGCCACATTTCAGCCAAGGCTGTCGCAGTCCGGACGCTGAATGCCTTGGTGGATACATCAACCATCGCGGGATTATTCGCCTCGTCCAGGTGGCTCCAATCGGCTTGTGGTTTGGTTTCCAACGAATTCATGCAATCCAAGGAAAATAGCGGGCGCTTGAGTGGGCCGCAAATCTTTCATCCACTTCGACAAAACCGGTCGAGCCGAGCAATCCCGCAAAGTCGCCTGAATTTGCAGTTGGCAGGGCTTGAGCGGTTCCATCGCCACAGTCGGCCACAGGAAGAAAAAGCGTCAATCCCTCTGGCCTGGCGAAGTCGCCCAGCACCTTTCGGACCTGCGGCGGGGCGGGCGTTTCGCCGCTCCATTGCCGCAGGGCTGGAATGACATAACGATGCAGGCAGACCAACGCGGAGACGGGATTTCCCGGCAATCCAAAAACAACCGGCCCGCTTGGGATTTTCCAGACGGCCATCGGCTTGCCAGGTCGTTGGGCCACGCCATGTAAAATCAGTTCGCCACCCAATTCGCCGATGATGTCTGGAACAAGGTCGCGTCGGCCTTTGGAGACGCCGCCGGTAATGACCGTGATATCGCTCGTTGAAAAAACCTTTCGCAGCAAGCTGCGTAGTGCGTCCGCTTCGTCGGGTGCATGCGTCATTTCAATTGCGGGGTGCCCGGCCAATTGAAGCGAGGTGGCGAGCGTTGGTGCATTGGTTTGACGAATTTTCCCCGGCGAGGGCTTTTCACCGATGCCCACCAACTCGTCGCCCGTGCTAATCAAGGTAATCCGCGCCCGGCTTGTCACACGCAGAATTCCGTATCCACAAGCCGCCGCCACACTCGTTTCAACAGGGCCAATCCTCACTCCCTCCTTCATCAGAAGCTCTCCGGCGCGGTGGTCCGAGCCTTGGCGGTGAATGAAGGCGCCCTCTCGGGGTGCGGCGTCATTCCTCAAAATCGCCCGGCCATTTTCGATGTCATACCACTCAACCGGCAAAATACAGTCGCTGCCGACTGGGAGCACCGCGCCAGTCATGACTTCGATGGCCGATGAGGGAGCCGATGGAAGCTGCTTCGAAGGCTTCCCGGCCGGGGCCATGCCTGTGATCTCAAAAGCGCGATGGCCCGCTTGAAAATCAGAGAACCTCATGGCGATGCCATCCATCATCACCCGGTCAAATGGCGGGAAGTCCTGATCCGCCCGAATTTCCTCGCGTAAAATCCGGCCCGCCGCGTCAAGCAGCGGCAATTCCTCGCAGGGAAATCCCTCTCGAAGTCGCAGAACTCTGTCTTCCGCCTCGGCGGGGGTGATTAGTGTTTTCATGCGTTTCTGCCACATTTAGCCTTTGGAACACTTGGTTTGAACAACAATTCCACAACATTCGCGGACGCGCAGGAGCCCGTTCTCAAAGACCTTCTGGCCCGACCGCTGAGAGACCTCCGCGTTTCGCTCACCGATCAATGCAACCTCCGTTGCACCTATTGCATGCCTGCCGAGATTTTCGATCAGGAGCATGCGTTTCTGCAAAAAGACCAGCTCATTGGGCTCGAAGATTTGGAGCGGCTCATCGGGGCATTCGTTCGCTGCGGAGTCAGGAAAATCAGGCTCACAGGCGGAGAGCCGCTCGTGCGTCGCGGCGTGGTGGAATTTCTCGGTTGTTTAAAAAAGTTTTCAGAAATCGAGGACCTGGCCATGACAACAAACGGCCTACTCTTGCCGACCTTTGCCTCTGGTCTCGCGGAGGCCGGTCTGCATCGCGTCACGGTCAGTCTTGATGCGTTGGATCCTGATATTTTTTCTCGAATGAACGGACGCGGAAAGCATCCGGATCAAGTTCTCAAAGGCATCGAGGCGGCGAAAAGCGCAGGGCTTGCCGTCAAGGTCAACATGGTCGTGCAGCGGGGAGTCAATGATTCGCAAATCCTGCCCATGGCGCTTCATTTCAAGGCCGTTGGAATTCCGCTGCGGTTCATCGAATTCATGGATGTTGGAAACCACAACCACTGGGATCCTGCAATGGTCGTCAGCGGAGAGGAAATCCTCGCCCGGCTTGCTGCGGAGACCACCTTTGAAGCCGTGCCACCCGCGCATTTCGGTGAAGTCGCCAACCGCTTCCGATACACCGATGATGGTGTGGAATTTGGAATCATCACTTCCATCTCGCAGCCCTTCTGCAGGAGTTGCACGCGGGCCCGGTTGTCGGCGGACGGGAGATTGTTCACCTGCCTTTTTGCCAGCAAGGGACACGATCTGCTTGGTGCAATGAGGTCGGGCAACCCCGACGACGAGGCGCTCTATCAAATGGTCGCGGCCCTCTGGCGAACGAGGGATGACAGGTATTCCGAGCTTCGGTCCGCTGTCGGTGGCAATGCACCCGCCAAGGTTGAGATGTCCTTCATCGGCGGATGAAGATGCGCTGGCTATGATTCTCGCCTTTTTGTTTTTTTGTGTGGCGCTGATCTACTCAAGCGTCGGCTTTGGTGGCGGGTCCTCCTACATCGCCCTTCTGCAATGGCACGGAATGTCTACCTCGGCGCTTCCTCTCCTGTCGCTCACCTGCAATCTGATCGTTTCCGCGCAAAGTTTTATCCAATTCTCGCGGGCCGGTTTTTTTTCCACGCGCCGGAGCCTTCCATTTGTCGTCCTCTCAGTTCCCGCCGCCTACCTCGGCGGGTTGTATGCGATCAAGGAAACGACATTTCTCATCCTTCTAGCCGCATCGCTCACAGCCGCTGGAGTCCTCCTACTTTTCCCAGTGTCCGAGAGCGGGGATCGGCCCGACAATCCGCTTCGGCGATGGATTCGGCGCTTCGGGTTCTTGCTCGGCCTCCCGCTTGGCTTCCTTTCGGGCATCGTCGGAATCGGAGGCGGGATTTTTTTAGCTCCCATCCTCCATCTGGGAAAGTGGGCAAAAGCCAAGGAAATCGCGGCGCTCGCGGCCTGCTTCATCTGCACGAACAGCTTCGCTGGACTCCTCGGCCAAATGCAAAAAACCGGATGGAGAAACGAGGTTTTCGCGTCCTATTGGATGCTCCCCGTGGCCGTTCTTTTGGGCGGATTGGCAGGCTCAAGGTGCGGCATCGCCATTCTGCCGCCAATGCGAATCCGTCAAATCACAGGAGCCATCGTCCTTTTCGTCGCCTGCAACCTCTGGGTGAAACAACTCGCCGCGTTGAAGGTTTTTTAGATCGTGGATTAGTTGCTGGTTTATACCAAAAGCAGCTTGCTTTTAGATTTTTGGAGAGGAGCACAGGCGTCTCGCCTGTGTGCATAGGGGTCCTGTTTGGGTTCGATAAACGCAAGCAAATGGATCAGTCTCCAGACGGCCGGGACGGCCATGACCCCTTCTCTTGCAATGCAAAGTCCAATTTCAAAAAGACATTGGTATTACTTCCTCCTGCGCGGGCTAGTTTTGCTGTGTTCCATTGGGTAGCATCTTTTAAAAATTCCCGCGTGTGACTCGTTACCAGCAACTCGTCACAGTGCCCACTCCGCCCTCCCCATTTCGCATTTTCAATTTGATTTCTGTTTGCAAAGCCTCCTTTTTCAGATGATGAGTTGTGATTATAGATGACACAAAAAATCCAGCAACTCGCCCAAGTGCGATTGAATCAGCCATCGCGCACATCGAGCGAAGCCTATGCCCAAATGGAACGGGCCATGAGGGCATCCCAGAAGGCGAGCGCGCTGGATATGAGTGGCGTGCGATCTTCCGTTGGGCTGAGAGAGAAAGCTTCGTCATCCCGCCGCAGTTAGCTCCGGAGCGCGTTGGCGGCCGGGAACATGATTTGACTTTCCTGCCACTTGAGCGCAGTTGGAGGAAGTTCACCAAACCGGATGGTTGCGGACTCATGGTGGATTTTGCTGACGGATGTCCGTTATTGCTGCCAGGCACTCCCTTGCAATACCTCAAGCGCCTGCAACTTCAGAACAGCTTCTGGGGCGATGATATCCGGCTTGAAGGCGTGCAAATCATGGTGCCCGGCGCAAAGATTGTTACGACCCAACCTGATGTGAAAGGGGAAGCGCCAACGCAGGATTTTTTGAACGATTATTTGTGCGGCGAATTTGGTTTCCGAAAATTGAAAATCCCTCCGATGGGCTACTATAAATCCCATTCCTACCTCCACGGGCGTTTTGCCATGTTTGATGTGCACCCGGCAAATTTCGTTCAGGTCTCGTCCAAGGTCGTCCTGCCGATTGATGTGATTATGATGGAGTGTGAAGGGGTTGAACTTGCCGCACTGGAAGCCGCGCTTTGATTGTCCAACCCGCAATCCGTTTTAGGATTTGGCCCCGGCACTCGTTACCAGCATCGGAATGCTCCAAAATCAGGCCGCTTGGAGTTTTTCGACGCGCACATGGGCGTTGTAGTCGGGCACTCCGCCGTGGGCGTCGACCACGCCTTTGCGGATGATGTTGTTTCCCTCGGGCCAATGGACCTGCAAATTCCCCTGGGCGATCGGAGCGCAGTGCACGCGGCCTTCATAGCGTCCCAGCGTATTTACGAGGGCGATGCGGTCGCCGGTTACGACATGCAGACGCGCGGCATCCTCGGGGCTTATTAGGATGGCGTCACGCGGAGCGTTGTTGAGGGGATCGATCTCGGCGTAGATGAGAGTGTTGAATTGCTTGCCCCTGCGGGTGCTGACATGAAATTCGCCCTGCTGGCGGTGGAGTGGGGGAAGCGGGACATTGCGGAAATGGCCCCGGCCGTCTGGCGTTGGAAACTGGCCGTCGGCGCACAGGTGCGGGCCGCCGTATTGAAAGGCATCACCGGTCTTCTTGAGGTGCTGGACTCCATCGTAGAAAGGAACGACCCGCGCAATTTCCTCGCGCATTTTCCATCCTGTTTCGCAGCCGAAGAGTGACGCTTTTTCGGGATAAGCCGCCAGTGCAAGGTCGCGCAGGATTTTCCACTCGGCCTTGGCTTCGCCGACCTGACGCGGAATTTCCGGCGTGAACATGACGCGCCGCTCGGTGCTCGTCTCGGTGCCGCCGTCGTCTTGTTCGTATCGGGTTTTGGCAGGCAGCAAAAAGACCGCCTCCTGCGCTGGAATGAACATCTGATCGGTGAGAATGATGTCCTGGTGCACGCGCACAGGCACTCGACTCATCGCCTCCCGCACATAGTCGGGCTCTGGCAGGGTGCGGAGAAAATTTCCACCCAGGCAGTAAAAGAGATCAAGTTCGCCGCGTTCGCAGGCCTCGACCATTTCGGTTGCTGGCATTCCCTGCCACTCGGGAACGGGGAATCCGTATTCCTTCGAGAGTTTTTCGGCGCTTTCAGGAGTGATCGGTTTGTTGCCGGGGAATGCCGTGGCATAGGCTCCCATCTCGGCGCCGCCTTGCACCGAGGAGTGACCGCGGATCGGCATGACGCCGTTTTTGTCGCGGCCGATGTAACCGCGCGCCAGCGCGAGATTGAGAATCGTCTGAACCCCATCGCCGCCGAACGGATGCTGGGTGATGCCCATGCTCCAGACGAGGACGGCGTTTTTTGCATCGCGGATGAGTTCGGCGAATTCGCGCATCGAGGCGCGGTCGAGTCCGGCGTCTTTTTCCAGCGCCTCCCAATCCATCGCGGCCACATGGGTCTTGAGTTCCTCGAATCCCGTCGTGTGCTGGTCGATGAAGTTTTGATTAACCCATCCCTCGGCGAAGAGGATTTTCATCACTCCCGAGAGGAACGCGATATCGCCGCCTTGGCTCACGGGGAACCAGTAGTCGGCGATGTTCGTGCCGAAGAGCGCGGAGTCGGCATTTGAGGGAACCCAATACTTTTTCATGCCGGGCTCGAAGTAGGGATTCACCAGAACAATTTTCGTCCCGAGCTTTTTGGATTCGTGCAGATATTTTGTGGAAACTGGTTGGTCGTTGGCGGGGTTCGAGCCGAAAAAAATGACGAGGTCGGTCCCATACCAATCCTTGTAGCTGCATGTCGTGGCAGCCACGCCGAGAGCCTCTTTCATCGCCGCGCCAGAGGGCGAGTGGCAGATGCGGGCGGCGTTGTCGACATGGTTCGTGCCGAGGAAGCGCGCCGCCTTCTGGGCCATGTAGTAGATTTCATTCGTTACGCCCCGCGCGGTCACAAAAAACGCCATACGGCGGGGATCGGTCGCGCGGAGTTTGGCTCCGAGGCGCTGATTTACCTCATCCCACGAAATGCGGCGAAATCCTAGCGCGCCCTTTTCTCGGACCATGGGATACGGCAGGCGGCCGAGTTCGCGCAGTTGCGCGTTGTCCATTTTTTCCAGCTTCGAGACATCGGCCAGAAGCCGCTCGTCGAGCGCGGCAACTGTGTTCAGGCGCAGAAGATTTAGGCGCGTCATGCAAAGATGCGGCCCCTTCACGGTCCAATCGTGCAGGCCCGCCACGCCGAGAGCGCAGCCGTCGCACACGCCGCGAGTGATCACTTTCCACGCGTAGGGCAGGTTGTCCTTGTTCTTCCAAACGACATGGAGCATGTCGCGGAAGTGCTTCGGTTTTGTCAGGCCAATGCCGAATGGAGCGCAGCTCTTGAGTTTCTGAAGAAGCGGACGGCGGACGGCGTGGGATGAACTCATAAAAAGAATGATCCACAAACTTTGATAGTCCGGTCAAAACATCTTTCACATGGAAAGTAGGTTATACCAAGGCCTGATTTCTTTGGGACTTCTGGATTGTAGAAATTTGGAATTCGGAAGAGCTACTCGGCGAGGATTTCGTTCCAGATTTTTTTGATGTCGTTGCCGAGAACGACTGTGTCCTGCCAGATGTTCGGGAAGCAGCTCAGGTTGTAGCCGATGGTGGTGCCTTGCTCTGGCATGACCCAGAGTTCGTTGTTCGGGCGTGGGCCTGCGAGCCAGTGCTTGAGGGCCTGGCGGATGAACGGGCGGCAGTCCGAGTATTCGGGCGAGAAGTTGCCTTTGCCGTCGGTGATCGGAATCATGCAGTGGTGGCCATTGAAGGGGCGCATGTGCCAGAGGTTCGCCTGCTGGAAGACCGGGATGTTGGATTCGTCAAAGAGGCGGGAGATGTAGTCCTTAGGGACGAGGTGCTTCACGACGGCCGGGTGCGAGAAGTCGTAGTTCATGCGGGGGGCCTGACCTGTGGCTTTGAGGACACCGGCCACAATGGCGGCGGCTTTTTCCGGAGTCTCGGTGCAGGTGTCGCGGTGGACTTCAAGGTGGACCAGGGCGTTTTGTTTTTTCGCCTCCGCCATCAAGGCGATCGTCAAGGCGACGGCCTCGTCGGTTGGCGTGTCATGGTCGGCGAGTTGGCAATTGATCGGGCCGTTGTCGATGGCCATGAGCGCGGCGATTTTGGGGGCGAATTGCTCGACCCGTCCGGCGTCGAACGCCCCGCCGAACCGCAAACCGTATTCCTTGATCAGCTCCTTGATCTTCGGGAAATCGGGCGTGCCGCAGTAGCCTTGGAAGCCGGCATCCCGGACCAGCGACAAATGGGTGCGCAGGCCCTCCTCGGTGGAGGGATCGCCCTCGTGGAGGAGCGACCAGTAGTTGATGTGGATTTTCAGGGTCGGGGCAGTGGACATAGCGGTGCTTTCGTTTTTAGAATTCGTCGAAGGCAATGTGGTTTTTCTCAACGCCCATGCCTTCCAACATCGTGCGGGCGGCCTGGATCATGGGTTGGGGACCGCAGAGGTAGTATTCGACGACGGCGGGGTTTTTGTGTTGGCCGAGGTATTTGCGGTGGAGCACCTCATGGATGAAGCCGGTGTGCGAGGTCCAATTATCCTCTGGGAGTGGCTCGGAGAGGGCGATGTGGAATTGGAAGTTGGGGAACTTCCGCGCAAGATCCTCGAAGTAGTCTTGATAGAAAACCTCCTGCCTCGAGCGGGCTCCATACCAGAAGCTGACTTTGCGTCCGGTTTTCAGGGTTTCGAAGAGGTGTGAGAGATGGGACCGGAGCGGGGCCATGCCAGCTCCGCCGCCGAGGTAGATCATTTCGTTTTCGGTTTCCTTCACGAGGAAGTCGCCGAAGGGACCAAACGCCTTCACGGTGTCGCCGGGCTTAAGATTCCAGACATACGAGGAACCCACTCCGGCTTTGCAGTCCTGCCCGCGCGGAGGCGTGGCGATGCGGACATTGAAGCAGAGTTGCGTGTCTTTCTCGGGATTTGTCGCGAGCGAGTAATTTCGGCGCACCTCGGCGTGGTTCTCGGTGGCGTAGTCAAAGACATGGTTGGCCTTCCAGACGGCGTTGAATGGCTCGCGGACATTGAAGTTTTCGAACGAAATCTTCCCGTAGGCGGGGATGAACATTTGTATGTATTGGCCGGCCTGGTAGTTGAGCTTGGGCGTGTCGGGAAGAGGCTCGAGGACGACTTCTTTGATAAATGTGGAGACATTCTCGTTGCTCACGACGCGGAAGTTGTAGGCCGTGGCGGCTTGTTTTGCGCCTTCGCCACCGGCTTTGTAGACATTCATGAAAATCCGGCCCTCGGTGACGCGGACCGGGTAGGTTTTGAGGGCGATGCAGACTGGTGGTCGCTGGGTCGAACCATCACGCATATCGAAGCGGCCATTGTGTTTCGGGCACTCGATGAGGTTGCCTTTGACCATGCCGGTGGCGAGGTGCGTGTTGCCGTGAGTGCAAATGCCATCGGTCGCGTGGTATTGGTCATCACCCGAGCGGTAGACGGCGTAAGTGCTGCCGCCGTAGTCGAAGCGTAGCACATCCTCGCGCAGGAGCGCATCCGCAGGGGCGACTTCGATCCAACCTTCGGCGTCCGCCATGCCGGTTGAGACGATGGTTTTTGCCGCCTCATTGGCGGCGGAGCGCACGGTGGGCGTCGGGAGAACGCGCTTCACAAAATAGCCGGGGTCTTTGACCTGACGCAGAACGGCGGGAATGATCTCGCTCCACGCATGGAAGATGCTGCGGTAGGGAGTCGGCATGTCGGGCTTCACGACTTCGTGGAGCTTCGGCAGGTTGTGATACGGCACGAGCGGGAACATGTGGTGCTCCACATGGTAGTTCATGTTCCAATACAAAAACCGGTTGATCGGATTCATATAAACCGTCCGGCAGTTCATGCGGTGGTCGAGCACATTTTCGGCAAGACCGGCGTGCTGGGTGAACCCGTAGATCGGCATCATCCAAGCGCCGAGGAGGTTTGGCAGGCCGATGTAGAGAAGGGGCAGGATGCTCTGAAAATAAAAGCACGCGCCGATCACAGCGAGGTAGATGGCAAGGTAGATGCGGGCCTTGAGATAAATCGTGGGACGCGCCGACTCGGGGATGTAGGTCGCCTCTTCGGCATCCAGACGGCCTGCGGCGTGGCGGAACACCTTTTTGAAATAGGCGATGGCGGCGGGGTAGCCGAGAAATGTGGTGAGGAAGTTTTTGATGCTGGCCGGGCGGGGAACGGCGATTTCTGGGTCGCGTCCTACGACGATTGTGTCGCTGTGGTGACGGGTGTGACTCCAGCGCCAGACCGTGCTCTCGCGCATGACCATGAAGGAGGAAATCTCGTAGAGCGCGTTGTTCAGCCAATCGCTCTTGAATGCAGTGCCGTGGCTCGACTCGTGCCAGCGGGAATCCGAGGTCGTGCCGTAAATGACCCAGTATGCCATGAAGGGAACCAGCGCCCAGGCGCTTGGCCAGAGGAGGAATCCAGCGTAGCCGAAAAGTCCGAGCAGACCGAACCAGATGATTGTGTCGCGAATGGCGGGGCCGTTTTTGCGCTCGAGCAATTGGCGCATGACATCACGCGGCACGGGGGATTGATACCACTCCGCTTCGGCAAGGCCTTTTTCGACGGCCAGTTTGGAATTCACACCGACGAGACTGTAGTCACTCAGTTGATGGGGTTTTGAATCGGATTCGGCAACGGCACTCATGATTGTGTGGGGTGGTTGTGTGTTGTGGGTTTTATTAGTCGGGAATTGGGTTTGCGACTTTTCTGGGTTGCCGCATTCATTACTTATCAGCGAGTCAACGATAGAGGCGGAGTATTTTTTGCCAATGGGCAGGAGTTCGTTAAATATGCACAAAATTCGCATTTCGACTTGTAGCTGGTTTGGGAGTGCTGCGAGAATTTCGGTATGGACCCGATATCCGTGTCGCCGCGCTTGGAACTCAAATATATCTACGGCTCGGTGGTTCACTATCGGCCGGGGGACAAGCTCGCGCCGCGTGTGCTGCAGGATTTCGAGTTGGTTTTGATGATCGAAGGAACGGCGAACTATCGCTTAGGGGCGGTGGACCACAAGGCGCCGCCGGGGAGTTTGATTCTGGCTCGGCCAGGCTTTCAGGAGACCTACATCTGGGATGCGGGTGTGGCGACTCGGCATGCGTATGTGCATTTCGATTTTGCAGCAGTTCCCGGCGAGTGGCCCAGGATGAGCAAGTGGCCGGTATTGTTTAAAAATCCGGACCCCGTCATCGCTCCCATGCTGCGCCACTTGATCGGCCGTATCGGTGCTCATGGCGAAACGGCCTGGCCGACCTTGCGCGCATGGCCGGAGGAGAGTCTTTTCATGGAGTGCCTGCTCGGCATCCTCCTCAGGCCATCGCAAGATGAAGGCCTCGCCGTTGGTGACCGCCTCCCTGAGCCAGTCCACGCCTCGCTGAATTTCATGCGGGGCATCCTCGATACGAATCCGCATTACGCTCTGCAACTCGGCGAGCTTTCCAAACGCGCCGGAGTCACGGAAAAGCACCTCTGCCGGATCTTTCAAACTTCACTCGGCCATGCGCCGATGGAGACATTCCGCCTTCTCAAACTTCAGCTCGCCATGGCCCTGCTGGGCCGATCGAGTCTGGCGATAAAGGAAATCGCCGACCGCTGCGGCTTTGAGAATCCGCTTTATTTCACCCGTTGCTTCACGCGAGTGTATGGAAAATCCCCCACGGAAACGCGCCAGTCGCTGCTCAAGCAGGAAGCCCCGCCATCCAATCCCCTGCCACCAGACATTGCGCCGAGGATTTATTGGTAAACTCGCCACACGGGACTATCACCACCCGAGGCGTGACACGCGGGCTTTTACTTCGCCTTGCCTTGATTGGCGACGGCGTTCATTGCGGCTGCAATAGCCTCCTGATCGCCGAGGTAGTAGCTTTTGATCGGCTTGAGATTGTTGTCCAATTCGTAAACCAAAGGAATGCCGGTCGGTATGTTAAGCTTCAGAACCTGCTCTTCTGTGAGGTTGTCGAGATACTTCACGAGGGCGCGGAGGCTGTTGCCGTGGGCGGCGATGATCACGCGCTTGCCGGACTTCACAGTCGGGGCGATTTTTTCATGCCAGAGTGGAAGGAAACGATCGACAGTGTCCTTCAGGCACTCGGTGAGTGGGAGTTGGGACTCGGCGATGCCGGCATAGCGGGGATCGTGTCCGGGCCAACGCTCGTCGGATTTCTCAAGCGGAGGCGGCGGAATGTCGTAGCTGCGGCGCCACACGAGAACTTGCTCGTCGCCGAACTTGGCGGCCGTCTCGGCTTTGTTGAGACCTTGGAGTGCACCGTAGTGGCGCTCGTTGAGACGCCAGTCTTTTTCCATTGGAATCCAGAGTTGGTCGAGTTCGGTCAGGACGCCCCAGAGGGTGTTGAGGGCGCGTTTCAGAACCGAGACATAGGCGATATCGAAGGTGAAGCCTTCCTTTTTGAGAAGCTCGCCAGCGGCCTTCGCTTCGGCGCGGCCTTTGTCGCTGAGTTCGACATCGTGCCAGCCAGTAAAGCGGTTTTCTTTGTTCCAGGTGCTTTCGCCGTGGCGGATGAGGACAAGTTTATGCATGGATTCTGATAAATGAGGCGGCCCTTATAGTGGGCTCCCATCGGCTTTGCAATTTTTACTCGTTGATTCAAACGCTTCAAAACGACGCGTTCGAGGTTGCGTTTGAGTGCTTGAGAAGTTCAATCTCGCGGCATGGGATTTTTAAGCGCTCTTATTGGCAATGCCTCGGAGGTCGATGCCTCGAAGTTGGAGAATGAATTTTCCCAACTCCTCATAGACGGTGAGGAAATTCAACACGCCTACAAACTCTTTCGCGACCTCATCGTGTTCACCAACCTCCGGCTTTTCCTCGTAAACAAACAAGGCATGACAGGCAAGAAGCGGGAATACACCAGCGTCCCTTACAAAAGCATCGACTACTTCACCAAGGAAACAGCGGGTCACTTCGACCTCGACGCGGAAATCAAAATCTGGATCAAGAGCCGCCCAGAACCGATCTCCCTGGAGTTCAAAAAGGACACCCACATCCACGATGTTTTTAGAGTGTTGAGTTCCCACTCTCTTGCGGTCTGACCAATCGGACTGCCACTGGCAGGTGAGGGAGGAGTAAGTGGAGCGGGTAGAGGGAATCGAACCCTCATGGCCTGCTTGGAAGGCAGGAACTTTACCACTAAGCTATACCCGCTTGAGGTATCCCAACCTATGCGTTGCCTCGGTGAAGTCAATTCCAAAAAGCGATCAACCTTCGAAAACTTCTCGCTGCTTCAAGTTCACGCTGGCAGCCTTTTTCATCATCGCGTTTTTCGAGGCTCACCTCTGTTTCCAATCGCCTAAAAAAAATCGCTCCGGATGCTTGACTCCATGCGGAGCTGTGGTATACAGACCCACTTGCGCGAAATCAGAAAGTCGCCGTTGGTCCTGTGGTCGTCATCTTTGATGCTCGGCCGAAAGCGCACAGGGAAACCCGGCAATATTGCAGAAACAATACACACATGCCAATTCGTCTTGGTCGGTTTGAAATGCCGAAATCCCTCGTCAAAGAGGAAAAGTCATCCACAGATAAATATGCTCTTTTTGTTGCCGAGCCTTTCGAGGCCGGTTACGGGCACACTATCGGAAACTCCCTGCGCCGCGTCCTTCTCAGCTCTCTCGAAGGCGCTGCCATCACTTCGGTAAAAATCGAAGGCGTTCAGCACGAATTCAGCACTCTTCCCGGAGTCGTTGAAGATGTCGTGGACATCATTCTCAATCTCAAAAAAATCAAATTCAAAGCCCATGACCACGAGCCCCGCACTCTCAAGCTCGCAGTCAACAAGGAGGGCGTCATCACAGCCGGTGACATCCAGAGCACGAACCAGTGCGAGGTTTTGAACCCCGAGCAGATCGTCTGCACGCTGGACAAGAAAATGAAGTTCGAGGCCGAGTTCGAAGTGAAGGTCGGCCGCGGATTCGCCACCGGTGATGAAAACAAGCGCTCCGACCAACCAATCGGTGTGATCGCCATCGATTCGATCTTCTCGCCAGTGACCCGCGTCAAATACGCTGTGCAAAACACCCGCGTTGGCCAGCGCACGGACTACGACAAGGTCATCCTCGAAATCTGGACCGACGGCCGCATCACTCCCGACGATGCCCTTCTCCAGGCTTCCGCCATTCTGCGCCACCACTTGGATGTCTTTGTCGGATTCAGCGAAAATGTCGTTGAATTTGATGAAACCCCACAAGAGGTCAGCCAGGAAAACAGCCGCCTCAAGAAGCTCCTCAACATGAGCGTCAACGAGATCGAGCTGTCCGTTCGCGCGGCAAACTGCCTCAACAACGCAAACATCACTTCCGTGGGACAACTCGCTCTCAAGAGCGAAGCCGAGATGCTCAAGTATCGCAACTTCGGCAAAAAATCCCTCAACGAAATCAAAGACAAACTCACCCAACTCGGTCTGGGCCTCGGTATGAAGCTCGACCAGGGTCTCATCGAACTCCCTGCTGTGGAGGAATCCAAATAACACGCCATGCGCCACCGTAAGAAAACTGTCAAACTCGGACGCTCGACCGCACACCGCGATGCTTTGCTCGCTAATCAGGTCTGCAGCCTCATCGAACACAAACGCATCAAAACCACCCTCGCCAAGGCCAAAGCCGTTCGTCCGCTCGCGGAAAAAATGGTTACCCTCGGCAAGCGCGGTGACCTGCATGCCCGCCGACTCGCCGCAGGCTACCTTGGCCAGAAGGACGCCGTCAAAAAGCTCTTCGCCGAAGTCGCTCCACGCGCTGCGACCCGCAAGGGCGGTTACACCCGCATTATCAAACTCGGTCAGCGCATGAGCGACTCTGCTCCTATGGCCTACATCGAGTGGGTGGATACAGAAGGCGCCGGCATCGAGGAGGCGGTTGTTGAGACCGTTGCATCCTCGGAAGCCAAGAAGTCCGAGTAAATCCTGGCGGGACGCCACAGGCTATCCCGCTAAAAATTTTAACCAGAAACCGGTGGAAGATTTCTCCCGAGGAATCCCCTGACGGACCGGGCGGGATCAGCAATGGTCCCGCCCGTTTCTCTTCCCCAAGACCATGAGCCCGCTCGCCGAAGACTACTCTCGTTTTGTCATTCCCACCTACGGACGCTTCGATCTCGATATCGAGCGCGGATCCGGGTGCCACATCTGGGACACCTCAGGCCGAAAAATTTTGGACTTTGGTGCAGGCATCGCCGTGTGCTCGCTCGGGCACGCGCATCCCGAGGTCACAGCCGCAGTCTGCGAGCAGGCTGGCAGGCTCGTTCACACATCCAATCTCTACCTCACAGGTCCGCAGGCTGCCCTAGCCAAGCGTCTGGTTGAGGTGACCGGAGAGGGAAAAGTTTTTTTCTGCAACAGCGGAGCCGAGGCCAATGAGGGGCTGATCAAATTGGCCCGCCGCTTTGGAAGTGCAACCGGCAGGTCGGGTATTCTGACCTTCACCGGCTCGTTCCACGGACGCACCATGGCCTGCATTTCTGCAACCGGACAGGAGAAGGTGAAAAAAGATTTTGGCCCCATGTTGTCTGGTTTTCAGCATGTGCCATTCGGTGATCTCGACGCCGCGCGCGCCGCGCTGGACTCGAATTCCATCGCGATCCTGGTCGAGCCGATTCAAGGCGAGGGGGGCATTCATCCCGCCACAGCGGAGTTTCTGCGCGGCCTCCGTGCGCTCTGCGACGAGCGGGATATGCTTTTGCTTTTTGACGAGGTGCAGTGTGGACTCGGTCGCACCGGAGACTGGTGCGGATGGCATGCCATCACCAAAGAAGTCCAGCCTGATGGTGTCTCGTGGGCCAAAGGCATCGCCAACGGCTTTCCCCTCGGCGCCTTCTGGGCTTCCAGCAAGGTCGTCGATGGGCGTGGCCCGCTCTGCGACCTGCTCGGCGCGGGGAGTCATGGAACAACCTATGGCGGAAATCCCGTTTGCTGCGCCGCTGGCTTGAAGACTCTCGAGATCATCGAGCGCGACGGCCTCCTTGAGAGCAGCCGGGTTCTTGGTGACCACCTCGCCTCGTCCCTCCGTGCGCTTGCAAGCCCGCTCATTGCGGAAGTCCGCGCTATTGGTCTGATGATCGGGGTCCAGTTGGCTGCTGATTTTCCAAAAACCACACGCCCGCCCGCGCTGGAAGTCGTCACAAGGGCTATGGCTGCCGGATTGCTTGTAATTCCCGCTGGAGAGACGGTCGTTCGCTTTCTCCCGCCTCTTAATGTGACACGCCAAGAGATCGACGAGGCCGTGGCAAAATTTTCTGAAACCCTCCGCACACTCGAATCCGAGAAGTGAAAGGACCCTCGAGCCATACCATGAAACATCTCCTCTCCATCGAGTGCCTCAGCGCAGTGGATATCGAAGAAATCCTCAACGACACCGCCCTCATGAAATCCACGCGGGGGCGTCACGCTGCGCATCCGCTCCGGCATCAATGTTGGGCCCTGATGTTTTCCAAATCCTCCACCCGCACCCGTGTTTCTTTTGAGGTCGGTATCCGCGAACTCGGTGGCGATGCGCTTTTCCTGGCCGCCGCCGATATCCAACTCGGGCGTGGCGAACCGATCCGCGACACTGCCCGCGTCATGGGACGAATGCTCCACGGGGCGGTTATCCGGACCTTTGCTCAAAAGGATGTCGAGGATTTCGCAGCCTTCAGCGGCATTCCGACTATCAACGCTCTCACCGACGAGGAGCATCCTTGCCAAATTTTGACGGATCTTTTTTCGATCCGCGAAACCCGTGGATCCCTGGATGGATTGCGCGTTGCCTTCATCGGCGATGGCGACTGCAATGTGGCGCGCTCCTGGATCTGGGCCGCCGCCCGCTGTGGCTTTGAGCTTGTCATAGCCGCCCCGCCGAAATTCCAGCCGCCTGCCGAATTGCTCGAGCGGGCCGGAGGGAAAATACGCCTCACCTCCGATCCCATGGAAGCAGCCGCCGGAGCCCATGTGCTCTACACCGATGTATGGGTGAGCATGGGCAAGGAAGAGGAAGCCGCCTACAGGATCGCCCAATTCCAAGGCTACCAAATCAACTCCGAACTCCTCGCCCAAGCCGCGCCGAATGCTTTGGTGATGCACTGCTTGCCAGCCTACCGGGGCAAGGAAATAGATGAAGAGACTCTCGAAGCACATGCGGACACGATTTTCCGGCAAGCCGAAAACCGTCTCCACACTCAAAAAGCCATTATGGCCCGACTCGTTAAAAATGCAGAGTCGAGCTGCTGAAAATTGACAAACTTCCAGTCCTCTGGAATTACTTTGCCACACCTCAAGGTTCACCCGAGCTCATATGCCTGACCCCAAAAAAGAAACCGTTCGCATCGTCCTTCCCAACCGTCGTCCGGTTCCGCCCCCACCAGCCATCGGCGGCGAAGCGGCAATGATCAACCTTCCAGCCAAGCCCGTTGCCGCGACAACTGGTCTCGTTCCGCCGCCGCCACCTATCGCCGGCGCGCCCAAGCCTGTTGTTCCTAGTGGAGTCGTTCCACCAGCGCCGGTCCTCAAAATTCCTGCGATCAAACCACCCGCCGCCGCTGTTGATGCGCCGAAGATTCCAGCCGCACCCATGATTCCGAAGGCTCCTGGTTTGGTTCCGCCCGCCGCACCCGCTGTGGCGATCAAACCACCTGCCGCTACTGGCGAAGCGCCAAAGATTCCAGCAGCGCCCGTGGTTCCAAAAGCTCCCGGTTTGGTTCCGCCCGCCGCACCCGCTGTGGCGATCAAGCCACCAGCCGTCGATGGTGAAGCACCGAAGATTCCGGCCGCGCCCGTGGTTCCAAAAGCTCCCGGTTTGGTTCCGCCTGCCGCACCTGCTGTGGCGATCAAGCCGCCTGCCGCGGTTGGTGAAGCGCCAAAGATTCCAGCAGCGCCCGTGGTTCCAAAAGCTCCCGGTTTAGTTCCGCCCGCCGCACCTGCTGTGGCGATCAAGTCGCCAGTCGCTGCTGGTGAAGCACCGAAGATTCCCGCCGCGCCCGTGGTTCCAAAGACTCCGGGCGTCGTTCCGCCCGCCGCTCCCGCAGTGGCGATCCAGGCTCCGGCTGCTACTGGCGAAACACCGAAGATACCGGTAGCACCCACTCTTCCGAAAGCTCCCGGCGCAGTTCCTGCAGCTCCTGCCGTTGCGATCAAGCCACCTGCCGCCGCTGGCGAAGCACCAAAGATTCCCGCTGCACCTGCGCTCCCGAAAGCTCCGGGCGCCGCTCCTGCGGTGGCGATCAAACCAGCTGCTCCCGCTGGTGAAGCGCCGAAGGCACCTGCCGCTCCTGAAGCTGCCAAACCTTCTGCTCCAGCAGCACCGCTTGCCGTATCCGCACCCAAGAAAGAGACCGCAAAAATCAGCCTGCCTGCTGCTGGGAAACCACTTCCCCAGGCGACAATGAATCTCAAGAAGCCTGCCGCCCCAGCCGCGCCAGCCGCCGCCGATAAAAAAGCCGCTCCAGCTGCCGAAAAGAATGTGGCCGCAGGCAAGGCCGCCGATTCCGATCTCATCCTCGGCATAGCGGCAACCGTCGTGGCATTGGCCTCGCTTGGCATCCAAATCTGGACGATGCTCGGCTGACCTTTCGACTTTTAATCAACATACCACATTTCTCTTATGGCCAATCCTAATGTAACCGAACTCAACGACTCGAATTTCACCTCTTTCATCGAATCCGCCACCACCCCGGTGTTGGTTGATTTCTGGGCCCCATGGTGTGCGCCCTGCCGCATGCTTGGACCTGTGGTGGACGAGATCGCCAGCGAGAATGTGGGAAAATTTGCGATCGCCAAAGTCAATGTTGACGACGCTCCCGGCGTCTCCGCGCAGTTCGGCATCCGCAGCATCCCGTCGCTCATCTACTTCAAAGGTGGAACCAAGCAGGATCAATCGGTCGGCGTAAGCAGCAAGGGCGACATCGTCTCCAAGCTCACCGCCCTTCTCTAAGCCTGATTCTCCGCGCAAATCCGGGCAAAAAACCGGCCCTGCGCGAAACGAAAAGCGCCAACTTCACAGGAATCTCTGTCATGCGCATTGCCGTGATTTCCGATACCCACGGCCGGCTCCCGGAAAAAATCCTGCCCTTGCTCGCAGCGGCCGATGAGATCTGGCACCTTGGCGATTTCTGCAATCTCTCGACGCTCAGCGCCTGCATCGGCATCGGCAGACCCTTCTACGGCGTCCTTGGCAACAACGACTTCGGCCTCGACCTCCCGCTGACACTCGACCTGGTGCGCTTTGGCAGGACATTTCACCTCATTCACATCTTGCCCCGCAGATTGCCCGCAGCGGACTTTCTTCTATTCGGCCACACCCATGTGCCGCGCGACGAACAAGTCGGCGACTGCCGTCTTCTGAATCCCGGCACCATCGGAAAGCCAAACAAGGGAGCCCCTCCAAGCTGGGCGTGGCTTGAGATTTTCGAAAACGGCGAGGTCTCGTGGAGCTTGAATCCGGTTTAGCCCGAACTTCCGAGCGCAGTTTCTGGCTATCGTGCCTCCCCATGTCTCGGTAATAGATTGGCTTTGACATTGATTTTGTCAGAAAAACAGTGCAAGTTTCTGACGAAAATATGAACAAGCACGCCGACAGTATTGATGGCACTATCCTCGACCGCATCCGGTCCGAGTCGAAGGGCCGTGTCTGGGCGCCTGCGGACTTCCTCGACCTCGGCTCCCGTGCCGCAGTGGACCAAGCCCTCTCGCGTAATTGCAAATCCGGGCTGCTTCGGCGGGCGGGACGCGGACTTTATCATTTGCCGAAAACGCACCCTTTGCTGGGTGTCCTGGAGCCTGATTCCTCCGCCTTTCACGCTGCTCTCACCCGCAAAGACAACTCGCACATCTTTTCCACTGGCGCCCATGCGGCGAATGCACTGGGCCTCACGGATCAGGTTCCCATGCGTCCGATGCTTTTGACCACTGGCCGAAGCCGTCGAGTCAAACAGGGGAAAGGGGAACTTATTCTCCGTCATGTTTCGCCGCGCTTCGTTTCGACGAAGAACCCTCAGAGCGCGCAAGTCATCCTCGCCCTTCGTTGGATTGGCAAACGCTTTGTTGACGACGAGATTGTCGCGAGGCTTCGGCGCAACCTTTCACCATCCGACCGTGCCGCCTTGCTCGCCGACGCAGCCTGCGCTCCAGCTTGGATCGTGGATGTTTTCCGCCGCTTGGCGGATCAACCAGTATCCGCCTCATGAATGCCTTCTTGGAATTGGATTTCGCCGACCGTCAACTTGGTTGCAAGGCGGTTCAGGCCGCGATGGGACTGGATGCTGCCAGTGTCGAGAAAGATTTCTGGGTCTGCTGGACGCTGCGCGAACTTTTTGCCCTTCCCGGCGTCGGCGGGCACCTCACCTTCAAAGGAGGCACCTCCCTTTCGAAGGCATGGCAACTCATCGAACGCTTTTCCGAGGACATAGACCTTATTGTGGACAAGGAAGTCCTTGGCTGTGAAGCCGCACCAGACAAAGCCACCAGCAACAAGCAGCGCAAAACCCGTCTCACAGCCCTCATGGACGCCAGTCGCCTGTGGGTGCAGGACATATTGCAGCCTGCGCTCGCCGGACGCATCGCACAACAGATTGGCCCCGTTGGCTGGATGTTGGAGGTCGATCCCGACATGCCGGACGGCCAGTGCCTATTGCTTCATTATCCCTCCGCATTTGCAAACGAGGCGGGCTACATCAAGCCCGTCGTAAAAATCGAACTCGGTGCCCGCTCGGATGACTGGCCTCATTTGAATCGCCCCATCCAGCCTTATCTTGCAGCGCGCTTTCCGCAGTTGCTGCCGGAAGATTCTTTCCCTGTCCGCGTCCTTGCCGCTGAACGCACCTTCTGGGAAAAAGCCTGCCTGCTGCACGAAGAAACTTTCCGCCCTCCTGACAAACCGCGAAAACTCCGCATGGCACGGCATTACTACGACCTCTGGTGCCTGATCTGCGCGGGCGTAGGTGAAAGAGCCATGGCCGACAAGGCGATCTTCGTTCGTGTCGCCGAGCACCGGGAAATCTTTTTCCGTTATGCCTGGGTTGACTACTCCACACATAAACCCGGCACCTTCAGGCTCGTTCCGCCCGCCTCCCATTTTCCGAACTGGAAAGCGGACTACGAGGCCATGCGCGGCCCCATGTTCTTCGGTGAGGCGCCATCCTTCGATGAAATCATTCGCGTCGTCAGGGAGTTCGAGAAAACCTTCAACTCCACGGTATGAGCGCCCCTCCAAGCTGGGCCTGGCTTGAGATTTTTGAAAACGGCGAAGTCTCGTGGAGCTTGAATCCGCTTTAGGCGGCGTTCAATGGCAACCGCAACCGGTGCCGCAGGATGACGGGGCAGGGGACGCCTTGCCTTTTTGCATGAAGCCGAGGCCGCCGCTGATGATGCGACGCACGGGTTCGCCGGTCTCGGGATGTTGGGTGAGCGGTTTGTCGGTCATGCGTTGCTGGAACTCGAAAACCTTTGGCTCGGTTGAGTCGTCGGCCGGGATGGTTTCGTAAATGTAGGTGGTCATGGCTTGGTTGGAGATTTTTGAGGCACCTTAACGATGCGCGAGATGTCGTAGCCTTGCGAGCGGGCGGTTTCAAGTGCGGCGGTGTAGTCTTTTTCAGACATCACCGGCTCGCGGCTCATGATCCAGATCAGACTGCGGTCAGGATAGCCGATGGTGGTGTGGCGGTAATCCGGCGAGAGGTCGATGACAAGGAATGGGGCTTTGAAGGGCCAGAGAAATTGCACGGCCCACTCCGCGTTGGTTTTTGTGTTCACCACAGTGGCTGTGGCCTTCATCTCTTGGCGGGGAGCTTCCAAGGATTTTTTGTGGAATGCGTAGCGGATGTCGATTTTCCCATCGGGCCGGAGCTTGTAGATATCCATGGTGCCGACATTGTTTTTTTCTACGAACCAGGGGATGGTGCCGATGACATACCAGTCGCCCATGAACTGGTTGAGATTCACATGATCCACGGTGCGGAGGGGCGGTTGTTTGGGCATGGTGGAGCAGCCTGCGAGAGCGATGGCGGCGATGGCGAGGAGTGTTTTCATTTGGCTTCTTTGCACCCTGATCTTCGGTCTTCCCAAAATCAAATTCCTATTTAGTTTTTGCGCTGCACATGAGTCCACTGGAATACCTCTTACAACCGGCGATCCTTTTCTTTTTGATGGGCATTCTTGCCGTGATCGTGAAATCGGATCTCGAAATTCCGGAGTCCTTCTTAAAAGTTCTTTCTCTGTATTTACTTTTTGCGCTTGGATTTAAGGGTGGAAACGAGTTGCAAAAGACGCCGCTGACCATGGAGGTGCTCTTGCCTTTATTCATAGCCACAGCGGCTTCATTTATCATCCCGCTCATTGTCTATCCGATAGTGAGAAGGAAGTTCAGTGTGCCCGACTCGGCGGCTGTGGCAGCGACCTACGGATCGGTGAGCGCGGTCACTTTTATGACAGCGGCGTCTTACCTTGATGCACGCCAGATTCCCTTTGGTGGCTATATGGTGGCGGCACTGGCGTTGATGGAAAGTCCCGCGATTTTAACCGGCCTCGTGCTGGCGAGATGGAACGACACCAACGGCGGCAAAAATCGACTCTCTTGGGCCAGCGTTCTTCACGAGTGCCTCGCAAACAAATCCGTTCTCATTCTCATCGGCAGCCTGCTGGCGGGAATGGTCACTCCCCCATCCGGCGCGAAGGCTCTCCAGCCCTTTGTGAGCCAGCTTTTCCCAGGCATGCTTTGCTTTTTTCTTTTGGACCTCGGCCTCGTGGCCGCGCGGCGCATTGCGGATCTGCGCGCGGGAGGGATTTTTTCGGTTATCTTCGCGCTCGCTTTTCCTATCCTCTCTGGCGGTTGTGCGCTCCTCATCGCCTACCTCTGCCACTTCCGGGAGGGTGATGCCTTTCTCTTTGCGATTCTGTGTGCAAGCGGATCCTACATCGCTGTTCCAGCAGCGTTCCGCGCCGCGCTTCCCGCCGCGAATCCCAGTGTTTATGTCGGTCTGGCACTTGGGGTCACCTTCCCATTCAACCTTCTCATAGGCATTCCGCTCGCTTATACCATCGTGCACACTGTCTGGCACTGATCCCCAATTTTACCCCTTCATCCTCTTATGAAAAAAACCGCACTCATTTTCTCCGGCCAAGGAGCCCAAACTGTCGGCATGGGCAAAGACCTTGCCGCCGAGTATCCCGTAGCCGCCGATCTCTTCCGCAGCGCGGATTCGATCCTTGGCTATTCTCTCAGTCAAATCGCCTTCGAGGGGCCCGCTGAGGAACTCACCAAAACCTCCGTCTGTCAGCCCGCACTCTATGTCCACGGCCTCGCTTGCCTTGCGGTTCTCAAAGAAAAATTCCCCGCCCTCGATTTCCAAGCCACCGCCGGCCTCTCACTCGGGGAGTTCACCGCGCATGCCGCCGCCGGAACCTTCGACTTTGAAACCGGACTCCGCCTCGTGGACAAGCGCGCCCGCGCCATGCAGGAAGCTTGCGAGGCCTCGGAGGGAGGTATGGCAGCAATAATCGGCGGCGAGGAGGACCGTGTGCGCGAGTTGGCTGCCGTCGCCGATGTGGATGTCGCAAACATCAACGCTCCAGGCCAAATCGTTCTTTCGGGCGAATCCTCAAAGATCGTCGTCGCTGTTTCCTTGGCCAAGGAATACAGCGCCAGAAAGGCCGTGGAACTTACTGTCGCCGGCGCCTTCCACTCGCGCCTTATGGAGCCTGCCTACCAGACACTCTCCGCCGCTTTGGCCGAAACGCCGATGAATTCTCCCCGCGTCCCTGTGGTTTGCAATGTGGATGCCATCAAGGCGGGCGATGCCGAAACCATCCGTCGCACACTCGCCGACCAAGTCACCGGCAGCGTCTGCTGGTCCCAAAGCGTCGAATACCTCATCGACCACCTCCACATTGAACAATTCATCGAACTCGGACCCGGTGGCGTCCTGGCCGGTCTCGTGGGCCGTATCCGCAAAGGAACACCTGTGATCTCGATCTCAAACTCCGCCACGCTCAACGAGGCTGTTGCGGCGTTGGGCGCCGTCTGAACGGACAGGCCTGCTCGTCAGCGTTTTTTCTCGAAAAGGTAGTGGCTCACGAGCCACTCGTTGCCGCCGCTGTAGCCCCAGAGTTCGGCGCAGGACATGAAGAAAACGCGCCAGTAGGCGCGCCACTTGGCGGTGTTTTCCTTGCCGTAGGTTTGCTCCAAAATGGGAGTGATCACAGCCTCGTTGGCGTCCATTTTTTCGAGCCAGGCTTCCGAGGTTCTTTGGTAGTGCGTGCCGCACACTCGCCAGTGGCCTCGTATGGCCAGGTCGTCCTGAAAGTAGAGCAGGAGGTCGTCAGAGGGCATGGTGCCGCCCTCGAAGAAGTAGCGGGTGATCCAGTCTGACGGGTCTTTGCCCTCGAAGTGGTAGGCAAATTCGCGGTGGGTGAAAATGTGAATGAATAGCTTCCCGCCGGGTCGCAGCCAGCGTGCGACTTTGGCCATGAGGAGTTGGTAGTTCTTCATGTGCTCAAACATCTCGACTGAAACCACGCGGTCGAAGGCGGTGTCGCCGGCTTCAAATTCATTCATGTCGGCTGTGACGATGCGCACATTTTTGAATCCCCGGCGCGCCGCCTCTGCGTCGATGTGGGCCTTTTGAGTGGAGGAGTTGGAAACGCCTGTGATGCGGGAGTTCGGGTATTTTTCCGCCATCCAGAGGGTGAGGCTTCCCCAGCCGCAGCCGAGTTCCAACACATCCTGTCCATCGGCAAGTTGAGCGCGCTCACAGCTGAGGGCGAGCATGGCCTCCTCGGACTCGGCGAAAGTCGTGTCCTCGCGCGGCCAGTAGCCGGAGCTGTATTTCATGCGTGGGCCAAGGACGAGTTTGAAGAAATCCGTCGGCACTTCGTAGTGCTGTTCATTGGCCGCCTCGGTCTTGATGGCGATCGGGCTGCGCTTGAGTTCCTCGATGAAGGCACTCAAAGCCTCGCTCTGCGCGATGGCGTCTGGCTTTGTCTCCTCGCGGAGTTTTTTCCCCAAGAGGTTGCGGATGCCAATGCGGATGGCTGCATCGGGCAGAAGATTTCGGGCAAGAAGGTCGTCGATGGAGATCATGGTTTTTTAGGAATCCAGGGAATGAACGCGCTGGTGCGTCTTTGGTAATCGCGGTAGGCGTTCCCTCGTGTGGCGAGGGATCTGGCCTCCGACGGCGGTATGCCGGTCACGCAGGTCAGAAAATAAAGCATCAAAAGCGGGCTGGCGAGGCCAACCCAGCTCCAAGGCGAACCCAGCGCGAAGACGAAGTAGGCGATCCAGACCACCCACTCGAAGAAATAGTTCGGATGGCGCGAGTATTTCCAAAGCCCGATATCGCACACGCGGCCTTTTAATGCCGGTTGCGCCTTGAAAAGTTTGAGCTGCATGTCGGCGATGGATTCACCGCCGATCGCTACAAGCCAAAGAATGACGCCTGCTACCTCGAAGACTCCGATACCCGGATTCGGATTCGCGCAAGCCAGCGCGATCGGAATGCTCAAAACTCCAATCAGAACCGCCTGCAGTTGGAAAAAACCAAAAAACATCAGCCAGGTGTGCTTTGGAAATTGCGTCCGCAGCGCCGCGTAGCGGGGGTCTTCTTCCGGATGATGCGACATGACGCGCTTGTAGAGGTGCATGCCGAGCCGGAAGCTCCAGGCGAAAACCATGGCCGCGATGAGGGCGTTCCGAAAGATGTGCCCGCTGCCGAAGATGCCGTAAAAAATTGCCACCGGCGTGAATCCAAATGACCACCAGATATCCACGATCCCCGCGTTGTTCATCCGGCGAGCAAAAAACCAAACGACAACCATCATGGTCATGGCCAAGGCTGTTCCAGAGATGAGTAGTGGAAGAATATTCAAAGAATGGAAATCTATGCAGCACGCAAAACTATCCTATGCGCCCGTTATTGAAACGAAAAATGCCCAACCCGCCATCGGTAGTTCTGCAGGCGAAAATGACGCGATGCGCTCTGACACCGGGAGGGCCAACCTCCGGCTTGGCCCAAATATCCCCTCTGAAGCTGCCGAATCGCTGTTAGACACCTCTATGTCCGATTGCCGCTCGAACCACACCTCTGAACGCCGCTTCGCGGCTGAAGAATGGGTCATGCCAGAGGATGAACCCTCCCATGGTTTTCGAATCGCACTGCCGCGCGCGACTCCACCCTAAAAAATCATTTCGCAGTCCATGTGGGATCGATCAGCGTGGCCTGGGGAAATGGCGGGGGGCCTTTTTCGCTTCGGTGGAGCATTCCGATGAGCATGTCCACCGCAGCCTGCCCTGCCAGTTCGTTGTGTTGGTTCATGCCTGGCCAATGTGGACTGCCGGAACGCCACTCGTATTGGACCATGAGGACATCTTCTGGCACGCGCAGGCCACAGGCCTCCACCCAATCTCCGATTTCGTGGTAAAGGCTGAAGATCGCATCCGGGCGTTCTTGCTTCAGCCAGTGGTGGAAAAGGGATTTGTCTGCCCGTGCTTCGCTGACTTGAAAGAAAGGCTTCAATCGCCGCGCTGCAGGAAGGCGCCGCTGCCCGACTTCGTAGCCGGCGCTGAAGCGGTGTTCGACCAATGCGTCGATCCGTGCGTCGAGCACAAGGCCTGGGCGTTTGCATCCGAGGTCGAGCACTTTCTCAAAGGCCCGCAGTGCGACCATGTGATGATCCACGCAGGCGAATGACAGGCTCGGTTCGCGTGTTCGGACTCCGGTTACGACCAAGGGAAACTCCCTCGCCACAGGTTGAAAACAATCTGGCAAGCGATTCTCATCCATCAGACCCACCACGAGTCCACCCTGTATGCCCCGCGTGCGAAAAATCTGGCAGAGTCTATCGCCGTTTACTTTGGGTTCATGAATCCAGAACTCGTCCAGTTCATAGCCCAGTTCGCCCGCGCGGGCCCGGCATCCTTCCACATAAACGGGAATCGTGGGATGCCGTTTGAAGGCCATCTTGTCTTGGTTTGCGTTGATTAAAGCCAGTGTGCATTGAAATCGCCGGTTGCCTCCCGCATGCAGTCTCGCCATCAATTCCGACACAACCGCATTTTTTTGGTAGCCCATGCGTTTCGCGGTCTCAGTGATTTTTGTGCGCATGCCTTCGGAAATCTGCGGACTATTGCGCAAGGCCTGAGAGACGGTGTTTTTGGAAACCCCACAAGCCCTGGCCACATCATGCATGGAGACCGGTTTCATATCGATCTACATTACTGTCATGTAATTTCCGCGTTTACAATCGGCGTGTCGTTGGCTGGATTGCGCACATGAAATGTTCCCTTGGCATAGACTACGGCACTAACTCAGTTCGCGCGCTCGTCGTGCGCTGTGACAACGGTGAGGAAGTCGGCAGCTTCGTGGCCGGTTATCCCTCAGGAAAAGATGGGGTGCTCATTGACCCCAAGGATCATCACCTCGCGAGGCAGCATCCCCCGGATTATCTCGTGGGGCTTGAGCTTTGCGTGAAAGGCGCTCTGGCCGCCGCTGCGAAGAAAAATAAGGCCTTCACACCTGCGACGATTATTGGTCTCGGCGTCGACACGACCGGTTCGAGCCCGATTCCGGTGGATTCCGCCAACCGCGCACTCGCATCCTTGCCAAAGTGGAAGAAAAATCCCGCCGCCCAATGCTGGCTTTGGAAGGACCATACTTCTTGGCAGGAAGCGGCTCGCATCACCGAACTCGCCGCGAAGCACCGCCCCGAATACATCGCCAAGTGTGGGAATACTTATTCTTCCGAGTGGTTTTGGAGCAAAATCTGGCACTGCCTCAAAACCGCGCCTGATGTTTTCAAGGCGGCTCACTCTTGGGTTGAGATGTGTGACTGGATTCCCTCGGTGCTCTGCGGAATCGAGGATTCCAAGCAGATAAAGCGCGGCATCTGTGCCGCCGGTCACAAGGCGCTTTACTGCGATGAGTGGGGTGGATTGCCCGATAAAAAATTCCTCTCCTTGCTCAGTCCGAAACTCGCCGAGCTTCGGGATCGTCTCTACGACAAGGCCCATGATGCCAACACCGCCGCCGGCACGCTCTCACCGACATGGGCGAAAAAGCTCGGCCTTCCCGCCGGGATTCCGGTGGCCATTGGCGAAATGGATGTCCACTACGGTGCCATCGGCAGCGGCATCAGCGAGGGCACATTGGTGAAGGTGATCGGCACATCGACCTGCGACTGTGCCGTTGTTCCCGCAACCAAGAAGGTCAAAGACATCCCCGGCATCTGCGGCATCGTGAAGGGTGCCATTTTGCCCGGATTCCACGGCGTCGAGGCGGGCCAGTCGGCTGTTGGCGACATTTTCAAATGGTGGATCGAATCCGTCTGCGAGGGCGATGCCGCCCTCTATGCGAGCTTGGCCAAGGAAGCCGCCACGCTGCAACCCGGCGGCAGCGGCCTGCTGGCCCTCGATTGGAACAATGGCAATCGAACGGTTCTCGTCGATCCGATGCTCAGCGGTTTGCTTTTGGGAACCACCCTGCACACCACGAAGGCGGAAATCTACCGCGCGCTCATCGAGGCCACGGCATTTGGCGCTCGTGCCATCATCGAGCGGATCGAAGAATACGGCGTGCCCGTGAAACGCATCGTTTGCGCCGGCGGTATCGCGGAAAAAAATCCGCTCCTCATGCAGATCTATGCTGATGTCACCGGTCGCACGATGTTGGTGGCTGGCTCCTCGCAGGCCTGCGCCTTGGGTTCGGCGGTTTCGGCTGCCGTGCTGGCGGGAGTTTTTAAAGACTTCCCCGCCGCCCAGAAAGCCATGACCTCGCTCAAGGACATCGAATACAAGCCCCGCGCTGCGGCCCGCAAGACCTATGACCGCCTCTACGCGCTCTACAAAACGCTCCACGATGCCTTCGGCGGTGTGAACCGCCAGGCCGATCTCTCGCGCGTCATGAAAGACCTCCTCGCCATCAAATCCCACTCCCAAAAATGAAAATACCCGAAATCTGGTTCCTCACCGGCAGCCAACACCTCTACGGTCCCGAAACCCTCAAGCAAGTCGCCGTCAACTCGCAGGCGATCGCTGGCGGTCTCGGCGAAAAACTCCCGCTGCCTGTTGTTTTCAAGCCGGTGCTCACCACACCCGACGCCATCCGCGCGACGATCCTTGAGGCCAATGCCACTCCCGAGTGCGCGGGGTTGATTTTGTGGATGCATACCTTCTCCCCGGCGAAGATGTGGATCGGCGGACTCTCCGCGCTTCGCAAGCCGTTTCTGCATTTGCACACCCAGTTCAATCGCGACCTCCCCTGGTCGGAGATCGACATGGATTTCATGAACCTGAATCAGTCCGCCCACGGCGACCGCGAGGCAGGTTTTCTCCACACCCGCATGCGTCTGGCTCGCAAAGTCGTGGCCGGTCACTGGCAGAGCGAATCGGTCATCGCCCGCATCGCCGCATGGGTTCGCGCAGCTCGCGCATGGCATGACTGGCAGGGCGCGAAATTCGCCCGTATCGGCGACAACATGCGCCAGGTGGCCGTCACGGAAGGTGACAAGGTTTCCGCCGAGATGAAGTTCGGTTTCTCGGTGAACGGCTACGGCATCGGCGACCTCGTTGCGATCCAACAGGGTGTCTCCGATTCCGAAATCAACGCGCTTTGCGACGAATACGCCGCCAGTTACCAACTTGCCCCTGCGCTGGCCAAAGGCGGCGCCCGTCACGAATCCCTGCGCGATGCCGCCCGCATCGAAGCCGCCCTGCGGACCTTCCTCAAGCAAGGAGGATTCAAGGGATTCACCACCACTTTCGAGGATTTGCATGGACTCAAGCAACTGCCCGGAATTGCCGCGCAGCGCCTTATGGCCGAGGGCTACGGCTTCGGTGCCGAAGGCGACTGGAAGACCGCCGCATTGCTCCGCGCGATGAAAGTCATGGCCAGCGACCTCGGTGGAAAAACCTCTTTCATGGAGGACTACACCTACCACCTCGAGCCAAACAACCACCTCGTCCTTGGCTCCCACATGCTGGAAATCTGCCCATCCATCGCCGACTCCAAGCCGACTTGCGAGATTCATCCGCTCGGCATCGGCGGCAAGGAGGATCCTGTCCGCCTTGTGTTCGACGCACCTGCCGGACCTGCCCTCAACGCCTCCCTCATCGACCTCGGCAACCGCTTCCGCCTTTTGGTCAACGAGGTCGACGCCATCCGCCCGCCGCATGCCTTGCCGAAACTCCCCGTCGCCCGCGCGGTCTGGAAATGCCGTCCCGATTTCGCCACGGCTTGCGAATCGTGGATTCATGCTGGAGGCGCTCATCACACGGGCTTCAGCTACACCGTGACCCGCGAGCATTTGGAGGACTTCGCGACCATCGCCGGTATCGAGTGCGTTGTCATCGGAGACAAAACCGAGGCAGGCACTTTCCGCCAGGAACTCCGCGCCAACGAAGTTTATCACCACATCGCCGGAGGATTCGTCGCGTGAGCCGTTACGAGGCGATCCGGGAGGAATGCCGCGCCGCCAATGCCGCGCTGCCAGCTTCCGGCTTGGTCGATCTCACCTTCGGCAATGTGAGCGTTTGTGACCGCGAGGCCGGAGTTTTTGCCATCAAACCAAGCGGCGTCGCCTACTCGGCGCTCAAAGCCGAGGACATGGTCATTGTGGATTTTGAGGGACGCATCGTAGAGGGAAAGCTCAACCCCTCGTCCGACACTCCCACACACCGCAGGCTCTTTCTTGGATTCCCCGGCATCCGATCGGTTGTTCACACGCACTCGCGCAAGGCGGTCGCCTTTGCCCAGGCGGCGCGTGGCATCCCGCTGCTCGGCACCACCCATGCCGACTACTTTCGCGGCGAGGTTCCTGTAACCCGCGCCCTCACGGCCTCCGAGATTTCCGATGCCTACGAATGGGAAACAGGAAATGTCATCGTCGAGCGCTTCGAGGGCCTCAACCCCATGGAAATCCCAGCCGTTCTGGTGCGCAACCACGGCCCGTTCGCATGGGGTCCATCGGGCGCCAAAGCCGTCGAAAACGCCCTCGCCCTCGAAATCGTCGCCGACATGGCCTACCACGCCCTCACTCTCGATCCGTCTGCGCAGCTGCCCTCACTGGCCCTCTCCGAGCGCCACTTCCTCCGAAAACACGGCCCCACCGCGACCTACGGGCAAGATCTGATCCATTTGGAGGGCCATCCTCCGGCATGGCCAAATATTAATCACTGAAGGCGCCGAATCCCTCTCGGACACCTTCCTTCTCAAAATCGTGCGAATCACGCGTCTCACACGCTGCTTCGCAGCTGAAAAATGGGTCATGCGAGACGATGACCCTCCCAGATTTACGAAGCGCGCTGCCGCGCGGGGCGCGAAAGAGGGGAGCATGGTCGTCTCGACCGTGAAAGAGACTGCAGAGACGCCGGAGTCCGACTTGGTCGGCAAGGCCGCCATTGCATCTAGGAGAAACGCCGCTCTCGTTCAAAAAATAATTTTTCTAAACCTCGCCGCATCGTATCACTCCACTTTCCCGTTTCTGATTCGCCAAGCCTGCCTATTAACGCTTCGTCACCCCTTCGCGGTCTTTCCATTCTGTCGTTCTTTGTTCACTTGGATCATTGCATCGGTGAGGCGTCCTTGCAGTCCGGTGGAGTGGGTGTTGTCGATGATGATGACTAGCGGTTTGCCGTCGGGTTGGGTGATTCGCCACACGGTTCGCACACCGAAAACATAGTCTGGCACGATGTAGTTCTCTTCTGTGCCGAGCCGCTCCGTGCTTGGCCAGAACGGGTATTCCTCCAGCACGACATGCACCTTTTGCTTGGGGTGGAATCGCTCCAGAACATTCGCTTTTTTCCACTGCGGCGATTCGTTGATGTCGGGAATCTTTGCCAATTCCTCGACCGTCATTTCCTTCAACTCAGCCCGGCCCAAGGTCAACGCATATTCTGCGATTTCCGCATCGGTGGCTGCCGCTTCTTTTTTTTCCTTGTTGAGCACCTGCGCCAGGTAGCGATACATCCGGCGGAAGCGATGAGGTTGTGAGCCAATTGGCCCAAGTAAAAGTTCCAGCCGGATGGTCAGATCATGGATGGCACTCTCCACGCTTTTCTGTGACAGCGTGGCTTTCTTGTAGCACTCGTAAGACTCCGCCGTGAAAAAGGTGCCGTTCAATGCTCGCGGCGCAAAGAGTTCGCTGGTTGCCTGAGAGTGGCCCGCCATTGCGAAAAGTTTGGCATCCTCGCTTTTCATTCTTCGCCATGTCTCCGAGCTCTCCGCGAGTGCCATCGCGTTGCAACTCGTCGCCGCCTCGATCGCAAATGCCGCCTCCTCGGGGAGTGGTGCTACTCCGCGCTCGATGTTTTGGATCGTAGCCGGTTTCAGTCCTGTCTCCTTGGCGCAGGTTTCGCGACTCCATTTCAGAATGTCACGCAGTTGTTGCAGCGGATGCTTCGGCGGGGCGGAGGATTGGAAATTTTTTCGGCTCATGGTGAGCAGAGAATAAAAAACCAAATAATCAACGCAATAAAAAAACTACATTGACATAGTAGAATACTAAGTATAGAAACTAATTTGTTGGGAGCAGTGATCCAGACCTGTCCCGTTTGCTGAGCTCTTTCCCTATGGATTGGGGCCCGGTCGAGCGGCACAGCCGAGGACACGGCAAACACCTGACATCCAAAAATCATGAAAACTAAAATTACAACCCAGCCCGCCACTCTTGCAGTGGATAACAACACGGATACCAGATACGCCTTCGGCAGCGCTTCGTTGTCGGCGGAACAACTGGATGAAGTGATCTCAACAATCAACCAGGTGAAGAGTCTTTTGCCTTCGATGCCGGACTTGACGCCCTTGGAGCGCCAGCGCATCTCAAAATTGGGAGCGCGCACCCGAGGATTTGCCGACGCCGCCCTCGAGGCAGCCAAGGCCGACAGCGGCGTGCTTCCCCAGAGCATCCCGCTCGAAAGTTTTGTGGGGCAAGACGAACTCCTGCGAGGATTGAGCCTCGTGCAGACGCATGTCTCCGACCTCAAATCCAAGCTCGATGACTCCCTGCTCCTCATAGGCAATCACATCTACTCCGTAAGCCGCACGGTCTACGCTATGATGAAAACCGACGCCGCCAAGGCCCGCCTGCAGGAGCAAAAGACCCTGATGAAGCAACGCTTCATTTTCAAAAAAACGAGCCAGCCCGCGACATCGGCCCCGCTTCGAGAGTAACCCCACTCGAGACCTCAACCTTGCAGTAAGCGTCGGGCATCCGGTTCCAGGCCGGGTGCCCGATTTGTTTTTGTCGCAGACTAACTTCGATCCCTACAATGGAAAAAGACTCTCTCCTCAAGCAAGAAAAATCCTCGCTCTGAACTCGGCTCGCTTCGCTCTGAACTCGGCTCGCTTCGCTCTGAACTCGGCTCGCTTCGCTCTGAACTCGGCTCGCTTCGCTCTGAACTCGGCTCGCTTCGCTCTGAACTCGGCTCGCTTCCTTCCGAACTCGGCTCGCTTCCTTCCGAACTCGGCCCACTTCGCTCCGAACTCGGCCCGCTTCGCTCCGAACTCGGCTCGCTTCGTTCTGAGCTCGGCTCGCTTCGTTCTGAGCTCGGCTCGCTTCGTTCTGAGCTTGGCCCGCTTCGCTCCGAACTCGGCTCGCTTCGTTCTGAGCTCGGCCCACTTCGTTCTGAGCTTGGCTCGCTTCGCTATGCCTAGTGGAGATTTTGCAGGACACAAAGGCGTCCGGAACCAGTGTGCAAAGGCTTTTTGACAATTTCGTGACCCATGTCCTTGCGGAGCGCCAACTGGAAGCCCTCTTTGTAGTTCGTCAAAACCGGGGACATCCCGAGCGTGGTCGCGGCCGAAAAACAATTTTCGGAGGGGCGGATTTCCGATTCTCAGCGGGCGCAATGTTCTTCGGCAGCCGGGCCGAACTCTTCGAGAAGTCTCGAAAGTCGGAGAACTTCTTCCGCATTGATCTCAGCAATAGCCGAGACTTCTTCAACTCCGAGTCCCTTGCGCAACATTTTTAGGGCAACTTTTTGTTTTCCGAGTAGCTCACCCTCGGCACGTCCTTTCGCTTCGCCCTCGGCGCGGCCCTTCGCTTCGCCCTCGGCGCGGCCCTTCGCTTCGCCCTCGGCACGTCCCTTCGCTTCGCCTTCGGCACGTCCCTTCGCTTCGCCTTCGGCACGTCCCTTTGCTTCGCCTTCGGCGATGGCGTCTGCGAGGAGCGTGCGCTCGACGCTCACGCCGTCCCAGTATTTCTCGTAGGCCGCCAGTTCGCCTTCGCTGAAGCCGGATTCCTTCACGTATTCCACCGCCTCGCGCACCTCTTGCTGTGCGAGGAGATCAGTGGAAACCTCCGCCGACTTCTCGCCGACTTCGGTGAGATACCGCAGCCAGAGCACTTGCAGGCGCTTTTCGGGCATCGTCTGCGGGCGAAATTTCGGCAACTCGACGAAGACGAATTCCAACCCCTCGATCTGGCGACCTGTATCAAGGGCGTGGACAATCCGGTAGTGGTGATACCACTCAGGACTGTCTTTGATGAAAGTATCGTCCACGAGGTTAAGCGAATAGACGGGTTGAAGGAGGTGGTATTCCTGGCCGGTTTTCAGCTGCTTCACATAAGCCTTCGAGGCGTTGAAGAGCACCCTGTTCATGAAGCTATCGGTCCAGAGCATCTGCATCTCGACGATGAATTGGCGTTTTTTTTGGTCCACACAGCGAACATCCACTATGCTGTTTCGTGTCTCCGGGACTTCGGGGACTAATTCGCTGGGAAGATACTCAAGTTCCTCGATCTGGGCGTCAGGCTCCAGGGGCAGCAGAGCGTTGAGAAAGCTCTTGAGGAGGTGCGGATGCTGACCAAAAACCTTCTTAAAGGTAAGGTCGTTCTTGGGATCCAAGTAGCGCATGCTGGGCACCATACACACTGGCTGCGACACGCGCAAGCCACCGATTTGATAACACGAGTTGTCTCCGAGGGGACAGCGGTCATCGATTGGATAACACGAGTTATCTCCGAGGGAATAGCAGTCATCGATTTGATAACACGAGTTGTCTCCGAGAGAACAGCAGTCATCGATTTGATAACACGAGTCATCTTCGAGAGAACAGCGGTTATCGATTTGATAACACGAGTCGTCTCCGAGAGAACATCAGTCATCGATTTGATAACACGAGTTGTCTCCGAGAGAACAGCAGTCATCGATTGGATAACACGCCTCGTCTCCGGCAGAACAGCAGTCATCGATTTGATAACACGAGTTGTCTCCGAGAGAACAGCGGTTATCGATTTGATAACACGAGTCGTCTCGTTTGGCTGGGCTGGTCATAGAAGGGGACGGGAGTTGAGGATAGGATTTAGGGTATTGAGAAAGAAATCATGTCAATAATTGCTGGCCCCGTTGACCTTGCTTCAGCGCCCGGTTGAGGTCGTTGGGATGCCGATATCCGAGGTGGTAGGCGCGGCCTTGACCTGCCAGCCTTCGAACAAAATTCTCTCCCGCACTCCGATGGCGCGCTTTGGCGATCCTGAAGACATCGGCTGGGCTGCAGTCTACCTCTGTTCGCCAGCGGCAAAATTCGTCACCGGAGTTATTCTCCCGATCGACGGCGGAGCCTCCATGGGCTTTTAGGAACCTCAAAATAAATCCTTATGAAATAAATCACCCCAAAAAGTTTAACTTCTCGACGCCAGTTAATTTTATCCAGACCTGGTGAGCGGGCGTTTTTGATGTTAAAAACTTACCGTTTGCCAAAGTAATTTAATTGTTAAAAATAAAATCAATCCTGGCCTATGAATCTCTCTGTTCCTCAAAAAGCTCCGTTCACCGCCTTGGTAAATCGTGTGCAGTCCAAGTTGAGGCGTGATAGTGTGAATGGCACCTGTGTGGATGGCTGCCAGTGTGCCGTTGCCTTTTACGGATCTATTACCTGGAAAAACGATCTCGGGCGCTCAACGGGGTTGGCGTTTTTGTAGCCACCGACCTCGGCATGGGCTGATAGAAATACTCATGACAACGAACCCCATAAAAATCGGCGTGCTCGGCTTGCGATTTGGCCTTCAACAAATGCAGGAGGTGATGCATGGAGCAGACGAGCAGTTTGTCGAGATCCATGCCGTTTGCGACAATGTCCCGGAGCGACTCAAGGAGGGGTGCGAAGCGTTCGGGTGCGTTGGTTACGACGATCTCGACCGCATGCTCGCGGAGGCCGACATCGAGGCGGTGGCCCTCTTCACCGGCCCGGCGGGCCGTGCCGCGTTGATCCGCCAAATCCTGCGTGCCGGCAAGCATGTCATGACCACCAAGCCCTTCGAGGTCGATCCGGAGGCTGGCCTTGCCGTGCTCAAGGAGGCCGCCGAGCTTGGTCTTGTGTTGCATCTGAATTCCCCGTCGGCGCTGCCGGGTGATGACATCCGCCGGATCCTCTCATGGCAGCGGGAGCACAATCTGGGCGACTTGATCTTTGCGAACATGGACGGCTGGTATCAGCGACGCGAGGAGGCGGATGGCTCTTGGTATGACGATCCGATTCTCTGCCCGGTGGCGCCCTGTTTCCGCCTTGGGATCTATTGCATCAACGACCTCATGGTGCTGGCCGGCACTCCGCTGGAAGTGCAGGTGCTCGAGTCGCGCAAGCTCACCGGCCGCCCGACCCCGGACATCGCCCAGCTTTCCATCCGCTTCGAGGGCGGTGCGATCGCCACGGTGCGCAACAGCTTTTGCCCGACGCCGACCCGAGGCGTCCATGGCTCCGAGCTTGTTTTCGAGCGCGGCGTAGTGGTGAGGAGCTACGATGGGGAGAATCATTTCACCGCTCCCAACATCACCCTCAAACTTGAGGCGGTCGCCGCCGACGGCACGCGCTTCGACCAAGAAGCTCTCATTCCAGCCAACCGCGCTAGCCATGCCTACCGATGGGATGCCTTTCATCGTGCAGTGCGCGGCGGTTCAAGGGAAGGAGAGATCATGCCGGAAACGATCATCAACGGCATCCGCATCGTCACCGCCATGGCTCGCTCCCAGGTGAGTCGGAAAACGGAAAGCATTTGCCCTTAAAAAACAGTGATCCTCAGATCGACGCAGATTTTTTCAAAAATTCTGTAAATTCTGTCCAATTTTTCATGAAAAAACTCGGCATCGGACTCTACGGCACCAATGGCCACCAGATCGAAAAGCTCCTGGCTACTCATCCGCGTGTGCAACTCGTCGCTGTCGCGGCCTTCGGCGACCGGCCGATCCCCGCCGAATGCGGAGGTGTGCCCCGTTATGCCACACTCGAGGAACTCCTCGCCGACCCACGGGTGGAGATGGTCAGCCTCTGCTCGCCGCGCCGTGCGGACCAGGCGGCGGATGCCGTGAAATGCCTGTTGGCGGGCCGACATGTCTACGGCGAGAAGCCCTCGGCCCTCCGCGAGGAGGATCTCGATCTCATCATCAATACTGTGGATCGAACGGGTTTTCGTTACCACGAGATGGGCGGGGTTGCGCTTGAACAACCTTATCTCGCCATGCGCGATTGCATCCGCTCTGGCGCCATCGGCGAGGTCGTGCAGGTTTTTATCCAAAAATCCTATCCATGGGCGGAATGGCGTCCCAAGGACGAGGCGATCGACGGTGGACTTGCCACACAGGTAGGCGTCTACCCGCTTCGATTCCTCGAGCAGGTAGCCGGTCTCAAAGCCACCTCGATTGAGATCCGCGAAACCCGGCTCGGCAACGATCATCCCGGCAGCAACTGCCGCCGCGCCGTCTCCATCCTCATGACACTCGAAAATGGCGGCGTTGCCAGCGCGATCTGCAATTACCTCAACCCCTCCGGTCACATCGCCTGGAGCTACGAAATCCTGCGCGTATTCGGCACCGCCGGTATTGTGGAGTCCAACCTCCTCGACGGCACGGCGCGTCTGCTCAAGCCCGGCGCCGCCCCCGAATCGCTCGATATCTCTGCGATCACTTCCTCGAACCTCGACCTAATCATCGACTCACTGCTCGACGCCGCGCCAATGCCGATGTCGTTGACCGATGAACTCAGCCCGACCCGTTGGGTTATTCGCGCGAAAGTTGAAATAAAAAACACATGATGAGCCCAGTATCTTTTGCGGATAGCTCGGTCAGTGATCCGGTTTGAACGCGACACTCTGCCTTGGCGCCGTCACGGGGAAATCTTCGAGGTCGATCCGCCCAGAGCCAATGGGCTTCTTGAGTGGGTTTCAAATCCTGCCGCGCGGGTTCTGTAGCGGCTGTCTATGACTGCCGAATCGGAGCCCCCCTCCGCCGCTCACAGAGACGCCGCCACAGCAATCGCGCTGCCGCGCGCAAGAGGGGAGCACAGCCGTCTCGGCTGTAAAAGACACTGGCGCCGCAACCTCATCGATCAGCAAACCACGCCTTGCGGCTCGTTCCCATCCCGCCGCGCGCCGTCACCTCATCGACGACCCGAACGCCTGAAAAATGGGTCATGCGAGAACGATGAAACCAGTGTCACGCCGTAGACGCGAAGCGTGTAGGCGGATCCCCCCAAAAAAATGATTCTGTCATCCATCATTCTGTCGAACCTCTGCGCCCCATGCGACTCTCGATCACGAACGCCCAGTCGCAATAGAACGCATTCTCGCAAGAACAATTCGTGAACGCTCGCGAGAGACTGGATCGCCACGAAAACATCCTTCAACCGCCTCGACGAATTCAGGGTCTTCGAGATGTGCTTGCATGCCACTTGCTATGAAATTTCGTAAAGTCGAGTAACCATTGCCCAAGAGAAACTCCGTTTCCCGGCAGCCATCGAACAGCGTGACGATGTCCTCCAAATCTTTGCTCATGTAAGGATCCTTGGCTCCACGATCCCGGTAAGCCGTCAATTTGGTGGCGAGGAAACAGGGACGCGTGATGACAGGCGCATACACTCCCTCACCCAAGTCCATTTTCGTGGCAGTCTTTACGGCCTCGTGAAACCACTCGCTGGCCATTCCCAAAACGGCAGCCTCCGTTGGCATGACATCCACGGTTACTCCATCCACCAGCCATCGGCATATCGGCGCGCCTTCTCTCGTATCGTGGCGGAAGCCTAACGCCCGCAAGCGTTCTTCCAGTTCGTAAAGGGCAGAGAGTGTGACGACCTGCACACTCAAATCGATATCGATCGTTGGCCTGATTTCCTGCACAGCGGGGTTATCAACCAAAAGCGGAAGAACGGATGCCCCAAGAAAGGCATATGGAATATCCAGCCCGTTGAAATATCGGGCCACCACATGAAGGGAATCGATTGTATTCATGTTCGGTGGATTCTTTTCAGCAGCTCCTCCCCGGCGATTTGGCGCTCGCGGGTGCGGCCTTCCCGCAAAGCATCGATCAAAGCAAGAACCTCGTAGAGGCGGCCATCGCGGCGAGCGGCATTCGGCGCCGAAGGATGCAGTGGCTCCACTCCATATCCGAGGCTCTCTCCCGAGGCATCCGGCCACACCGGGGTGTTTTCCTTTCCGAAGGCAATCAATTCAGCCAAAGGCGGTGCCGCGTAGGATGTCGGCATGCCACGGGTCAGTCCTCCCATGCCCGCCGGAAAAACATAGCGTAGCCCGTGAATCAAGAACTCCTGAACCGCGCCCTGTCGAATCCTCCGATCCTTTGGGTCAACCAAGCCGGCCTTTCCGAGCCTCTGCACGGCTGCGTGCAATTCGGAAGCGCTCATCTCGAGTTCTCCCGCCACGACCGCATACGGTCGGAGGCCCTCCTCCAAGGTCAACTTCGCTAAAGCATAAATATCCAAAGACCGAGCTATCATTTTTACATGCATACGCTATTCGCGAATAGCAAACAGGCAACGCCTAATTGAATTCTCTGTTGCGCAGATCAAAATTTGATGATTTGGCCCATGGATAGGCATGGATGATTCTGGATGTCTCCACACTCGGCCTTGCGCCTGCGCAGCCAAGATTGCTCCCCCTGAGACGCCGCTACGCAGCGGAAGTTTGCGATGCTAAGGGCTTGGCGGTCATACCCAGGGAATACGAGAACGCCGCCCCCCGCGCCGCCCTCACGCCGCTTCTCTCCGACCTGTAGGGCGGCTGAAAAATGGCTCATGCGAGGACGATGAACCCTCCCAGAATTACGACCCGCGCTGCCGCGCGCAAAAGCTTGGAAGGTCAATTTTTGCCTTGCTCGCGCCCATGCTCGCCGCGCCCTTCGGGCCATCTGCGATGTGCTTCCTCCGCCCCGCCCGGGGCTTCGGTTGGCTTGATCCAAGGCTGAACCGCTACGCCCCCACTACCACAAGGCCAATGGCGACACCGGCTTCACCGTCCGCGGAAAGCCCGCCGAGGCGGTGCTCACCAAGTGGTGTCGGCAAAAGCTCTCCTGATCCATCACAACAGGCACCTTCGCCCTCTCTCAGCTAAACCAAAGGCGACAATATGCGGGACCCTTTTTCTGGGAGGCGGCTTTTGGCTTACGCCGGGTGGCGTTGTGCCAGCGGAAGTGAAGCGCCCTCCCGGAACTCGCCGGGGACTCGGACCGAGAGTTCGGCAAGTCCTTCCAATTGCCCTTGCTGAATCGTCGACGCGAGAATGTGAAGCGCGGTGCGCCCGACTTTTTCGCAGCACTCGTCCATGCCTGCAATTCCCAGTTTGCTTTGCTCGGGAGAAAGGCTGTAGCTCGCCAGGGCAATGCCTGAACGGGGTTTCGAGCGGAGCAGTTTCTGCGGAAGATCCGGGTGAAAAGTTGCGCCGACGAGCAGGCAGTCGCATCTTAGTCCTGCGGCCTCAGCCAGGAGATCACCCGGACTTTGGCGGTCGTGCATGATAATGGGAAGTTCGACGCTGCAGGCGGCTTCCCTCTGCGCTGCGAGAAATCCGCCACTCACGCGCAACGAGGTGCGCTTGTTCATATCGGGCGTCATTAGGAGCCCGATGCGCCGATATCCTTTCTCGCAGGCGATGCGGTAAAGCTTAAGGACATTGCCGAAGTAGTCGCAAGCCACCCGTGGAATACCAGTGCCGTTCCATGTAAAGCCAATGGCCACTTTTGGAATTGGCAAGGTGGAGAAATCGACACTGCCATGCCCCTCCTCAAAAGGAAAAATCACCGCGCCATCGAAACCCATTGCCCAAATCTGACGATCGCGCGCTTGCCGCTCCTGCTCTGTAGAGGGACGCTGGAATTCCTGAAAATGATAGCCCATGGCGATAGCCTGATCGTGCGCGCCTTGAAAAAAAGCGCGCAGCGGAGGGTGGGTCTCGTGATCCAAGGCGTGGCGGAAGTGATTAAGGAAGGCCAGCCTGAGATAGTGGCGCTTCCCGGGGTGGAGGGAGATCTCGCTCATCAACTTCGACATCGCCGGATTGAGCGAATAGCCCAGACATCGAGCTGCCTCAATGATCTTCTCCCTGGTTGCGATCTTCACCAGTGGGCTGCTTCTGAGCGCGAGGCTTACTGTGTTTTTAGAAACACCAGCGGCTTCGGCGACCTGCTTCATGCTCACGCGGTTCATTAAATATGACTGTAATACCGAATAGTCCTTTGCGGCAACTTCCAATCAAGTTACTTAAGCTTGCCAATGAAACTCAGCATTCTTTCCCCGATATTGGTAGCTGTCGCCCTTACCTCTTTCTCCAATGCCGAACAGCCAAAAGATTCCGTGAGCGGTCTCCACCGCACCCTTGGTGCCTATGGAGGGTATTCGCTTTCCAAACCCAAACTCGACCGTATTGAGGAGATCTATTTGAAGCCCATGCAGGCGGCTTCTTTCAATACGCTCGATCTCAAACTGCAACCGACCAATCTCGACCTCGCCGGATTTCCTGAACGCAAGCAGGCGCTCGAAGACCTTGTGGGTCGGGTCCGGGCTCATGGTCTCGATCTTGGCCTTTATCTCTATCCCCACCCCCACGACGCCTCTCGCGATCCAGTCGCTTCGCAGGCACCTGCCTGGATTGGACCGGATGGAGCAGAGAATCCGAAACTCTACAGCCTCGCCCATTGGCAGGCATGGCAGGAACTTTTTTCAAATCTTTTGGAACTGGCGGAAGCCACCAGCACAATGCCTGTCTCTGCCCTCAAGATCGACCTCGAAACGATGTCGAACAGCGCCATCTCCTTCGATGACCAAACATGGAAGAAATTTGCGACGGAGCACCGACTGGATGTGGCCGCGACCCGCGAGTCCAGACGAAAAATTCTCGAAGATGTCGGCAAGGCCGCGGATTACGACGCGGCCTTCAAAGCAGCCATCCAAGCGAATCTTCGTCGCCTCGCGGATGAGGTGTTGAAGCGCAATCCGAAAGTCCAATTGGGATTTATGCCCGCACATCCCGGTAACTTTATATACGAGGCGGCCATGACCAACTTCACACGGCCCGATGGAAGCTTCATCGCTGATGACTGGAGCCTCTATAACGGGAACGGCATGAATAAAAGCGTCGAGGAGGCACACGCAAAAATCCTTAAGATCAATCCGAAGGCCACATTCATTCCGTGGTTTCGTATCAACAACTATGCTCCGGGAGTTTTCGAAAGCCATGCCTACCACGCGGCCCTGACATACGGAGGATACAATCTTTGGACCTTGCTAATGCTCGATCCTGATCAGAAACAAGTCGACCTTGCGCTGCCGGCCAATGCCAAACCGGCGGACTACTGGAAATCGTTGGGACAGGCCAATTCTCTGGTGCGAGCTCGCCTGGCCGCCGGTCACTCCACCCCCGACGCCGAGCAGGTTCCACTCACAAAAATCGAGCCACTTGTTGCACAACTCGACTTGAATAAAGTGCAGTTTCCCGACCTGCCGCCGACTACCGCCGCACGACCCAGTGGCTCACACCCTCTCTTGCTTCGAGAGCAGTCCGTCATTTTTTTCCACTCGCGCGCAGGTGAGACTACGGAGATAAAAATCCGCCATGTCGCAGGAAATAGACAACCGATCGGGCTTCGCTACAACATCCTGGATAGGGCAAAGCGGGTTCTGCGAGACGAGGCCACCTCTCCTGGCGCAGAGGAAACGATTCGCTTCGTCGCTCCCGAAACAGGCATTTATGCGCTGGCAACGGCAGGTGGCGATGCCGGACCTTGGTATTCGATAAGGATCAAGGATCAGCATCACGCGCTGGATACCCGCAACACAGCGTATTTCTTCGTTGAGAAGACGACGCCTGCGAAATTTTTTGCATGGTCCCCGCGCGGTCGCTCAGGGACACAACTTCGCACCGGAAGAACCCAGCAGGTCTCGGTCTCGTTCGGGGCGGGAATTCAAACTCAGATGTTGGTGGAAGGTCATAAATTGCCACTGCCCGCCGACGGCGAGGAACCATTCCTTCCCATATCGCTCGGCTTCCCCGAAAAACGCCCCGAGGGACTCTACACCCAGGATGTCTTCGTTAAGTCGACCGCTGAGAAGCCAACTTTTTTAATTCCAGCAAAAGACTTTCTGCCATGGCAGCAGTGACTGTTCTACCCCCGGAATTGGAGTGCCATGAAGCTGAGATCGCTTCTCTCGTGGCTTGGTGCTGTCGAAGCGTGGACAGCGCGCCCGCTGGCACGCCCGGCTACCGCGACCTCTACTACGATGAGACGCTGTCCAGACACACATGGCGCTACCCATGGTCGAACTCTGCAGAACGGATCGAAGTGCTCCTCTGGGCCTCCACGGCTCTCGGTGACAGCCGTGCAGAGCAATGTGCCTATCGCTATGCGGAGGCCATGCTGGCAGGAGGCGAACGAGGTATCCTGCTTGATGAGGGGCATCCTGCCGATGGGATGGTCGCCTATTGGAACGAGGTCGATGCCTACATGACCAATTATACGATGCGAGTGCCTTCCGCATTTCTTGCCGCAGCAAACCACTTCGCAGAAAGTCGTTTCGAGGCTGTCGCATTGCGGTCAGCCCACGCCCTGCTGAGATTCCAGAACGACGATGGCATTCTCAAATGCGGATACAGCGCATCCGCGCATCCCTCAGTGACTCCGGACTCCATCAATAGCCGGTGCTTCTATGCGGCGTATGCTTTTGCCACGATGCTCAAACACGATGGTGCCCCCATCTGGATGGAGGCTCTGGAAAAGTTGATCTCTGCGATGGAAAGCCAACAGCGCGGGGACGGATCCTTCCCAGATCAGATTCCATGCGCGCGCAAGACAAATAGCGGCGCGCACAAAGGTCACTTCCATGCCTACATCCTCTACGGGTTGGCGCGGGCCATCATCATCTTGCCCGATTGCAATCCCCTACGCGAAGCGGCCCGGAACTTGGCCCGCTTCTGCATGGAACAAATCGCCCAATACGGAAGCCATGTCTATGGCTCGCATACATCGGAATCGGTTGGAGAGGCGCCTGTTTGGAGGTCTGCAGTGCCGGATCTGGCGGCCGGATTAGCCTGGTTGGCCGTCGCCGACAACTGCTCCGAATGCGCCGAAGCAGCCCAAAGCCTTCTCGACACTGCTCTTCAGGAACAAGCTCGCAACTCCGAAAACCCGGAAGCCTTCGGTGCTATACCCCTCTACCCGAATCTGTCCACTGGCCAGGCACATCCAGAATTCGGAGGATTCTACTCCTTCTGGTCTCTCCTTGCCGTCATAGGCCTGCAGCAGTATGAAGCAACTTCCATTGCAGCCACACCTAGAACATAAAACCAAAACCCCATACCCATACCATCATGAACAACATCATCACCGCCCTCTCATTGACCCTATTATCCGCTCTTCCTGTTTATTCACAGCTGGATACTCTCGGCCCGTCGCCGCTGCCAGTTATGAGTGGTGATCGAGAGATTAGAATTCCTGCAGATACCAAGTCTTATGAGATTTCCTTTGACGACGAAAAAGTGGCGTTTGAGTCGATCCATGCAATTCTCGGACACTTTTCAGAATCCAACCCTAAACACGCAGATGTGGGTTACTACCCAGACGCAAAGGGGAATCCCTGTGGCAAAGATGCGGCTCCCTGCTGGGTCGTTGGTTCGCAAAACAATCATTATGTCGGCATTGCCGTCTGGAAGGTGGTTCTTCCGGATTCTTCTCCACTCCGTGGGGGCGTGGCCGAGTTCGATGTGACCTTCGTGGGGCGCCCACAAGCGCAAAAGAATAAACTATTTGTCGCGGTTACCGACTCTTACTCGCCAAACGCCAAGAATACAAACCTAAGTATCTTTCCGCCCGAGGGATCCATGAGAACAATTGCGGATACATCGGATGCACACGGTAATTATCGGGAGACGATCAGTGTTCCTCTTCCGCAGGGAGCAACTGAGATATTTTTGATCGTTGCTGATGCGGGCAGCTCGGCCCGGATGGGTGTTAGCAGGATCACCTTAAAAGCGCCTGCAGATAAGTAAGATGAATAAGGGAGAACATTTGCGAAACAATAAACGCTCAGCTTTCACGCTGGTTGAGTTGCTGGTTGTTATTGCCATCATAGCGTTGCTGGCGGCTCTTGCGTTTCCTCTGGTGGAAAAAAATGCGTGAGAGCGGCCTGCAGGCAAAATGCGCAGGGAACTTGAAAAATATTTATGCTGCGTGGGGCAGTTACACTGCAGATAATGATGGACGCCTTCCGCCCGCTCTATCGGGTAGTGACTACTGGACGAAAAGCCTCGGTCCCTGGGTTTTGAAAATACGCCTAATGGACGTAATGCCGAATTCGTAGGAACTGTGGCCTTTTGCCCAGGCAACAAGGGGAAACGGTTTCACACACAAAGAGACAGCGCCCTCTCCTATATCCCCAATGCACTTATAGGCGGGGTCTTTGACTCCAGCGGGCAGCTTATTCCAAGGCTGCAACAATGGCCGAACAGCCGTGTGCCGGGGGTGTAAAGTTTCTTCTGTAATTAGGCTCTTCACGATCTGAGTGCCCTTTCCGGGGCCGACGGAGTGAAGGCGAGCGTAGCGAGCCGAGCGCAGTCGGCCCCGGAAAGGGCTTGCGCGAAGTT
>JBIJAV010000078.1:0-3419 GCA_044345595.1 Terrimicrobiaceae bacterium
AGCGAAGACCAGCGCGGCCGAGAACGGCGCTCTTTGGCTCTTCGGCGGAGTAAACCCAACGGGCATCGGAGAAGAGACCGATGTTGTCGGTAACGCGGTATTCAAGACCACCACCAACGTTGCCGAAACCATGTCCTTTGCCGGTGCCGTAAGCAGCACCACCGCCAGCGAGGGCGTAAGGAGCGAGGTTCAGCGAGCAGATTGGGTAACGGAGGAAGAGGTTACCAGAGGTAGCCCATTCAGCGTTGGAACCGCCACCGACTTTTTCACGGCCGAGGATGTCTTGTTCGACACCGATACCGATGAATTTGGTGAAGAAGTAGTTAACTCCGAGTCCACCACCCCAACCTGGACGGCCTTCGTTGTAGAAAGCGCCGGCGGCGAATGCGTCGACTTGGAGTTCCTGATCGCGGAATTTGCATTCCGGAGCTGGAGCTACTGTTTGTTTGAAGGTCTTGGCCGAGGTGCCGGCGAAGGCGCCTGTGACTGAGACAGCAACTGTGAGAAGTGCGATTGTGAGTTTTTTCATAGTGTGTTGTTTTGATCAGCACCACAGGTTTTCACGAGCAGTGCTGAGAAATAGTTGTAAAAAAAACGACAGATTCGTCAACATTTATTTTTAGCCTGCTCAAGACGCCGCAGGGTTCCGGATTTTTTCTTTGTCGCGTTCGCGCTTTTCCTCAAGGCGGGCGAGTTCCGAAACGAGCTGGCGCTCGAGGGCCTCGCGTTCCTGATAGGGGGCTTTGGCAATTTGATCTTCGAGGAAGATTTTTTTCTCGGCGATCTTGGCGTTGATCGAGCTGTCGACCTCGGCGATTTGCTGCTTTTGCTCGAGGGTGAGCTGCACGGCGGGGGAGGATTTTTCGAGACGGCTCATGGCGAGTTCGTATGCGGATTTCATGTGGGCTTTGTAACAAATCCCACATTCCGCACACAGAAAAATTGCGGCCGTGCTCCGGGGAGTGTTTAGTGGGAGGCCATGTCGCACTTCAGGCTTTTGAGCACGGATTTTGATGGAACGCTGATCAGCCACTTCTCTGACGGGCGGTGCGCACCGGACTTCGCGGCCGTCCTCGTGGAGCATAAAAAATCCGGTGGTCTCTGGGCGGTGAACACCGGGCGCAGTCTCTGGCATGCCATCGAGGGTGTGGAAAAATTCCAGCCGCCGGTGCAGCCGGATTTCCTGCTGACAAATGAGCGGGAAATTTTTCATCGGACACCGGATGGCCGTTGGGTGCCCGAGCATGGTTGGAACGAGACTTGTTACAAAAGGCACGACGACCTCTACGCGCGCTCGACGCATATTTTTGACCGCATCCGCCTGTTGGCCGAGGGGCATCCAGGCATCAATCTCTCGGAGGAGAATGGTCAACTGGCTGGGGTGATCACCTCAGATGAGGAAGTGATGCATGAGTTTGTCTCGTTTCTGGAAACCGAGCGCCTCAAGCTGCCGGAGTTTTCCTACCAGCGGAATACGATCTACCTCCGGTTTGCCCATACCGACTACCACAAGGGCTCGGCGCTCGGGGAGCTTTGCCGGATTCTGCAGATTTCCGCGAGCGATGTCCTTGCGGCCGGGGATCATTTTAATGACATCCCGATGCTTGATGGCCGCTATGCCGAGCATCCCTGCTGTCCTTCGAATGCGATTCCCGAGGTGCGTGCGATTGTTGAAAAAGCCGGCGGTCATCTGGCCTCGAAACCAGCCGCCGAGGGCGTGGCCGAGTCTTGGCATTTTTTCCAAGCGAACCGCCAGCCATGAACGCCGCGCTTCTTCGGAAATTCCGCAAAAAACTCGGCGCTGACCGTGTGTTGGATGATGCCCCGGCTGTGTATGCCTCCGACAAATGGTTCGCCAAGGGCACACCGGCCGCAGTGGTTTTTCCTGCCAATACCGAGGAGACGGCATTCGTTCTCCGCGAGGCTTATCGTGCGGGCATACCGGTCACGCCGCGCGGTGCCGGCTATGGGTATGTCGGCGGCTGCACCCCCGTGCAGGGCGGCATCGTGCTTTGCATGGATCGAATGAACCGGATTGTTGAGATCAACACGCGCGATTTCGTGGCCGTGGTCGAGCCGGGGGTAATCACGGGAAAACTCCAGGAAGCTGCCCACAAAAAAAATCTCTTCTATCCACCGGACCCCGCCAGCCTCAAGGATTGCAGCATAGGCGGAAACATCTCCACCAACGCCGGTGGTCCACGCTGCTTGAAATACGGCGTGACCCGCAGCTACATTCTTGGTCTCACGGTCGTGTTGCCGGACGGCAAAGTGGTGACTTGCGGCGGTCGCACCCACAAAAACAAAACCGGCTTCGACTTGGTCGGACTTTTCACCGGATCCGAGGGGCTTCTCGGCGTCGTCACCCAAGCCACGCTGCGCCTGCTGCCGCTCCCGCCGGCGCGTGCCGTGCTTTCGGCCGGATTTGTATCCATCGAGGCGGCAGCCCGCGCGATCCAGGATGTCTTTGCGGCAGGTTTTCTCCCGGCGGCTTTGGAGGTCGCCGATGAATTCACCTTGAATGCCGCCCGGGCCTACAGCCCCTCGGCAAAATTCCCGCCCGGCAAGGCGCAGGTGATTATCGAAGTGGATGGCCAGCCGGCCAGCGTGCGCTCCGAGGCAGCGGATCTCGAAAAACTTCTGAAAAAATCCGGTGCTGCTGGCATTCAAAAAGCTACCACTCCCGACACCTGCGAAGCCCTCTGGGGACTGAGGCGCCTCTACTCGCAATCCCTCAAAGCCACGGGACTCAAGAAACTCAATGAGGACATCGTTGTTCCGCGCGGGCGTTTGGTGGACCTCATGAAATTCGCGGCCCGCCTCCAGAAGAAATACGGCTTTCCTCTCGCCTGCTTCGGCCATGCGGGGGATGGCAATATCCATGTGAACATCATGGTCGAGAATCCGGACGATCCAGCAGTTCAAAAAAAATCGGCGGCTGCGTTGGACGCGCTTTTCACCCAAGTCCTCGCCTGGCAGGGAGCGATCACCGGCGAGCACGGCATCGGCCTCGCCAAAAAACCCTGGTGGAAGCAGGCCCTATCCGAAGAAACGCGTGCCCTCCATCAAACGCTGAAAAAAGCCCTCGATCCGGCCGGCCTCCTGAATCCCGGGAAATTTGTGTAAAGGCTGGCTTGCGTGAGGCCCCTTTGAGGGCTCAGGAGGTAACCTGAGGCTTCGCTGGCGGCGGCTGCATGATGATCTTTTGCGTTTGCTCTATTGCTTCTTGGCTATCCCGATTTTCTTGAAGCCAGCGGTCAAAGACCGTGACAGCTTCGACGCGTGACATGATATCTTGGGAATTGAGCAAAAGAATGCGCTCTGTGATATCGCGGAAATCGACGCGCACTTTGCCGTCCGTCAACAATTGAATGACAATATTCAGGCAGAGGCTGTTTGAATCACCGATCCGAATGAGA
>JBIJAV010000077.1:0-3419 GCA_044345595.1 Terrimicrobiaceae bacterium
TCTCATTCGGATCGGTGATTCAAACAGCCTCTGCCTGAATATTGTCATTCAATTGTTGACGGACGGCAAAGTGCGCGTCGATTTCCGCGATATCACAGAGCGCATTCTTTTGCTCAATTCCCAAGATGTCATGTCACGCGTCGAAGCTGTCACGGTCTTTGACCGCTGGCTTCAAGAAAATCGGGATAGCCAAGAAGCAATAGAGCAAACGCAGAAGATAATCATGCAGCCGCCGCCAGCGAAGCCTCCGGTTACCTCCTGAGCCCTCAAAGGGGCCTCACGCAAGCCAGCCTTTACACAAATTTCCCGGGATTCAGGAGGCCGGCCGGGTCGAGGGCTTTCTTCAGCGTTTGGTGGAGAGCCCGCGTTTCTTCGGATAGGGCCTGCTGCCACCAGGGTTTTTTGGCGAGGCCGATGCCGTGCTCGCCGGTGATCGCTCCCTGCCAGGCGAGAACTTGGGTGAAAAGCGCGTCCAGCGCAGCGGCCGATTTTTTTTGAACCGCTGGATCATCCGGATTCTCGACCATGATATTCACATGGATATTGCCATCCCCCGCATGGCCGAAGCAGGCGAGGGGAAAACCGTATTGCTTCTGAAGTCGGGCGGCGAATTTCATGAGGTCCACCAGTCGCCCGCGTGGAACGACGATGTCCTCGTTGAGTTTCTTGAGTCCGGTGGCTTTGAGGGACTGCGAGTAGAGGCGCCGCAGGCCCCAGAGAGCTTCGCAGGCGTCGGGTGTAGTGGCTTTTTGAATGCCAGCAGCGCCGGATTTTTTCAGAAGTTTCTCGAGATCCGCTGCCTCGGAGCGCACGCTGGCAGGCTGGCCGTCCACTTCGATAATCACCTGCGCCTTGCCGGGCGGGAATTTTGCCGAGGGGCTGTAGGCTCGGGCGGCATTCAAGGTGAATTCATCTGCGACCTCCAAAGCCGCAGGTAGAAAACCCGCTGCAAAGACATCCTGAATCGCGCGGGATGCCGCCTCGATGGATGCAAATCCGGCTGAAAGCACGGCACGCGAGGGCGGGAGCGGCAGCAGGCGCAGTGTGGCCTGAGTGACGACGCCGAGAAGCCCCTCGGATCCCGTGAAAAGCCCGACCAGGTCGAAGCCGGTTTTGTTTTTGTGGGTGCGACCGCCGCAGGCCACCACTTTGCCGTCCGGCAACACGACCGTGAGACCAAGAATGTAGCTGCGGGTCACTCCGTATTTCAGACAGCGCGGACCACCGGCGTTGGTGGAGATGTTTCCGCCTATGCTGCAATCCTTGAGACTGGCGGGGTCTGGCGGATAGAAGAGACTTTTTTTGCGGGCAGCTTCCTGGAGTTTTCCTGTGATGACGCCCGGCTCAACTACAGCCACGAAATCGCGCGTGTTGATCTCAACAATCCGGTTCATTCGATCCATGCAGAGCACGATGCCGCCCTGCACGGGGGTGCAGCCGCCGACATATCCATAGCCGGCACCACGGGGCGTGACCGGTATGCCCGCACGATAAGCCTCGCGGAGAACGAATGCCGTCTCCTCGGTATTGGCAGGAAAAACCACTGCGGCCGGCGTGCCCTTTGCGAACCATTTGTCGGAGGCATAGACAGCCGGGGCATCATCCAGCACACGGTCGGCGCCGAGTTTTTTGCGGAATTTCCGAAGAAGCGCGGCGTTCATGGCTGGCGGTTCGCTTGGAAAAAATGCCAGGACTCGGCCACACCCTCGGCAGCTGGTTTCGAGGCCAGATGACCGCCGGCTTTTTCAACAATCGCACGCACCTCGGGAATCGCATTCGAAGGACAGCAGGGATGCTCGGCATATCGGCCATCGAGCATCGGGATGTCATTGAAATGATCCCCGGCTGCGAGGACATCGCTCGCGGAAATCTGCAGAATCCGGCAAAGCTCCCCGAGCGCCGAGCCCTTGTGGTAGTCGGTATGGGCAAACCGCAGGTAGATCGTATTCCTCTGGTAAGAAAACTCCGGCTGCTTGAGTCGCTCGGTTTCCAGAAAGGAGACAAACTCATGCATCACTTGCTCATCTGAGGTGATCACCCCAGCGAGTTGGCCATTCTCCTCCGAGAGGTTAATGCCCGGATGCCCCTCGGCCAACAGGCGGATTCGGTCAAAAATATGCGTCGACCGCGCGTAGAGGTCGTCGTGCCTCTTATAACATGTCTCGTTCCAACCATGCTCAGGCACCCAGCGGCCATCCGGAGTTCGGTGAAAAATTTCCCTCTCGTTCGTAAGCAGGAAATCCGGCTGCACGGGCGGCTGGAATTTTTCCACGCCCTCGATGGCGTGCCAGAGACTGCGCCCGGTATTCACTGCCCAGAGGCCGCCCGATTTTTTATGCTCCAAGAGCACGGCGGCGAAGTCCGGCGCGCACCGTCCATCAGAGAAGTGGCTGATCAGCGTTCCATCAAAATCCGTGCTCAAAAGCCTAAAGTGCGACATGGCCTCCCACTAAACACTCCCCGGAGCGCGGCCGCAATTTTTCTGTGTGTTGGTTGTCGAATTTGTTACAAAGCGTCCATGAAATCTGCATACGAACTCGCCATGAGCCGTCTCGAAAAAACCTCCCCCGCCGTGCAGCTCACGCCCGACCAAAAGCAGCAAATCGCCGAGGTCGACAGCTCGATCAACGCCAAGATTGCTGAGAAAAAAATCTTCCTCGAAGATCAAATTGCCAAAGCTCCCTATCAGGAACGCGAGGCGCTCGAACGCCAGCTCGTTTCGGAACTCGCCCGCCTCGAGGAAAAGCGCGAACGCGAAAAAGAAAAAATCCGGAACCCTGCGGCAGCTTGAGCAGCCCAAAAATAAATATTGACCTTTCTGTCGTTTTTTTTACAACTACCCCTCAGCACTGTTCGTGAAAACCTGCGGTGCTGATCAAAACAACACACTATGAAAAAACTAACACTCGCACTCCTCACAGTTGCTGTCTCAGTCACAGGCGCCTTCGCAGGCACCTCGGCCAAGACCTTCAAACAAACAGTAGCTCCAGCCGCAGAATGCAAATTCCGCGATCAGGAACTCCAAGTCGACGCATTTGCCGCCGGCGCTTTCTACAACCAAGGCCGTCCAGGCTGGGGTGGTGGACTCGGAGTTAACTACTTCTTCACCAAATTCATCGGTATCGGTGTCGAACAAGACATCCTCGGCCGTGAAAAAGTTGGTGGCGGTTCCAACGCAGAATGGGCTACCTCTGGTAACCTCTTTCTCCGTTACCCAATCTGCTCGCTGAACCTCGCTCCTTACGCCCTCGCTGGCGGTGGTGCTGCTTACGGCACCGGCAAAGGACATGGCTTCGGCAACGTTGGTGGTGGTCTTGAATACCGCGTTACCGACAACATCGGTCTCTTCTCCGATGCCCGTTGGGTTTACTCCGCCGAAGAGCCAAAGAGCGCCGTTCTCGGCCGCGCTGGTCTTCGCT
>JBIJAV010000031.1:0-35988 GCA_044345595.1 Terrimicrobiaceae bacterium
CACCTCCGCTCTCCTCTGCGAAATCAACGAGGAGTGGCTCACCGGGAAATCCTACCTCAACATGAACCCTGCTGACCTACCCCAAAATTAACCGCTAACTTTTACAGAATAAAAATTGCGCCGCCCCAAAAATTTGTTGTTGAATGCCAAAGTCCATAGCGGCCGCGTCGAACTTTGCTTGATTGCAGACACCGGCAAAGTTGTTTCCTCCGTTGAAATCTGGCCAACGGATAAACCTGTTTCGAGAACGCTTTATTCCGGAGACAATCGGAAGGCAAAAGCTCTGATGATTCGCAACAAAATGCCCGATACCAGCAAGTCCATGGTGGAAATTTCTGGAATCACGCTTGGGAACGATACGCTTGATGGAAATTGATGTGGGAAGCGCTAAAGTTGCCATTAGCATTTCGGAATCATATATTGCAGAATGATTAGTGTTTGTATTAAATTAAGCGGTAGCCACAAAATAAATATTGCACAATCACACTGATTCCGTTAAATTGCGTCTCATAATCTTGAGAAGTGTCGCGTTTTTTTAAAAAGTCCAGCGGGTAGTTTCTTTCTCTTGGAGTCAGGGGAGACTGGCAAGACTCTTGGTAAGCTCTCGGCCGGTCTGCCAGTCCCGTTCGTAAAATCCGGGAACATGCTCTCGCTGAAGAAGTTTCTGAAGCGATAATTGACTCCAAGTAAATAGTCGGTGTCCACGCAGCAGGTAAATTTATATAAAATGTTTAACAAAAAATTATTAATATTATTGTTTTTTTTAGCTGTAGTTTATATACTTATTGTTCTTGGCATATCAGCCCAGCAAGGAAAACTATCAACTGTTCCGCTTTATGATGATTGCACTTATTTCAGAGATGCGGGAAAGTTTTTATATGAAATAAAAGATAAAAATAACTTTTTATCTGCTTTCAAAAATACACATATTCACTCACCATATTGCTTTTTAATAAGTTTGGTGGCTCTTTTTTTCTCTAATTACGAAACCAGCATAATATACTTTTCTAATTTGATACCCGTTTTTTTGGGCTTGTTGGGTTGTTTATTTTGTATTTCTAAACTTTCTTTTTTCCAAATCAGTTTATTATTAATATGGGCCCTATCCACTCCGATTTTCATTATCGCAGGAGCGGAATTTCGGCCTGATCCTCTGTGGGGTTTTCTTCTCGCTTGACCTCGGCGTGTTTTATTTTAAAAAATAATATCTTTACCTATAAGTCAGGGTTGATCTGCGGATTTTTATTCTCCGCCACATTATTAACTAAACCAACAACTTTTCCGTTGACTATAGTCATAGTCGGTTTGGCTTTTCTGTCTAGGTTGGGTTTTCTCTTTTGTATTTGGAAGTCAGAATCGGAACTTCCTCTTGCCGATTTTTTTGCACAAGTTAAGAAGTTTTTATTAAGTTTTTTTTGGGTATTAATTCTGACTGTTCCCTACATTTTTTTCTATGGGAAAAATATATTCTCCTATTTTGTTTCCAATGCATTGGCGGAAAACAAAAATCTTTGGGTCCCTGATGGCGATATGTTAGATATATGGGGTTTTTATCTTTGGGGTGGCGGTGGGCAAGATGTATTCAGCCTTTCATTTATCTTAATGCTCTTGCTTGGTGTTTTCTCTGTTTTTATCATTCTCAGAGAGGGAAGTGTTTTTGACAAGTTTGAGTGTTTGTCCCTTCTGGGATTAGTCGTAATTACACTAATCGTTCTAACTTTAGGACCAATGAAGTCGGTTTTTGTTGGTTTCCCATTTTATACACTATTACTATTTCTTTTGGTTAATTCAATTGGAAAATGCCTGAAAATAAAAAAAGAAAATAATAAAGCGTTTAATCTAAAAATATATGCATTTATTTTAATTGCTATCATTCTAGGTTTGGTGTTTTTTAAGTGGCCTTCAATATCATATGTTCATCCGTCGTTGGCAAAATTTCGAAACGAATGTTTTAAATTAGTATGTAATTATCTACATAGAAATAATTACGAGAACAAAATCTATTTTTTAAGAAACGGGCCTGTTCACCCCGAGAATGTAGAATTATTTCTTTTGAAACATGGGCGCACGGCTTCTTTTGCCAATACAGCTTTAAATCCACCAAAAACTTTGGAAGAGTTTAAAAATCAGATTACAGGTTTTAATCTGATTGTTATTGCAAATGATGATATCGTTGGTCATCAGTCTGTTGTTAAGGTTGGACCTGTTTACAATGAAATTTTATCATATCTTCGTTTATCTGGAAAATATGATGAAGCTTTTAATATGCTTGACTATAAAGATCGAGGTATGTCAGGTTTTGTGCCCTCAAATAAAAATATTTTAAAATGATCCATCTCAATTCTATCGTTGAAACTCCACATATTGGTTCTCGCACGCGAGTTTGGGCTTTTGCTCACATTTTACCGGGTGCAGTGATTGGTGAAGATTGCAATATTTGCGATGGTGTTTTTATTGAGGGAAACACTACGATAGGTGACAGGGTGACTATCAAGTGTGGAGTGCAGGTCTGGAGCGGGATCCATCTGGAAGACGATGTTTTTGTAGGCCCCAACGCTACATTTACCAACGATCTTTTTCCGAGATCCTTGGATCATTCGAAACCCATTCTTGAAACAAGGGTCTGCAAAGGGGCAAGCATTGGTGCCAATGCCACGATCCTGCCCGGGATCACCATCGGGCGCATGGCGATGGTGGGGGCGGGGTCTGTGGTCACAAAATCTGTTCCGCCTTTTGCCAAGGTAGTTGGAAATCCCGCTCGCATTGTTGGCTATGTAAATTCGGTGGAACCAAAGGATGAAAAACCGCAGACTACTATTGGTAAAACGACGGGTGTGATTCAATTGGGTGTCGGTAAAGCTTCTTTACATCGTTTCACCTTTGTCGAAGATTTGCGTGGAAATTTATCAGCTGCCGATTTTGAAAGGGACTTGCCATTCTTGCCGAAGCGCCATTTCTTGGTTTTCGGTGTTCCTGGGAAGGAAATCCGCGGTGAGCATGCTCATCGCGAATGCCACCAGTTCTTGATCGCGGTTCATGGGAGTGTCTCAGTGGTGGCAGATGATGGAACGCAGCGACAAGAGCTGCTCCTTGATCATCCGAGTCTCGGATTTTATTTGCCGCCAATGACCTGGGGAATCCAGTATAAATATTCCCCTGATGCGGTTTTGCTAGTATTTGCATCTCACGCCTATGATCCCAATGATTACATTCGGGATTATGACGAGTTTCTTGATGCCATTGTAAAATAATATGTTAAAAGTTCCATTTCTTCAGTTAGGAGATGCCGTGTCGGAGCAGCGAGATTTGATCGATGCGGCTATTAAGCGTGTTTTGGATAGTGGGTGGTATTTACTTGGTCCTGAGTTGGAAGCATTCGAGTCTGAATGGGCGGAATGGTGTGGTGCAAGGCACGCCCTGGGTGTAAGTAATGGTCTGGATGCGATGCATTTAATTTTGAGGGCTTGGGGAATCGGGGCTGGGGATGAAGTGATTGTGCCTTCCAATACTTATATCGCATCCTGGTTGGCTGTGACGATGGCCGGAGCCGACCCGGTGCCGGTGGAGCCTGAGTGGGATACATGCTTAATTAACGCCAAAGAGATCGAAGCGGCGATTACTCCAAGAACCAAGGCCATTATGGCGGTGCACCTTTACGGGCATCCCTGTGACATGACAAGCATCCTTGAGATTGCAGGTCGGCATGGTTTGAAGGTGATCGAGGATGCTGCGCAGGCCCATGGTGCCGAGTTTCAGGGTCAAAGGATCGGATCACATGGTGACGCTGTGGCATGGAGTTTTTATCCCAGCAAGAATCTCGGGGCACTCGGCGATGCTGGTGCGGTAACAACAAATGACGAGAATTTAGCAAAATCGATTAAGACTTTAAGAAATTACGGGAGCGCGGTGAGGTATGTTAATGAAGTAACTGGATACAATAACCGCTTGGAGGAAATGCACGCAGCAGTATTGAGGGTAAAACTTGGAAAGCTTGCTGAATGGAACTCGCGACGCGAGGCACTCGCCGCGCGTTACCAAGAAGCCTTTTCTGGATCGGCGCTGACTCTCCCAGTGATTCGTCCTAATGCCAAACATGCGTGGCATCTTTACACAATTCGGCATCCTGCCCGTGACGCAATTCGCAGTCATTTAGAAAAAAACGACATTGGAACTCTCATCCACTATCCAATCCCGCCGCATCGGCAGCAGGCGTATGCCCAACATAAGGTTGCTGGCCAGAGTCTTCCGATCGCCGACCGGATTCATGGGGAGATTCTAAGTCTTCCGCTCGGGCCCCATCTTTCAATAATCCAACAGGATAGGGTTATTAAATCCGTTCTTGAGGCAATCGAACAAACTAACTGATAAAGCCATGCATAAACTTTCAGTTGTCGTTCCTGTTTACTTCAATGAAGCGTCGCTTCCACATTTGGAAACGGCGCTTTTGCGCCTCGAGCGCGAACTCGCTGGCGATAGCGTGGAGTTGGAGTTGATCTTCGTGAATGACGGGTCTCTGGACAAATCGCTGGAGCTTCTTCGCGCAGTTCAATTGAGACGCCCCGGAACCATCGTGCTCAACCATTTGTCAAATCAAGGATCGATGCAAGCAATCAAGACGGGGCTTAAATATGTAACTGGGAATTGTTTTACTTATCTGGCCGCCGATCTTCAGGATCCGCCTGAACTGATTGTCGAAATGGTGAGAGAATGGAGCAAGGGCGCACGATTTGTGGTTAGGACCCGAGCTTCAAGACAGGATCCTTTTCTTACAAAAATTTTTGCTTGGCTGAATTATAGGATGGTTCGTTGGCTTATTATGCCTACATATCCTGAAGGTGGGTTTGACATGGCGGTTATGGATAAAGCCTTTCTTCCGCATCTTCTTCGTTGCGGCCACAACAAAAATCTGGCGATGTTTGCATGGTCGTTGGGAATCCCGGCAAAAATCCTGACTTATCATCGGCAAGAAAGAGAGCATGGAAAGTCGATGTGGACATTTCGGAAAAAAATCAATTACTTTATTGATTCCAGTGTGGGGTTCTCAGTCAAACCCATGAGGTTGGCCACCGGAATAGGTTTTTGTATTGCGCTTGGTTGCTTCCTCTATGTCGGTGTCGTTCTGGTGGGTAAGGCATTTGGTTTTATCGATGTGCCGGGATTTGCCGCCTTGGCCGCGCTTCTTGGGTTCCTGAATGGGTGTGCGTTTATATTTATGGGCCTACTAGGTGAGTATATCTGGCGAATCTACCGTGAAATGGATCGTCATGCAGAGCCGATCATCGAGGAAATTAAGCCGGGAACGGACTCTCACTAATTCGATTTGTGCGGAATTCAAAAATTATCCCTGACTTAGTGTGTGGAGTAGCAATTGCTCTAGTTGTCGCTGCTGTTTTTATTCTATTCCATCAAGAAATCATTTTTAAAAACATTCCTATTCACTACGATGGGGATTCTTATTGCAATCTGGCTGGAATAAAAGCAGCTGCAGAGGGATGTGTTGCCCCCTTTCAATTCTTGGTGCTCAAGCGGATGAATGCGCCTTTGGCTGCGGAGTGGAGCGACTACCCAATGAGCGAGTATGTTTTTTGGTTGCCCTCGTTTTTAGTTCCGTGGCTCGGTGTAATTGGGGCGGCGAATATTTTTGTGCTTCTTTCGTTGATCTCGGCTGGGCTGGCATTTTATTTTGTGGCCTGTGCGATGGGTAGCGCACGGGTATTGGCGTGCATTCTGGGAATTCTCTTTGCTCTTTTGCCTTATGGATTTGTAAGGAATATTGAGCATCTTATGCTCACGATTTACTTCGTGGTTCCGGTTTTTATTTATTGCGCTTGGAGATTGTGGGGGCAGGAGGTGGCAAAACTTTCGCACCGAGAGGTAGGGTGGCTTAGCGTGATGGCGCTGGGGTGCAGTCTGTTCATGCCGTATTATTGGGCTATGTTTTTGGTTCTGTTGGCGTTTGTTGCCATGGGGCATGTGGTGAATCTATCGCTGAAAGGGGGGGCTTTCTGTGCAGTGGTTGGATTGGCTGCATGTCTTGGGTTTGTTCTGCAGAATGTGGATACTTTTGTCTTCCGATTGCAAGAAGGAGCGAATCCCCAGGCCTTTGGTCGCAGTCTTTGGTGGATGGTGAAATTTGGGCTCTACCTGCCGGATATGCTTTTGCCAAAATTCCACATGTATCTTCCTTGGGAGCAGTGGGCTGGTAAGCATTACCATTGGAAAATTCCCGAGCAAATTCAAGGCGAGAGTCAGACGGCTTATATCGGCATTATCGCCGTGCTTGGACTTGGGATCCTTGTGATTCGCGGATTGGCCCGGGCGAGCGCGGGGAAAATGCCGGATCAACCCGCGTTGTTTTGGTTTGCGGTGGTGGTTTTTTGCTTTGCCGTTGTTGGCGGGGTGAACTATTTGCTGGGGGCGTTCGGATTCCAGTTTTTACGGGCTTCGAATCGGTATTCGCTGTTTCTCGCGGCGATCGGGCTCTTTTATCTGGCGCTGCTCCTGACCCGCCTGAGATCGCGACCGGTTTTGCTCGCTATAATCGGCGCGGCGATCCTGCCGATCGGAATTTACGACCAAATTCCCAAAATTCCGGAATGGCTTCGCAGTCAGCGTCAACAGGCTACAGATAGGTTCTTGCTGGACAAAGAGTTTTTTCCTGAAATGGAGAGGCGCTTGCCGGATGGGGCGATGGTATTTCAATTTCCAGTGCATGGATTTCCAGAAAATGGGCCAGTTCATCAAATGGGTGACTACGAGCATTTCCGCCCGTATCTTCACACAAAAAATCTACGATTCAGCTATGGAACGGTAAAAGGTAGGAAAGGGAGCGATTGGCAAGCGAAGTTGGATGACAACAAGCCGCTTGAAGTCACAACTGAATTGGCGGCCAAAGGGTTTGGACATGTTTTGATCAATAGGCGTGCGTATGTGGACCAAGGTGAGGGGTTGAAAAATCGGCTTGAGGGTGCGGGAATGCGCGAAATCATGCAAAATAGGGACTTCTTCATTTTGGAAATCGCTGGAGGTAAAGGTTGAAGAGGCGAAAGTTGCTTTGGGATGAAGCAGCACGACTACAGGAGCGTTTTGTTGTAGCGGCGCTCTGTGAGCGCCGAAAGTGAGCTGTTATTTGAAGCTGTGAAGAATTATTTCATTTGGATTGTCTTGGCCTTGATGGCAGTTGCCTTTACGTGGCATGTGGTTTCCTGGAGTGAACAGCATGGCAAATTGGCCATGCCGCCGGACTATGATGACAGCCATAGTCTTGTGGAGGGGGCGGTGAGGCTGCTAAATTTTCAGAATAGTGGTTTGGGGGCAGCTTGGGATGAATACCGACTTAGAAATCCTCATTCGTTTTTGCACTATTACTGGACTGCCGCGCTATTCGCTGTGTTTGGAATTCACGAATCGGTGCCGTATTGGGCGAATGCGGTGTTTCTTTTCGGGGTGCTGGGAGCGTTTGTTTCGATGTTGCCGCGTGGGTTGCCAATAGCATGGAAGCTGGTCTGGGCGGCGGCATTTCTTGGGATGCCAGTATGCTTTCATGTCGTGTTTGATTTCCGCTCGGAAGTTACGATGGCGGTGTTGCTGTTCATGGGGTGTGCTTGCGCGCTAGAGTGGGCGTGGGGGCATTCGCGATCTGGGTTATGGTTTTTTGCAACGGCGGTTTGTTTTGCACTGGCCCTTGCTATGAAGCCGGTAATGTTTCCTTATCAGCTTGGTATGCTTGGCTTGTGCTCGATGGTTTACTTGGCGAGCAGGTGTTTTGTGGACAAGGGTCAGGCTTTGTCAGCGCAGCCACCTGAACAGCTTGGGCACCAATTGTTTAAGGCAAGTCTGTGCCTCTTGGCTTTGTGGACGATTGTGCTTCTGCCGAGTCTTCCGCATTTTTGGATCTATCGGGCCGACATCTTCGGCTATATTCTGGGTGTTGCTTTTGAGTCAGACTTTTATAAGCTTAACGAGCAGCAAGGTGCGCAGTGGTCTTTTCACTGGCTTGGGTATTCCGGAGTTTGGCATTTGGGCGGGCTCAATATTCTCTTGGCGACTTTGGTCGGAGTGGGTCTTTTTTGTCGATTAGTTCCGAAATTGAATAAATTCACACCGGACTCCCGTTGGGCATCACTTGCTTTTCTAGCACTTGGTGCTTTTGGAGGTATTGCAGTCAATTCGGTGCATCAACCTTGGTTTGGCATGACTTTTCAACTGCTGCTTCTGGCTGCAGCGTTGTCTTTTTTGGCGTCGCTCTCAATCAATCCCAATTTGCCAGTCTGGGGATTTCCGGTCTTTATTCTTGCTCTTTCGATTATGTGGCTACCGGCTGTTTTAAATCGCTGGTTCCTGCTTGCGTGTGCGGGTTCCAGCGGTCTTTTGTTTGCAGTTGCCTTATTTTTACGCTGGAATTTTAGCCGTTGCGTGTCATTGGCTTGTTCGCTTGTCTTTGGTTTGCTGTGTTGGAGAACAACTCAAGTTGCTCCTTATCACAAATATGTCGATAGGACCATTCAGGAGGAGGGGGAAATGGGCTTGGAATGGCGGCGAAATGGCCCAAGCCAAGTGATGGAAGTTTTGGCAGCGGATTGGAAGGATAGTCGTGCACCTGTCATCTGGTGTGCAAATTACGGTTGGGTGGATGGCAATACGATCTCATGGGAGGCTCTGAAGCAAGAATTGGCTTGGAAAGTTTACAACATGGGAACAATCTTCGGGCGGAAGCAAACGCCTAGCCCGGAGTTGCCGCAATATGCAGATTACCTCGTCGTTCCATCTCCCGGAATTACCGGAGAAATTGTGACACCAAATGGGATTACTGATTGGAAAGCCATCATTCGCAACAGCAGTAACTGGGAATTGCTGGGTGAAGTTAAAGCACCCGAGGGATCTGTTTCGATTTATCGGAATACCACAGCAAAAGAACAGAGGGACTTCTCAAGTGCAACGGAATGGATTCGCCGCTGCAACATAAATGCTCATGCGCGTTAAAAAATTACGCTTGCGAAAATTGGCTCGGCCCTTTGAGCGGAAAAATGTGCGAGGGCTTGGTTTTCCTCGGCTGCCTGCTGCTGCCTCTGGTTGCCTGCTGCTGCCTCTGGTTGCCCGCAAGATTTTGCGACTTCCAGAGCTTGCGTTTGCAAATTTTACGGATTCGGTTTTTTATCTTTCGTATTCGCAGTCTTTTGAGGAGTTATTTTTGCGGCATGGGTTCATTTATTATGCATCGCGGTTTGGGGCGATCTTTCCGGATGCGGTTGCTTTCAACCTTTTTGGTCCAACGGAGGGGCCAATCGTTTTACGACTTTTTTTGGCATGTCTTGTTTCTGGCTCGTTTTTTCTTGTCGGGCGCTTGTATTTTAGCCCGCTGATTGGTGTATTTGCTTCGCTCCTATGGTCTTTTCAGTCTGTTGCCGCCAGGCTGTGGTGCACGACCTATCTTGACTCGAGCGCGGTTCCTTTTCTGATCCTTGGAGTGTGCTTGCTTCTTTTGTTCCGCTCAAGCTGTGCGGCTGCATTCTTTGCAGGCATTCTGCTGGCGTTTTCCGTTACCAGCCATCTTTATCTTGTGATCCTTGCGGGGTGTCTTGTGCCGTTGGTTGTTGGAGCGCGTTGGGAAGATCGCTGGGTGCTGTTCCGCAACCAACTTCCATGGCTCCTCGGCGGCTTTCTGCTCACGCTTTCTGCGGCCTATTATTGGTATGCTGTGAATTGTGGCATCGGCGCATTCTGGCAACCCATTCTCGAACTTATGCGCAAGATGTCCGATGGGCAAACAGAGCTTTGGAAAAAGCCATTTTCTGCGGCGCTCTCTGAAACACCGCTGTGGCTTGCACCCTTTCCCTTCTTGGCGTTGGCACTGGCCTCTTGGAAAAAACTGGATCCTTTTGGCCGTGGAGCATTTGGCGCACTGCTTCTTTCCACGGTGTTCTTCTGGGCGGGCGATTTGATCGGTGGTGCTTATGCGCTCTCCATGCCGTTTTATTTTTCCTTTCTGCTTCCCGTCTTGCTCTTTTCGCTCATAGCTTTTGCTGGAAATGCCGCTCGCCATATAAAATCAAGCCAGGAATACTCGATCTTTGTGCTATGTGCCGCCGCGGCTGTGGCGGGGCCCATGATCTTGAAGGCTCAGTTGAAATGGCCTTGGCCGATCACATTCTCAATTTGTGCCATAGCCGTGCTCGGCTGCAGTCTCTATTTTTTTCACAGAGCATTCCACCAGACTGCATTCATTTTCTGTTTGTTGTTTTTATCCTGCCTCACGCTGGCTACTGGTTTTTTCAGCCAGTTTCTTGCGGATGTCAGGATTCAGAATTCCAAGGATCATAAAATTCCGGCGTTGGCGGTGAAGCTCAAGCAAATGCTCCCGGCTGCGTCGGAGGGAGATGTCATCAAGTTCTGGTATCCGGAGTCGGAAAATAACGAACTCAAAATGTTGCAGTCGTTTTTTCTGCATACATTCAGCATGCTCCCCGGGCATGCGGGTTTTCCAAAATACCCGCAGATTTCTCAGGAGGATGCAGAAGCTGTTCGTCGGGCGGGTGTGCAGCAAGTGGTGCTTCTGGACAAGGATGCTTCGCGAATCGATAAAGCGCTACAAGCCATGGCTGAAGCGGGCCAGGCATTTTCTGTCATTCAAAGCGAGACGCTAACGATTGGTCGGGATAAAATTTTCTTCAAAAGGGTTGTTTTGAAAAATTCCAATCTGAGTTACTCCACTTCAATAAATTTGTCTGCAATAAATTGCTTTGCAGAGGCATCGATCGCACAGAATGAGGGGAAATGTTTCCTGACAACTTCGGATCAACGCAATCCAGAAAGGAACTTTGATTTCTGGTGTTCTTTGTCGAAGTTTGAAGCTCTCGCGAGCGAAGTCTCATTTACCGCAAAAGTGCTACGCGGGCGTGCGGATGTTTTTTTAATCGACGATACTGGCAAAGTTGTTTCTTCTGTTGAGATATGGCCAACGGATAAACCGATTTCGCGCACTCTTTATGCTGGCGAAAACCGCCTAGTTTGCACACTCATGATCCGCAATAAAATGCCGGATACTTCCAAATCAAAGGTCGAAATCTATGAAGTGAGTCAAGGGGCAGACTAAAAAGTGGGTAGAGGGGGGAGATCCGCCTAAGCGCTGCGCGACTCCGGTGTGACATGGAAGTAACGGGTCGCGGGTCACTTGTTAAGAGTCCTCGACGCTAGACGCTCGTCTCTCGACACTCCATTTTTGGAACCACGGATAGACACAACCGAGCGCCAAGGCTGGCGTGAGGAATAGCAACCAAAGATTGGCCCGAAGGGCAAGAAAGTGGGAGCGAACGAGTCAAATTTTCACGAAAAACCGGCTTGGGAAGCACGGCGCCCGGCTGGCTGCGTTTTTGCAAATCCACGCGCAAGCGGGTGGTGCCGGGTAAGGGGGGCAATGTTTGAGATTCTAAAAAATAAAGGTTGCAAAAATCTAACAAGGTTCATATGGTTGATTTATGAGTGTAGAGGCTGTCGAATTCATTGAAATTTTTGAGGCTTTGCCCGTTGAAAAAAAAATTGAGGTCACCGATTTTGCCCGTTTTCTGTTTGAAAAGTCCGAGGATAATCGCTGGGAACAAATCATTAATGGTGAGAAAGCGCGCATGAAGCTTGAAGAATATGCGCGAATTTGTGAAGAAGAGCACTCAGAACCGCTTGACCTCAAAAAATTGTGAAGTCTTTTGCTCGGCCAAGTTTTTGGCGCGCCTATTATGCCTTGGATTCCGTAGTGCGCAAAGATGCCAAACAGGCATACACACTTTTTGAGTTTTCTCCGGATCATCCTTCTCTGCGTTTTAAGAAGTTATCCGGAACAAAGGACATCTGGTCTGTAAGGATTTCAGCGAAATATCGCGCCGTTGGCCGCAGGAATGGTGAAGAGATCCATTGGTTCTGGGTTGGGTCGCACAATGATTTCGACAACTTGTTTTCATAAGCATGAGGCTCCTTGAGTCTTTTTTGCGAATTTTGACTAACGAACAGGCGCTGCGCGGTTGTGGTTTAAAAAATGATCCATCCATTCGCTGCGCGAATGACTCCGTGACTCGCGTGCTGTAACTTTTTACGCGACAATTGTAGCCCGTTACTTTTATTCGTGTGATTAGTGGTCTGCTAAAAGTCCAGTGCACTTTTCTCTCGTCTTTTGAGCTTCGCCTGATACGATTCAGTTCCTATCTGTAGCTTTTGCTCGGTCTGGTTTGTTTTGCAAAAACCATGGATGGCAAAAATGAGCTGTAGAGTTATTTGTTGCAAAAAATATAAAATGTTTATATGTATTAAATTTATTAAGAAATAAATAATGAAATACCTTATTTTGTTTCCGTTGCGGATGGTCGGCGATTTATGGGCCAAGCGCGAGTTGATTGCTCATTTCACTTGGCGTGAGTTTGTAGGGAAGTATCGGGGAGCGCATTTGGGGTTGGCGTTGAGTTTTGTCTCCCCGCTTTTTCTGCTTGGGATTTATACGGTGGTCTTCGGTTCGCTTTATAGGTCTTCACGCACAGACACGGAAGGGGCCGGCTCGTTTGCGATCACGCTTTTCAGTGCGCTGATCTTTTACAATTTCATGAGTGATGGGGTGGGGCGAGCTTCGCAGTTGCTGGTGGAGAATCCAAATTACATCACGAAGGTGGTTTTTCCTGTGGAGATTTTGCCTATTTCGCTTGTGGGAAGTTCATTTTTGCATTTTTGCGTGAATGTTTTGATTTTGATTGGTGGCATCCTTGTTTCGCCCATGCCTTGGGATTGGACGGTTCTACTCTTTCCATTGGTGGTCTTTCCTCTTTTTCTAATTTCGCTGGGGGTGAGTTGGTTTCTTGCTGCGGTGGGCGTTTATTTCCGAGATGTAGCCTCATTCGTGCCTCCTCTCATGATGGCGTTGCTTTTTGTGAGCGCGATTTTCTATCCGGTGTCCAGCATTCCCGAGGCTTTTCAACCCTGGTTGCTCTTAAATCCCATGGCGTGCTTTTCGGAAATGGGACGTGCGATCTTCACAAAGGGGGAAATACCGCCGATGGGTATGTGGGGGTATTGCTTGGGAATCGGGATTTTTTGCTTTTTTGGAGGATATGCGGTGTTTCACCGCTTAAAGAGGGGATTCTCGGATGCATTGTGAGTGGAGGCTTGGAAACGATGGCAAGATGTGCAGGATAAGCAGTTTTTTTTCGACAGAATGAACAAAATTAACAGAATTGGAACTGGTTGTTCGGAAATGTTGGAATTCATGCCCTTTGCTTGCTGCTGTGCGCCCTGCGGATTTCATTCAGCATTTTTTGGGCTGCCTGTTGCCAGTTATTCGCCACGATTGGTTTCACCGGGCTTTTGACAGGATGGGAAAGGACTTTTTTGTAATTTTAAAATTTTGTTCATTCTGTCTACGCCATAAATCTCAGAATCATTGGCGGTAGAATTATAGAGTTTTTTGGTAAAAAATTATGGAAGTAAATTCCCAACTTAAAAATGCATCGGCGATCTCTGTGCAGAATGTCAGCAAGATTTATCCGATCCATCGATCACGTTTATCGTTGGCGAAAAGCCAACTTCACAACATTGTGCCCCGGCCGCAAGGACGGGTGAGGAATTTTATGGACTCATTGTTGGGGCATGAGGGTGAAGAGTTTGTTGCCTTGAATGATGTTTCTTTTGAGGTCAAAAAGGGAGAAAGTGTCGGGATCATTGGCCGGAACGGCTCTGGGAAATCGACGCTTCTGCAGATCATTGCCGGGACAAAGCCAGCAACGAAAGGTTTTGCGAAAGTCAATGGCCGGGTGGCGGCGTTGTTGGAACTGGGGAGTGGGTTCAAGGGAGACTTCACGGGGCGGGAGAATGTGTTCATCAACGGATTGATTCTCGGGCTGACCCACGCGCAGATCGAGGAACGGTTTCCACAGATCGAGGAGTTCGCGGAGATCGGAGATTTTATTGATCGTCCAGTGAAGACCTACAGCAGTGGGATGATGGTGCGACTAGTTTTTGCGGTGCAAGTGGCTTTAGAACCGGATATTCTGATCATCGACGAGGCACTCTCAGTCGGGGATGTGTTTTTTGCTCAGAAGTGTGCGGCGAGAATTCGCCAACTCAAGGAGCGTGGAACCACTCTGTTATTCGTCTCGCATAGTATGCAGACGGTGCGTAGCCTGTGCGAGCGGGTGGTTTTTTTGCGGGATGGGAAAATGGAGTATTTTGGCCCTACAGAGGCAGGCACGGCGATGTATTTCAGCGCACCGAGAACCGACCATAGTAAAAGAAAAATAAAGGCGGGATTAGCTGCGGAGGCTTCGCTTTCTCAGGTGGGAGCTCATGCATTCAAGGAGGCCATATGGTCTTCTCTAGAGAGGCCGGACTCTGATGTGGGAATTCAAGCGATTGCAATGAACCGTGAGAAGGGCATTGGCACATTGATTAGCCGAGTGGGAGATTTAATTTCATTGAAAGTTCTTATCAAATCATTTAGCGAAGAGTCTGTTTCATTCCATCTGGCGGTGAATGTGAAAAATACCTACGACCAGTTGATTGTATCCAGGGGATCGCACTCTGCTGGTGGAGATCCCTATTTCTTGGACGCCGGAAAGGAGATTATCTTACATGTTGATATCAAAATCGACCTAGAACCAGGAAATTATACTTTTTCTCTTGCGCTGGGAGACATCATTGAAGGGAATAATTGGTTTAGTTATCATGGGACCGGTGAATTGGGGCCAATTGCGGTCTCTTGGCCCCTTCTGGATGGAATACCTCCGTTTTATGGTCCTTATGGATTGCCGGTGCATATGGAAATCGTAACCTCTGAAATTTCAAATTAATCAAAAAATGGCTTTTATCGATATCAAAATGGCCTCGGAACCGTCCTTCGTCTTTCACCATATTCCTAAGACAGCGGGCACAAGCTTCATGTCTGTAGTGCATAACTGGTTCCATGTTTTTTCAGACTATGAAGGACTTTATAAAAGCCGTCATGAATTTCGAATGCATCCTGTGGATTTGGATTTATTGTCTGCGTCATCTGTTCTTGCAGGGCATTGGAATACGGCAATTTCAACAATTGACTTGAGATACCCTTCACTGAAAGGCAACCCGCGCTTTCAATTTTTTTCCTTTCTAAGAGATCCTCTGGAAATGAATATTTCTATGTTTAATTACAGGTGGAAAATGGACCCGGCAGATTGCCAAAGGCACAAACAATATAACAATTTGTCTAACTACCTTGCTTCTACAAATAATGTTGTGTCAAAACTAATGGGCTGTGACTCGCTAAACTTTAAAACAGTATTGGAGCGATACTATTTTATTGGTATTACCGAGCGAATGGAAGATAGTATTGGGCTATTTAAAAAAAAGACATTAGATATGCTTCGTAATTTTCCTGATTCCTGTATGGCGAAAAGGCAGATTTGTATCATTGAAAACAAGCCCGAAATTCAACAGCAAAGGCTGAATGTTGTTTCTAGACAACAAGACAAAGACATCATTCCTGAACATGAGTTGAAAGAATTTAAGGAAAAAAATGCATTGGATTACATGCTTTATGAGTCAGCGATTAAGAAGTTGGAGGAGTCTTTGAGTTAGGCGGTATTTCCTTAATTCATCGATTGAAGTCTTGGTCGCCTCGTATGGGGGCGTAGGCAACACGTTTCTCTCCCAAGCCATCGGTCGGTTTCGGCGGGTAATCTACCCGCCCGATCTAGATGGCTAATATTTTCGAAAAAAGCCACTATTGAAAAAATCGCAGGCTCTATCCGGAGGTTCTTATGCCAAAACAAAAAAGTGGATTGAGGATGCATTTCAAATTGAAATTGCTCTGCACGTATACAACTCCTAACTAAAATCAATTAAAAAATAATTAATACTTGTGAAAAAACGATTTTTATTTGTGCATGTTCCAAAAACTGGAGGAACGACGATGGGGCAGATTCTTCTTCGGAATTTCGGCGCCTCCTTTTATTCTTATTATGGACTGTGGGATACAAAGCAACTTTCCAAAGGCGATGTCTCCGGAATTTTGAAATTGCATCCCCAGTATCGGTGTATCGCTTCCCACATGTTTTCCTTGGATTTACCTTATGAATCAAAAATTTGGGAATTATCGGCATTTTCCTTTGTTCGGCATCCTGTGGACAGAGCTCTTTCGTTGTATTTTCACAATGTTCGAATGAATCAAGAGTCCAGTGCGAATGACTATGTTAAAAAAATCGAACCATTTTTTGAAAAAGTTTTTGCCGAAAAAATTGACCCTGGATTTTTCGATTATCAGACGCGCTTTTTTCTTCCCAATGGGGAATGTGAATCACCGGTTGAAAAAATTCTTGAGTTGGTGCGCGGTCGGAAAGTCCTGTTAGCCCCTTTAGATCGTTTTGCCGATGCATGTTTATTACTCGAGAAGCGGTTTCCTCATGATTTCATAAATACTGCATTTACACGAATGCATATGAAGTCGCCCCGCAATCAGGAGATACCGCGATGGCTTGAAGACAAAATATTAGAACACAATCAGCGTGATCTTGAATTATTCGATTCAGTAGCGAAAATCTTTACAGAGCAGTGCATGGAATACTTTCCTGATGAAAATGCATTGGAACTCGCAAAGGCCAACTTCGCAAAGCGGGTCGACTATTTGCGGCAGCGCGAAAAAATGGAACATCTCCGCAATAGAATCACAAGAGGTTTCGGCGATTTACTCGGAAGAATTTTTAAGTAATTAGACTTAATAATTGCAAAAGAGGCAACGCGTTGTATATTCCTTCTTTTTTTCTTATAGCCATCGTTCTCAACCACTCCTCATGGCGTGGGCGACTGCAATACGATATTGACTATGAGGATGTGGTTACTTTTCCACAAGTATCTGGTTACGATGGATGATATTCCGCCTTCGAGTGAAGAGGGAATTTACCGAATGCCGATCGAAAGATTTCTTCTGCGGCAGGATGAGTTTTGATTTCATAATTTCATGAAACATCTTGGTATTACTGGTGCAAGCGGGCTTATTGGCGGTCGGTTTTTGAGTCTTTGGACAAAACACAATCCCGATGTGCAAGTGCGGTGCTTGGCGAGGCATGTGGCCGGGCATAGGGAGCATCCGGGCGTGGAGTGGATGTCGGGGGATTTGATGAACGAGGCGGATTGTGCGGAGTTTGTCGAGGGGTTGGATGCGGTGGCGCACTTCGCGCAGTCGAATTCACCGGCGATCTCGGACCGGCACTGGCCGAGCGATTTGGTGGCGAATATTTCCCCAGCATTGAATTTGCTTGAGGCATTGCGGAGGCGCAGGGGGGACGGCGCTTGCCATTTTGTTTTTGCGAGTAGTGGCGGAGCCGTTTACGGGAGGGAACCGGCGGATGGCGTCGCTTTCCGGGAGTCTGATCATTGCCAGCCGTTGAATCCTTATGGAATTCAAAAGCTTGCCGTGGAAAACTATTTGCGCACGGCGTGTGAGCAGGGGTGGTTGCGGGCTACGGTGCTGCGCATCAGCAATGCCTATGGGGCTCTGCTGGCGGCGGAGAGGCGTCAGGGTTTGATTGGCGTAGCCATGGCTCGGGTGCTCGCAGGTCAGGCGGTGCGGGTTTTTGGATCGCTCAATACGGTGCGGGATTATGTGCATGTGGACGATGTGGCAAAGGCTTTTGGGAAAAGTTTGGGCATCCAAAGCAACGACGCGAACTACAGGGTTTTTAATATCGCCGCAGGAAGCGGGCATTCGGTGGCCGAGGTTTTGGAATTGATCGGCAGAGCGACTGGGCGCGAGGTTCGCCTGGAGCAATCGGACTTCGGAAAGGCGGCGCTTGGATTGCTGCCAAGGGTGGTTCTGGCAACCGGCAAGGCGAGGGAGGAGCTGGGGTGGGAGCCGGAGATTGGGCTGGAGGAAGGCGTCCGGGGGATGATGCGAAATGTGGAACTTTTTTAAGGCAAAATCATGGGGGCTGGACTTTTCCAAAACTCCGCTCCATTCGCTGCGCGAATGACCCCGTGACTCGGATGCAGGGACTTTTTACCGGCCACTCGTAACCCGTTACTTTTATTTTTTATTCGAGTAAAAGATTGTAGAAATGCATGTTTTGAAATAATCGCAATGGAATTGAAAAAACCTTTTTTATCAGTGCTGGTGCCTTGTTACCGCGATGAGCAGGGGCTGGACGAATTGCACCGGCGCTTGACTGTGGTCTGTGAGGGGTTGGGCTGCTCGTATGAAATCGTGCTGGTCGAGGATGGCTCTCCGGATCGGACGTGGGATGCGATTTGTCGTCTGGTGGAAAAAGATTCGCGGATCGTCGGGCTGCAGCTCTCACGAAACCATGGTCACCAGCTTGCTGTCACAGCGGGCTTGGCCCATGTGAGTGGGGAACGGGTGCTCATTATTGATTCGGATTTGCAGGATCCACCGGAGCTGCTCCCTGAAATGATGCGATTGATGGATGAGGGCGCGGATAATGTCTATGGGCAACGCCTCAGCCGCAAGGGAGTGCCAATTTGGAAAAAATGGTGCTACAAAACCTATTATCGCCTGCTGAGCGCCTTGGCGGGATGCGAGATTCCGCCGGATACGGGGGATTTTCGCCTGATTAGCCGCAGGGTCGTGGATCTCGTGAATGAGATGCCGGAACATCACCGGTTTTTGAGGGGAATGATCAGTTGGCTGGGGTTCAAACAGGTGGCTGTGCAATACCACCGGGACGCACGCTTTGCGGGGGAGTCGGGATACACGCTGGCAAAACTTTTCAAGATCGCGGTGGATGGTATAACAAGCTTTTCGATCAAGCCTTTACGATTCGCATCGATTTTGGGTTTTGTTTTTGCCGGACTTTGTGCAATCGGTATTATTTATTCGGTGGTAGGGCATTATCAGGGAAAAACCGCCGTAGCTGGTTGGACCAGCCTCATGGCCGTGATCCTGCTCGTAGCTAGTCTCCAGTTTTTCGTGTTGGGAATGATCGGCGAATATATCGGCAGGATGTTCGTCGAGCAGAAAAAGAGGCCGCTTTTTATTGTGGCAAAGAAAGTTGGGGGAGAAAAATGATCAATAATCGAGCTGTTCGGGATTTTTTCAAGATTTTCAAAGTTCACTTGATGGTGGACTGGTTTTTCCGGGCATTTCCAAGGGAAAAGCAAATAGGCCTTTACAAATATCCGGTTGATAGTCTGGAGGGTTGGTTGGTAGAGAAGGAAATTTTCAAAGGTAGAATTTACGATGGGGTGTTTGATTTGGCAGAAGTCGATACTTTTGCTGATTTGGGCTGCAACCGTGGTTTTTTCTGCGTCTGGCTTGCGAATAAAGCAAGGGTGGCTCCTAAGGGGATACTTGTGGAGGCGAATCCGGCATTGATTTCGCAAGTTGAGAGGCTGTTGAAAAAAAATGGGTTCGATGAGATGTGTGTTTTCAACGGGGCGGCCGGGGCGGGATTGGATGGTGGCGTGGTGGAAATATTGGTGCCTCCCACCGATGTGGGGGCTGGGCTGAAAGCTACGACAGAAAAGTCGCTGGCCGGGGACAAATGCGAAGTGGCGCGTGTGCCTGCTCTGCGAGTCGGTGAAGTTTGGCGTCAGAGGTTTCCGAATGGTGAGCGATGTGGAATTCTGAAAATCGACATTGAGGGAGCTGAAAAGAGGTTTTTTGAGGATGAAGGTGATTTCCTCAGCTTGGTTGATCGAGTGGTGGTGGAAGTTCACGAGTCAATGGTTTCGATCCAGGCGATCAGAGAACTGCTTTCGAAGAATGGCTTTGTGATTAAAAAAGAAAACAAAGAGGACAGCGAAACGGCATTGGTTTTTGCGGAGAGGAAATGATGGGTGAGTCTTGGTTGTATTGGTCTGATAATTTAGCTCTTTACCGGACCGCGTGTTTTGGCTTGTTGGCGATTTTGGGAGTTTTGGTAATCTGGCCTGCGGCAATGAACAAAACAGGGCGGATGGGTGCCGCTTTTTTTGTTCTGGTATTGTGTGCGTTCGTGATTCTGGCGCGTTGGCCGGGGTTGTTTTATCCGCGTGGGTTTAATCCTGATGAGGATCAGTTGGTTGCAGCGGCGCGTGCGTTGGTGTTTGATCCAGTGTTTTTCCGGGCAGCAGAGGCGGGCTCCAGTGGGCCGCTAAATGTTTATCCGCTTTTGACTTCGCTGGCATTTGGAGGATGGCCAACATTGTTTAGTGCGAGGTTGGTCGGATTGGCGATGATTTGTTTGGCTTTAGTAGCGCTGTATTTTGCTGGAAGAGCTGTTTTTTCGGAATCGGTGGCGCGGCTTGGGGCGATGCTGCCAGGGGTGTTTTTCGGCCTAACAAACTTTTGGGATTTCACGCACTACACGAGCGAGCATGTGCCGATGGCGTTGTTGGCTGTGGGGTGGGCATTAAGCGCGTGGGCGGTTTTCCGTGAAGGTCTTCCATTCCAGCGGAGGGTTATCATCGCCTGTTTAGCGGCCTGCGTTTATTCTATGGTGCCTTTTGCGAAGTTGCAGGCTTCCATGGCAGCGGTCGGGGCGGCGGCGATTTTGGTTGTGGGTATTTTTGTTCAAGGTGGCTCCTTGCGGGAGAGGTTGGCGGGGGTGGGTATTGTTTGTGCGGCTGGGTTGGTCATCCCTGTAGGCTTGGTGGGCTTTTTTGCAGTTAATGGGGCGCTGGAGTATTTCTGGATGAGCTATATCCAAAATGCATTGGCCTATCAAGGTTCAGGTTACCGAGGGAGCTCTGCTTTTAAAATGCTGGGTATGATTTTGTTTGCCATGCCTCCAATGAGGCCAGTGGATTTTCTTTGGTTTGCCGGAGGTTGGTTACTCCTTGTGGTCGCATGCATTCTCGCGCTTATGTGGGCTAGGCAAAAATCCGCATCTTGGCGTTCATGGAGCTTTCTTGCTTATGCCCTAATTTTGCTGGGCTTGGCCGTCTGGACGGTGACTGCGCCGCAGAGGAACTATCCTCACTACCTTCTCTTTTTACCAATGGCGATGGGGATTCTCGCGATGGCTTTGGTTGGGTTACTGGATGCCAAGGTGGCATTGTGGCGCCCGGTATTGCGGGGATTTGTCTTGGGGCTGGTTTTTGATAATTGCGGCTGGGCCCATGGTTTTTGCACGCTTGCAATCGCCGAATTCCAGGGCTGGGCTGGCGCAGAAATGGAGTTCTAAACAGCCCGAGGTGATTGCACAGAGAATTTTTGAAGCGTCGGGAGGTGAAGGGCGGTTGTGTGTATGGGGTTACAATCCAACTTACTATTCTGAAACAGGCTTGGTGCAGGCGACGCGTTTGAGCACTTCAAGTGCGTTGTTCAATGACAATGCCTTGCGTCCATTTTTTCTGGGGAGCTATTTGGAGGATTTAAGGCGGAACCGGCCCAAGGTTTTTGTGGATGCCGTCGCACCCGAGCAATTTGTCATGATGACGAAGCGCGAGGAGCATGGGCACGAAGTCGTGCCCGAAGTGCGGAACTTTGTCGCTTCAAACTACGAATTATTCGACGAGATCGACAGTGTCAGGATTTACCGATGGAGGGAGAATTGAGTTCCGTTTCCGTGTGCATACCCGTTTACAACGGGGCGGCACATTTACGTGAATGCCTGGTATCGGTGGCGGCGCAGGAGGGCGTGGGGTTGGAGGTTGTGGTGCGCGACGATGGATCAAAGGATGGGTCGCTGGAACTTGTGGAGTCTGTGGCCCGGGAGTTTCCGGAAGTGGAATGGAATATCGCTCGGAATGCGGCGAACCTTGGCATGGTGGGAAATTGGAATGCGTGCTTGATGGCTGCAAAGGGGGAATTTGTGAAAATGATGGGTCAGGATGACCTGTTGGAAACCAATTGTCTGAAGAAACAGGTGGAGGCTCTTCAAGAGAATCCTGCAGCGAATCTGTGTGTATCCGCAGCGAATCTTTACTCGGCTCGCAGCGCCCGGCTTTTTCCCAAGCGGCGCCATTGGAGCGAGGGGTGGCACTCTGGAAATGAGATCATTCTCGATTGCGCGCGGCGTGCCTACAATCCCCTTGGAGAGCCAGTAACGGGTTTGGCGCGGCGTGAAAGCATGCTGGCGCGTGGAGGTTACGATGCCACCCTGCGGTATTGGGTGGATGTCGATATGTGGTTCCAATTGATCCAAAATGGCGGTTGCGTGATCCTGCGGGAGGCCCTGTGCGGATTTCGAATACACCGTGGCGCGGCATCCTTCACGCTCCAAGGTGATTCCTATGCGGAGTTTCTGGAGATCGCAAAACGCTATGCACCCGGCTCGGCTGCTTCCCGGCGCTCGCTGGCCCATCGCGTGCGGGCGGGAGTGGATTCGCTGGCGCGCTTGGCCATTTACCGGATTTTTGGATAAACACGCGGCAATTTTTAAAATGAACAATAAGCCCAATTTGGAATTGCTCTCAATCGTCATCCCTGCCCGGGACGAGGAAGGATGCATCGCAAGCACGGTCGAGCATCTGCATTTGGAGCTCAAGCTGCATGGCGTGCCTCATGAAATCGTGGTGGTGGACGATGGCAGCAAGGACCGCACTTGGGCCATTCTCCAAGAGGTGCGCGAGCGGGTTCCCGCGCTGGCTCCGGTGCAAAATAAAGAGCTGAACGGCTTCGGGCGGGCTATCACCTTCGGCTTGCATGCCGCCAAGGGCGATGCGCTCGTGATCATGATGGCCGACGAATCCGATGATTGCCGCGATGTGGTGCGTTACTGGCACAAGCTGAACGAGGGCTATGATTGCGTCTTCGGCAGCCGTTTCATGAAGGGCGGCGGGGTCATCGACTATCCATCGGTCAAACTCTTTGTAAACCGCCTGGCAAATGCGTTCGTGCGGATCCTCTTCAACCACGGCCTCAACGATACGACGAACGCCTTCAAAGCCTACCGCAAAACCGTGATCGATGGCATACGCTCCATTCTCTCGCCGCACTTCAACATCACAGTCGAGCTTCCTCTCAAAGCCATCGTCCGAGGATTTTCCTTCACCGTGATCCCCATCACCTGGCGCAACCGCCGCACCGGTGAGGCGAAACTCAAGATCAAGGAAATGGGCAGCCGCTATCTGTTCATCTGCCTTTATGTCTGGCTGGAAAAATATTTTTCGCGCGGCGATTATCGAGTGCAAGAGTGAAGCTCCCTACCATTTTTTCTAGATCTCTTTAATGAAACGGCCGCTTGTTGCGGCCGTTTTGTTTTTCCAAAACAAGTTGTTTTGATAACCCTTGAGAGTGTGACGAAACAACTGATGACAAATCCCGCCACTACGCCGCGGCTTGCCAAGGTCTTGGTGGCGCGGCCGGAGGGGCAGTTGGGGAATCGCATTTTTCAGGCGGCGGCTTTTCAGGCGGCGGCTTGGGAAATGGGGTTTGCGGTTCTGAATCCGGCGCTGGGGCCGTATGCGGAGTTTTTCCCAGCGCTGGCGGAGGATTTTTTCTGCCGTCCGCTGCAGGCGCTGCCCATGGCGCGCTGGCGTGTTTTGTTTTGCCGGACTCTCGATGCTCTGACATCCCGCCCGCTTCATCCTGTGTGGGCTGCGGGTCGGTGCGCCGTATTGGACATCGCCGCTTCGCATGATGGTAACGAGGAGGACTACGATCTCTGTGGCGAGGAGTTTAAAACAATCCTTTCGCGGCATCGCCTTGTTGTCGCCAAGGGCTGGAAATTCCGTGCGCATTTGGCTCTCAAGTCGAGGCGGGATGATGTGGTCCGCCTCTTCACTCCGCAGCAAGAAATTCGGGCAGAGGTCGAGCGTTGCGTGGCCAGCGCCAGAGCGGGGCGCGACCTACTCGTGGGCTTGCATGTGCGGCTTGGCGACTACGCGACTTGGCTGGGTGGGCGGTTTTATTACGGCTTAGATGCCTATGCGGCCTGGCTCAAAGCAGCTGGTGCTCTCTGGTCGGATAAGAGGGTAAGTTTTGTGGTCTGTTCGAATGGTAATGTGGACGATCTTCTTGGCTTGCCGGGGATCCGGGCGAGTGTTGGCCCCGGCGCGCCGATCACGGATCTCTATACTCTTGCGGCTTGCGATTTTTTGATTGGACCCCCGAGCACATTCACTCTCTGGGCGTCCTACTACGGGGGCGCTCCGCTGCACATGCTCATGGAAAAAGATCAAAAACTTCACATCGCGTCTTTCGCGCATCACGACCGGGTTTGAAAAAATCGATGCGTATCTTCAACCCCAAGCGCCGATTCCTGAAATGAAGGCCGCTGCTTATTCTTCAAAAAACTACTCTTGGCTCATTCCTCTCGGCGTGGCTCTTTATTGGATCGGCTTGTTTTCTTTAAGCCATTTCACTGGGAAGCCTGTCAGCGAATGGCTTGTTCATCTCGGCGTGCCAGCTTTGGAGCAAAGTTTCAGCGATGCCCAGCTGGTGGGCCTATGGTGCGAAGAAAGCAAGGCTGGTCGCGATCCATATCGCAACCCTCCAATCGATGAGGGTGGTCGGATCCTGCGCATGAACTATCCACCTCTTTATTTTGGATTTGGGTGGCTGGGCCTGGGCAAGGAGACGGCTTTTCTTTATGGAATTTTACTTGCGGCTGCATTTGCGCTCTCCGCAACATGGATTGCTGGACCTTGTTCAAAGGGATGCGCTTGCATTTGGATTGCGCTGCTATGCTCGCCTGTTTGTGTTTTCGCTTGTGAAAGAGGGAATTTTGATATTTTGGTTTTTTTCTTTCTTTCGCTCGCTGTGGCAGTGCGGTCCTATGCTTTTCTGGCAGGTGGATTGGTTGTCTTGGCAGCAGCTTTTAAACTTTTTCCCATTGCTGGTCTCGCCGCTGTTTTTGCAAGAAGCGGGCGGGGAGTCTGTGCAGCGCTGACTGGATTGGTGTGCTTTGGGGGCTATCTATTTTTTATTCAAGATTGGCTGCCTTTTATTTTTGGATCTCTTTCGAGCAACGTTTCATGTGCTTTTGGCTCGTCGGTAGTTCCGAATCAACTTGGAAGACCCGAGTGGGCTATTCTTTTCAAATTAGCTTTGCTGATTGGCGGAAGCTGCGTTGGCATTTTCGGCTTAGTCCGCGCTGATGTTTCGGAACCAGTGTGTCAGGAAAGAGCTTCCTTTGCGGCCTGGATAGGCGTGCCCATCTTCGGACTTCTTGTATTGAGTGGCGTGCAGTTCGATTATAAACTGATCTTCCTGCTTTTCGCTGTTCCTGCAGCGCTCGAGTTGGCATCCGGCTTGAATGCGACGCTTCGCATGGGGGCCCGTATCTGGATAAGCCTGCTTTTTTTCTATTCCTATTGGATGTTTTTTTCGGGGGAGGCTTGTTTACGCAACTTTTTGTTGAAGCAAGCCGTGGCTTTGCTGCTTTTTCTCCTGTCGTGTTTTCTATTTGGCGCTATCGCAAAGCCTGCAGTTTTGCGTTTACTAAAGGCAATTGCTTTAAAGGCCTAAAAATATGCGAAGCACGCCTTTTAGAGCTTCCCCTCCTTTCCCCGCCACCTGTGCGTTGGTGTTTCTGTTGCCGTGGCTGATGCTGCAAAATTTCACCGATGGCGTTTTCTATCTCGGCTATGCGATGCATTTTCGGGAGCTCATCGACCGTGTTGGGTTGACTTACTCGACTGGAGGCTTCAACGCCGCACCCAGAGGTGTTCGATCAAAAATCCGGTTCCAACAGATAAAAATTGTTCGCTTGGCCAACCCTGCCGATGAGTAAAATTTCCACCAACCTGCAGCGTTCCCTCTGTGATCTCTGTGTCCTCTGTGGTTAATTTTTCCAAGCGCCTTTGAAAACCCACCTCGTCATTCCTCATTACAACGACGCCGCGCGTCTCGAATCCTTTCTCGACGCCATGCAGCGCGGCCTGCCGGAGCGGTTCTCCATTCTCGTCTCGGATGACGGTTCGACTTCGCATGAGCGCGAGCGCTTGGCGGTATTGATCCACGCCGTGCAGCAGAAACAATCGGGCGGTGGACCTGTTTTTTTGAATCCGCTCTTCACCCCTCGCAATACCGGAAAGGGCGGCGCCATCCTGCGCGGATGGGACCACGCTGTTGATGCCGACCTCCTCGCCTTCGCCGATGCCGACGGCGCCGTGAGTGCCGCCGAAATCCTGCGTGCGGAGAGTTTTTTCCGCTCGCCTGAGGCCGCCGCAGCCGATGCCCTCTTCGCCAGCAGGGTCAAAATGCTCGGTCGCACCGTCGAGCGCTCGCTCAAGCGCCACCTCTCCGGCCGCGTCTTCGCCACCCTCGTCTCGATCGTCGGCCGCGTTCCCGCCTATGATACCCAGTGCGGACTGAAAATCCTCCGCCGATCCGCCTTCGAAAAAATACGCCCCCACCAGCAAACCATCGGCTTCGCTTTCGATGTCGAGCTTTGCCTCCTGCTCCGCAAATTCGGCTGCCGCATCATGGAATTTCCCGTCGATTGGTCCGACATCCCGGGCAGCAAGGTCAGCCTCCTCCGCGACTCAACCCGCATGGCCCGCGAAGTCTTCAAAATCCGCCACCGCGTGGATGGATTAAATCCGAATTCAGAAAAATTAACCACCGAGGACGCAGAGAGCACAGAGGTTTAATGAATCACGGCAGATCTTTGTGCTCGTGGCACAGGTTTCGGAAAACATTCCTTAAAATTTTCTCAGATTAACATTAAAACTAACTTGTTAGGATCATCTCCTAATTTTGGTAGATCAATCTCCTAAATTTCATGGCACTGCCCGCCGCCCCGCTCTTCACCATCATCACCCCCACGCTCAACGCCTCGGCGACTCTCGAAGACGCCATCTGTAGCGCCATGGGGCAGGGGATCGAGTATGAGCATCTCATCATGGACGGCTGCTCATCCGACCGAACGCTCGAGATCGCGCATTCATTTCCGCACCTCACCGTCCACAGCGGACGCGACCGCGGGCTCTACGATGCCATGAATCGCGGCGCCTTCTTCGCCCGTGGCGAATGGCTCATCTTTCTGCAAGCCGACGACTGGCTGCCCGAAGGCACGCTGGCCGCCTTCCAATCTGCCCTAGAAAAAAATCCCGCTGCCGAAATTCTTACCGGTTCCGCCGAAGCCGTGCGCCAGATCGGCGAGAACCTCTGGGATCCCCAATGGCAGCGCACCTCGGATGCCGACAAGGCGCTCACAATTGAAAACATCGCCCTCGGCGAGCCCATGCTCAACGCCCGAGCCATCCGCAAGAGCCTCTTCAAAAAAGCCGACCCCTTCGACCTCGCCTACTCCCTCGCCTCCGACCGCGACTTCCTCCTCAAGCTCACCGCCCTTCAGCCCCAGGCAGCCACAGTCGATGCCCCCACCTACCGCTACCGTTGGCACGAAGGCTCCCGCACCATGAACGCCGGCAATACCCTCAGCCGCCGCCTTACGGCGGAAAACCTCGCCATTGCGGAAAAACATATCCAGTCATCTACCGAGCCTGCCACGCGCCGCCTCCTCAAACTCTGGCACCACCGCCAATCCACCCAAGCCGCCCTCTGTGCCTTTGAAGCCCTCCAGCCCCTTGCCGTGATTCAAGCCGCTTTCCGCGCCACCCGCATCAACCCCTCCTGGCCCCTCGCTTTCGCCGCCGAATTCCTCCGATGCCTCGCCAATTGGATCGGCAACGGCTTCAAAACCCGCTCGCAAAGCACCGCCCTGTAGCGGCGGTCTGTGACCGCCGAATCTCGCCCCAATTCTGATTTGAACCACGAATAGAACGAATGAACACGAACAAAACCAACAAGAAGAATCTCCGGCGAAAAGCGCGCCGCTGCGCGAAAGAGGGGAGCACGGTCGTCTCGACCGTGAAAGACACTCGCGCTGCCACGCGGGTTTGTAGCGGCTGTCTATGACTGCCGAATCGGAGGACCCTCGGGCGCTCATAGAGACGCCGCTACAGCAATCGCGTGGCAGCGCGCTATTCGTGAAAATTCGTTCTATTTGACTCGCTCGATCCCTCTCGTCAATGTTGACTCGTTCGCTCCCGCTCATCTCGCCCGGAGGGGCTGCCTTCGGCACTCTCCCGCGCGGCTACCCTCGCCGCCTGGGTGCTCTTCGGTCGCTCGATGACTTGCATCGTCCCCGATGCTGCGCCCCTTCGGGGCCAACTTTTAGTTGCTCTTCCTTCAGCCTTCCCAAGCTTTCGGTTCTCGCGCCTGCCCCGCGCTCGATTTTGGTTAAAGAAATCCCATCGGACATGGACGGCTATTGATCTTTGAATGGCCCTCGCTTTCTCGGCAAAAATGGGATCATCCGCTTTCCCCGTCCCAGCAGACTATCCAATCTATTTGTCCCAAATTCTGAAATTCTGTTAATTCTGTCAAAAAATCCAAACCAATCCGCCCACCCCGACGCTCACAGAGCGCCGCTACAACAAAACCGCGTCCCTCATAATTCCCTTCTTTCTCTCTCCGTGCACATCGTGTCCTTTGATTCAGTCGCGCCAACTCCTTCACCCTTCGGGCCAACCTTCGGTTGCTCTTTCTCGCACCTGCCCCGATGCTCGATTGTGGTTAAACCGCTCTTCCTTTCACTTCTCCTCGCTGTAGCCGCGCACGCTGCGCAGCCTGATTTCATGGGCACGCGCATCGATCGCGACTTCGAGATCAAAGGCCTTTCCATCCCTCTTCACGACACCGCCAATGGTGTCGAACCGCTCCGCATCACTTGCGCCCGAGTCGGCCTCGAATCCAAAAAAGTCGGTCTTTTCCGCATCGGTCCCATGCCGCAACTCGTCATCGAAGACATGCGGATTCTGCTACCAGGGAATACCGACCTCGCCGCTTGGGCCTCGGCCTTGGACTCCTTTTTTCAATCCCATCCCGCTTGGTCTGAGATTTCCATTCGCGGCTTTGAGATCAGCCAAGCAAACGCGCAATCACCCCTCCTCCAAGCGCAAATGGCGCGCATCGACGCTCCTCAAGGCAAAATATTTTTCGAGAAATTTCTTGTAACGCAGACATCCGTTGACAAAGTTACGCTCTCGCGCGCCGTCCTGCGCCTCCATGGAAACATGGCTGGCTAAGTCTTCCGCATCCGGGGCCGCTCGGACGACAGAGTAAAATTTTTTCCTTAGAATTTTCAATACCCCTTTCGACGCGGTCAAATCACACCCATCGTATGCAAAAGAAACACTCACTTCGTGCATTCATCCTTGCCTCGCTTTTCTTCTCTGGCTCAAGTTTTTCCCAGCAGGTGGAAAGTTATTCGCTGGGGCTCTCGGAGCCGACTTTGTCGGAGATAGCGGAATCGGCGCGGACGATGGTGCGGACGCAGAAAGTGTTGCCGAACAAGCTGGCCATCGAGCGCTTGAATACAGAGCGTTTGTTGAAGGGGCAGGCCCCTGTTTACAAAATTCCACCTGCGATGCAGGGAGAGGAAATTCTGGCGGCTTTCTCTTCGAGTGCGATCGGATCGGCCTCGGACGCTAACCTGGGTTCAGTGGCCTTGGCTTCACTCCCCGGTCGGGTGGACAACAGCGCATTGGCGGCGTTTCCTCCGATTCGGAGCCAGGGAGATATCGGCTCCTGCGCATCCTTTTCAAGCACCTACTATGTTGGCACGCACATGTTGGCTTTGGCGCGTGGCACGAACACAAAAAATCTCGCCGACAATTCCAACAAGCTGAGTCCGAAATTCACGTATGCGCTAGTCAATGGAGGAGCAGATAGAGGCTCAAACATCGTTCGCAACCTCCAAACGCTCGTTAATTTTGGAGCTCCGACATGGTCATCTTTTCCCTATGTGGGGGTGGCAAGAAACTCGGCAAATTATCTTGAGTGGCCGCGATCGGCGTTGGTCTGGCGAGAGTCGGCACTGAATCGCTTTAAGGAAACCGGTGTGGTGGAAAATATCAATACAGCGGCGGGCCTCGAAAATGCGAAGGCGCTCCTTACAAACGGATATCTGCTCCTTTTTGGCACGGACATTTACGGGTGGGACATGACGACATTTTCAAACGACCCATCGACTACGGCGGATAACGATCTGGTCGGTAAACAGGTCTGTCGTGCAGTTGAAAACAATCCCAGCGGGCATGCGATGACGGTGGTTGGCTACGACGACAATGTCTGGACGGATATCAATCGCAACGGCGTCGTGGATGCCGGTGAAAAGGGGGGCGTTGAAGATCGCAAATTCTTGGGGCGATGATTGGGGCGACGGCGGCTTTGTTTGGATCGCCTACGCCGCGCTGAAAAACAGCAACGCCAACTACGCGGCTTTTCGTTACAATCAGGTCTATTGGATTACCGCCCGCACGAACTACACACCCTCGCTCTTGGCGGAGTTCACGCTTTCCCACGCCCAGCGCAATCAACTTAGGCTGCGACTTGGCCGGGCAGGCACGAGCAGCACTTTGCCTCAGGAGTATTCGTCAGCGTCTTTTTCGGGCCTTGGTGGAGCGTTGGCTTTTGATGGGTCGACCAATGCTGTTGATGGGACATTTGTCTTTGATTTCACGGATTTGGTGCGATCGGGCTTAAACCGCTATTTTCTCTCCACAACGGATAACGCAACAAGTGGTGCTGCGCAGGTGAAGTCATTCCGCCTCACCTCGCCGGGTGGCGTGTTGCTCGCGGATGCCACCATGAATGTTCCCACCACGGTTAATAACACAACGGTTCATTCGTATGTGGACTTCGGGGGCTCTGCGCCCGCGCCAGTCATCTCCAGTTCCTTGAGTGCTGCTGGTCGGGTGGGACAGGCCTTTAGCTACACAATCAGCGCGAGCAATTCGCCAACATCCTACAGCGCCTCCGGCCTGCCTGCTGGCTTGTCACTGCAATCTGCCGTCATCTCCGGCACGCCCACCCAAGCGGGAACATTTTCTGTCCAAATCGCCGCCTCGAATTCGGCAGGCACAGGCTCCGCAGCGCTGCAAATCCAGATCAGCCCGGCTCTCGTGGCAGCGCCCGTCATCACAAGCGCCACAACAGCCTCTGCGAGGGTGGGTGGAAATTTCAGCTACACGATTGTTGCGACGAACTCGCCGACATCTTACAGCGCGTTCAGTCTTCCAAGCGGATTGTCGCTCAATGCCGCGACAGGAGTCATCTCCGGCAAACCAACCCAAGCGGGCACCTATGCGCTGACTCTTCAAGCGAACAACGCCGGTGGCACCGGAAGTCGCGCTATCGTGGTTTCGGTTGAGCCAGCCCTGTTGCCCATTCCAGAAATTACCAGCCAGATGGTGGCGCAGGGCGTGAGTGGTTCAGCGTTCTCTTATCGTATCGAGGCCACCAATTCTCCGACAACCTTCGGAGAGGTAGATCTGCCTTCAGGTCTCAGCCTGAATTCCTCGACGGGCGTCATCTCGGGCACTCTGCCATCGCCACGCGTTTATGAGATCACACTCACAGCCTCAAACGCCTCGGGCACGGCATCCAAAAAGCTCTTACTCACGGTGACAGGCTCTGCCATTGAAGGCCCAACAAACGATGACTTCTCAAACCGCATTCCTCTCGCTGGGGCAAATGTGACCACGACCGGTTCGAATGAGCGCTCCACCACTCAGCAAAGCGAACCCTCGCTCTTGGGCCAATCCTCTCACTCCGTGTGGTGGACTTGGACGGCTCCTCGCACAGGCTCGGTGACGATTTCCTTGGCCGGAAGTTCCTTCGATACAGTGCTTGGAGTTTATACCGGAACGACCATCAGCACGCTTGCGGAAGCAGCCACCAATGATGACAGCGAGGCGGCAAACACCAGCAAGGTCACCCTCAATGCCACCGCTGGAACCAACTATCAAATCTGTGTCGATGGGTTTGGAGACGCTCAAGGAAATATCCAAATATCGATTTTACAAGCCGCAGCCACAGCGCCTCAGAACGATCAATTTGCCAACCGGCAGAGCGTTTCTGGTGAGGTTGCGAGCGTCAGCGGATCGAGCTTTGATGCCAGCGCCGAAGCCGGTGAGCCTACCCATGCTTCTCAGACGGCTCGAAAATCCGTGTGGTGGACATGGACGGCGCCTGCCAACGGAAGGGCCACCATCAACACGGTCGGCAGTGTTTTTGACACACTACTCGCAGTCTACACCGGCCAGTCGCTTGGCGCTCTTGCCTCTGTGGCAAGTGATGACCAAAGCGGCGGCAGCAATGCCAGTCAGGTTGTTTTCCAGGCGGTGGCTGGAACGACCTACCAGATCGCGGTGGATGGCTCTGGAGGTGTCGGCGGTGCGATTTCACTGAATATCTCGCTCGATAAAAATATCGCGCCAGCCAATGACAATTTCACCTCCCGCATCGATCTCGGTAGCGCCATATCCGTGACGACCACTGCGAACTCCGCTGCAGCCACCGGCGAGGTGAGCGAACCGCAGCACGCGGGCTATGCCGCCGCGCGTTCGCTCTGGTGGAAATGGACCGCGCCATCCAGTGGCCTCGTGAGCATCAGCACGGCAGGCAGCGGTTTTGATACCCTTCTCGCCGTCTACAGGGGCTCAACGCTTTTCAACCTGCTGGGCGTTGCTTCAAATGACGATGCAGGTGGGGTCAACACAAGCCGGGTCGAGTTTGAGGCTCAAGCTGGCGTGACCTACCAGATCGCAGTGGATGGCTTTGGCGGTGCAGGCGGAGCTGTCTCGCTCAGTGTGGCGTTGTCAGGCGGCCCTTCGAACGATGCCTTTGCCAGTCGCGCCACCCTCTCGGGAAATTATTCCAGCGTGTCCAGCACCAATTCCCAAGCCACTGCTGAAGCCGGGGAGCCTGCGCACGCCGGTTCGCCCGCCTCCAAATCCGTCTGGTGGAAATGGACACCATCCTACGCCGCCACCGCCACAATCAGCACGACCGGTAGCCGCTTCGATACCATCTTGAGTGTCTATACCGGTAATTCCGTCTCCTCGCTCATGCCAGTGGTCTCCAATGACGACCTTGGCTCGGACTACACAAGCTCTGTGACATTCCAGACGAAAGCAGGGGTAACCTACCAGATCGCGGTGGATGGCTACAATGGTGCCACCGGCCAAGTCGAACTCACACTTGATCAAGCGGCCGAGGGCGGGATCTACGAAACTGACTTCGAGATTTTCCCATCCGGCAGCAATGCGCTCGGTGGCTTCGATGGCTGGGTCGATACCGATCCGAATTCTGGAACCACCGGAATCTTCGAGCCTGAAACTGGCAGCCAGGCCGCGTGGATTGGATACAACCCGACCGCGAAGTCCTATGTCTCTCTCTACCGAACGGTCAATGTGCCCTCCAGCACAGGTGTGGTGGAGTTCGGCGTCGATCTGCGCATCGTCGATTCGACCTCGGCCAGAAATTACCAAAGAGATGATTTCTCCTTCGCGCTCTACAATACCGCAGGCGACTACCTCGGGGAAATCCTCTTCGATAATAATTCGCAAAAAATCTGGCGCTCGGATGGCGGTGCACAATACATCGACACAGGCCATTCCTTCGAGCGTGGCGCCGACTACAAGCTCAGCGTGACTATGGATTTGGCCAAAAACCAATGGTCCGCCTACCTCGGCGAGCAGTTGGTTTTCAAAGATTCCACACTCAACAGCATCGGGCGCACCCTCAATCTGGCCAGCGTGGATGTTGTGTGGAGCCCGCAGTCCACCGGATCCTCCGGCGATAACTTCATGGTCTTCGACAATTACCGACTCTCCACCGCCAAGCAAACACCCGTCATCGTAAGCGCCAGCGAAGCTCAAGCCAAGGTGGGCGAGCCCTTCACCTATAAGATCACAGCCACCAACGCACCGCATCTCTCCTTCAACGCGACGGGGCTACCCACAGGATTGAATGTGGATTCCAGCACCGGATGGCTCAGCGGAACCCCATTCTCCAGCGGAACGAGGTCGATCATGCTCACGGCAAAAAATTCTCAAGGCTCTGGCAGCAAACTTCTTCTGCTCTCCGTCGCCCCTGCCACACAAGCCGCTCCCGTCATCACCAGCAGCGCTTCGGTATCAGCCAAAGCCGGCGAGACCTTGACCTATCAAATCCTTGCAAGCAATAACCCAACCAGCTACGCCGCCCAAAATCTTCCTCAAGGCCTTAGTATAGATGCTTTCTCCGGCCTTATCAGCGGAAGCATTTCAACTGCGGGAAACTATACGGCTACTATACAGGCCTTCAACTCCGGTGGTAATGGAAGTCAAGCCCTCTCTATAGCGATAAGTAGCGGAACGCCTGCGCCCACGCCAAGCACCGGAATGGTCACCGTGCAGGGCGGGACATTGCCTGCGGGGTCGGGCTTGGCGGGGCAAACGGTGGGGACTTTCCAGATTGGAAAATATGAAGTGACATGGGGCGAGTGGAAAACCGTGCGGGATTGGGCGGTGGGGCATGGGTATGGTGACTTGGCGGGAGTGGGGGGCACTTATCCGGATGGTGCTGCGGACAATTTTCCCGTGGTTAATGTAAGTTGGTATGATGTGGTAAAATGGTGCAATGCGAAGAGCGAAAAGGAGGGTAAGACGGCGGTTTATCTTGTGAGCGGGGCTGTTTATAGAAGCGGGGAATATGGAAGTGAAGGCTCTGGGGTGGTGACGCAGAAGGCGGGAGCGAATGGATATCGGTTGCCAAGTGAAGCGGAGTGGGAGTGGGCGGCGAGGGGAGGTGTGAGCAGCCAAGGCTATACCTACAGCGGCAGCAATGATGCTAACGCCGTTGCGTGGACTTGGGAAAATAATACACCATTTGGGTCAAAGGCTGTGGGAACAAAAGGTGGGAACGAGTTGGGAATATACGATATGAGTGGGAATGTCTGGGAGTGGTGCTGGGATGTAGCATCTACCTCCAGCCGTCGGTTCCGGGGTGGTGGTTGGCTTAACAGCGCCAACGACGCCACCGTGTCCGGCCGCGACTACTACTACTTCCCGGGCAACCGCTACTACGCCTACGGCTTTCGTCCAGCTTGTAGTTCTGGAGTGACACCAACACCAACGCCAACGCCAACGCCAACGCCAACGCCGATCTCTGACACCGAACCGCCACAGATGGTGACTTTAGGCATTTCGCCTGTTGAAGTCGATGTCAGTTCGTCGAGTGCAAAAATCGAAGTAACCGCACGCATCAGTGATAATCTGGTTGGTTATGAGGGGGGTGGGACGGTTTTACGGTTCACAAGCCCGTCTGGCGGTCAGTTTGTTGATGCATCATTCTATGAACGCGAAAGCGGGAATGCGCAGGATGGCGTATACCGTGTTGAGATGGTTATTCCCCGCTATGCAGAATCAGGGGAATGGAAAGTTAGTTGGCATCTATTACGGGATGCCAATGGGAATACTACTAGCAAAACAGGAAGTGAAGCAATCGCTTACTTGGAAAGCTTAGGATTTCCAAAGTCCTTCACGGTTCGTGGCAACTCTGACACCGAACCGCCACAGATGGTGAGTTTGGGCATTTCGCCTGTTGAAGTCGATGTCAGTTCATCGAGTGCAAAAATCGAAGTAACTGCACGCATCAGTGATAATCTGGTTGGTTATGAGGGGAGTGGGACGGTTTTACGGTTCACAAGCCCGTCTGGCGGTCAGTTTGTTGATGCATCATTCTATGAACGCGAAAGCGGGAATGCGCAGGATGGCGTATACCGTGTTGAGATGGTTATTCCCCGCTATGCAGAATCAGGGGAATGGAAAGTTAGTTGGCATCTATTACGGGATGCCAATGGGAATACTACTAGCAAAACAGGAAGTGAAGCAATCGCTTACTTGGAAAGCTTAGGATTTCCAAAGTCCTTCACGGTTCGTGGCAACTCTGACACCGAACCGCCACAGATGGTGAGTTTGGGCATTTCGCCTGTTGAAGTCGATGTCAGTTCATCGAGTGCAAAAATCGAAGTAACTGCACGCATCAGTGATAATCTGGTTGGTTATGAGGGGAGTGGGACGGTTTTACGGTTCACAAGCCCGTCTGGCGGTCAGTTTGTTGATGCATCATTCTATGAACGCGAAAGCGGGAATGCGCAGGATGGCGTATACCGTGTTGAGATGGTTATTCCCCGCTATGCAGAAGGGGGTGTAAAGTTTCTTCTGTAATTAGGCTCTTCACGATCTGAGTGCCCTTTCCGGGGCCGACGGAGTGAAGGCGAGCGTAGCGAGCCGAGCGCAGTCGGCCCCGGAAAGGGCTTGCGCGAA
>JBIJAV010000080.1:0-3338 GCA_044345595.1 Terrimicrobiaceae bacterium
ACGCCAAACTCGATATTTTGGATGATCCGGTCAGGATGTATCTGAAACAAATGGGCCAAGTCCCATTGCTCACCCGCGAGCAGGAAGTGGAAATTTCCAAACGCATCGAAGACGCCGAGTTGAAAGTCCAAGAACTCCTCTACGGCTTCGGATTCGTCGCAAGAGCGCATGTTGATCTTGCACAAAAACTTATCGATCAACGCGAGCGCTTCGACCGCGTCATTCTCGACAAAAAAATCGAAAGCCGCGAGCGCTACATGAAGGCGTTGCCGCGCCTTTGCCAGCAGGTGAAGCGCGCCACGGATTCTGTTTCAAAACTTTACTCGGAAGCCGCTCAGGTCGGTCTGAATTCAGAAAAACGCAAGAAATTCGATCGCGCCCTCAAGTCGCTTCAACAATTTTATCCCAAGTTCTTTTTCAAACAAAAGGTCGTTGAAGATTTTGTTGTGCTCGTTGAGGAAAACCATCGCGCTGTTGGCAATATCCAAAAGGAACTCAGCAAGCATGCGAAGGATGCCAACCCAAAGCTCCGCCGCCAACACACCGCCGAACTCAAGGAGATGCAAGCCCGGTTCTGGCTCACTCCGGACGAACTGAAAACGCATCACGAGAACCTCAAGGTCTGGCACCGCAAGGCGCTCAAAGCCAAAACCGAAATGGTGGAGGCCAACCTGCGCTTGGTTATTTCCATCGCCAAAAAATACACCAACCGCGGTCTCTCATTCCTCGACCTCATCCAAGAAGGCAACATGGGCCTCATGAAGGCCGTTGAGAAATTCGAATACCGCAGAGGTTATAAATTCTCGACTTACGCGACTTGGTGGATCCGGCAAGCCATTACACGCTCCATCGCCGATCAGGCCCGCACGATCCGCATCCCTGTGCACATGATAGAAACGATCAACAAGCTGATCCGTGTGCAAAAGCAACTCGTTCAGGAATATGGCCGCGAGCCTTCGCCGGAGGAAATTTCCGACGAGATTCAGCTTCCTGTCGAGCGCGTGCGTGCCGTTTTGAAGATGGCCCAGCAACCGATCTCCCTTCAAGCACCCGTGGGCGACAGCGACGACACAAGCTTCGGCGACTTCATCGAAGACAAAGGTGCTGAGAACCCTGCCGACATGGCAGCCATCGTCTTGCTCAAGGACAAGATCAAAGATGTCTTGGAATCCCTCACCGAGCGTGAGCGCCAGGTTCTCGAGCAACGCTTCGGCCTCGTGGACGGCTACAGCCGCACGCTCGAGGAGGTCGGACGCCAATTCAAGGTCACCCGCGAACGCATCCGTCAGATCGAAGCTAAAGCGCTGCGGAAAATGCGCCACCCCACCCGCATTCGCCAGCTCGAAGGCTTCCTCGACGCGCACGAAACCTGAAATTTCGCGCAACTTCAGCCAAGCAGCCGGGTTTGATCCTGTATGAAAGACGACCTTGCGGAGAATGACGAGCTGTGGAACCTCTTGGGCCAAGCCCGAAAAACCACGCCCTCGCCTTTCTTCGCAAGAAATGTCCTGAGGTCGGTTAGAAGCCTCTCCCCTGCCCCATTGCTCCCGCGCTTCTTCCAGCCTTGGCTTCAAGCCGCGGCCCTAAGCATTCTCCTGCTAGGCTTCACCCTCTCCCTGATCCACCCCCAAAAAAGCCAAGTTCCGCCCGAACTTGTGGAATACTTCGACATCGCCGCCGGTCTCGACCAGTTGGCATTCGCAGAGGATTTATCCTCCAACCATTTCGCAACCAGCTCCCTTTAGCCCCGAATCCCCGGCGCTCACCGAACACGCCAATCAGCGGGCGGCTTAAGCGCGGAGGCGTTCGATTGTAGCGGTGGTGGATTTGCCTTCGACCATGTCGGCGAGAACGACTTTGCCGCCATGGGCTTCGACGATGTCGCGACCGCTGACATAGTGGGCCCAATCTTTGCCTTTGACGAGGACATCGGGGAGGATTTGGGAGATGAGGTCGCGAGGTTCGTCTTCGTCGAAGATGACGACATAGTCGACGGCGCGAAGGGAACCCAGGACGAAGGCGCGATCCTGCTCGGCGTTGACGGGGCGCGTAGGGCCTTTGGCTCGGCGGACGGAGGCGTCACTGTTGAGACCTACGACGAGCGCATCGCCCTGCGCCCGCGCGAAGGCAAGATATTGGGTGTGACCCAGGTGCAGGATGTCGAAGCATCCGTTGGTGAAGACGAGTTTTTTTCCCTGGCTATGAAGATAGTCGCGTTCCTGGCGGGCCTGCGCAGGGGTGAGGATGCGGGGAAGTTCAAGCTGCATGGAAGAGAGCGGGAACGGATTCCTTGTGGGTGTCGGTATTTTGACGGCGGGCCTGCTCGATGCGGCGCAGGTAGAAATCCAACGCTGCGTCGGGAATGCCGGTGATGCGGGCTTTGGTGAATTCCTCCACCGCCTTGTCCCATTGTTTTTCGCGGTAATGGAGGACGCCTGTCCAAAAATGGTCACGACTGCGCTCACGCTCGGGTGTGAGGGAGTGCTTCGGCGCGAGGATTTCGTAAATTTCCACACGGCGGCGCTTTTCGGCGACCTTCAGGATTTCAATCGGACGCACTTCGACGGATTCCGAAGCGGGCGTGTAGGCATCCGGTCCGATGAGGATTCGCGCTCCATACATGGAACTGGCGGCGCAAAGGCGGCGTGCAAAATCCACGGCAGGGCCGGCCACGCTGTAGCTCCCCAGTCGGCCCCCACCAAAGACACCGGCGATGATGTCGCCCGTATCGAGGCCCATGCGCACATCGAGTCGGCGTTGCCATCTGGCGTCGCATTCTTTGTTCAGCTCATCTAGGCGTGCGGCGAGGTCCACAGCGGCACGGCAGGCACGGACGGCGTGACGCGGGTCGCCAATCGGGGCACCAAAGACGACGCGTATGCACTCGCCGTTGCACTCGTCCAAATAGGCCCCTGACTCAACGAGGTAGTCAGAGGCGGTTTTGAGATACAGATTGGTGATGGCGGTGTAGCTCTCTGGAGGAAGGAGCTCCATGAGTTCGGCGTGGTTTTGAACAGCAATTACGAGGACGGAGGCATTGACGACGCGGCCCGGGAAATCTGGTGTGGCATCCGAGGAGAGAATGGATTGAAAGGCCGCCTTTGGGAGGCGGAGGCCAAAAAGGCGCTCGAGAAGTTGATTCCGCTGTCCGTGGCGTGTTTTCTCCCAAGCGAATGCGAGGCCAGTGCTGCAAAGGACGGCGAAAACGGGAAGCACGGGGGAGAAGAATTTTCCATGAAGAGCCAGCACGGGTGCCCATGTGCAAAGGAGCAGAAGTGAAGCAAGAGAGATAATCCACTTTGCGGGTCGATTCGTGAGATCCGCCCAGACCCAGGCGA
>JBIJAV010000079.1:0-3338 GCA_044345595.1 Terrimicrobiaceae bacterium
TCGCCTGGGTCTGGGCGGATCTCACGAATCGACCCGCAAAGTGGATTATCTCTCTTGCTTCACTTCTGCTCCTTTGCACATGGGCACCCGTGCTGGCTCTTCATGGAAAATTCTTCTCCCCCGTGCTCCCCGTTTTCGCCGTCCTTTGCAGCACTGGCCTCGCATTCGCTTGGGAGAAAACACGCCACGGACAGCGGAATCAACTTCTCGAGCGCCTTTTCGGTCTCCGCCTACCCAAGGCGGCCTTTCAATCCATTCTCTCCTCGGATGCCACGCCGGATTTCCCAGGCCGCGTCGTCAATGCCTCCGTCCTCGTAATTGCTGTTCAAAACCACGCCGAACTCATGGAGCTCCTTCCTCCAGAGAGCTACACCGCCATCACCAATCTGTATCTCAAAACCGCCTCCGACTACCTTGTTGAATCTGGTGCCTACCTCGACGAGTGCAACGGCGAGTGCATACGCGTCGTCTTTGGTGCTCCGATTAGTGACCCTCGTCATGCCGTCCGCGCCTGCCGTGCTGCGGTGGATCTCGCCGCACGCCTGGATGAGCTGAACAAGGAATGTGACGCGAAATGGCAGCGCCGCCTCGATGTGCGCATGGGCCTCGATACAGGAGATATCATCGCCGGTGTCTTTGGTGGGGGCCGACTGGGGAGCTACAGCGTGGCCGGCCCCGCCGTGGATTTTGCCCGCCGTCTTTGTGCTGCCAGTTCGATGTATGGGGCCCGAATCCTCATCGGACCGGATGCCTACACGCCCGCTTCGGAATCCGTCGAAGTGCGTCCGATTGAAATCCTGAAGGTCGCCGAAAAGCGCCGCCGTGTGGAAATTTACGAAATCCTCGCTCCCAAGCACTCACTCACGCCAGAGCGCGAGCGCAGCCGCGACCATTTCTGGACCGGCGTCCTCCACTACCGCGAAAAACAATGGGACAAGGCGGTGGAGGAATTCACCAAAGCCCGCATCACTGGCATTCCCGACGCCGCGTTGGATTTTTACCTCCGCCGCATCGAGCAGGCCCGCCGTCCAAATACCGACACCCACAAGGAATCCGTTCCCGCTCTCTTCCATGCAGCTTGAACTTCCCCGCATCCTCACCCCTGCGCAGGCCCGCCAGGAACGCGACTATCTTCATAGCCAGGGGAAAAAACTCGTCTTCACCAACGGATGCTTCGACATCCTCCACCGGGGTCACACCCAATATCTTGCCTTCGCGCGGGCGCAGGGCGATGCGCTCGTCGTTGGGCTCAACAGCGACGCCTCCGTCCGCCGAGCCAAAGGCCCCACACGCCCTGTCAACGCCGAGCAGGATCGCGCCTTCGTCCTCGGTTCCCTTCGCGCCGTGGATTTCGTCGTCATCTTCGACGAAGACGAACCCCGCGACCTCATCTCCCAAATCCTCCCCGACGTCCTCGTCAAAGGCAAAGATTGGGCCCACTATGTCAGCGGTCGCGACATCGTCGAAGCCCATGGCGGCAAAGTCGTTCTCGCCGACATGGTCGAAGGCAAATCCACCACCGCCACGATCGAACGCCTCCGTGCTTAAACCGCCCGCTGATTGGCGCTTTCGGTGAGCGCCGGCGATTCGGGGCTAAAGGGAGCTGGTTGCGAAATTGTGGGGGGATAGATCCTCTGCCAAGGCCAATTGGTCGAGACCGGCCGCGATGTCGAAGTATTCCACAAGTTCGGGCGGAACTTGGCTTTTTTGGGGGTGGATGAGGGAGAAGGTGAAGCCTAGCAGGAGGATGCTCAGAGCTGCGACTTGGAGCCAAGGCAGGATGAAGCGCGGGAGAGATGGGGCAGGGGAGAGGCTTCTAACGGACCGCAGGACATTTCTTGCGAAGAAAGGCGAGGGCGTGGTTTTTCGGGCTTGGCCCAAAAGGTTCCAAAGTTCGTCATTCTCCGCAAGATCGTCTTTCATACGGGATCAAACCCGGCTGCTTGGCTGAAGTTGCGCGAAATTTCAGGTTTCGTGCGCGTCGAGGAAGCCTTCGAGTTGGCGAATGCGGGTGGGGTGGCGCATTTTCCGCAGCGCTTTAGCTTCGATCTGACGGATGCGTTCGCGGGTGACCTTGAATTGGCGTCCGACCTCCTCGAGCGTGCGGCTGTAGCCGTCCACGAGGCCGAAGCGTTGCTCGAGAACCTGGCGCTCACGCTCGGTGAGGGATTCCAAGACATCTTTGATCTTGTCCTTGAGCAAGACGATGGCTGCCATGTCGGCAGGGTTCTCGGCACCTTTGTCTTCAATGAAATCGCCGAAGCTTGTGTCGTCGCTGTCGCCCACGGGTGCTTGAAGGGAGATCGGTTGCTGGGCCATCTTCAAAACGGCACGCACGCGCTCGACAGGAAGCTGGATTTCGTCCGAGATTTCCTCCGGGGAGGGCTCGCGTCCGTATTCCTGAACAAGCTGTTTCTGCACGCGGATCAGCTTGTTGATTGTCTCGATCATGTGCACGGGGATGCGGATCGTGCGGGCCTGATCGGCGATGGAGCGGGTGATCGCCTGACGAATCCACCAAGTCGCGTAAGTCGAGAATTTATAACCTCTGCGGTATTCGAATTTCTCAACGGCCTTCATGAGGCCCATGTTGCCTTCTTGGATGAGGTCGAGGAATGAGAGGCCGCGGTTGGTGTATTTTTTGGCGATGGAAATAACCAAGCGCAGGTTCGCCTCAACCATTTCGGTTTTGGCTTTGAGCGCCTTGCGGTGCCAGACCTTGAGGTTCTCGTGATGCGCTTTCAGTTCGTCCGGAGTGAGCCAGAACCGGGCTTGCATCTCCTTGAGTTCGGCGGTGTGTTGGCGGCGGAGCTTTGGGTTGGCATCCTTCGCATGATTGCTGAGTTCCTTTTGGATATTGCCAACAGCGCGATGGTTTTCCTCAACGAGCACAACAAAGTCTTCAACGACTTTTTGTTTGAAAAAGAACTTGGGATAAAATTGTTGAAGCGACTTTAGGGCGCGATCGAATTTCTTGCGTTTTTCGGAATTCAGACCGACCTGAGCGGCTTCCGAGTAAAGTTTTGAAACAGAATCCGTAGCGCGCTTCACCTGCTGGCAAAGGCGGGGGAGGGCTTTCATGTAGCGCTCGCGGCTTTCGATCTTTTTGTCGAGAATGACGCGGTCGAAGCGCTCGCGTTGATCGATAAGTTTTTGTGCAAGATCAACATGTGCTCTTGCGACGAATCCAAATCCGTAGAGGAGTTCTTGAACTTTCAACTCGGCGTCTTCGATGCGTTTGGAAATTTCCACTTCCTGCTCGCGGGTGAGCAATGGGACTTGGCCCATTTGTTTCAGATACATCCTGACCGGATCATCCAAAATATCGAGTTTGGCGT
>JBIJAV010000032.1:0-35123 GCA_044345595.1 Terrimicrobiaceae bacterium
GATGCCCCGCTTGCAGGTTCAGCCTCGCGGCCTCTTCCCGGACATCTCTTTCGGTCGTGAACCGTCTAATTCGACCGGTGGGACTTTCACCCACGTGGCTGCCGGCTTCCCCGGCGCACACCCGAATTCAGCAAAATTAACCACCGAGGACACAGAGAGCACAGAGAATGAGTTTGGTTACACTTCGAAGAGCATTCAATGCTTCCTGCAATCTCCAACACCCCTCAGGCATTCATGTGAATCCTTTAAATCCTGTCATCCTGTTTAAAAATCCGTTATTGGGTTAAACATTTCCACCATGCCACGCATCCTCATCCGCTCCTCCTGGCAGACAGTTAATATCGGCGACATCGGCCACACGCCTGGCTTGCTCGCCCTGTTGGAAAAAAATTTACCGGAGGTGGAGCTGTGTCTCTGGCCTTGCGATATCGGCAATGGTGTCGAGGAGATGCTGCGTCGGCGTTTCCCGCGCGTGCGATTCGTGCAGACGGAGGCGGAAGTCGATGCCGCCTTTGCCGAGTGCGATTTTCTTCTGCACGGCTCCGGTCCTTATCTGGTGGAGGCGGCCAGTATTGAACTGTGGCGCGAGCGCACCGGTAAACCTTACGGGGTCTATGGCATCACACTCCCGCCCGAGCACGCCACCGAGCGTGTGGTGGAATTGCTTTCCGAAGCGCGCTTCGTCTATTTCCGCGACTCGGTCTCGCTCGACCTGGCCAAGGAACGCGGTGTGCGCAGCCCGGTGATGGAATTCGGGCCCGATGGCGCGTTCGGAGTGGACTTGCGCAACGACCCGCCCGCTGTGGAATTTTTGCGCCAGCATGGATTGGAAGAGGGGAAATTCCTCTGCTGCATCGGCCGCTTCCGCCTCACTCCCTACTGGCGCATTGCCGCCAAGAACACCGCACTCGACCCCGCGAAACACGCTCGCAACGAGGCTCTCAAGGAACAGGACCACGCACCTCTGCGCGCCGCCATCGAGCGGATCGTCCGCGAGACCGATCTTAAGATTCTCCTCTGCCCCGAGGACCAGACGCAGATGGAAGTCGCCAGGGAGATGCTTTTGGAAAAACTGCCTACCGATGTCCGCGAGCGCGTGGTTTGGCACGAAAATTACTGGCTCACCGACGAGGCGCTTTCCACCTATGTGCGCAGTGCTGGTCTTTTCGGTCATGAAATGCACAGCCCGATCATGTGCATTGGCAACGGCATCCCGGCGATGGTCGTGCGCTGGGCCGAGCAGACGAGCAAAGGATTTATGTGGGAAGATATCGGGCTTGGAGACTGGCTTTTCGACTTCGATCAGGCAGATGATCGCGAACGCTTTCCCGTCGCCGCCCTTGCGTGGGCCAAAAATCTCGACGACGCCCGCCGACGCAGCGCAACGGCACGCGCCATCGTGGAGAACCGCCAGCGCGCCAACATGGATGAACTCCGCGCCGCCCTCGATTTCCAATCGCAGAAAACCCAAAACCCCAAAAAACCCTAAAAATGAAAACACAACAAACCATCACCGCAAGATTGCTTCCCTCCCCACTTAAACGCGGCCTGCTCCTTGGCGCAGCCATCCTTGTTCCAGCAACCAGTTCCTTTGCAGAGGAAATTGCCGCATGGACATTTGCGACGGACTCCGGAAAGCCAACCACCTCCGGCGCTCCCGTCGTTTCCGCAGAATCCACGCCTGCAAATGAATGGCCGCTAACCCCAACCCCCAAGGATTTGGATTCACCGATGGTTTACAAAGAGAGCGTCTATGAGAGTTCTTCCAAATACCCGCTCATGGTCGAGTTCCCCAATATGAAACCCGATTTGAGAGGTTATCTTCAGAACACCGAGTTCAATAGTCTGGTCGGGCGAAAATCCTGGCGGATTGATATGGAAGTGACCTTTGAAACGGTGTCCGCAGCTGTTTTGCTGGAAATCGGTGGAACCGAGCGCGGGTCGCTTCGAGTGATGAAGCAGTTTAAAAACGGAGTCAGAATTAGTCAGTTCAAACATTTTGATGCAAATCTCGAAGGCATTGTTTTAGAGCCCAAAAAACCTTACAAAATCAGCCTAATTAAAGAGGGGAAAATGCTCTCGCTGGAAATCAACGGCGAATCCCATGAAGTAAGCTCAGGATCTCCAGCTATTAGCGCGCCTGGAATCAGCATCGGTGGCCCGACAACTGCGTCCTACGCGACCCCGGTCGGATCGATCTCCGCGATCCGCATTCAAAGCACGGAAGCGGCTCAATAAAGCAAGCGCAGAGAACGGCAGATTTTTCTTGAGGAGCAGCATCCCTGCTCCTCGAGAAATCCCGAAACAAAACTCATGAAAAAAACCAACATGTCTCCCTACACACTCGATCAACTCGCCACCGCCTGGATGAAGCGCCGCCGCAGCGTGCTTGCCGCAATGCCGGGACTCACGAACGACAAGGGATCGGTCCAAGCCGAGGCCGATCTCTGCGCGATCAAGCACCCGATTTTCCCGCCCTTCAGTGCCAGCGGCGAAATGACGGGGCAGGCCATGATCGGCGATCGTCTGCTGTGCCAGTTGGCGCCCGAGGTGAAGATCCGCTGGCGCGCCTACCGGATCGAGCGGGTTTGCCAGTGGGATGATTGGGAATTTTCCAGCGAGACTGCGCTGCTCCCCGGAGAGGCCGGGGTGGTGGTGCGTTGGCGGGCGAAAAATCTGGCCAAGACGCGTCGCAAGCTCCCCTTTGGCATTCTGCTTTCGGGGCGCGGCAGAAACAGCAAGGGAGAGGGGTATGCATGGAGTGTGCCCGAAATACCGACCGATGTCATTAATTTGCGGGCCAGGACAGGACTGCGCACCGGCATTTCCAAAGGCAGCATTCCGAACTCGCTGCTTTTCCAATCGAAAGACGAACCCGCCTGCACCCTGCAGGTCGCAAGCACAGGCGCCAAAGTCTCGAAGGAAAACAGCCGATTCAACTGGGATGTGAATCTCGCCGCCGGTGCCGAATGGCAGGGTTCCCTACTCTGCGCCTACGGCACCACGCCGCGTGAGGTCAGCGCGCTGGCAGGCCAATGGCATGATAGGATCGACGACGCATTCACCACTTCGAAGGCATGGTGGGAAGAACTCTGGACGGCCGCCTTTACTCCCGACTCCAACCACTTCAGCGGTCACATGCCGGTGTTGGAAACCTCCAACAAGGCTGTCGCCAAACTTTACTACACGGGCATCCTCACGCTGCTCTGCCTGCGCCGTTGCTACAAGGACTCCCTGCTCAAGACCGCCTACCTCACGCTCGCTCCGCGACGCGGCGAGGGCTCGATTTACCTCGCATGGGATCTCCCCTACATCGCACCGGTGCTTGCGCGGCTGGACCCCGAGGCCTTGGCCGAGCACTGGAAGTTGCTCTGCACTGCGCCGCTCTTCTCGCACATGTGCGTAAACCTTTTCAACGGCGAACACCTCTCCTTCCCCTGCGTCAGTGATCCGCTGGCACGCATCACGCCGGTCTTGGAGCTCGCCAAGCGAAACCGCCTCGGTTCCCTGCTCGAAACGAAAATCGTCCGTTCCGGAAAAGCGGTGACCAAGTTTAAAAAGAACGGCGAGGCAGTCTATGGCCCCGACAAAAAAACGCAGCTCAGCGGCGCCGATGCGCTGATCGAAGCAGCGACCGCGCAGAAGCTTTTCGCCCTCGGCAAGACGGGGCTCGTGGACTTCGGCGACCGGGGCAATTACCTCGAGTGCACGACCACCTACGCCCATGGCACGGCGGGCCACACCGCAGTGCAATACGCAGCCCTGCGCGACCTCAAAGGCCTTCGGAAAAAAGCCGTCGCGACGGATGCCGAAGCGCGCCGGATGCGCGATGCCGTGCTCGGGCTCTATCGCAAAGGGGAAGGTTTCTTCGATTGCGAGCACACCGATGGCGAACGCCATGCCGCGCGCAACATCTATGACATCGGGCTTGTGCTCAACGCCCTCGGGACGGAGTTGCCCGCCGCGATGGTCAGGGAAATCGCCTCCTTTGTGCAACGCGATCTCGTCACGCCGACCTGGGCGCGCTGCATCGCCTCCTACGATCCTGACTCGGCCAGCGGCCTGCGCTGCGACCACCAATGGGCCGGATGCTTCGGCGCATGGCCCGGTCAATTCATCAGTGGACTGAACAAGGCGGGTCACCGACCACGCTGGGTGGTGGACTGGGTCGAGGGACTGGCCAAGGTCACCGCACAGGGCCCCTTCGCGCAGGCCTACTTTGCAGAGGATGTCATGACTCCCGAGGCGGGCGGCGCGGCCAAGGCTTTCGACGACTTACCGCAAGGCAATCACTGGCTCACCTGCAGCGGCGCATTCTACAGCCACATGGTTCTCGAAAGCCTGCTCGGCCATGATGAAAAAACCGGCAAGCTCGATCTCTGGCCCGGCCTGCGCGGAAGCTTCCGCATCGGCTCCCCCACCCCGAGGAAATGAACGCGGAGATGCTGGATATCGCCCGTCAGCGGATCCTGCTTCGGATCGAGGACATCAAAGGGTCCTACACGATCCCCCATATCCAGTCGTCGCGTGAGCTTGCTTTTGAAGTGAGATTTCACCAGCCCAATGCGGTCGCCGCGCGGGTGGAGCTTTTGCAAAAAGGTTCGCCGTGCGGTGCGATCTTCGAAGCACCGTGTCAATCGCCGACGGTTCATTTCCTCGGACTGGCGCTGGGCGAGTATGACATCCGCGTGAGCTTCCATGACAAAGGTGGCGGCATCATTTCGCAGGAACTGCACAGCGGCTTTGCGATCGGCACGGTGATTGGTGCGATCGGCGATAGCATCACCGAAGGCTATCACGGCAAAGGGTATTGGCGGGATAATCTCGACCTAAGCGCCGACGATTTTCCAAGCGACTCGGTTTCCAAGGATGGAAGGAATTTCCCGCAATTCTCCCCCACCACTCATGTCCATCGCCCGGAGATCAACTGCTACGCCAGCTGGATGCCGCGCCTCAACGATTTGCTGAGCGCGCAATGGCAGCACCCGGTATTCATCGCCAACGAAGGCTGGGGCGGCATCGACACCGCGCGGTATCTGGAAATGATGAAAGGTGACCGGGGCTGGCAGGATCGCATGCAAAAACTCCGGCCCTCGCTCTGGCTGATCCATCTCGGCGTGAATGACGAGCGTGCACAAAAAGCACCCGCTGAAGTCGCCGCCAACCTTCACGCCATCATCGATCTTCTCGCCTCCGACTACTTGGCTGAGCCCGCAGGCATCTTCCTCGCGACGCCCTGCTACGACTATGCGCCCGATGCCGAGACATACCTTGCCGCGTATCGGGAGGAAATCATCAAGCTCATCGACGCGCGCGGACTGCGCTGCGGGCCCGACTTTTTCTCCGCCTATTCCAAGGACAAGGAACTTCACTACGGCGAGGATCCGGTGCATCCCAACGAAGCCGGGATGGAATTGATGGCTAATCTCTGGGCCAAGGCTCTCCTATCACCTCCCACAAAAACCGCATGAAAACGACTTCCCCACTCACAGGCGTGCTTCCGGTGCTGCAATACCCGGTCCGGGCAGATGGGGGGCTGGATGTCCCAGCACTGCGGCGAGAGATTGATTTTGTATTCGCGTCCGGATGTGCCGGAGTCACGCTGGCCATGGTTTCCGAAATCACCCGCCTCACACTTGCCGATCGGTTTGCGTTGTTGGAGGAAGTGGTGAGCCATGTTGCCGGTCGGGGACCTGTCGTCTGCTCGGTCGTTGCGGAAAGTTCCGCCCAGGTGATGGAGCTCGCCAAGGGTGCATTGGACCGTAGAGCCTCGGCGTTGCTGGCCGCCTTGCCGCTCACTTACCGGGTCGAGCCCGCTCAGCAGGAATCGTTTTTCCGCGCCATTCTCGAAGGCGTCCCACTTCCGCTGATCCTGCAGGATTCAAGCGGCTATCTCGGATTTCCTCTCTCGATGGATGTGCAGTTGCGCCTGTTCAGGGCCTTCCCCGAGCGTGTGCTCTTCAAGCCGGAATCGGTTCCGGTCGGCCCGGTCATTTCGCGCATGATGGAGGAAACGGCAGGCGAGGCGGTCATCTTCGACGGCACCGGCGGAAAGTTTCTTCGCGAGAATTTCCAGCGTGGAGTCAAAGGCGTGCTGCCGGGAGCCGACACCCCATGGGCCGTTCAATGCCTCTGGCAGGCATTGAACGAAGGCAACATGACAGCGGCGGCGGAAATCCAGAAAGCGCTTTTGCCGATCTTCATCGGAATGAGTTCGCTGGATTCGTATCTGGCTGCAGAGAAGTTTTTCCTTCGCATCCAAGGCATCTTTGAGAACGAGGCCCTGCTGCCGCCCGCCTCATATCAGATCGACGAAATCTCGCGCCGCAATCTTCTGGACGCACTGCACGACTTGGCGCGCCTCTGCAATCACTCAACCACCCATTGGAAATCCGCATGAAAATCACCGACATCAAAGCCTACAGCATCGAGTCGCCGGTCACCGACTGGACCTATGTCAAAGTTGAAACGGACGAACCCGGCCTGCATGGCTGGGGCGAAGCCACTCTGCCCACGAAACCGCGCAGCGTGCTCGGCGCGGTGGGCGATCTCAAGAAACTCCTCATCGGACGCAATCCGCTCGAGATTCGTAAAAACTGGGAAATCTGCTACCGTCATAGCTACTGGCGTGGCGGACCGATCGTGACCAGTGCCCTCTCGGGCGTGGATGTCGCGCTGTGGGACATCTTTGGAAAAGTGCAAGGACGCTCGGTCTGCGATCTGCTCGGCGGCGCGGTGCGCGATCGCATTCCGCTCTATGCAAATCTCGGCCTCTCGAATGATCCCCAAGTGTTTCGCCAACGCGCCAACGAAGCCAAGGCGCTGGGCTACCGCTTGGTAAAAATTTACCCGCTGCCCGCGATTCACGCCATTGAGGCGAGCTCAACGATGCGCGGGATCGTGGCATGCTGCGAAGCGGTGCGCGAAGTGATGGGCGAGGAAGGTGACTTCGCGCTGGATTTCCACGGGCGCTGCTCGGCAGCCTTTGCCATCCAGGTCGAGGAAGCCGTCCGCCCGACGCGACCCATGTGGATCGAGGAACCGCTCTTGCCGGAAATCACGCAGGATCTGGCCTTGCTGCGAGCTCACTACAAAACACCGCTGGCCACCGGCGAACGGCTCTTCACCCGTTGGGGCTTTCGCAACATTTGCGAACAAAAGCTCGCCGACATCATCCAGCCGGATGTTTCCAACGCGGGCGGCATTTCGGAAATGGTGCGCATCGGATCGCTCGCAGAGACCTTTGGCATCACCCTCAATCCGCACAACCCCAACAGCGCGCTGCAAGGAGCCACCAGCCTGCACCTCGCAATGCACATGCCCAACACCACCGCGCTGGAACACCGCCATGAGCACCACGACTTCATGCGCAAGTATTGCTCGATCGTCCCAGCCGTCGGCGCGGACGGTTGTGCTTCGGCACCGACCGGTCCCGGCATCGGAGTGGAACTCGACGAAGAATTTCTCCGCAAAAATCCCTTCACCGATTGGATCCCCGAAAGCTGGCGCAACGACGGCTCGGTCGGCGATTGGTAAACTCATCAAACCCACAAAACACAACCCATCATGAACATCGACTACTCCCTCAAGACGGCACTCGTCACCGGATCAAGCAAAGGCATCGGCTACTCCTGCGCCGAGGTCCTCGCCCGCTGCGGCGCCACCGTTTACCTCAATAGTCGCAATGAAAAAGAAGGCCTGCAGGCACTCGCAAATCTTGAAGCAGCCGGGCTCAAGGCGCGCTACCTCCAAGGCGATATAGCATCGGCGGCTGACATCCAAAAAATGCGCGACCGCATCGCGTCCGAATCCGGAAGCCTCGACCTCCTCGTCAACAACGCGGGCGTCAATCTTTTCAAGGGATTGGAAGACACAACCATGGAGGAGTTCGACAAAATCATCGCTGTCGATCAACGCGGACTCTTTGCCATCAGCCAAGCCATGCTGCCTTTGCTCAAGAAAGCGGCCGACTCGTCGATCATCCACATCGCCAGTGTGCATGCCACACAGACGATTGCCGGCATCACCGCCTATGCAGGTGCCAAGGGCGCGGTCGTGGCAATGACGCGCTCGATGGCTCAAGAACTCGGTGCCTACGGCATCCGCGTCAACACCATCAGCCCCGGCTTTACCGAGACGCCGATGCTCGACGATTGGCTCGCCTCGACGCCAGACCCGGAGGCCACAATGGCACGCGTCAACGCACTCCACCCGCTCAACCGCATCGCCTCCGGTGAGGACATCGGCAATGTGGTCGCCTTTCTCGCAAGTCCCCTCGCCCACGCTATCACCGGCACCAATCTGGTTGTGGATTGCGGTCTGACGACCCGGCTCATGCATTAAACCGAGAATTTCCCGTGTCCTTCACCATTAGATCCAATTATCCGATTTGGGACGCTTTGCGAAAAGGCGAATCGCGAACCATCGCACTTTACGGCACAAGCCTGACCATTGCCGAGAAACCGGACGCATCGGGAGCATGGGTGCTTGAGTTCCGCAGTTGGGCCAGCGAACGCTTCGGTGACCGGCTCAGGATCATCAACAGTGCCGAGAGCGGAAAAAACTCGCAGTGGGGTTTGGAAAACCTCGACAAACGCATCCTCTCCAAGCAACCGGATTTCGTTTTCATCGAATTCGGGATGAACGATTCCTACACGCCCTACGGCTGCACGCTCAGGCAGGTCGAGGGACAGATCGAGGAACTCATCCGTCGAATCCAGACAACCGCACCCGACACCGGAATCGCCCTGATGAGCATGAATCCAAAAATCGAGGACGCGCTCGAGCCGGTTGCCCCCGGCGAACACAATCTCCTGCCTGCATTCTACCAACTCTATGCCGAGGCAGCCCAGCGCCATCAGCTCGATTTTATCGACCATTACTCGGAATGGATCGCACGCGAACTCCGCGAACCCGGCTACCTCAAAAACAACATCAGGGACGGCGTGCATCCCCAAGGACCGGCCGCCGTTCAAATCACTTGGTCAAACATGGAAAACTATCTCAGCGAAGTCACATCAATATGAAAATAACAGCCGTCAAAACTGTCGTCGTTAACGCAAAAATGCGGAACTGGGTGTTCGTCAAAATCGAAACCGACCAACCGGGCCTCGTCGGCTGGGGCGAGGCGTCGATCGAATGGAAGACGCGCGCGGTCGTCGGATGCGTCGAGGATCTCTCGGTCCTTCTGATCGGCCAAGATCCGGAACGCATCGAGCACCTCTGCCAGGTCATGCTCCGCCATTCTTTCTGGCGATATGAAATCGGCCTCATCGGCATGAGCGCGATCTCGGGAATCGAAATGGCACTTTGGGACATCCTCGGAAAATCGCTCGATGTGCCCGTTTACAAATTACTTGGCGGCCGGGTCCGCGACCGAGTGCGCATGTATACCCACCTCGGCGGGGGCAACACCGGTTCGGTCTATGAAACCTTCAGCGCCGAAGTGGCGATCGACCTCGCGCACCAATCGATCGCAAAAGGATACACGGCCGTCAAAGTGGTCTTCGTGCCTTTCTCCGAGGCGCTCACCAACATCCCGGCGGTGAAGAAATTCGCGGGCATGGTTGGTCAACTCCGCGCCGCCATTGGCGACGAGATTGACCTGATGATTGATTTCCACGGCCGCACCTCACCCGGCTCTGCCGTTTATCTGTTGAAAGCCATCGAGGAATTCCGCCCCTATTTCTGCGAGGAAGTCGTGCCTGCGGAAAACATCGACGCGCTGCTCTCGGTGAAGGAAAAAACATTCATCCCGCTGGCCACTGGCGAACGCCGTTCCTCACGGCACGGCTTCCGCGAAATCATCGAAAAGAACGCCGTGCATGTGATCCAGCCCGACCTCTGCCACTGCGGCGGCCTGAGCGAAGCGAAGAAAATCGCGGCCCATGCCGAGACCCACTACATGGGCGTCGCACCGCACAACCCGCTCGGACCGGTAGCCAACGCAGCCGCATTGCACTTCGCGCTGAGCACGCCGAATTTCCTCATCCAGGAAGACATGCTCGAGGATGTCCCCTGGCGCTGGGAGGTCGTGCAATCCCAACTCAAAACCGAAAATGGTTACTGGCTGCCCTGCGAGGCACCGGGATTGGGAATCGAAGTCGATGAAGTCGCCGCCGCGAAACATCCGTTCCAGCAGGAAATCATGCAAACCGTCGGAACCCTCGCCCACGATGGCGCCGTCCTTGATTGGTAATCACCCGGCAAACAAATCACCCACATGAAAACCAAACTCCACGCGGAAGAAACCGATCCGCGCCTGCACCCCGACAGCACCGGCTGGGGGCTGAAGCGGGCGACCATCACTGATCCAAGCCGACCCCGAGTTCTGCTGATCGGCGACTCCATCCTCACTGGGTATCATGCCGATGTGGTGACCGCCTTGGAGGGCAGGGCAGATGTGGATGTCTGGATTAACCCGTATTACCAATCCGAGAAGTATAACGAACTGCTGGGTGCGGCGCTGAATACCGGGCCCTACGATGTTGTGCATTTCAACATAGGACTGCACGGCTGGCCTCCAGGCCGCATCAAAGAGGGAACCTTTGAACCGTTGACGAAGGCATTTGTCGAGGTGATTCGCAAGAAGCTGCCAAACGTTGCGATTATTTGGGCGAGCAGCACGCCCATCATGCTCGAGGGTAAGCCGACACGGCTCGATCCAACACTCAACCCCATCATCATAGAACACAACCGTATGGCTACGAATGTCATGACCGAAATGAATGTGCCTATGAACGATTTCTACTCGCTTTTGGTGCCAGACAAACTCGAGTTGGCCCGCGGCGACATTGCCCATTGGACTCCGCCTGCTTACCGAATCCTTGCCGAAGCCACTACCGCCTCAATTGTGAAAGCCTTGGAGGACAAGCCATCCCTTCGCCCATAAAAGGAGACACTCAAGGCCACTCGCCCACGGTGGCGCGGTGCTGGATTGGTAATCACCCAACAAACAAACCCATGAAGAAAATCAAAGTCACGCAATTCGCCTCCGGACTCGATCATCCGGAGGGCCTTGCCTTCGACCGCGAGGGCAATCTCTGGGCCGGCGGCGAGGCCGGCCAGATCTATCGCATTTCCTCCGATGGCAAGAAGGTGGAATGCGTGGCCAACACCGGCGGCTTCAATCTCGGTCTCGCGTTCAGCCCCGAAGGCTGGCTGCTGGTCTGCGACATGGGTGGCGGCAAGCTGTGGCGTTATGAACCATCGACCGGAAAGCTCTCAGTCTTTGCCGAGAAGATCGCCGGACGCACGCTAACCAATGTGAATTTCCCGGTATTCGATCGCGCGGGCGTTCTCTATGTTTCGGAGAGCGGCACCTGGGGCAAACGCGACGGCATGGTCCACCGCTTCACTCCCGATGGCCGTGGCGAGACATGGCTTAAGAACATCCACTTCGCCAACGGCCTCGCGCTCAATGCCGCCGAGTCGGCGCTCTACATCGTGCAAAGCACCAAGGAAAATGTTCTGCGCGCGCCGATTCTCGCCAACGGAAAAGCCGGCCGCCCGAGCATTTTCGTTGAGGATGTCGCGCATGTGCCGGATGGACTGGCCTTTGACTCGAAAGGATTTCTGTATGTCTCATGCTATGGCGACAACCGCATCTGGTGCGTGTCGCCAAAGGGCAAGAAGTCACTCCTCGCCGTTGATCCCACCAGCATCGTCATCAACCGCGCCACCAACATCGCCTTTGGCGGAGCAGGACGCAAAACCCTCTACATTGCCAACCTCAGTGGCTGGCACATTTCCAAAATGAAACTGGCAGTCGCCGGGCAACTTCTCGCATCGCAACAACCACAATAACCATCACCCCCAACTACCATGAAAACTCCCATCTCATTGAAAAACAAAACTATTCTGATCACTGGCGGATCCTCCGGCATCGGCCGCGGCACCGTGGATGTGCTTCTCGCGGCAGGCGCATCGGTGGCGGTGGCCAACCGAAGAATCATCGCAGACATGCCCGAGGGCGTTTTGCAAATCGCCTGCGATGTGGCCGATGTCGGGCAGGTCAACCATGCGGTGGATGAAACCGTCAGACACTTCGGACGCTTGGACGGAGTTTTCGCCAATGCGGGCATGGTGATTTTCGAAGACTTTCTCACGATGAGCGATGAAACATGGGACCGCACGATTGATGTGAACCTCAGCGGCGTTTTTCGTGTGATACGCGCCGCGGCGCGGCACATGGCCAAGCAAGGGGGCGGATCCATCGTGGTGAACTCCTCCGTGCGCGCGGCCGCCTCGAATCCGATGCACGCGGCTTACTCCGCATCCAAAGGAGGGATCGACGCGATGGTCATTCAGCTGGCCACCGAACTCGGCCCCATGGGCATCCGCATCAACTCGGTGCAAACCGGAGCGGTCAGCAGCGAAATGCTCAGCCATGCCGCCGAACTCTTCACCGCCGGCAATCAAGAGGAACTCAATGCCTCATTCATGCATATGATTCCACTCGGCCGCGTCGGCGATCCCGATGAGATCGGACAACTCGTCGCCTTTCTCGTCTCCGATGCTTCTTCTTACATCACCGGTGCCCAGATTCCCGCAGACGGCGGAATGCTGTGCCGCCTCGTCTGATCACTCACCACAAATTCCATGAACACGAATAGCAAATCCAAAGGTCCCTTGGAGGGGGTCAAAATCCTCGACTTTTGCCAGTTGGCACAAGGTCCGTTCGCGACGCAGATCCTCGGCGATCTTGGCGCCGATATCATCAAGGTCGAACCCGCCAAAGGCGACTGGTCGCGCTCCTTCGCGCTCAACAACCTTTATGTGAACGGCGAAAGCATCTCGTTTCTCAGCTTCAACCGCAACAAGCGCAGCATCGTGCTCGACCTCAAAAAAGAGAGTGCCAAAGCCGTCGTGCGAAACCTTGTCGGCAAGGTCGATGTGGTCGTCGAAAATTTTCGCCCGGGCGTGATGGATCGCCTTGGGATCGGCTATGACGCGCTCAGCCAGGTGAACCCGGCGATCATTTATTGCGCCAGTTGCGGGCTTGGGCATGAAGGCCCCTATGTCTCACGCCCCGGTCAGGATTTGTTGATCCAGGCCATGAGCGGCGTGCCGCATCTGACGGCCGGCGAGGGTCAGGGCCCTTATCCGGCACCCTTCGGTGTGGCGGACTTCTCAACCGGCATCCACATTGTTTACGGAATCCTTGCCGCTCTGATCGGGCGCGAGCGCACCGGCAAGGGCCAGCGGGTCGATCTGAATCTTTGGAACTCCATGCTCGCGATGATCAGCCAAGAGCTCAATACCTACATGAATGGCGGCGGCCTGCCCCAACGCCCGCGCAGTGCCATCGCCTCGGCTTATCTGGGCGCACCCTATGGCATCTACCCGACAAGCAACGGTTTCATCGCGCTGGGCATGAACCCCCTCAACAAGGTCGCAAGACTCAGCGGCACGCCCGGCTACGAGGAGGTCAGCTCGAGCAATGTCATGGAAGGCCGCGACAAAATCCACGACGACCTCTCGAAACATTTTGCCACCAAAACCACCCAAGAATGGATGGAGATTCTCCTCGCCGAGGATGTTTGGTGCGCACCGGTCAATTCGTTCGGCGATCTGATGGACGACCCGCAAATCGCAGTAAACAAGATCCTCGAATCCTTCGAGGATCCCGTAGCGGGAACTGTCAAGGTGGTTGGCGTGCCGGTGAAATTTTCCGACACCCCGGGCGGCATTCATCGCCCCCCGCCGAGGTTGGGCGAACATACCGAGGAGGTGCTCCGCGAATTCGCCGGATTCTCCGATGAGGAAATCGCAACCCTTCGCCAGGAAGGAGCCATCCCATGAAACCGATCACTCATGTGCAGACCCAGTTTGTATCGCTTCCGGAACTTGCCGCAATGGTGTCCGACGGTGACCGTGTTGGCGTGGGAGGCGCACTTTTCAGCCGCCTACCAATCGCTCTGGTCCGCGAGATCACCGAGCGCAAAACCACCGGCCTCGAATATGTCTCTTGGAGCGGCGGCATCCCGCTCGAAATGTTTTTGGCAGCAGGCTCGCTGCGCAAAATCATTTTCTGTTTTTCCAGCCTGGACATCTTCGGCCTCGCGCCGCTATTCCGCAAAAGCCTCGAGCAAGGCACGGTGGAAGCAGAAGACTGGACTGCAATCAGCCTGATCACCGCACTGCGCGCGGCACAATCGCACCTCCCCTCATGGCCCTTGCGTCCCGCACCTGCGTCGCAAATTTATCAAAAGTCGGGCTCCGTGCGCGACTTCAACGATGCGTGGACGGGCGAATCCCTCAAGGCAGTGCGAGCATTGCCACTCGATGTTTGTCTGATGCATGCCTCGCGTGCAGACACCGAAGGCAATGTGGAAATCCTCGGGCCGCAGCATCTCGATGAGTCGCTGCTTGGCGCCGCACGGCGCACGCTTTTCACGGTCGAGGAAATTGTTCCTGCAGGTCAGCTCGGCCATCGCAAAGGATCGTTCATCTGGCCGAGAAAACTGGTCTCTGCCATCGCCGTTGCCAAGGGCGGCGCCTATCCCTCCAGCTCGCCCGGCTATTATCTTGCAGACTACCGTGAAATCGGGAAACGGGCCGTCACTGTTCCGTTCGTCGCGACCGCACCCGCACCCGAACGCATGAAACTGCTGGAAGCCGGAGACGGAATCGAACCATCAAAAGTGACATCTTCCGAATTGCAGACCCACCGCAAGTCAGCGCCGATCACCGGACCTGCAGACACGATGGAGCGCATGATTTATTGGCTGAGCCGTCAGTTTGACAACGACTCGATCCTGTCGGTCGGCGCGGTCTCACCATTAGCGTTCGCCGCCTACCTTCTGGCAAAGCGCACCCATGCCCCGCGTCTACTGATCCTCGCCGCCAATGCCGGTTGCGTCGATCCCGCGACACGCCCGGCGCTGATGTCACTCGCCGAGGCGATGGATGTTCAAACCGCCCTGCACTGGTGCGGAGGCGATCACGCATGGTATCGCTACTACCTGCCGGGATACATTTCAAACGAGGTCGTCAGCTCGGCACAGATCGACCGCTTCGGCCGCAGCAACACGATCGAAATCCGGACCTCCAAGGGCATGCTCCGTTTGCCCGGTCAGGGCGGCATGGCTGAAGTGGCAGACCTCTCGGACAATCTCTATTTTTACCTGCCGCGACACTCAACCCGCAACCTTGTCGAGCAAGTCGATTTCGCCGGCGTGGCCCGCCATCTTCTCACGGCCCAGGAACGTGAGGCGGCCGGTTTGCAACCGGGCGAGGTGAAACTCGTCACGAATCTCGCGGTCTTCAAAGTGGACCACGACACGCGCGCGTTCAAAATCGTTTCTCTCCACCCCGGCGTCACTCTTGCCGAAGTTAAAGAGGCCACCGGCTTCGCAGTCGATTGCGAGGGAGACATCCCTCTCACCGAGGAACCGGATGAAGAATCACTGCGCATGATCCGGGAGGAAATCGATCCGCTCGGCCTGCGCTTCCTTGAGTCCGCCACCGGTCCAGACCGGCAAGCAATGATTGATAAAATCCTCGATGCCGAGGAGGCACTCATCAAGGCACAAGGTAACTTTTGCGAATCAAAAGTGGCAAACTAAGCCGTTTTCAAACCGTCCACACACAGACTTTAACTTCAACACCCCAAACATGACTCATCTCAAAGGCATCGCTTGGAATCACACTCGTGGTTTTCTGCCGGTTGTTGCCACGGCCCAAAGATTCGAAGAACAAAATCCCGACATTACCATTTCTTGGGAAAAGCGTTCGCTGCAGGCATTTGCAGACGCACCCATGGAGCAACTTGCCGAGCAATTCGACCTCATCGTGATGGACCACCCGCACACGGCGCTTGCCGCTACGGAAGGCTTGATTCTACCATTCGAGGACTGGGTGTCGGCGGATTTTCTTGCGGAGCAGGCGGCCAATTCCGTCGGGTTTTCGCATGAGAGTTATTGCTTTGGCGGCAAGCAATGGACGCTTGCGACCGATGCGGCAACTCCGATCTCCACATGGCGGCCCGACTTGATGGAGCGCCACGGCCTGCAGCTTCCGCAAACATGGGAAGATGTGCTGGATATGGCACGCAATGGATTTGTGACGGTCGCGGCATTCCCCATCGATGTGCTTATGCACAGTTACATGTTTTGCGACGCACTTGGCCATACACCCTTCGGCCCCGATGGTGAAATGGCTCCCCTCGCTGTTCTTGAGAGTGCTCTTGAGGAACTGCGGCGTCTCATCACCCTGTGCGATCCCGCGTGCCTCGAGCGCAATCCGATCCGCACCGGGGAATGGATGTCCTCCGTCGACGACGATCAGCACGCCGCGTTCTGCCCCTTCGCTTACGGCTACTCCAACTACTCGCGCCCCGGCTATGTCCGGCATGCGCTCAAGGCCGGCGGCTTGGTGACCTTTGCAGGCAAACGCCTGCGCTCAACACTCGGAGGAGCAGGAGTGGCTGTCTCCGCAAAATCCAAGCACACGCGCGCGGCCATGGATTATGCGGAGTTCACAGCCACACCATGGGTGCAACGGGGTGTTTATTTCGAATCCGGCGGCCAACCCGGCCATCGCTCGGCATGGACCGATGCCGCAGTCAACGCGGCGAGCAACGGGTTTTTTGCGGACACTCTTGAAACGCTCGACCAAGCCATTTGCAGACCGAAAGCCACCGGCTACATGATGTTTCAGGACACCGCAACCCCTGTGGCTCATGACGCGATGACCGGCAAACGAAAGATCTCCGAAGCCGCACGCGAAATCTTGAAACTCTGGAGGATTGCAAAATGAGACCGCTCGCCGACCTCCTCGTTCTCGATTTTTCCCAGTTTCTCGCAGGTCCTTCGGCAGCCATGCGCCTTGCCGACCTCGGGGCCCGCGTCATTAAAATAGAACGCCCGCAAGGCGGCGACATATGCCGCCAGCTTTACATTTCCAATCTCGGAATCGAAGGAGAGAGCACACTGTTTCATTCCATCAACCGCAACAAAGAGGGCTTTGCGGCTGATTTGAAAAATCCGGACGACCTGGCAACGGTATGCGAGTTGATCGCACATGCGGATGTCCTGATTGAAAACTTCCGTCCGGGAGTGATGAAGAAACTTGGACTTGATTGGGATGTGGTGCGCAAAATCAACCCCCGTCTGGTTTACGGTTCGGTCACGGGATACGGAACCACCGGCCCATGGATCGGCAAGCCCGGTCAGGACCTGCTCGCGCAATCGATGTCCGGCATTTCGTGGTTGAGCGGCAACGCCGATGATGGCCCCGTGCCTATGGGCTTGGCTGTCGCAGATCTGACGGCAAGCGCCCATCTGGTCCAAGGCATACTGGCGTGCTTGGTGCGCAGAGGCATCACCGGGCAAGGTGGTCGCGTTGAAGTAAGCCTCATGGAATCCATCCTCGACCTGCAATTCGAGGTCATCACCACCCACCTCAATGACGGCGGGAAACTCCCTCGCAGAAGCGATCAAAACAACGCGCACTCCTACCTTGGCGCTCCCTACGGCCTCTATGCCACCCAAGATGGGCATCTTGCTTTGGCCATGGGCGCGGTGCCACGCCTTGGCAAACTTCTCGATTGCCCAGCGCTGCTGGAATTCAAAGACCCGCAGAGCTGGTTCGACCGCCGCGAGGAAATCAAAGCCATCCTGCGAGGTCATTTGTGCAAACATTCCACCGCCCACTGGCTTGGCATACTCGAACCTGCAGACATCTGGTGTGCGGAGGTGATGTCTTGGGAAAAACTTCGCACGACCGATGGCTATCAGGAACTCGACATGGAACAAGTGGTCAAATGCCCGCAAGGAACACCCCTTGCCACCCTTCGTTGCCCCATTCGCATCGACGGGGAAATCTTCAAATCACCCATAGGCGCTCCCGCCATCGGCCAACACAATGCGGGCATTCTTCGTGAATTCGAAATCAAAACGGGCAGCCAAGCGCTGGCCGCAACATCCAAAAAAACCAATCAATGAACACAACCAACACCTCATCCCAATGGAAAGACCGCACCGCCGTTATCACAGGCGGCGCAGATGGTCTCGGCTTCGCCGTGGCCCAACGACTGAATTCGCGCGGAGTGCGCGTCGCGCTGCTCGACATGAACGCGGGCAAACTCGACAAGGCCAGTGAGACCCTCGGCAACGGCGCACTCGGACTCGTCGCCGATGTCGGCAACCAACAAGCCGTCGAGCAGGCGATCGCTGCCATCATGGCCCAAACCGGACGCATCGACATTCTCATCAACTGCGCCGGCATCACCGGCCAAACAAATCTCAAAAGCCATGAGGTCGATCCCGCCGACTTCGACCGCGTCATGCGCGTGAATGTCAACGGTTGCCTCAACACCTCGCGCACCGTGCTCCCGCACATGCTGTCGCAAGGCTTCGGCCGCATCCTCCACTTCGCCTCGATCGCCGGCAAGGAAGGCAACGCCGGAATGCTCGCCTACTCGACCTCGAAAGCGGCCGTGATCGGAATGACCAAGGTCCAAGGCAAGGAATACGCCGGCACGGGCATCACAGTAAATGCAATCGCCCCGGCCGTGATCTTCACCGAACTCCATACGACCATGCCTGAGGAACAGATAAAATACATGACCGACAAAATCCCGATGAAGCGGTGCGGAACCAAGGACGAGGTTGCGGCCATGGTGGAATTCATCGTTTCACCCGAAGCCTCGTTCACCACAGGATTCACCTTCGACCTCACCGGAGGCCGCGCCACCTACTGATTTCACAAACACCAAACACCATGCACATCATACGATACCAAGACCCGCAGGGAGCCGTTCACTTCGGCTCACAAAAATCCGACAACTCTGCCGTGCGCTGCACCGGAGGCCTCTATACCGGACTCCAAGAAACCACCGAACCGGCACAAATCGCCAAGCTGCTCGCGCCATTCGAGCCCAGCCAGATTCTCTGCATCGGGCTCAACTACCGCCACCATGCCGAGGAATCTGGCATGAAAGCACCCGAGCGACCCGTTCTTTTCACCAAGGGCATCAACACCGTGCAGAACCCCGGCGACCCGATTGAGATTCCCGTGCGCGCCGCCAGCCAGGAAGTGGACTACGAGTGCGAACTCGCAGTTGTCATCGGCAAAGCCTGTAAAAATGTGAGCGCTGCCGAAGCCCTCTCGTATGTGCTCGGCTACACCTGCGCGAACGATGTCTCCGCCCGTGACTGGCAACTCAAGTGGGGCGGTGGACAATGGTGCAAGGGCAAGACCTTCGACACCTTCTCACCGCTCGGTCCCTGCCTCGTAACCACCGACGAAATCACCGATCCCCAAACGCTCGGCATCCGCACCATCCTCAACGGCGAAACCGTCCAGGACTGGAACACCAACGACATGATTTTCAGCGTGGCGCAGATCATCGAGTTTCTCAGCGCGAGCAACACCCTGCCGCCCGGAACGGTGATCCTCACCGGAACACCGCACGGGGTTGGAATGGCGGCCAAGCCACCACGCTGGCTCAAGGCAGGCGATCAAGTCACCATCGAGATCGACGGCATCGGCAAACTCACCAATCCAGTCATCCTCGAGAAAGTCTGAGGTCACTCCTCTAAAAAACGCACGAACCGGCAGTGGCTTGACCCTGCCGGTTCAGTTCGTTTCTACTCAAAGAATACCATGAGCCAAACTCCATCGCCCATCGATTCCCTGCGCGACATCCTGCGCCCCGATCAGATCGTCACGGAAAAGGTGGATACCATCCCCTATGCCTGCGACGGAACGGCGATGCTGCGCGAGGTTCCCGAGGTGGTGGTCTTTCCCGACTCGACCGAACAAGTCGTCGCCTTGGTCCGCTGGGCCTCACGCACCAGCACGCCACTCGTCACACGCGGGAGTGGCAGCGGATTGAGCGGCGGCAGCGTTCCGTCAAAAGGCTGCGTGGTGCTCTGCCTGCTCAAACTTAACAAAATCCACGAACTCGACGCGGGCAACCTGACCCTGCTCTGCGATACCGGTTGCATCACGCAATCGATCGCCGATGCAGCCGAGGCGGCTGGCCTTTTTTATCCGCCGGATCCCAGTTCTTTAAAAATTTCGACCATCGGCGGAAATATCGCCAACAACTCGGGCGGCCTGCGCGGTTTGAAATATGGGGTGACGCGTAACTATGTGATGGGCCTCGAAGTCGTGCTGGCAAGCGGCGAAGTCGTCTGGATGGGTAACAAGTGTGTGAAGGATGTCGCGGGATATTCGCTGAAGGATCTCTTCATCGGATCGGAAGGCACTCTGGGTATCATTACCAAGGTGCTGTTGCGCCTGATCCCGAAACCCGCCGCGCGCCGCACGCTACTCGCCTCGTTCAACCGCATCGAGGACGCGGCGGAAACGGTGACTGATATCATCGCGGCGAAGATCATTCCCTGCACGCTGGAGTTCCTCGACCAAACCACCATGCGTTGCGTGGAGGACTTCGCCCACATTGGCCTGCCGACGGATGCCGGAGCCTTGCTGCTCATGGAAACCGATGGACCCGCTTCAGTGGTCGATGAGGAAGCGCGCCTGATGTCAGAGATCGCCCGACGCCATTCCGCGCTCAATGTGGTCGCGGCGGCCGACGAACAGGAGGCCGTCCGCCTCGCAACCGCGCGCCGATCGGCCTTTTCAGCTTTGGCGCGGATCAAACCAACCACCGTGCTCGAGGATGTTACCGTCCCGCGCAGCGCCTTGGCCGCGATGGTGCGCTCGGTCGAGGACATTGCCCGCCGTCACAATCTGGTGATCGCCAATTTCGGCCACATGGGTGACGGCAACCTCCACCCGACCATCCTCACCGATGAGCGAAATGAAGAGGAGATCAAACGCGTCCACGCTGCCATGCACGAAATTTTTGCCAAGGCGGTGGAACTCGGCGGCACCATCACTGGCGAACACGGTGTCGGCTTGGCGAAGAAAGCTGAGATGAAACTCCAGTTCAGCGACTCCAGCATTGCCCTGCATCAAACCCTCAAACAGGCAATGGATCCGCAGGGAATCCTCAACCCCGGGAAGATTTTTTCTTCCGCGAAATAATGTCAGCCCATCTCAAGCAACTCGATGACGACCTGCTCCAGCAATGTATGCATTGCGGACTCTGCCTGCCGACCTGCCCGACCTACATGGAAACAGGCATGGAGCGCCACAGCCCACGCGGGAGAATCTCGCTCATCCGCGCGGTGCACAGCGGGGAATTACCGGTGGCCCATGACTTCGGAGACGAAATGTATCAGTGCCTCGGTTGCCTCGCCTGCGTCAGCGCCTGTCCCGCTGGGGTTCAATACGGCCCAATGTTTGAAGCCGCCCGCGCCGATATCGAAGCCTCCGGCGCACTCGATCACCCCGAGCGCAAATTCTGGCGCTGGCTCACGCTGCGGCAGATTTTTTCCCATCCTTGGCAACTCCATCTGGTCGCCCGCCTGATCCGATTCTCACAAGTCACACGACTCGATGTTCTCTTCCGCAAACTCGGAGTGCTTCGCCTACTGCATCCGAAGCTCGCCGCACTCGAGCCACAAACCCCACGCATCTCGCAAAAGTTCTCCGATCAGCTGATCGAACCCAAGGAATCGCCATCCACCCCGCACCGCAAGGTCGGGATGCTCACAGGCTGCATTCAGGACATCGCCTTTGCGGACATCAACCGCGACACGGTCGATGTCCTGCTGGCCGCAGGTTGCGAAGTCATGACTCCCCGCGAGCAAGGATGTTGCGGATCACTCCATGCCCACAATGGCGATTTGGAATCCGCCCGCCGTATCGCCCGCCGCTTGATGGATCTTTTCCCGCTGGAACAAGTCGATGCCATCATCAGCAATGCCGGCGGATGCGGCAGCCACCTACGGCACTTCAGCGGTCTGTTTTCCGACGATTCGGAGTTGCGGAAAAAAGCGGAACTCTGGGATTCAAAAATCCGCGATGTGCATGAATGGCTTGTCGAAATCGATTTCAAGCCGCCCACCTCATCGCACCCCGAGCGCACGACCTACCACGACTCCTGCCATCTTTGCCACGGCCAGAAAGTTTCAGCGCAACCCCGCGCGCTTTTGCAGTCCCTCCTCGACGGCAACCTCGTGAACCTGCCCGAGGCCTCGCTCTGCTGCGGCAGCGCGGGCATTTACAGCATCACGCATCCCGAAGAAGCCGAACGACTCGGCCGTCGCAAAGTCGAAAAAATCCTCTCCACAAAAGCCGACTGCGTGGCCGTCGCAAATCCCGGTTGCCACCTTCAAATCCAGCGAGGTCTCGAGGCGGCAGGTTCCACCGTGAAGGTGCGGCATCCCGTTTCGATCTTAGCCGAAGCCTGTCGCCAGTCTTCAACCAAGGCTGAGGTTGCCACGCCATAGACATTCGTGGTCGATGCCTCCCGCTTCGTTTGAGGAGCGGATTGGTGTGTCGGTATCAGGAAACTGGGACTCCTGTGGGATCGACGACTTGGATTTTGAAGCCTTTTATCGAGCGGACATGCGGGGGGGCGGTGCCGGGACAGACGAGATAGTTCTGACCCTGCGGGTGGATGGCGCGGAAGGCGGCCAGCGAATCGGCATCGAATGCGTCGGGATTCCATTTGCACTCGATGGCATCGACGGTGTCCCGGTTGCGGGGGATGACGAAATCAATTTCGCGACCGCGTTTGTCCCGCCAGTAGAGAGGTGGCGTGTCGGGCAGGCGGGCTTGGATCGTTTCGAGAACCACATGCTCCCAGAGATCGCCGAGGTCGTCGGGGCGGAGGGGATTCCAACCCCGCACGAAAGACACGAAGCCGGTGTCGAATCCATAGACCTTGGGTTGCTTGACGAGCTCCGTGCTGGAACTGCGGTGGAAGGGCCGCACGCAGGTGGCGGCATGGGTGGTCTCGAGGGCGCGCAAATGGCTTTCCACAGTGGCCCGGGCGATGCCAAGTTCCGAGGCGGCTTTGGAGACATCGAACTGGCCGCCGCTTTGCCGCAACACATATTCGAGGAAGGCGGTGAAGCGGTTGATATCGCGAAAACCGAAAAGTCGCTGGATGTCGCGGGCGAAAAAGGAGTCCATCCACTCGCGATAGAATGCCGGGCTTTTCGATTCGGCCAAAAGCGCCTGGGGCAATCCGCCGTGAAACAACCGACGCTCGAGTGTGGTTCCGAAAGCGGCCAGTTCCTCCAGAAGGATGGGCAAGAAGTGGACGGTGCGCTTGCGACCGGCAAGGGTGTCGCGGAATTTTTTCCCAGCGGCGAGCGTCGAGGATCCGGTGGCGAGGATTTTGATTTCCGGAAACATATCCGCGCCTATTTTCAAGAGCCGAGCGGGGTCGCGGAGTTGGTGGATTTCATCAAAGACCACGACCCGCGAGCCGCAGTTTTGAAAGAACAGCACAGGATCGCGCACCATGCCCTCAATGGCGGGGATATCGCAATTCACGAAGAGCGGTTCGCGCTCCCCGAGGGATTGCGCGAGGGTGGTTTTGCCGGAGCGGCGGACGCCACTGAGCCAAACAATCGACGCCTCTCGCCACGCCGATTCGATGCGGTGGGACCAGAAAGGACGATCAATCATGCCACCATACTATGCAAATAGTTTAGATAAATGCAAAGTATTGTTTTCCACAGGCCCTCATCGTCGACCCCCCTAAGCCTTTCTCCCACTCACCCGCATCCAACTCCACAGCGACCGCGCCTGTTTGGGTTGTGTTGCTGCGCGCGTGGTGATGGGAGTGGGACGGTGTGGTGGCGGAGCGGTTCAGTCTTGGGTCAAGCCAACCGAAGCCCCGGGCGGGGCGGAGGAAGCACATCGCAGATGGCCCAGAGGGCGCAGCGAGCAGGGGCGCGAGCAAGGCAAAGGTTGACCTCCCAGATTGAGCGCTGCCGCGCGGGTTGTGATTTTGGGAGGGCCATCGTCCTCGCATGGCCCATTTTTCAGCCGCGAAGCGGCGTCCGCAGAATCAGGGCAGTGTTTTGTGCGAACCGTCGCAGAGGACGCCGTTGGCGCTTTGTTTGCAGGCGCAGAAATAAACGGTGCCGTCTTTTTCGGCGGTGTAGGGAACGGGTGAAAACTCTGTGCCTTTGTGTGAACCGTCACAGAAGGGTTGGGATTTGCTCTCACCGCAGGAGCACCAGTAGTAAGTTTTACCTGCGACGACAGTGACTGGTGCGGGGGATTTTTGGGCGATTTTTGGTGTTGGCATGGTTTGGTTGGAGTTGAAATTTTAGCGGATGCGATAGGGGCCATCGCCGACGCTGAGGACTTCGATTTTTACATTCGTGAGACCTTGTTTGGTGAATCCGAGGTCGTCGGCGACGGGCTTTGTGACATCGAGCATGCGGCCGCGGATGAAGGGTCCTCGGTCGTTGACGCGAACTTTGACCGAGCGGCCGTTTTTGAGGTTGGTGACACGGATGACGCAGGGGATGGGCAGGGTTTTGTGGGCGGCGACTTTGGTCCATGGCCAGAGTTTCTCTCCGGTGGCCGTTTTTCCCGGGAAGATGAGGAAATGCTCGGAGTAGTGCGAGGCAATGCCAGTCTCTCGATGACCGATGGCATCGCGGGGCTGCATGGGGTGATATCGAATGCCGCGAATTGCGTAGGGCTTGGTTTTGTAGCCTTTGATGTTCGGCCCGAGGCAAGCAGTGAGCGGCAGGCAAAATGCGGCGATGAGTCCGAGGCGGAGGGTTTGCTGAAGAATTCGTTTCACGGTGTGGTGCGAGGGTTCAACAATTGCACTGCAGCCATACGCGATGAGGGGATGCGTCCGCAATAGGTTTCAATCGCTGCCCTGGCACAAGTAGTGGCGTCGTGGATGCCGAGCATGCGGCAGAGTTCGCTTTCAAAAAACTCCAGCGCCCGCATGGAGGCGGGGGAGCGGCTCAGATGCGCGGTGGCGCGTGAGAAGAGATCGTAAATCTCAGGAAATGGCTCGCCGGGCTGCGTGACGAGGTCGATGAGTTCAGCGAAGTAACCGCAGAGAAAAAGATTGGACGCGGAGGTGGCGGCGAAAACCTCCACCAGCCTCACTTCGCTAAGCGTGTGAAGAGAGCCGCGTTTGGGCATAGCGTAGCCGATCTCGGCCTTGTGAAAAAGGTCCAAGCGGCCTGCGAACGGACTGGAGGGCCGCCTCGCCGCGCGGGCCATGGCGGTGATTTTGCCATGCCCGCTGGTGAGCCATGTGGTGATGAGACTCGTATCGCTCCAAGCCTGCTTGCGGATGAGGATGGCCTCGGTTTGTTCCATGGCGCCCCCGCCCGTATTAGCGACTTAAAGAGCGATGACTCGGGCGCTGTAGATGTCAGAGTCGGACGAGAGCTTGGTCATGACATCCGCTCCGGGCATGCTGTCGAGGTTCAACAGAGTCAAGGCGCGCCCACCCTGCTCGGTGCGCGACAAGCTCATGCTGGCGATGTTGATTTTCTCAGTGCCAAGGAGCGTGCCGATGTGGCCCACGATGCCGGGACGGTCGCGGTTTTCGAGCATGAGGACGACTCCGGAAGGCGTGACTTCGACAGGGTTGCCATTTACCCGCACGATGCGTGGATCGTTTTTGGCACCGAAGAATGTGCCGCCGAGCGAGACTTTGCTGTCACCACTGAAAACGGCCACATGGAGCCATTCATTGAAATCGGTTTGTTCGCTGGAACGAACCTCCTGCACATCGAGGCCGATGGTGGAGGCCATGCTGCGGACATTCACGCTGTTCACTTCCTCGCCGCCGGCGTGTTTGAGGAAGCCAGTGAGGATGGCGCGGCTGATGGCGTCGGTGGGCATTTCGACAGCCTTGCCGCCGTAGGTGATGACGACGCGGTCGTTGCGTTTCGGCGCGAGCTGGGCAACGAAGCGGCCCATTTTGTCACCGAGTGTCAGGTAGGGCTTCACGACGGCTGCTGTCTTTGCGTCGATGCTCGGCATGTTGACAGCATTGCGAATTTCCCCTTCGAGCAAGGCGGCGCGAATTGCCTGTGCGATTTCGATGCCGACATTTTCCTGCGCCTCGGCGGTGCTGGCTCCGAGGTGAGGAGTGAAGACGATATTCGAGAGTTCACGCAGCGGGAACTCGGCAGGCGGTGGCTCGACTTCGAAAACATCGAGCGCGGCGGCTCCCACATACCCGGACTTGAGGGCATCATACAAGGCGTCTTCGGCGACGAGTCCACCACGGGCGCAGTTCACGATGCGGACGCCTTTTTTGCAAAGGGCGAGACGGCGGGCGTCGAGCATGTGGCGGGTTTCATCCGTGAGCGGCATGTGCATGCTGATGAAGTCGGCTTGCGGGAGAAGGGAGTCGATATCCTCGACAAGCTCAACCTGGAGGCTGCGGGCGCGACTGACCGAGAGATAGGGATCGTAGGCAAGAACGCGCATTCCGAAGGCCATGGCGCGGCGGGCTAGCTCCGTGCCGATACGGCCCATGCCGAGGATGCCGAGGGTTTTGTTGTAGAGTTCGACTCCCTCGTATTTTTTTCGGTCCCAACGACCGGCCTTCATGCTGGCGTCGGCTTGAGGAATATTGCGGGCGATGCTGACGAGGAGCGAGAAGGCATGCTCGGCGGTGGAGATGGTGTTGCCACCGGGAGTGTTCATGACGATGACACCACGACGCGTTGCGGCATCCACATCGACATTGTCCACGCCCACGCCGGCACGGCCGACGACTTTGAGATTTGTGGCGGCTTCGAGGACGGCGGCGGTCACTTTGGTCTGGCTGCGAACGACGAGGGCGGAAAACTCTGGAATGATCTTGATGATCTCAGCCTCGGGCAGACCGGTTTTGACAACAACCTCGAGAGCGCCGCCGGCGGAGAGTTCATCAACTCCACTTTGGGACACAGGATCGGCTACGAGAACTTTGGGAGTGGAAAGGGACATTTTCTTTTCTTTCAGAATGGTGGATTGTGGATGTGAAGAATGGACGCCCGCAAGCGCCGAGTCATTGAGATTATGGGAATTCACGCATCGGAAAATCAATTTTTATGAAATGGTCGTATCGCATCGCCAAAATTTCAGGCATCGACATCAGGATTCATCTCACTTTCCTGCTTCTTCCGGCCTTTTTTGGATACACTGGCTGGAGGGACGCCGGATGGCCGGGAGCGGTCGGCGAGGTGTCGTTTATAGCGGCCCTGTTTTTCTGCGTGCTCCTGCATGAATTTGGCCATGCGCTGGCCGGCCGACGCTATGGCATCCGCACGCCGGATATCACGCTCCTTCCTATCGGCGGAGTGGCGCGGATGGATCAAATCCCCGACAAACCCTCGATGGAACTCGTCATTGCTGTGGCGGGACCGGCGGTGAATGTGGCGATTGCCATTGTGCTTGCAGGAATTCTGATGCTGACAGGAGGAATTCTGGCTGGGCCGGACAACACTCTGCGCGTCATGCTTCACAACCTGCTGGTGGTGAATTGCGGGTTGGTTGTTTTCAATATGATCCCGGCGTTTCCGATGGATGGCGGGCGGGTGCTGCGGGCCTTGTTGGCGATGAAATTCAGCCATCTCGCGGCGACGAGAGTGGCTGCCAGGACCGGGCAGGTGCTGGCGTGCGGATTTGCGGTGCTGGGATTTTTTGGGAATCCCATGCTGATGCTCATTGCCTTGTTTGTTTTCAACGGGGCCCAGGTGGAATTGCAATACGCGGTTCAACAGGACCAATACGAACAAATGCTGCGGGAAATCATGGCGAGGAACGACCCTCGACCATTTTAAAAACTCAGCCACCCTTACCGATCTCCTTGCGTTGAGGAGTCCTCACCGCCAGAATTCGCGAAGCCTCGCTTACATTTTTTGAGGCCACAAGCATGCCACTTCACTTTCTCGTTACGCCTGAACAGGCGGGTCAGCGTTTAGATAAATTCCTCGGAACCGGATGTCCGGATTTCTCCCGTGCAAGGCTCCAGGCCTTCATTCGAGATGGTCATGCGCTTGTGAACAAGGTGGCTGCCAAGCCCTCGTATCCCCTCCGCGCTGGAGATGAGGTTGTTTTTGAAATTCCGCAGGAGACAGTCCCCTCACCTCTGGCTGCACAGGATATTCCGATCGATATCATTTTTGAGGACGAGACGCTGCTTGTGCTGAACAAGCCTGCGGGGCTCGTGGTGCATCCCGGGGCAGGAAACCGCGAAGGCACACTGGCAAACGGATTGCTTCACCATTGCGGCGGACTGGAAATCGTGGGCGGCGAGGGACGACCTGGGATCGTCCACCGTTTGGACAAGGAGACATCGGGCTGCATTGTGGTGGCTAAAACCGAGGCCGCGCACAACTCGCTCTCGGCGCAATTTGCATCCCGCGAGGTTGAAAAATCCTACCTGGCCCTTGCAGACGGGGTTCCTCGCATGCCGCACGGTAAGATCGACGCGGCCATCGGCCGTCATCCCGTTCACCGCCAGAAAATGGCGGTCGTCGATCGCGGGAGGGATGCCCTCACCCACTATCGAGTGCTTGCCAACAGCAATGGAAAATCACTCATCGAATGCCGCCCGCGAACGGGCAGGACGCATCAAATTCGTGTTCACTTGAAACACCTCGGGCATCCCGTGACCGGCGATCCTCAATACGGCCGCAGGGGCAGTGTGGAACGGCATTACCTGCATGCCTGGAAGTTGGCATTCAAGCATCCCCTCACTGGAAAGCGCGTTCATTTCACCGCCACTCTCTCCCCGGATTTTCCAGACTGGGCGCTCGAAGCCGCACGGGCGCGCGAGGGCGACCGCATGGAGAAGTTTGCGTGATCAGGGAAGTCCGGCTCCACCATTTCCGCTGCTTCGAGAATCTGGATTTTTTTCCAGCCCCGCACCGCACATGCATCGTGGGTCAAAATGCACAGGGAAAAACTTCGATCCTGGAAGCCGTGTGCGTCCTTCTCCGCCTCCAATCTCCGCGCACAACGACGACGACGGAACTCATCAAAAGCGGCGAAGATGGTTTTTCGATCGAGGGGCACTTTGGCGACACGCGTCTGCAATACAGGCACACAGCCGAGGGACGCGCTCTTTTCCTCGACTCCAAGCTTCAGCAAAAATCCACAGACTATCTTTCCACGGCGCGTATCACTTGGTTTTCGAATGCGGATCTCGATCTGGTGAAAGGCTCCGGTTCGGTGCGGCGAAGGTATCTGGATTTTCTGGGAACACAGGCCGTCCCTGGATACCGGAAGGCACTTCGCGACTACGAACGCGCCTTGCGTTCGCGGAATTCCCTTTTGAAAGAGGGCCGCGCCCGACGGGAGGTTGCCGCCTTCGACCAGCCACTTATTGATGCAGGAAACATCCTGCTGGCGGCCCGCGCCGCTCTCACGACAGCACTGGAGCCTCACGCAGCCTCGGCGTGCAAGGAAATCAGCTCCTCATCAGACGACTTGAAAATCGAATACCGGCCTGGATGCCAGTTGCCGTTTTACCAGGCTCTGGCGGAATCACGGCCTGAAGAGGAGCGTCTGCGGCAAACGATTTGCGGACCGCACAGGGATGACATCCATATCGATCTGAATGCGCTCAAGGCGTCATCCTTCGCGTCGGAGGGACAACAGCGCACCATCGCACTTGCCCTCAAAATCGCCCAGGCGCGACACATTGAAGCCTTGCACTCGAAGGCTCCGGTTCTGCTCTTGGACGACATTTTTGGAGAACTCGACACAGCGCGCCGCAACAGGCTTCTTGAAGCCCTTCCATCGGGAGCCCAAACACTGATTACCACGACATTTCTGGACTGGGCAAAGGACGCCGAGGAAATGGCGGTTTTCAACCTGGCAGGAAAAGTTCTCACGCCGAGATTTTCGAAGTGAAACACATCGCCATCATAGGCGGCGGGCCAGCCGGATTGCGCGCCGCTGAGGTCGCGGCGGAAGCCGGGGCCGAAGTCACACTCTTTGACGCAAAGCCCTCGGCCGGACGCAAGTTTCTGGTGGCAGGAAAAGGCGGCATGAATCTCACCCACTCCGAACCTTTGGAGCTTTTCCGAACTCGCTACTCCGGCATGGAGAAAAGCCAGGAGATTTGGACTTCAATACTCGACGGCTTCACGCCTGTCGAACTCCGCGAATGGGCCAGAGGACTTGGAGCGGAAACCTTCGAAGCAGGCAGCGGCAGGGTTTATTTGAAAAATTTGAAAGCCGCCACGCTTCTCCGAGCTTGGGTGTCGAAACTCAGATCAATCGGCGTTCGCTTCGAAATGAAGCACATCCTGACCTCCCTCACCCACGATGGGCGGATCGAGTTTGGCTTTTCCAATGGTGTCACAGGAAACGCCGATGCGCTCATTCTCGCACTCGGCGGGGCTTCCTGGCCGCAAACCGGCTCAGATGGTCGTTGGACGCATGTTCTCGAAAGCCTTGGCGTTTCCATTCAACCGCTCGTGGCAGCAAACTGTGGCTGGGAGCACGACTGGAGCGCGGAATTTCTTTCACTCGCCGAAGGCAGTCCTCTCAAAAACATCACTGTGCGAGCCGGAGACGAGCTTTTTCACGGTGAACTTTTGATCACGCGCTACGGCATTGAAGGCGGGCCCGTTTATGCCCTCGGCAGGACACTGCGAGGAATGCCCTGCCCCGCACTCACGATCGACCTCAAACCCGCCCATTCGCACGAGCAGCTTGTTTCAAAAATGGAATCCGTTCGCAGGAATTTTGCCTTGGAGGCACGCCAGCGTTGGAAACTCGGGGATGCGGCATTTGCACTCCTGGCACGCAAGGAATGGGCGGATGTCCACTCGCTCGCCCACGAAGCAAAGAACTGCCTGATTCCCCTGAGAGGCCCTCGGCCCGTTGCGGAATCCATCTCCAGCGCCGGCGGGGTTTGCTGGAGCGAAATTGATTCCAATCTCATGTTGCGAAGACTGCCGGGGATTTTTGTCTCAGGCGAAATGATCGACTGGGAGGCTCCTACAGGCGGTTATCTTTTGCAGGGTTGCTTCGCCACCGGCTCACTCGCCGCAAAATCGGCGCTGGCTTGGATCAAGAGGTCTGGCGTCCCACAATGATGTTTTGACCATTCACCGCGAGGACTTGGATTTTTGTTCCAACTTCAAGGAATTCCCCGTTCGTCATCACATCAAAGACGCCGCCGTTGATTTCTCCGCGTCCTGATGGGCGAAGGATGGATAGTGCGACACCTTGAGCCCCGACGGACACATTGGCGGCAGCGCCCAACTCCGTGACAACGGGAGCGATCGATGACCCGGCAGGCGAAGCCGACGACAAAAACAAACTGCGAAACACGGGGATGTTCGGCAGAAATCTCGCCAGCAGGGAAACTCCGACCACGCTTCCGATGAAGGTGATGATGAGGTTCCACATCGGCACTTCAAGACTCTCGAAGGAAAAGTTCAGCGGCTGGGCGGGATACAAATCCGCCATGGAAAAAAAGACCGCCGCAAGCACCATGAGCGCACCACCGAGTGCCAAAAAGAAAACTCCAGGAAAGAAAATGACCTCAATCAAAATGCAAGCAACTCCCATGGCAAAAAGTGCGACCATTTCCAATCCCGTGAGACCCGCGATGTAATGTCCCCCGAAGAAGAGCAGGAAGCTCATGCCGGAGAGGACGCCTGCCACGCCGAAGCCCGGAGCTTTGAACTCCAGATAAGCCCCCATAATTCCGCCCAGCAAAAACAAGGGGGCGAGCGTGGTGATCCATTGGGCAATGCTCTCAAAACCGGATGGCTCCAAGCGCACAATCCGCTCCGGGGAGAGTCCGCAGGTTTTAACGAGCGCAGCGACATCCGGCTCGATGCCTGAGGCGAGCAGGGGCTTTCCTCCGATGTCCCGCACGGCTTCTTGCGCGCTCAGCGTGAGCAACGCGCCCTTGGGATTGATCACCTCGCCACCGACTTTCACCTCTTTATCGAGATTCATGAAGCCATCCACCAATTCAGGATGGTAGCCGTTCTTTTGGGCCACACTGCGGAAGTATCCCGAGTAATAAGACACGATCTTGGCATTCATGGTTTCCGGAATTTCCTGCCCACTGCCAGCCACCGGCGCAGCGGCTCCAATCGCACTGACGGGAGCCATGAAAACCTTCTTGGTGCCGAGGGCGATCAGCGCACCGGCGGATCCCGCATTGGCATTCACATAGGTGTAGGCAGGAATCGGACTCTTGGAGAACATCTGCACGATTTTCTCAGTCGCCTTGAGATCACCGCCGGGCGTGTCCATGTCCAAAACAATGGCCGAAGCCGCAAGAGCCTCGGCATTTTTCAAAGCCCTCCGAAGGAAAAAAAACTGCGCTTCGCTTACCATGCCCTTGATCGGAAGGACAACCACAGAACCCGTGGAAATTGAAGGCTCCGCCGCACGGGCAGGCATCAGAGCGGCGAAACAAACAAAGAGATAAAGAAAGCACTTCATAGCGGCGCAAATCTCCCTCGCGCCCCGAGACGCCGCAAGGTATTTTGAGGTTGTGGGACTCATCTCCGAGGAAACAATCCAGCGCGTCAGCGATGCGAACGACATCGTTGATCTGATCAGCTCGTATTTTCCGCTCAAGCGCGCGGGAACGAGCTTCCGTGCGCTCTGCCCCTTCCATAGGGAGAAGTCCCCATCCTTCCATGTGAACCCCGCGCGGCAGAATTACCACTGCTTCGGATGCGGTGCGGGAGGTGGCGTGCTGCGATTTGTGATGGAATACGAGCATCTCGATTTTCCATCCGCCGTGCGCCGTCTGGCACAACGCGCCGGGATTCCGATCATTGAAGAGGCCTCGACCGCCGAGGATCACCAAAAACACGGCCTCCGACAGCGTTTGCTTGCCCTGCACACCGAGGCCTCGACTTGGTTTCACGACCAGCTCCTGAAATCTCCAGACGCATCGCAGGCGAGAGACTACCTCAAATCAAGGGGCCTCAACTCAACCATCGCTAAATCGTGGCAACTTGGCTTTGCGCCCGGCTCGTGGGATGCCCTTCTCACACACTTGCGCGGACGCCGATTCACGCAGGAGGAAATCCTCCAAAGCGGACTGGCCTCATCGAAGGATGAGCCCCCCAGATCCGGAAGCACGCTCTACAGCAGATTTCGCAACCGGGTCATGTTTCCGATCCGAAACGACTACGGCGAAGTCATCGCTTTCAGCGGACGCATCCTGGAAGCGGACGCCAAGGCGGCGAAGTATGTCAACTCCCCGGAGACGCCGCTTTTCACCAAGGGCCGAGTCCTCTACGGCCTCGATAAAACCAAACGCGACCTCATTGAAAAAAACGCCGCTATCGTTTGCGAGGGGCAGATCGATTTGATCTCAGCCTTCGAGGCAGGCATTCGAAATGTCATCGCGCCTCAGGGAACGGCCTTCACAGGCGACCAAGCGCGCCTTTTGAAGCGCTATGTCGAAACCGTCCTTCTCTGCTTCGACTCCGATGCCGCAGGCAAAAAAGCCGCCGCCCGATCCCTGCCGGCCTTGCTCTCGCAGGGTCTGCTGGTGAAGATCGTCACCCTCCCGCAAGGCGAGGACCCCGACTCGCTCATTCGCCGCTCGGGGCCGGAGGCGTTTTTAGAGGTTATCAACAATGCGACGGACTTTTTCGAGCATAGTCTGAACGAGGCCTTTGCTTCTGGTGAACTCAACGACAGCGCCGGCAAATCCCGACTCGTCAGTCGCATCGCCCCCCCGTTGGCCCTCGTGCAGGACGCCGTTTTGAGAGAGACCATTCTGGGACGCACCGCTTCACGCCTTGGACTCCCACAGGGCGCGATCAGGGTGGCCATGAAGGCACCATCGGTCGAGCAAGATGAAACCCAGGCCCAAGCACCGCAACAAGAAGAGGAACTCACTCTTTCCGCTGGAATGGAAATGCTCTGCCGTCTCGCGCTCACGAGCCAAGAAGTCCGCAGTTGGCTCAGAACCCAAACCCGGCTGGATGATTTCGAGCCAGGAGCGGTTTTGGTGACCAAACTGGCCCAAGCCGACTACGAGGATGAGGCCCCGCCGCCACCTATACTTCTGGCGCAGTTGACGGGTGCCGAGGAACGACTCATTTCGGCGATGGACATTCACCGCCCCACTCCCACTCCTTTGGATCGGGCCAAGCAAATCCTCCAAGGCTTGAGCGTTCAGCAACTCACCCGTGAGATCGAAGGTCTCAAGAGCCGCATCGCGAACCCGGCGATCCCAGCGGACGAGAGGCAAAAATTCCAAAAACAAATCCTTGACCTGACGATCCGCGTGGCGGATGTTCGACGGCCTTTTCTCCAGGCCTAACGGAAAGCAGATTGAAAACAAAAACCACCTCTTCAAAAAGCCCGTCCCGTCCGGCGGCTAAACCCAGCGCAGCCAAGAAGGTTTCCAAACCTTCCAAACCGGCGGCGAAGTCCAACCCCAAATCCGGCAAACCCGCGCCGGCAAAGGCCGCAAAGCCGATCGCCAAAAATGCCGTGGCGGCCTCCAAGCCAAAGCCGAAGCCTGTTGCGAAAAAGGCGAAGCCGGCACCAAAGCCCGCTCCCAAGCCAGTAGCCAAGGCAACCGTCAAAAAATCGATCCCTCAGAAGATCGCCCCCAAATCAAAAGCCGCTACGAAGCCAACGGCAAAGGCTCCCGCCAAAGCGCAAAAAATTTACCAAAAGTCTCCCGCCCGCGCTACAACCCCTGCCAAGAGCGCCCCTGCAAAGAGCACTAAACCGCTAGCAAAAGTAGCCTCCAAGCCGGTCCCGGCGAAGGCGACTAAGACCACTTCCAAGCCCGCTCCAAAGCTTCCCACTCCCCCAAAAGCTCCAGAAAAAAAACCTGAGGCCGGAAAGAAAAATACCAAGGAGAAAAAAAACGAGGCCTCCAAATCCGAGTTAACTGCGCAGCCGCTTCCGATGAGCATCCCCAAGATGATTCAAGAGAAGGTGCGCGATCTCATTCGTCTCGCCAAGGAACAAGGCTACCTCACTTACGAGGATCTGGATGAGCATCTTCCCGAAGGGGTCAGCAATCCGGAGCATCTGGATGCCATCATCAGCCAACTGCGCGGTGTTGAAATCGAAATCATTGAATCCTCAGATGTCGATCGCGTAAAAGAGGTTAGAAAAGACGAAGAAGAGGAAGATAAGGACGAAAAAGAGGAAAAAGAAGAGAAGGAAGAAAAAAGCGACGCCAAACTCGATATTTTGGATGATCCGGTCAGGATGTATCTGAAACAAATGGGCCAAGTCCCATTGCTCACCCGCGAGCAGGAAGTGGAAATTTCCAAACGCATCGAAGACGCCGAGTTGAAAGT
>JBIJAV010000033.1:0-35114 GCA_044345595.1 Terrimicrobiaceae bacterium
CCTCCGCTCTCCTCTGCGAAATCAACGAGGAGTGGCTCACCGGGAAATCCTACCTCAACATGAACCCTGCTGACCTACCCCAAAATTAACCGCTAACTTTTACAGAATAAAAATTGCGCCGCCCATTTATGAACTAGGAAATCTGACGCTATCCGGTAATGATACCTTGACTATTCAAGGTAAAACGATAGTAATAAATGGCAATGTTTTTGTTAAAGATAATTCTAAATTATTTTTTAAAGACTCTGAACTTGTATTTAAACAAAGTTATAATCTAGAGCATTACTTTGTTTTTGAGGGAAATGCAACTTTTGATGTTGATCATGTTATCATGCCAGACGATGCTTCTGCATGGTCAAGGATGGATTTTCATAATTCTGGAAAAATTACATTCAATAAGTTTAAGTATCCTAATACTTTATGGATGGTCACATATGGCGATTCAACTTTAAACTTTACCGACTCTTCAGTATCAATGACTTTCATAGAGTCTTCGAAAGCAAGCCTTACTGCTATAAACCCGGATACAGTTTGGATAGAAATGGGGCTTCCACAGAATTGGCCAGATGGTCGTACACATCCTACTACATTTGAATTTGATAATATCCCTAATGATAGTTCCGGTAATTGGAGTTCCCCTGCTAACTTTCCATACAATATCCAAATTGTAAATGCTCAAAAAATTCAATCTATAGATTTTTTGATGCAGAATTCGAATATGCATGTTATTGTTAGAAACTCCCAAAATGTTAAATTCGGATGGCAGTTCTACGCAGGCTACGGTGAAAAATGCGCAATTAAAGGATTAAAAAATATGTATTATTCTGATAAGACATTTACATCTGGTGAATATACTATACCTTATCCTGATGGATCGTCGCCATTTGTTCAGAATTCCAGTATTCGCTTCATAAACTCGACTGTGCACAATTGGTGGCCATTTGTGTATTATGGTTATACTTTAGAACTTGATGATTGCGATCTAGCAGATCCATATGCAGGTGATGCAGTAATTAACATAAACAATTCAAACATAATTTACTTTAGATCTTCGGGAAACTCCACTGTTACAATTAGTAATTCTACCATACAAGATTCTATAGTATTAAGAGATACTTCTTTCATGGATCTTCAAAATGTAAATTTTTCCGGTCGGATTACCAAAGACCCAACAGCTAAACTTCGCCGGGACGGCGCATTCTATCCTTAACCTTCAGGCGGACCCCGAAATCCAGACCATCTCTGGGTTGAATCATGTTGCTTTATCATGAATTCAATATTCAAGTGAAATCCATGCAGCCCCTTTTACCGCCCAATAAGGGGTGCTGAATCGTCTATTATCTTTCGGGAATACTAGTGTGGCGGAATGAATGTAAAGAGAGCGGTATTGAATGACTGGAGAATTGAGACGATAAAATCCATTCTTACCCATTTGGACATCATTTTGAGCGGTTTCTTGGTCTTGATGATTTTGAACCCTCTTTTTTATCGTTATATTGATCCAAATCATCAAAAAAATAATTGGGAACAGCATGATCGAAGAAGTAATCAAAGATTTTGAGCGCTATTTTTGTCATACTACGATTATTTTTTAATGACAACTTCTTGATAGCAGATTTGTAATCTGGAGTTAGGCGAAGGTTTAATACTTGGGTTGCTTTTTGATTGATCTGATAGGGCATGTTTGTCTCAGGGTCTATTTGTGATTTTTTAAATTTCATAGCAATGAATACTTACACCCAATTGATAAAAAATGTATTACCTTTTTACTACAATCGGTTTAAAATATCAACAATCGTTAGTTTTTGATATTTTTTATCATCTGGCTTGACCTTGGTGTGTCCAATCATACCTCTCATTTGCAGAAAGTTTTCAAGTTCAGCTTGGACGATCCTAACATCCTCTTCACCACAAAATATGCCATCATGAGCCGGTATCATTTCTAAATTCATCTTACTCATTATAAAACCTTTAATCATACTTGATTCGAGTCTTTGAGTCACTGCTTGCACGGAATCAAACAAATTGTATTTATCAACAAGCTCCATAATACTCGGAAACTGTTTTCGGAGAAATGATCTTATAATTTCTGCATTGCCGCTGACTGGTGTTTTGCTGATTGCAGACATGAATGATTTTTGAATCTTACTATCACTGCCTTTAAGATTAAGTTTTTTTTTGAGAGTATCTCGCAATCCATCAATTATATATTTGTTTAGCTTTTCATCTTTTATATCTTTATTCAAAATTTGAAACATGGCAGAAGATATATCTACATTAACCATTTTACCCCTATCACCAAAGATCACATTGTTACGAGCCTCCTTGTCACTATTGATTATTGTTGAATACAGGCGACCATTATCTGCAATCCGAATTTTGGATAGTTTTTGATCCAATTGTGTTTTAAGCTTCCTTTCCTTTAAAGTTCTGGCATGGTCGATTCTGAGCTTGTCATGCCTTGTCTTGATTAAACTGATGTAGGGAGAATCGCCTTCGAATTCTTCTTCTTTATTTTTTACAAGTTTGTTCCAGATTCGTTTCTGAACCAGTACAGCATAATTCTTATGTTTGTATGGATAGTTTTGATCTGATATCCTATAGGACTTGGAATAACCATCTTTTGCATTTTTATAGCTAGAGTTCTCCTCTATCCAGTTTCGTTCCAGCAAAGAATCCAAGTGATATCGGTAATTTTTCCCATATTGCTTTTGCAAATAGGTTGACGAGTAATTCATGTAAAAACCGGCTGGAGTATCATTTAAAGAACGATACCTTAACTTAGAATAAAATACCAAAGACTGCCATGTAAATTGCTTTAGAATTGATTTGTTTGCAAAACTTGGTACTTTTACAATGTAATCTAATTTTGTGGAAAACATTCAATAATCATAAAAAGGTTTTTAAAAAAATCAACTACATCGATATATTAAAAATTAATTGTTCTTTTTATCTTAATATCTTGTACCTTTTTTTAATAAAATTTTCTTTTTACAGAGTGTAATAAACAAGAAATCACATTATTCTTAGAAAGAATATTTTAAGTCATTGAATTCTAACATTCTGTCATTATATTTTTTATGACTTTATACAATTATTGAGTTCTTTTATGCCAAAATGACGCATTTTGCATTTGCTTTTCTAATTTTTTTCAAATAAAAGGTTTTTTATTTCCGATTTGACTAAACCAGAATTTCCAATACTTCTATTGTCATGATCCCACATACAGCTCGACCAACCGTTGATCTTTCAAAAGCAAAAGAAGTCCTCCAAGAAACGACCAACCGCCTACTGGACGAACGAAATTGGATCATCCAAGATTATTTCGAGAGAGCAAGACAGCTACAGAACGAACGAGAGAAAGAATTGCAGAGGAATGAGTCAATGCTTCTGGAGATGGGAATGAATGTGGAAGATATTCCACCAATTCCGCATCTTTCTCTATTTGAGGGGCAAAAGACTCGGAAGCTGGAACATTTTCAAATCAAGACGATTCTGAAAGGCTTCATGAAGCCAGATCAGGAATACACTTCACCTCAGATTATTTCATACCTATCAATAACCTACGCAGATTTCAGAAATTTCTTGAAATCAAATCCCGATTTTATCCAAGCTAAGGGGAAGAATAAGGGTAGGATTTACATATTGGTATAAAATAGTTTATATAATCATATACCCCCTCCAGAGTAGTTTTTTTCTTTTTTTTATATTTTTCTGATTGAAATTATTTATTATTTCTGAAATAATGAATGCATGAAAACTGAAAATACAGATCATTTAAATCATATTGTGGTTCGCGAAATAATTTCCGAAAATGGGAATAATTTATATCTGATAAATGATCAGATTATATCATTCACAAACCTTTTAATCAAGACAAATACGATGCTGGAAAATAAAATAAAGCGCGAAATGTTATATGATTACAAAAAGTTTCCCCGATATTTCAATAGAGAAGAGTGCATTACTTATTTAGGCAAAAAAACTGTATTTAAAATCTTAGTAAACGAATATGGATTAGAACCTATAAGAAATATGCATAAAGGAAATATATATTGCACAAAGCATCTTGAAAATCTCTGCATCAAATTCGAAAACAATATTTTATAATAAAATTTTATGAAAAATAAAAGCACAACAAAAAACATACATAATCAAAAACTAAAAGGTCTGTGGACAAAAGGTGGATGGTGGTATTTCAAAACCACGATATTAGGGAAACGAAAAAACTTTTCTCTGAGAACAATGAATTACCAAGAAGCTATTTCGAAGGCTTTAAGGATTATTGATTCACAACCTCTGAACTACTCAAACAGCCTTGAAGCAGGAATCAACGAATTCATAGAAACCAAACTGCGTAAGGGGATATTCACAAAACAAAGTGCGGTTTCTAAAAAAGGTATTCTCCTAGATTTTTGCAGAAACATCGGGACAAACCCTCCACTTGGAACATTAAAACCAAAGCATATCAGCTCATTCTTCGAGTATAAGAGGAATTTGGCAACATCCACCAAGGACGGATACCAGAGCGCAATACAGAGTTTTTTGAGTTGGTGTATAGATGAACAGCATCTTCTCCTTGATGAGTGCAGAAAAGAGGTCAAAAGCTATAATTTTGAATCCACCGCTAGGAAGGACTACCTTTGTGCTGATGAACTTCAGTTGCTTCTGAATTCATGCGATGACGAGGACATGAAATATGTTGTGATTTGCGGAGGAATTTTGGGAATGCGAAAGAACGAAATCATTCACTCCCGCAAGTGTTGGTTCGACTTCAATAGCAGTGTTCCTGTTTGTTTTATTGAAAACCTCGAACCTTCCAACGCCGAAAAAATGGGTTTGGATTCCTTTAGAATCAAAAACGGCAGAGAAAGGAGAGTGCCAATAAACAGTTCGGCTTTGGAGTGGCTGAAGTCATATGTCTCCACAAAGGATCAATACTCTTTGGCTCCAGATAGTCGAACTGGCAAGAGTCGCTACCGATATGACTTTCGAAAAAAATTCGATTCTCTGGTGAAAAAGGTATTCCCGTCGAAATCTGTCGGAACGCATACCCTGCGCCATTCGTTCGCAACCAATCTTGCAATCAACAACACTGCGATTGGATTCATTGCCCAATATCTTGGCGATTCAGTAAAAACCACGGAGAAGCACTATGCTCAATTTTTGCCAACGAGAGAGTCTGTCGATGTGGTAAAATTTGAAATCGCACCAATTGAAAAAAAGGTTGCCGCATAAATCCAATTCGAGCTTCGACTCATTAAAGAAAAGCCCATCAACAGATGGGCTTTTTTGTTTCATCGGAGATTCGAAAAAATCAAAAATCGAAATCACTTTCGGAGCTTCCAAGGAATGTTTCGTCAACCTGAAAGTGTCAACCCTCCTAGTAATTTCACCTCCTTGACACGGTAGGGGTCACAGGTTCGAACCCTGTATCGCGCACCACTCCCCTCCCCCCCCTGCAGTTAACTTCAAACTTTTGAGTATTTGAAGATCATGCATCTGCTGCCATGGCATGGCCGGCGATCAATCCTGTGGTCCAGGCGGCTTGGAAATTGAAGCCTCCGGTGATGCCATCGATGTCGAGGGCTTCGCCGGCGAAGTGGAGTCCGGGGACGATGCGGCTTTCCATGGTTTTGAAGTCGACTTCGGGCAGGGGAATGCCTCCACAAGTGACGAATTCCTCCTTGTTGGTGCTTTTTCCTCGAACTGGAAACTCGGTGGATGTGAGGAGGGTGGCGAGTTTGAGAGCCTGGGAGCGGGACAGGCGGGCCCATTTGGTATCTGGAGCGATGCCGGCGTGAATGACCAATGACTCCCAGAGGCGCCCTGGCAGCGGGTTCCAGCGTGTGCGCAGGATTGTTTGACCTCCAGATGTCTCGCGACGGGCTTGGAGTTCCTCCACAAGGGCATCGCGATTGGTGTGAGGAAGCCAATTGATCCGCAGGGGAAATTCGTAACGGAGAGCGTGAAGTTCTCTGGCGCCCCAAGCGGAGAGTCTGAGGACGACTGGACCGCTGAGTCCAGCGTGCGTGATGAGCAGGGGGCCTTGTTCTTTCAAATTGGTTCCCGGCACGGAGGCTTGGGCTGATGCGATGGAGAGGCCCGGCAATTCGCGGAGCCAAGGTGTGTCGATCTGGAAGGTGAAAAGTGATGGCACGGGCGGCATGAGGGAATGCCCGAGGGCGACGACCGGGTGCCCCTCAGTGCGACATCCCCCACCCGCCCAGAGCAGGCGGTCGCACTCCATGCGCTCGCCATTTGAAAGGGCGAGAAGGAAACCGCCGCAGGGGCGTTTTTCGATGGAGTCGAGCGCTGTGCCAGTGAGGACGCGGATGCCGGACTTCGCAGCTGCGGCGGTGAGGCAATCGATGATCGTCTGCGAGGAATCGGTGACGGGAAACATTCGTCCATCGGCTTCAGTTTTGAGGCGAACGCCTCGGCTTTCAAACCAAGCCACTGTGTCGGCGGGGCCGAAGCGGTTGAAGGGGCCAATGAGCGCCCGCGAGCCGCGCGGATAGCGCCGGGACAACTCGCGCGGGTCGAAGCAGGAGTGTGTGACATTGCAGCGTCCACCGCCGGAGATGCGAACTTTGGAAAGCGTGCGCGGGCTTTTTTCCAAAATGACAACGCTGGCATGCGGCGAGGCCTCGGCGGCTGCAATGGCGCCAAAAAAACCTGCCGCGCCGCCGCCAACGACGACAATCTTGGGATGGGATGCACTGGCCACGCGGCATTAACCACAAACGCCGTGCTGAAGGCAAAGAAGAAGGCTCTGTGGAATTGACCCAGCTTGCGCGGGTGGCGGGTTGGATTTATTGGTGAGGCATGAGACAGAGGTTTTTTCTCTTGTTCGCAACGCTGGCGCTTGGCTACGCGGTGTGCTTTGCTGAAGCGATGAATGACGAGATTGCAGTCGTGGGCGGCGGGTGTTTCTGGTGCGTGGAGGCTGTTTATCAAGGCCAACCGGGCATCAAATCCGTGGTGAGCGGCTATGCTGCGGGAAAAAATCCGAACCCGACCTACGAGGAGGTTTGCACGGGGCAGTCGGGCCATGCGGAGGTGGTAAAGATCAGCTACGATCCATCGGTGATTTCCTACGGAAAAATTCTCGAACTCTTTTGGGACGCGCATGATCCCACGACACTGAACCGCCAGGGAGCCGACCGTGGCACGCAATACCGCTCGATCATCATCGCGCAGAACCAAGACCAGCGCGCTTTGGCAGAGAAGTCAAAGGCCGAGGCGCAAGCGCGGTTCCGTGATCCGATTGTGACCGAGATCATCGATGCGACAGAGTTTTTTCCCGCCGAGGGCTACCATCAGGATTTCACAGCAAGAAATCCGAACCACCCTTATGTGCAGGCTGTGATCGTGCCGAAATTGGAAAAACTCAAAAGCAAGTGACATTCGCGCTTTGGGTCTTGACGGATACCGGAATGTCGAGAAAGTGCTCGCCCTTTAAATGCTTGGGGGGCGGAAAACCCTTGCGGAAAATAATCAACCACAGAGGACACAGAAAGCACAGATGATGAGGTTTTTTTATGATTTTCAGAAGCAAATTGTCAGGGGCGACAATCCTACTGCTTGCTGACCTACCTATGGAGATGATTTCAAATTGAATATGGTCGTTTATGTGAAACCCGGTTGCTTTTGGTGTTCCGACGCGCTGGCTTGGCTACAGGCGCGGGGCATTGAGCACACAGCGGTGGATGTCTTTGCAGACCGCGCGGCGTTTGACCGCATGAAGGAAATCTCGGGACAAACGAAGGCGCCGACGCTGGAGATGCCGGATGGCGAGGTGCTGGCGGATTTCGATGTGGCGGAGTTGGAGCGTTTTTTAGCAAGAAGGGATGCACGGTGATTTCGGAGCTTTGTATCGTTGCAGCTGCGGGGGTGATGTCGGTCGCGATGCGCAGTTTTCGAAATCAGGCGTTTTTTCGAATCGGCACGCTTGGCTTTATCTGCACATCCTTTCTTGCGGGTTGGCTTTTGGGCGGGAGTCTGGTTCTCGGGGCGGTTTTTGCATCGACATGGTTTCTCCTGCCGTGGCTTGAAATCCTGACCCGTGTCCGGCGGTTGCGATTGCCGCTGGATCGCCAGCTTGAAAAGTGCGCACCGCCGCCAGCCAGCAGGTTTCCCGATTTTTCAAGCCTCTCGGATGAAATGGAGGCGCTGGGTTTCGAGTATGTAGATGATGTGGATTGGAACCACGACGACACGCGGCATTTTTACCGGCTTTTCTACAATCCGGAGAAGCGTGCCTCGGCATCGATCTGCCTGCTGGAGCAGGACAGTTTTTCGTTTTTTTATGTCACATTCACATCGCGCGCGATGGATAGCCGGGTCTTTATGACATGGAACTATCCATTCTCCTACGGCATGCATTCGCTGCCGCAGACTGTGATGAACAAGGTGGATGAGGAACTGAGCGTGGAGGAACTGGCCTTGTCACACATCGATTTTCTGGGCAATCAAGGGGACTTTGAGCTTCTGCCCATGGAGGCGGAGGTGCTTCGCGCGGAAATCGAAAAGGAACTCCGCACGCAACTGGAACACAATATCGCGCGGGGTATTCTGGTGCGCGACAAAAATGAGATGATCCGCTACTCGGTGCGCGGAATGTTTTTCCTGTGGGGCCAGTTCCTGCGGGAATTCGTCAGGTTTTCCTGAAGGGCAGGCTTACTCGGGCGATTCGTTCCAGAATTTCTGGAAGGCCTCTGTCCAGTCGCGGGTCTCGACGCGGGACCGACCGGATGCTCCCATGCTTTTTCTGAGATCGGCATCCGCAGCGAGCTTGCGAATGGCTTCAGCCAGGTCGGCTGCGTCCTGGCCTTTGGTCACAAAGCCATCAATGCCGTGGGAAACGAGATCCCTCGGCCCTCCCACATCCGAGACAATAACCGGAATGCCGCTGGCCTGGGCTTCAAGGATGACATTTCCGAAGGTGTCGGTGGTGCTGGGGAAGACGAAGAAATCAGCAGAGGCGTAGGCGCGTGCGAGATCCTCACCGCCGAGGTAACCGGTGAAAATGGCATCGCTGAGGAGGCGCTTCATCTCGGCCATGTAAGGGCCGTCACCCACAAGAATGGGCCGCACAGGCGTGCCTGACTCCGCGAGACGCCGCGTGGCCGCCACGAGAAGATCGAGGTTTTTCTCCTTCGAAACCCTGCCGACAAAAAGCATGGCCAGTTCGCCTTCGCGCAACCCCCGGGCCTCCCAGAAACGGCGGTCGCGCTTTGAGGGATGGAAGAGATGTGTATCCAAGCCACGCGGCAGAATGCGAAGACGCTCGCGGGGAATCCCACGCTCGATCCAGCATTTGCGGTAGTCCTCGGAATTCACATAGAGCACATCGAGTTGATTGCAGAACCAGTGCATGTAATTCCATGTGAGGGTTTCCATGAAGGAGTCGTCCGTGAGGATGCGGACATATTGCGGAAAGTCGGTGTGGTAGATGCCAACCGCGCGAAGGCCGAGCATTTTGGCGGCTGCGAGGGCGCAGAGCCCAGTTGGACCTGGCGTGCTGATGATCAGCTCAGTGAAGCCGCCGCGCTCGAGATGGTCGAAAATCTGGAGAACCGGCGGAAAGCTGAGGCGCTGCAGCTCATACTCGGGCAATTCGAACTCGCCGATGGGCTCAAAGTTTTTCAGGGGAACACCGTGATCTGCGATCTCCGAGCGGCAGGTCATAATGGTGACATCATGACCAGAAGCCACGCCGGCGGCGGTCATCTTGCGGATCGTGGTCGCGACGCCGTTCACATCCTCAAGCGTGTCGGTGAACCACGCTCGTTTCTTGTTTTTCAGAAGCTCGGGCACCTTGCCTGCGATGGGAAGCGCTGTCTGCCTCAGCCAATCGCGCTTCGGAAGGCGGAAGGCGTGAATGTAGGGGCTGAGCAAGGCCACGACAGGCGCAAGAGGGATAATGGTCTGGATACTTTCGAGGAATTTGCCTTTGGAAATCTGTTGGATGAACTCGGTGACGAGGCGGTAGCCGATTTTGTTGGCGATGAGATTCGCCATAAGAAAGGCGCGCCGTTCCGCCTCGGCGATTCCGGCGGTGTCCCGCGCCATGGCGGCCTTGAGTTCCGGCTGATTAAGCGCCTCCGAGAGCTGCTTCCAGAGCGACATATTGCCGGACTTGGCGATTTCAAAAATTTTACCCGTCAGGATGCCCTGCGTGAGAAATCCAAACTTGTCCAAAAGCGAGAACTCAGTCGGATCGCGTCCTTCCATGAAACGCGAGGTGATTTTTTCAAGGAGAACGGATGTCGGATCGCCCGGTTTCAAAGGAAGCCGCGCCTTGGCATATTCGATGGCCGTGCTGTAGGTGCCATGGGCCATCGAGAGAGGCGTGCCGGGCTGTCCACCGGCCTCGCAGCGTCCTGTGTGGATGTTTTCTAAAAAAGCCGAAGCATCGGCTGCGGCAGGAGTTTCGGTGAAAGCAATAGCCGGACTCGTGCCGCCCTGGTCGTCAGAGCCGCCGGTGAAGACTTTTTTCCATGGCTCGGGATGCGTCGGAGAAATGCCTGTCCGAGCGTTGAACATCTCGATCTGGCGCGGGGTCAGTGAGCTCAGGACCTCACGGGCGGTCTGGCTCAACAACCCGCAGTAGCGGCCATTGAGCGACTCGAAATGCCGGAAGAGAAGAATGAGCTTTTGAAGATGCAACTCGGTGAGTTTGCCATTCACGCTGTGAAAGGGATGAGCCACCGAGTGGGCGATATTCTCCGAAAAAAGATACTTCTGCAGGTCGTAGATGCTCTCCCTTGCCTGCTGAATATCGCGGTGCTGGGACTCTGTGATGCCCCACACCAAAAGATGCACGCGACATTCGTCCTCGGGAAAAACCGTGGAAACTTCTTCGCCGATGATCACATCAGGCAGGTGCGCGATTTCGAGGCAACCATTGATGGTGTTTTGATCCGTGAGCGTCACGAAGCGCATGCCCGCCGCACGGAGCATGCTGTGAAGTTCAAAAGGGTCCGAGGCACTGGCTGGAAAATCCAGACGCCTCAAAACCCAGTCCGCCGCCCTGTCACTATGACGGGAGTGGATGTGCAGATCGGCGCGTGTTGTGGAACGACTCATTCTTGTCCTCGCATGCTGGCGAGCCATTGCTGATATGTCATTGCACGCCTTCCCGCAAGCGCGGTGGATGTGAGGTTTAAAATCTGATCCCGGATCGCGGCGTGATCCCAATCCGGCGGGTGAATGCCGACGCGGAGCAAAGGAGCATTGCGCAGGCCGAGGGCCAGAAGTCCATTCCAAGCAAGGCTGCACACGCGCCGCCACGGCGCGCGCACGCTCCAGACGAGGCTGCGCGCACTGTGGACATCGCAGCTCTTAAAATCGCTCACCGTCGCAATTCGCGTCGTGTATTGAAAACCCAACGCACGCACCGCGCGTTCCGCATCCTTTCCCAAAAGCCAGGCTGGCGCTATGAACCCGGTGGGCGTCAATCCGCAGGCTGTGAATTCCGATAGACCCGAGTTCAGCCTCTCACGGGCGTCATTTTCACTCAGATCAAAAAACTCCCCCTCGCCCGCTGTGTAGGATTGGGTGACCATTTTTTTAAAAAGGCCATCACTCGCGGCGCGCTCCCTCAGGTGATAGTAGCCGTGCAGAACCACCTCGTGCCCCTCGGCAACACGCTCCCGCAACCAACCGGCAAAGGCGGGATCGCTCGAAATTCGTCCGCGCCTGTGGTGGTCTGGGATCACGAGCAAGGATGTCGAGGCACAACCGATTTTTTTTAGATCGTCCAGAATACGCTCGGTCTTGCGGAGCGTGAGCGGACTCACATCGTGGATGGATACCACCAGAGCGCGATTCGTAAGTGTTTTTTGCATTTGCCAAGTTGGCATCTTGCGCGAAGCTTACGGCAATGTCAGACGAAAACCAGAAGCCATCAAACGACAACCGCCAACGGCAAGGCGGAGGTCAGGACCCACAACTCAACTGGCGCGGCCTCGTGCTCTTCGCCATCGCCTTCGCTCTCATAGGCGGTGCGTTTTTATTCCGGGGAAACAATCTCGCTCAAATCCAGCAAATCCAGTATCCGAGGTTCATTCAATTGGTGAAGCAAGGGAAGCTCGTCGTCAGTCCCGAGTCGCCCCTCCAGCTCGTCGTGGAGGAGGGCCGCAACACCCAATACTTCGAGGGCAAATTTAAACTTCCGTCACCAACAACCGGCGAGGAAGTTCCCGTTTCCTTCAACACGCCGATTTTCACACAATTCAACGGTTCCGAAATCGAGCAGGCTCTCAGCGAAGCCGGTATCACCCCGGCAATCACACCCAAATCCGACCTACTTGCATCGGCCATCGTAAGTTTCCTGCCGATCGTCTTTTTCCTCGTCATTCTCTATTTCTTCTTCCGCTCACAGATCAAGATGGCGGGCAAGGGCGCTTTGAACTTTGGCAAGTCCAAAGCTCGAATGCTGTCGAAGGATAAAAACCGCATCACCTTCAAGGATGTCGCTGGCGTGGAAGAGGCCAAGGACGAGGTTCAAGAACTGGTGGAATTTTTGAAAGATCCCAAGAAGTTCCAAAAGCTCGGCGGTCGCATTCCAAAGGGCATTCTCATGGTTGGCTCCCCGGGAACTGGCAAAACCCTGCTCGCCCGCGCCATTGCTGGCGAGGCGGATGTGCCCTTCTTCTCGATCAGCGGTTCGGACTTCGTGGAAATGTTTGTCGGCGTCGGCGCCTCGCGCGTTCGTGACATGTTCGAGCAGGGCAAAAAATCTGCACCGTGCCTGATGTTCATTGACGAAATTGACGCCGTGGGTCGCCATCGCGGTCACGGCATGGGCGGTGGACACGACGAGCGCGAGCAAACGCTCAACCAGCTCCTCGTGGAAATGGACGGCTTCGATACGCAGGAAGGCGTCATCATCATTGCCGCCACAAACCGCCCGGATGTCCTCGACCCTGCGCTCCTGCGTCCTGGTCGCTTCGACCGTCAGGTCACCGTGGCGCTGCCCGATGTGAAGGGCCGCGAAGAAATTCTTAAAGTGCATGCTAAAAAGGTGAAAGTCGCCGAAGGCGTAAACCTCGCCGTGCTGGCCCGTGGCACGCCCGGATACTCCGGTGCGGAACTGGCAAATGTTCTCAACGAAGCCGCGCTTCTCGCTGCGAGAAAAGGACTCAAGGCCGTGACCATGCGCGAACTCGAAGAAGCCCGCGACAAGGTGCGCTGGGGCAAGGAGCGCCGCAGCATGGCCATGAGCGAAAGAGAAAAAATCTCCACCGCATGGCACGAGGCTGGACATGCCATTCTAAATGTCCTCCTCGAGCACACGAGCCCGCTGCACAAGGTGACTATCATTCCGCGTGGTCCTTATCTCGGTGCCACGATGTATCTGCCAGAGGGCGATAAGTATTCGACCCAGCAAAAAGAGGCGCTCGACCTCCTCGCGGTTACGATGGGTGGACGAATCGCCGAAGAGATGTTCACCAATGACATCTCGAACGGCGCGTCGGGTGATATCCGTCAGGCCACGAGTCTCGCCCGCAAGATGGTTTGCGAATGGGGCATGAGCTCGCTCGGAATGATCAGCTTCGCCGATGGCGGCGAGCATGTCTTCCTAGCCCGCGACATTTCCCGCCCGAGAGAATACAGCGAGCACACCGCGCAGCAAATCGACACCGAGGTGAAACGCATCATCGACGAGGCGTATGAACGGGCCCGCGTGCTTCTCGAAGAACGCCGTGCTGCCGTGGAGACGCTCGCTAAGGCCCTGCTCGAATACGAAACACTGGATGCATCCCATGTGAAGGAAATCCTCGACCACGGGAACATCCAGAACCCGCCAATCGTGGAGGTCGCTCCCCCCCCCCTTCCGCCACCACCATCCGACTCCGCGCACGAACCGCAGTCGCCCATCAAGCCGGAGTTTCCATCCGGAGGTCTACCGGCCGCAGCTCCGGCGTAGTCTCGACCAACTTTCAGGCACCTCCTTGTATCGAAGTTCAGAATGAATCCAACCGATGCCGGTTTTTCCAAAATGGGCATCGAAACCGCGCAGCGGCATGTTTTCCTCTGCGTGGGACCTGATTGCTGCGCCGAAAGCCATGGGCTTGAGACATGGGAGATTTTAAAGGAGCGCATCAAAAAGCTTGGCATTCCGGTCTTGCGATCCAAGGCCGCGTGTTTCCGAATCTGCTGCAAAGGCCCATGGATGCTGATTTATCCGGAAGGCATCTGGTATGGTGAAGTGACTCCAGCACGATGCGAACGCATCATCGACGAGCACTTGATTGGAAATGCGCCCATCCAGGAATGGGTCGTCCGCGAGCATCCGCTTGCTGAGTGAATCTTCCCCCAGCAACGGATTGTCAGGGCAATGGACTCCTGTCATTTCTCTGCAATGTCCTTTTTTAAATTTGAACTGAAGAACCGCTGACATGCTCACCATCCGAAATCTAAAAAAATCCCACGGCGGCCGACTGCTTTTCGAAGAAGCCGACATGCAAGTCAACTATGGCGAGCGCATCGCTCTGGTTGGGCCGAACGGCGCTGGTAAATCCACGCTTTTTTCGCTCATCTTGAAAAAGGACGAACCGGATGACGGAACGGTGCAACGCGATGAATGGACGACTCTCGGCTACCTACCGCAAGAGGCCGAGGCTGTGCACTCTGAGACCGCTCTCGACATCGCCTGCGGGCGCGCGGGCGAACTTCAAGCGCTCGAAAAACAACTCGCCGCCCTCGAAGCCGCAGGCAATGTGGAAGGCGCAGAATACCTTGAGGCGCATGCCAAACACGAGGCGCTCAGTAGTTCGCATGTCGAGGCGAAGGCCAAGAAAATGCTCACTGGTCTTGGCTATCGCGAATCTGATTGGAGTCGTCCCGCACGCGAACTGAGCGGCGGATGGGTGATGCGTGCCCACTTAGCGCGACTACTGGTTATGGAGCCCGACCTTTTGCTCCTCGACGAACCAACCAACCACTTGGATCTCCTCTCCCTTCTCTGGCTGCAGCAGTATTTGAAGACCTGTTCCAGTGCGCTTTTGCTGATCTCACACGATCTGGAGTTCATGGATGCCCTAATCGACGGCGTTTACGAAATCGCGAATCCGAAGCTCATCCACTACAAGGGCAACTATTCCGCCGCCATGGAGCAGCGGGAGCGCAATTACGAGATCCAAGCCGCTGCTTACAAAAACCAGCAAAAGGAAATCACCGCCCTGCAGGAATTCGCCGACCGCTTCCGCTCCGTTTCCTCCAAAGCCGCCCAGGCGCAGAGCAAGCTTAAACAGATCGAGCGGATGGAAAAAATCGAGCGCCCCGAGCCTCCAAAAAAACCCTTCCGTTTCCGAATCCCCCAACCCGAACGCGGTGGACAGCGCGCCGCCATGCTCGAGGGAGTCCAGATGGCCTACGGCGACCATGTTGTTTACCGGAACCTCGACCTCCTCATCGAACGCGGCGAGCGGGTCGCCCTCGTTGGACCAAACGGCGCCGGCAAGTCCACGCTCGTTAAAATCCTCGCCGGCGTGGTGGAGTTTCAAAAAGGCAAGTGCGCCTTCGGCAGCAATTCCAAGATCGGCTACTTCAGCCAGCATCGCGCCGCGACGCTTAACCCCAACCACTCCCTGCTCGATGAAATCCTGTCCTCAAATGGCACCCTGCGCGAAGACGAGGCGCGCAGCATTCTTGGCTCGTTCCTCTTCAAGCGCGACGACATTCATAAAAAAACAGCCGTCCTCAGCGGCGGAGAAAAGACCCGTCTCAACCTCGTGAAGTTTCTTGTCAATCCCCCGAACCTTCTCCTCATGGACGAACCCACGACTCACCTCGATATCCTCACGGTGGAGTCGCTCGTCCTTGCACTCGAAGCTTACGAAGGCACGCTGGTCTTCATCTCGCACGATGTCCACTTCATCCGCAAACTCGCCAACCGCGTCCTCCATATCAATGCGGGACAGGTCAACTCCTACCCCGGCGGCTACGACTACTTCCTCGAGAAATCCGGCCTCCTCGGCTCCGAGCGCTTCGCGCTCACTGCGGAATAGAAACGCGTTTGACAGCTTCACGTTCGCATCGAGCGTCATGAGAATGAAAATTTTTGCACTCCTGCTTGCTCTCTGTGTTTCCGCCCAGGCGTCATCGATCCCTCCATTTGAGCAGCGGTTACCGATGGAAGTTGTTTTCAAAGGCGGTGATAAATTCCAGCGTCTGGTGAAGCAGGCTCAACGCGAAAACTGGGCGGCCCTGCCGATTGGCGAACGCACAGCAAGAGTGGGCAAGGCGCTTCTCGGAACTCCCTATGTGAATTACACGCTTGAGATTCATGACCGCATCGAGTCGCCATCCGTAAATTTCCAGGGTCTGGATTGCTGGACATTCTACGAAATCTCCCTCGCCTTTGCGCGCATGCTGCGCCTGAAGTCCGGTGATTACACACAGGAGGACCTCCTGGCCCTTGTGGAACTCGAGCGATACCGCAACGGCCGCTGCGACGGCGGGTATCTCAGCCGAATGCACTTCCTGGAGGAGGTCTTTGCCGACAACGAAGCGCGAGGACTCTCAGTGAACCCCACGCGCGATCTCGGCGGCGAGCCGCTTCAACGCCAAATCCGGGAAATGACATCCGCCTGGAAAAGCTACCGCTACCTCCGGAGCAACACCGCGCTTCTGCCCGAGATGGGACGCATCCAAGAAAAAGTATCCGCCCTGCCCGTCCACCACATCCCCAAGGATCAAGTCGCCTCGATCGAAAAATACATCCACACCGGCGATATCATCGCCATCACCTGCCGTGACGGCTCCGCCTACACATCCCATGTCGGCATCGCCGTGCGCAAGGCCAACGGAACCCACTTCATGCACGCCACATCCCGACGCGACAAGGGTCGCAAAGTCGTGTTGGACGGTCGCATCTCCGACTACCTCAAACGCTCGGACGAACACTTCGGAATCGTTATCTACCGCCCTTTGGATCTTCCCACTGTCTCGCGGAATGTGGCCACGGCGCAGTAAGTTTTCAGTCAGCGGCATTTTTCTTTTTGATGCCCACCTGCGCTACTAAACTGACCACTCCGTGAATCTTTACCATCAGCTCCTGCGTCCCCTTTTTTTTATGTTGCCGGCTGAAGCCGCGCACAATCTGGCCATCCTCGGCCTGCGCCTGACTCCGCCCTCGCTATTACGAGCGGCATTCGGCCCGACACCACAAAAACCCACCAAACTTTTCGGGCTGACTTTTCCGAATCCCGTCGGCCTCGCAGCAGGGATGGATAAAAATGCGAGCGCTCTGCGTGCTTGGGAGGCCCTTGGATTTGGATTTATCGAAGCCGGCACCATCACAGCCCTCGCCCAACCTGGGAACCCCAAGCCGCGCTGTTTTCGGTATCCAAACCAGGAGGCGCTGATCAACCGCATGGGCTTCAACAACGCCGGAGCGAGCGCCGTGGCGAAGCGCCTCGCCCGTCAGAAGGCTTCCGGAAAATGGCCGCGCGTGCCCGTGGGCATCAATATCGGCAAGTCGAAGCTCACTCCGAACGAGCAAGCAGCCTCGGACTACGCGACGAGCTACAAGCTCCTGCTGCCTTTCGGGGACTATTTCGTGGTCAATGTAAGCTCTCCCAATACCCCGAATCTGCGCGCGCTGCAGGATCGCGACTCCTTGACGGAGATCATCCAGACACTCAAACGCATCAACAACATCAAGCCGCTACTGGTCAAAATCGCACCGGATCTCACAGACGATGCCGTGCGGGATATCGCTGCATTGGCAGAGACGGAGCACCTCGCGGGCATCATTGCCACAAACACCACGCTGGACCACAGCTCCGTGCCAAAGGACTCAGACCAACAAGGTGGGTTGAGCGGAGGCCCTCTCCGCCAGCGCTCCACAGAAGTCCTTCGCATCCTGCGCTCCGCAACCAAACTCCCGATTATCGCGTCGGGCGGCATCATGAATGCAGCGTCCGCACACGAGAAACTCGATGCAGGCGCCAACCTCGTTCAAATCTACACGGGATTCGTTTACAATGGCCCCGACCTTATTCGCAAAATCGCGGACTGATTTTACAGCTCCTCCGAAATTTCGATCACGAATTTGAAGGGACTGCGCACCGTCCCGAGAATGATGTTATTTTTTCCGGGTTTGAGCATTTCGCTCAGAGAGGCGTGTTTCACTCCAATCGGGGATCCATTGACGATTGTTCCCAAGGAACTCCCACTGTCCCTGACATAAAAGCATTCGCCTTCGCGCTCGATGAGGCAATGTTTGCGCGACACTTGGAAAGGCTCGCCGTCGACAATGTCCAGATCGTTTTGCGCAGATTCCGTCTTGCGGTCACCATTAGCGGCACGCCCGATCCTGAAAGGAAACTCCTGGATACTGACCGAAGAAAAACCCTCGTAAACTTTCGAAGCGCAGAGAGCAGTGAGGGCAGAGAGAGTCACTGTGAATGTGGAGGCGTATTCGACGCCGCTCATTATTGGCTTCATGTTTTACGAATTTTTTCCGAGTCAAAAAGAGGTTAGGTTTTGTAAGCAGCAAGGCATTGTTTTTAGAAAAGATACTGCCACACGTCTGAGAGTCACATATGGCGTGGTGCAGTGTTTTCTAAAAACCGCAGACCATGGAAGATGACAGAAGGTAAAAAAGAATCACTCTCTTTGAAACAAAGGCAGACGAAATTCCTCGCCGGGTCACATTTTCACGGAGTTCCGGCCAATTTCCGACCGCTGCAGACGCCCGAGTGCATCGTAGGCGGCATACTTATACATCTCGGAAAGGGTGGGATAATTGAAGCAGGTATTGATGAAGAAGTCCGCACCTTGGGAGAGGAGCAAAGCGGCAAGGCCGGTGTGGACAAGATCCGTGGCCTGCTCACCAATGCAGTGAACACCGACGAGGGTCATATTGTCAGCCCGGAAGAGCAGTTTTAAAAAGCCCTCGTGGTCGCCGATGATAAAGCCGCGCGTGTTGCGGGCGTAGGAGGCTTTTCCTACGACATAGGCGATACCCTTTTCACGGAGTGACTCCTCTGTTTCCCCGGCGCAGGAACACTCGGGGATTGTGTAAATCCCGAGTGGCAAAATTCGGGCGAGGGCGGTTTTGTATTTCAGGTCGAAGGCATGGCACATGGCGATGCGCGCCTGCTCCATGGAAGTGGAGGCCAGGGCGGGAAATCCGATGACATCCCCTGCGGCGTAAATGTTTGGAACCTCGGTCTGGTAGTTTTCGTTGACCTTCAGCAACCCTCGCTTGTCGGCGGAGAGCCCGATTTTTTCGAGACCGAGGGATTCCGTAGCGCCCTGTCGACCGGATGCCGAGAGGATCGCATGAAAAGATGCCTCGCCATTATTTTTGAAGACAACATGCAACTCCGCATCCGAGCGGATGGATTCCACCGCGTCCCCAAGCAACAACCGCACACCCATTCCTTCCATGGCGCGCTGCAAGGTCTCCGAGACTTCCGCATCCAGAAAACCCAGCAGGCGATCCCGTCCATCGACAAGCGTGACGCGCACTCCGAGGGCGGCAAAAATGCAGGCGTATTCACTGCCGATTACCCCTCCGCCAATCACAAGAAGGCTGTCGGGAAGCTCGCCGATTGAAAGAATGGTGTCGGAATCGAAAAGCCGGGAATCGCTCCACGGATAGTCCTCTGGGCGATGGGGGCGCGTTCCAGTGGCGAGGAGAACAGTCGTGCAGGTGAGTGTCGTTGTCGTTCCGTCAGAGTTTTCAACCAGCACGGTATTGGCATCCAGCAAAGAACCTTTGCCTTTGTAGGTGGTGACTCCATGGCGCACCATGTTGGCGTCTATGCGACTGCGCTCCTCGGCGCGAACATGATGGAAATGCGCGAGGAATGCGGCGGCGTTGATGCGTTGGTTCGGATCGAAACCAAGCCCGTAAAGTTCCCGTTTCCGAAATCCCGAGAGGTAGAGCGCCGTTTCGCGCAGAGTCTTCGAGGGGAGAGTTCCAGTGTTAGCAGCTGCACCACCGGGAAAGGGTTCGCGTTCGATGAGCGCCACCTTTTTACCAAAATAGGCTGCCTGCGCCGCCCCCTTCTCGCCGGCAGGACCGGAGCCAATGACAATGAGGTCGTAGTGCATCGTTCCGCCATGCAAACGCGCCCCACCTCGTTGGCAAGATTTTTTAATTGAAAAAAATGATCCGTGTTGCCGAAAGGGCTGCTGGAGGATATTTCTCTCCGCCTCTTTTCAAAAAACATGCGCAAAAAAATTATCGCCGCCAACTGGAAGATGAACATGACCGTGGCAGAAACGGTCAGCTACCTTGAGAATTTCCGCAGCCATGTGGACGAGGTCAATGGTGTGGAAATTGTCATCGCCCCGCCCTTCACCGCCATAGCGAAACTTTCCGAACTCCTCGGCGGCTCTCAAAAAATCCGCCTCGGCGCGCAGAACATGTATTTCGAGATGTCCGGCGCCTTCACCGGCGAGATCAGCCCCGCCATGCTGCGCGAGCTTTTTGTGCGCTATGTGATCCTGGGCCACAGCGAACGCCGCCAGATTTTCGGAGAGACGGATGCACTCGTTAACAAAAAAGTCCTCACCGCGCTGGCAAGCGGTCTGCGTCCCATCCTCTGCGTTGGAGAGACCTTGGAAGAACGCGATGCCGGCCGTGAAAAAGAAATCCTGGAAACACAACTTCGTGGCAGCCTCGCGGGAGTTACCGCAGCCCAAATGAACGATGTCGTCATCGCCTACGAACCCGTCTGGGCCATCGGAACCGGCAGGAATGCCACACCGGAGCAGGCGCAAGACGCCCACGCCCATGTCCGCGCCGTGCTTGCGGAACTCACAGACGCAGCCACTGCCTCGAAGGTGCGAATCCAATACGGTGGTAGCGTGAAGCCCGCCAACGCCGCAACGCTCCTCGGCCAACCCGACATCGATGGTGCTCTCGTTGGTGGCGCAAGCCTGGAGGCCCTTGCCTTCTCCGAAATCGTCAAAGCAGCCGTTATAAAATAATTTGCCCACTCTTCGAGCCGAGCGCCCGCCTAGTAAAAGGAAGGGCGCAACGCTCTGAAAGAATTGGGATTTGCATGAACTCCCGCTTTGAGGGATGTTTTTGCCCATTTTGAAAATGACAGATTCGGAAATCCGACAAACTGCGGGCACCGTCCCGGTGGACAACCTGCGCGTGGCAGGGGTAACGCGCCTCATCTCACCCGCGCAGATCAAATCCCAATTCCCTGCGAGCACCAGCCAACTTCAGTTGGTTTCGGACGCCCGCGCGGCAGCCCGTGCGATCCTCAGCGGAGAGGACGAGCGCATGCTCGTGATTGTCGGCCCCTGCTCGATCCATGATCCAGTGTCAGCATTGGAATACGCGAAACGCCTCGCCGACTTGAACCGCGAGGTGTCTGACCGACTTCTCATCGTCATGCGTGTTTATTTTGAGAAACCCCGCACCACTGTCGGATGGAAGGGCCTAATCAATGACCCGCATCTGGACGAATCCTTCGACATCAGCTCCGGTCTCATGCTCGCCCGCAAGCTCCTGCTCGACATTTTGGACCTCGGATTGCCAACGGCGACCGAGTTTCTCGATCCCATCGTTCCACAATACATCGCCGACCTCATCAGCTGGGCGGCGATTGGAGCACGGACGACGGAATCCCAGACGCATCGCGAGATGGCCAGCGGACTCTCCATGCCAGTGGGATTCAAAAATGCCACCGATGGAAGCGTGCAAACCGCCATCGATGCCATGGGCTCCTCCCGCACCGCGCACAGTTTTCTCGGCATCGATCAAGATGGCGCCACCAGCATTATCAAAACGGCAGGAAACCCAGATAGCCATGTCGTGCTACGGGGTGGCAGGAATGGCCCGAATTTCAGTGCCACGGATGTCCAGGCAGCTCGCGAAGCCCTTCGCAAGGCCGGCCTGCATGCGGCTCTCATGGTGGATTGCAGCCATGCGAACTCCGGTAAGGACCCGAAGCGCCAGCCCGATGTCTGGCGCAGCCTGCTCGATCAACGCTCCGCTGGCGGCAGTGGAATCATCGGTGCCATGCTCGAAAGCCATCTCCACTTCGGTGCCCAGCCACTCGGTGCAGATCCCTCCACGCTGAAATACGGTGTTTCTATCACGGACGCCTGCATGGACTGGGAAACAACAGCCGCTCTCTTGCGGAAGGCCTGAAACTCGCAGGGCCGAAACAATTCGCCCTTCGCATGAAAACCTCGGATGTCCCTTTCGCCGCAATTGATTTCGAGAGCGCGGGGACAGCTCCGGGCCTCACGGACGAGCCGGTTCAAGTGGCCATCGTCCACTGGCAGGGCGAGGCCCCGCTTGTGGCGCTGAATTCCCATCTCCGCCCTACCCGTCCGGTCACTTGGGCAGCCCAGCAGGTTCACGGCATTTCGGATAATCAACTCACCAGCGCTCCCCGCCTCGTCGATCTTTGGCCAAGCGTAAAATCTGGCCTCGAAGGACGCTGGGTCGTGGCCCATGGAGCCGCCACGGAAAAGCGATTCCTGCGCGTCTTTCCGTTTCATGGATTCGGCCCTTGGGTGGATACACTTGCCCTCACCCGGGCAGCTTATCCCTCGCTTCCCTCCCATGCCCTCGGCGATGCGGTAACATCACTCGGCCTGCTGGATAAAATCAAATTCTCGGGATTCCGCTGGCACGACGCCGCATCGGATGCCATTGCCTCCCTCGTCCTACTCCAGCACCTGATCGAGGCGGCAGAGCTTTCAGATGAGCCTGCGGAAGTGCTCACGCGCCCAAACCTCAAAGCCTATTTTGCGTCCCGCAGGAAATGATTCCGCCAGGCGTCATCAAAAAATCCATAGTCATATCGTGGACCTCCGCCGGAATTCGCTCAAAGACCAACTCCTCAAAACAAACCCCCACACGCACGCCATGGAAGCCCGCCAGCAACCGGTCATAGAATCCCCCACCCCGCCCCAACCGGACTCCGCTTCGATCGAACGCCAGACCGGGGATGAGAATGAGGTCCGCCTTCTCATCCGCAAGCGGTGCATTCACACAAGGCTCCAAAATTCCAAAGCTGCCCTTCACAAGTTCAGCGGGGTTTTCCACGAGATGCAGGCTGAGCCCGGATGCGGCAACGCGCGGCAGAATGATCTTTTTTCCGAGAGGCCAAGTTGCGAGGAGGTCCGGCTCGGAAGGCAAGGCGCTGAAGGCGCAAACCGTGCGCGCCTCAAGCCATGGCGTCCAGCACTCCAGATGGGCACGAATTTTCCGCCCCTCCGAGCGCCTGCGCTCTTCGTTCAGGCCCGCCAGAAAGCGCAGGGCCTTCGCACGCAGGCTTTGCTTTTGTTCAGCGATCATGGAGGATGGTCTTAGGCATGGTCCGGAAGTTCATCGAGAGAAAAATCTCCGCAAGACGCAAGCCCGAGAACCATGTGGACATGAAGCTCGGCAGCGGATGGCACAAAAGAAATTTCCTCGCAGAAGTGGTCATTCCCTCTCTGTTCACCAAGCGGGAAGGCCGCCGTGTCAAACCGGTCTTTCCAGAACTCCAGCCCGGTCAGATTTGTATCACATGGATCGGCCACGCATCGTTCCTCATCCAAACCCACGAGCACAGCGTGCTCATCGATCCGAATTGGGCCAAGTGGCTGAAAGTCATCAAACGCATCAAGCAACCCGGCATGGAAATCCACGACCTGCCGGCAATCGACCTTGTGCTGGTGACCCATGCCCATTTTGACCATCTCGACCGCAAGACACTCCGCGCCGTCGCCAGCGACCAGTCCATCGTCGTTCCCGAAAATGTCGGCAGCCTTGTTCACGGCCTCGGCTTCAAGCATGTCCAGGAATTGCGCCACTGGCAGTCGTATGAACTCGGCTCGCTCAAGGTCACGCTCACGCCGGCCCGCCACTGGGGCGCGCGTGTCCTCCACGACACGCACAGAGGCTTCGGTGGATTTCACATCGAGTATGCCGGACGCTCGGTTTTCCATTGTGGCGACAGCGCCTATTTTGAAGGCTTCACGGAAATCGGCGAGCGCTTGCCGGTGGAAATTGCCCTCCTGCCCATTGGAGCCTACGACGCCCCGACAAAGCGCGATGTCCACATGAACCCAGAGCAGGCGATCGATGCCTTCATCCAGCTCAATGCAAAAACGCTCGTGCCAATGCATTTTGGCACCTTCCGCCTCAGTTACGAACCCCTCCACGAGCCGCCCGAGCGCCTCATCCGCCATGCCGCCGAACGCCGCATCCTCGACAGCGTGTGCCTTCTGGAAGAAGGAAGCCCAAGAGTTTTTTAGTTTTTTGCATCCAGCCGGAGATGCCCATCGTAAGAGGTTTCAGTGGATGCCAAAGACAAAGATGAATTTCCCGACCGCACGGATCTCATGATCCTCCCGTGGGTTTCCCTTTTCCCCGGATCCCTCCTACCGCTCTATATCTTCGAAGAGCGCTACCGCGAAATGACCAAGGCGGCCCTCGTCGGCAACCGCATGTTCGCCATCGCCCACACCTATGATGACACCACCATTGCTCCAATTGGCGGACTCGGCGTCATTCGAGCGTGCGTGACGAATGACGACGGCACTTCCAACCTCGTCCTCCAAGGCCTCTCGCGTGTCGAGTTCTCTGGCTTTAAAAACACGCCGAGGCCACATGCGAACATCCGCATCCTCAGTGATGACCATGATACCAGCGACCTCGCAGAACTCCGCTCTCAGATCACAAGCAATTGCGAAGAGCTGATAGCCGAGGGTCTGCAGACGCAGAATGGCTTCACCGACTATTTACACTCGTCGATTTCCGACTCAGCCTTCGCAGACCTCATCGCATCGACTCTCATCAGCGACTCGATTCACCGCCGCACCCTATTCGAGACCACCGACCTCCAGGCCAGAATGTCGCTCCTCCTCGAAATGCTCGGCAGCGCCGCAGAGTCGGGTTCGTAAAACCTGCCGCGACTCGCCTACCCCGCTTGCGGCACAGACGCTTTGAAAACAACCGCCGTTCCGCTTGGGCAAGTGATTTCATAGCTCGCGGTCTGGGGAGCGAAAAAGGATTCCCCAGCCTTAAGGTGAAGCGTTTCTCCGTGGGATGAGGCACTGATTTCCCCCTCCATCACGATCAAAATATCCGGCCCATTGCGTCGCCCAGACTGGTATCCTCCGTCCGGTCCGCACTGGATGCGGCTGAGTTCAAATTCCTCCGCAGGCGTCGGAAAGATGGTTTCACCATTTCCGACATCCCTTCCGTGAATGATATCGACCTTGCCCTCGTCGAAACGAAGCACACGCATCAACTCTGGAACATCCACATTTTTGGGAGTCAGGCCGCCGCGCAGCACATTGTCGGAGTTCGCCATCAATTCCATATTCACGCCCTCAAGATAGGCGTGAAGTGTTCCAGCCGATTGATAGGTCGCCTGCCCTGGTTTTAGGCGAACGAGGTTGAGCAGATAGATGGAAAAAATGCCCCGGTCGCGGTGGCCATCCGGCAAAGGAAACTCGCGCGCGGCGCGCAAGGCCCAGAAGTCCGGCAGATCTTTGTTTGTTGGCGATTCTTTTTCGAGCCGGGCGATGAGTGGATTCAGGAAACTGTCGACCGCGGTTTGCGGCATCGTCATGACGCGTTCATAGAGTTCCTTCAGCAGAGCGGATCTCTCAGAGGGATTGGCAGACGCTGCAGCCAGACGATTGCCGAAATCAGGCATGAGTGCGCGCAGTTCCTCCACATTTTGGAGGCTCCCAGCGATTTCCTCCAGCGGACGAAACCCGTGGAGCATCCAAAAATCGGTGAGAGCGACATGCACCTCTGGTTTGTGATTCCGGTCCTTGTAATTCCTGGTAGGCGCCTTGAGAGGAACGCCCGCGACCTCCTCGGCCTCAAATCCCGCCTGAGCCTGAGCAATCGTCGGATGGGCTTGGATGGACAACATTTTTCGCGCATCGAGAACTTTGAAAAGATACGGGAGCAAATTGTGAAAACGCTCTGCGACCGTCTCGCCCAAAACCTCGCCTAGAGACGAATGAATCAACTCCGGCAAGGACAAAGCCCCCTCCTGCGACTCAATGATCGCGGGCCCTCCCCCATGCGCGCCAAGCCAGAGTTCGGCACATGGCTCGGTGGAGGGATGTGGTTGTCCCAGCAAGGCGGGGATAAAATCAAAACCTCCCCAGTCGTAGTGCTGAACAACACCTTTGATTCGAAAAATTCCTGTGGTCTTCATTTGGAAACCACGCTTGTTAGTGGAAAAAATCTTAGCTTTGAAGCGTTAAACCGGGGGGAGGAGCCTCGCCGAGAAGACCGGTCTGATCGGATGCGGCAAGCGGCACACAGTCATGAAGCACGCGGCGCCGAACTTCATTGATATCCCAACGCTTCAACAGCGAGTCGATCTGGTTGCGGGTGGACTTGGGGACATCCACTGGGCGAAGGCCGGTGAGCCGTGCAGCGCGCAGCCATGCGGCAGCAGCTTCCGGGCGCAGGGACTCGCCGGGATCAATTTCCCGAAGAGCTTCCCACGCCTCCTCGACGAATTCGGGTGCCAGAATTTGCTCCGCTCCAGCGTGAAAGAGAACCCTCGAAAGGAGGCGCCCGAGGGCCTTCCAGAAGGCGGGATTTTTCGGCTGGGCCTGGATGCCTTCGACGAGACGACGGAACAAGGTGCAGCGCGTCTCGGAGCTGAGGGACTCCAGGGAGCCCGCCAGAAGCGCGATCTCGGCCGAGGGGGCGGCGCCATCGCGCCACTCAACTGCGGCGGCAGTCCAGATCGCCTCGGAACGCACAGCATCAAGACCGGCGGCGATGCGCCGCGCACAGATCCAACGCTGGATCTTCACAGCTCCACTCGCGAAACGCGGTGACGCGGCCAGGATTTGAGCCAATGCAGCCGAGCGTTCGGAGTCGCCCGTCATGCCGCATCCTGGACGCAGGAACCAACCGGCAAGATGCAGCCAAGTCTCCTCGTGGTCGGCGGAGTGGAAGCGTTGTGGAGATGCATCGAGCCAGATATCGAAGAGTCGGCGGACGATGCCGCCGCTCCATGTCGCCTTGGCATTTCCAAGCGCCTTCTCGCCAACCGTAAAAATGGTATTGGCCGTAAGCTTCTGACGGGTCTTGCGCGAAGGATCGAGCAACGCAGCCAATTGCTCGCCGGCGCGAGTGACGGCATCCGACATGTCGGCGGAGCGACTCGGTGAGGATGATGACTTCCCTCCACGCAAAGAGAATTCCAAGGGGCACGGCTCATCCCAGCGGAGACCGGTCTCGGCGCAAAGCAGCTCCACCCGTAGAAGACCGGTGGCGCGCAGGTAGGTGCGAAGTTTCACCCTCACACTGGGATTGCTTGGCGCGCGCGCACCCGGCGGCGGCGCGAGGATTGTTTCCACCGACGGCAATGCGGAAAACCCCTCGTCATCAAGCGCCACAACGGCTCCCGCCTGGTCGTGCGGACGGCGGGCATGGCGCATCAACTCAAAAGAAGCAGGTTTTCCAACAATCGCGCGAAGGCCGGACTGCTCCGAGGTGAAGGTCTTTTCGGCAGGCGCTCCTTGAGGCAGCAGGCACAGGGCATTATTTGCACCGACGCGAATGTAATATGAGTGCGAGGCACCCGCCTCGATGCGCGAAGCATCACCGGTGGACCGCAGATGCAGGAACCTCGCGGCTCCCCGCGCTACAGCAAGATCGGGATCCGTGTTTTCAAGAACCCTGGGAATGTGCTCCGGTTGCCAGTTGGTCAGGTTCTCCAGTATGCGGCGCCGAATCGCAGGCGCCTTCGTCAGCCCGCCATTGAAGAGGATGAAATCCACCGGTGCGCGACCCCGCAGGAAATCGCTGAGATGCCTCGTTACCGCCGGGTCCTTGGCGTAGGGGAGTCCCATTTCCCGTAGTCCAGGTGCGGCTCGCAGAGGATGCTCGCCCGCTGTAACAACAGGAAAAAAGCCCTCGAGCAAAAGAGTCGCGATTTCGTTGGATGAAACCTCGCAACGAAGCGTGCCCGAGAGAAGCGAGGCACCTGGCTTGGACACGGCGACTGGCCAGACTTTGTTCTCCTCGAATTCTTCGCCAAGCGCCTCCTCTTTGATTTCCCGGCAGCGCGCAAGAAGCTGCGCAAAAGTCGATGCCGGCAACTGAGAACCGGGCATGAGCTTTTCCTCCAGAAAATGGGCCAGAGAGAGGTCGAGATTGTCGCCACCGAGGAGAACATGGTCGCTCACGGCGATGCGCTGGAGGCGCGGCATCGGCGAATCCGGCCTTGGCTCCACAGCAAAAAGACTGAGATCAGTCGTCCCTCCACCGATGTCCACCACCAGCACATGCGATTTCCGGTTCCCTCCGCCGAGCGCCTCCATGGCTGCGGTGTCGTTTTCCAGCCAGGCATAGAACGCGGCTTGAGGCTCCTCGAGAAGGATGGTGGAATCTGGAAAACCAGCCTCCCGCGCCGCTTCCAGCGTGAGTTGCTGCGCGGCGGGATCGAAGGAGGCTGGAACTGTAATGGCCACCTCCTGCGAAGAAAGAGGAGCACCCGGATGGGCGTCATTCCATGCCGTGGAGAGGGTCTGCAGAAGAAGCGACAAAGCCTCCACCGGACTGATCAAATCCGTCCCCGCAAGATCGCTCGAGCCCAAGGGAAGAAACTTCGCACGCCGGTCCGCCGCATGATGCACTAGCCAGGACTTTGCGGAATGGACTACGCGCCCAGGCACCTCCGCAGCTCGCGCGCGGGCGAAGCGACCTGCCACCCACCCCCCACTTTGCTCCGGTGGGAGATACAGAAACGAGGGGAGCGTCGAGTGCGAGCTTGTCGAGTGGGCCGTCTCGGGTTGCGGAATCAAAAGGACATCGCTGACACCGGATGTCGAACCGCCCGGCACGGATGCCAGAGCACAATTCGTCGTTCCCAGATCAATGCCGATTCGAAATGAAGACATGCTATTGCCGCCGCCGAGGCCTCTCATCACGCGTCCGCTCTACAAAAAATCAGGGTTTCTCAAAGAGTGCCTTGTATTGCCCGTAGCCCTGCTTTTCGATTTCCTCCTTGGGAACAAAGCGGAGAGACGCCGAGTTAATGCAGTAGCGCAGCCCCGTCGGAGCAGGCCCGTCCGGAAAAACATGGCCCAAATGCGAATTCCCCTCGACCGACCGCACCTCCACACGCTCCATGCCATGCGAGTTGTCCACCTTCTCCTCGATCATCCCCTCTGTCAGCGGACGAATAAAACTCGGCCACCCTGTTCCCGAATCAAACTTGTCCCGCGAACTGAACAACGGCTTGCCGGAAATAATACAAACATAAATCCCCTCTCGCTTGTTGTCCCAATACTCATTCCAAAATGGAGGTTCAGTGCCGCACTGCATGGTGACATGCTCTTGGAGCAGCGTGAGAGTGGGTTTGGAGTCTTCGGCTTTCACAAAAGTTAGGGTGGGTAAGAGAATGGAGAGTAAACGAATTTTCACGCACAACTCTAAACCAAATTTCCAACTTGCACAGGAAGGATAAGAAATAGCCGACGCATAGTTTCTGATACCCCTTGGAGCAAGAAAGGGTCCTTTTACGGGTTTGGGTTCCAGAAGGCGGCGGGAGTCCTTTTCAATCCGTAGAAAGAGAATGGTCTCTACCACACTTTCCACCAAGGCTTGTCGTCGCTTTTCGCGTCGCCTTGGGCGGCGGGGGCGGTTGAGGCTGCGCCGTCGGCGTTGAAGGCGAGGAGGTTTTCGGTGGAGCGGTCGAGTTTCACGCGGTTGCTGGTGGCTTTGGTGACTTCTTGGCCGAGGCCGATATTGTCGAGGCGGGTTTCGACATCCAGGACGCTGATGCCTTGCGAGTCAAACTCGCGGGGCCAGACGGAGCTGATTTTTTCCGTGTCGGCGAAGTCGGTTTGGATTTTTTGGAAGTCTTCGGAGCTGATGCCAGTGAACTCCAAGCGTTTGATGGCGCCGAGATCAGTTTCTGTGACCCAGCGGGCGAGGATTTTGTTGAGAATGGTTGGCGGGGCTTCTGCGTTTCCATTGGGACGGGCCACGAGATCGAGCGCTTCGCGTGCGGCGTCCTCCTTGGCGAATGCAGTGCCGCCAACGGAATTTTTTCCCAAGAGATTATCCACCGCTATCACTTCGCCGGTGTCACCTCGCACCGCACGGATTGTGCCCGTGGCAGCGAAGCTGTGCTGCGGAGGGCGTCCATGCAGGGTTTCGCGGCCCAGGTATTTCATCGCCACTTCACCCTCGATCACAAAGTCCGCGCGACTTGCGGGATCGACGACAAAAAATTGCAGGCCCTTCGCCGCATCCTCCAACACATGCTGCAGCGAGGCGTTGCCATCGGATTCCGGCAAGCGCTCGCGAATCCGAACGGCCACGCGCGGCGCTCCCTTGCGCTGCATGAGCTCCCGCAAAGCCAGCGTGTTCTTGGCGTCAGGCGTGCCTTTTTCCACATCCGCCCGAATCTTGACCATGTAGATTTGATCTTGTCCCAGACGCGAGCTGATGACCTCGTAACTCTTCACATGCCCGAATGCGGAACTAAGGATGCGGTCAAAATCCAACGCGAAATTTGAGACTCCGCTTGATGCGAGCACATCGACACCAGTCCCCTTGCGAACGGCCTCCCGGAGCGCATCGGCGAGAGCCTGCTCGCGGGCTGTTTTCTGATCCCCCGCCGCGCGCCCCTCGGCCTCGACTTGCACGGCTTGGATTTGAGCAACGAGCACTGCCAGCGCGCAAATGTGGAGAATGAGTTTTTTCATCGGCTTGGTTTGTCTTGGGACGATGTCTTGCTGGGAGCGGATTGCACGAGTCGGAGAAATTGGCCGATGAAAGGAAGCGGCAGTGAAACGAGTTTGGATGTCGTTACCTCGCCCTCGATGAAGGCCAGCGAGGGCTTGTCGGCATTGAATCTCAACGCGGCGGGGGAGTTTTTTTCGCTGAGAAAGAGTTGGAGCGATTTGAGGCGGCCGGTTTTGCCTGACTTCACCTCAACAGGAAGAATCCCACTTCCGTGTTGCACCAAAAAATCCACCTCCGCTGTGGAATTCGGGCTCTCGCGCGTCCAGTAGAACGCCTCGGGTTTTGTCCACGGATCTCCACTATGCAGCAGGTTCTGCGCGATCGCCTGCTCGCAGAGCGCGCCTCGGTTAACCAAAAACAGTTCATCCAGTTTTTCGAGGTTATCGATTTGCAGACCCAAAGCCCTGCTGACCAAGCCCACATCGAGGAAGAACACCTTGAAGTTCCGGTCATCCGCCTCGGCGCCGAGAGGCAGTCCGTTTCCATAGCAACGCCGCACCTTGTGAAACACTCTCGCCAAACACAGCAAATGCAGGGCCTCACCGAGATTCCTCGAGCGCTCGGCGGGGTCCACCTCGCTGAATTTGAACTTGCGCCCCAGCATCGCCGGCACGCGGGCGAACAAACGATCCATCCGGGGCTTCTGCACCCGCCGGGCGTATTTTTGGAAATCATCTTGATAGGTCGCCAAGATCGACTCCTGCACCCGCGCGCAGTCGCGGTAAGAGCCGGTTTCGGCAAAAACCGCCACCGCTTCAGGCATTCCACCGACCACGAGATATTGCCTGAAAGCTGCGAGCAAATCCTCGTGGAGCGCCTCCGGAAAAGCCTCCCCCCAGCTCCATCCTGCCATCCAGGAGATCAACCCCTCACGCTCAGTGGATTGCAGGAATTCCTCAAACACCAGCGGTCCCAGGTGCAAATACTCGATCCTCCCCACCGGCATCGAGAACGCGTGATCCTCCAAGAGCAAATCCAGCAGAGAGCCGGCCGCCAGGACATGCAACCCCGGCAATTCCTCGTGAAAATAACGCAACTTCGCGAACACCTCGGGCGCCGCTTGAATCTCATCGAGAAAAAGCAGCGTCTTCCCCTCCACCACCGCCATTCCGTATCTGGCCTCCAGCAGCCGCACGGTCTCCTTCACCGATGCCCCGGAAAAAAGCCCCGCCAAAGAGGCATCCCGCTCAAAATTCAGCTCCAGGATTCCCTCAAAAGCTGCACCTGCCAACGCCCGTGCCAAATGCGATTTCCCAACCTGCCGAGCCCCACGCAATACCAAAGGCTTGCGGCCAGCGTGAGTCTTCCATTTCAATAATTCGTCGAGTGCTCTTCGCTTCATTTATGCTATTTTAGCAGGTTATTTTAACATTAAAAGTGAAATTATAGTAGGGCAAATTTTATTTTAATCAGCTTGGATTTGACCACCGAGGACACCGAGAACACAACCGAGCGCGAGGGTAAGCGCGAGGTAGAGCAACCGGAGGTTGGCTCGCAGCGAGAGACGAGCGGGAGCGAGCGAGTCAAAGAACACGCAGAGAATGAATTTTTTCAATGGTTTATTCCGTTAATTTGCTGGCGTTGATTGACGCCGCTTTCAGACGATATCTGGTGGCCCTCCCTTCACCAAATCGTTCGATTTTTTTGAGGTCCAAAAGTTTTTTGATGGCACTTTCGACTGTTCGCGGCGGCATACGGAGAGATTCCACAGCCGTCTTACGGCTGAAGTCCCCTCTGGCGCGAGCCCAGTTCCAGACTTCCCATTGCTTCTCGGAGAGCAAGTTTTCCGATCCATCATCGGCAAGGATGCGAATCGCTACCCTCGCCTGCTCGCGGACGATTTCCAGGAAAAAAACCAGCCACTCCGAGAGATCCTCGCGCGCGGTTTTCCAACTTCGCTGTGTCCTGTTCAGAGCCAGATAGTAATCCGCCTTGCGTGCCTCGATGCACTTTTCGTGGGACACGACTTCCGTAAACTCATAGCCTTCTCGAAGCAGGATCAGATTGGCCAGCAAACGACTTGTGCGCCCATTGCCATCTTGAAAGGAATGGATGGCCAGATACTCAAAAAGAAAATTGGCCGCAAGGATCAGCGGATGACGAAATTTCTCTTCGCTCGCCCAGCCATACCACTCCACGAGTTCCTGCATTTCCTTGGGAACCAAATGCGGCGGGGTGGGATCAAAGATGATTCCCACGACTTGGCCTGTGGCATCCTTCGCCTCCACGCGATTCGGTCCAAACTTGTAAATGCCGGCATGCCGCTCATCCTTCTCGCTGTGGCGCAACATGTCCCGATGCAGTTGCAAAATCAAAGACTCACACACGCTCATTTCCCGGTGGTTCTGAAAAACAGACTCCAGCACCTCCAAATAACCGGCCACCTCCTGTTGGTCACGAGTGCGGAATTTTTTGATGCGCAGTTGGCTATACAACGCCTCCACCTCCGCATCGCTCAACTTGTTTCCCTCAATACGGTTTGAAGCGCCCGTCGAAGTCACGATCACCGAACGGACCAAGCGTTCCAAAGAGCGAGCCTGCAGCGGCCCGGCCAGACGCCAGCCATTTCTTACCCCATCGATCTCCGCAATCATGGCATAGACGCGCTCCGCCAGACTTGCTCCCAACTCCAGCCTCCGGCTCAATCGACTTGTTCGAAAATCTAACATGGCAGCTTGCTTTTTCATGTGAGATTATGTGAGATCATGTGAGATTTTCCAAGCGGTTTTTTCATGTCTGATTGGGTAGGATTGGAATCATCTCTGGCAGGCTTTGTTTCAGTCCACGGCGTCTATTATCAGCGTTCATCGAGAAGTCCCAAGAGGCTCTCCAGGTCTCGAACCCGCTCTTTGGTGAGGTTCATGACCGCACTGACACTGATTGGAATCCACATCGTGCCGTCCATTTTTGCATAGGTGGCTTCGTAGGATTTGATTTGGAGGTCGCGATACGCGATCCACGCGCGCTGGGCTTTTTGCAACTCGGCAAACTCGTCAGCCGGCATCTTCTTTTTAAGTTTTGCCCAAGCCGCGTTGAGCCTCTCCTCCCATTTCTCATGGGCAGCCGCGATGGCCTCGCACATGCCAGCGGTGGAGCTGTTCCTATCCATCGCGGCATCCATGGCGATGTCGATTGGATCTTTGACTTCGCTCCCCTCGCCTCTCGGTATGGAGAACAAAATCGCGGCTATAAAAAGGAGCTTCTTCATGGAGTTGGGATCAGTTTCGTATCGTCACAATGAATGCCTTGGTCTTCAGCTTTTCATAGTCAAAAACAAACCAGCCCTTGCGGGCGCAGAGATTGCGCCAGGTTTCCGCCATTCGCTATCTTACCAACTCTCGGTATTCCTCCAGAGTTTCAAAGTGCTTGTCTTTCGCCAATGTTTTCACTCCATGGCTAAATGCACATGAAGCAATCATTAAGTCGCTTGAGGGAACCGGTGTTCCCTTGGCCCGACAGATGCGGGCAAGGCGAAATGAACACTCCCAAACTTCTTCAGACATCGGCAAGCACCGCAAAACCGCGCTCAAATCCGTCAAGTCGTCTTGATCCTTTTTCGAGCCAGCTCCCATCCACAACTCCGCGATAACCACAGGACATAGAACCGCCGCCCCATCCAAAAGCAAACTACGGACTTTTTCCTTCATTTCTGCTTCCCCATCACGGCGGAGATATTGAATCCAACTTGATGTATCGACCAGCGTCATTCCGGTTTCTCCTGAAGGCGCAGGCTTTCCAAATCCACAGCTGTCATGAATGTTGCGGAATTTCCCAATCTCATGGCCATCTCGCGCATTCGGCCACGCCTTGAGAAATCATCCAAGGCAGCCAGCACCGCAGCGCGTTTCGTCTTCGCTCCAGCAAACCTCATTGCCTCACTCAGCAAACCGCTTGGAATATCCAAAGTCGTTTTCATATGGAAACAATCATACAATTTTAAATACAAATCAACCTAATTTTGACTTACTCGCCGCTCGCTAAAGCGCTACGCCGCTCCTTAAATTCCATGAATATCAAAAATTTAATTTCTGAGACCTCTGACTTCCTCCGGGAACGCTGAGGTCCTCCTCGGCCAACCGATCACCGCAAGCACCGCCCAAGTGAACCACAACCGAATGTCTGGGCGGGCGTGAGGTGGAGCAACCTACGGTTGGCCCGAAGGGCGAAAAAGCAGGAGCGATTGAGTCAAACTGAGCAAAAAAACACGAAGAAAACCGATAAGAACATTCACCGGCGAAGCCGCTCCCCATTTGTGAAAAGGGGGTGTAAAGTTTCTTCTGTAATTAGGCTCTTCACGATCTGAGTGCCCTTTCCGGGGCCGACGGAGTGAAGGCGAGCGTAGCGAGCCGAGCGCAGTCGGCCCCGGAAAGGGCTTGCGCGAAGT
>JBIJAV010000055.1:0-10948 GCA_044345595.1 Terrimicrobiaceae bacterium
CTTCGCGCAAGCCCTTTCCGGGGCCGACTGCGCTCGGCTCGCTACGCTCGCCTTCACTCCGTCGGCCCCGGAAAGGGCACTCAGATCGTGAAGAGCCTAATTACAGAAGAAACTTTACACCCCCTTGGAATGCGCCGACACGCAGAAATTTGAGCAGTTCGAAAGAGTAGCCCTTTGAAGAAAACAATGCCGAAAAGACAACATTAGAATCCAAAACGACTATTGGCTTTCTTAGAGGCATATGCTCTCAGTCATAATTTTTTCATATACAAATTTTCGACAAAGTCAAGACATTCATTGGCAGCCACCAGCCACTATTTCTTCAGCTGCCCTCGACACTCGACGCTGGTCTCTCGACTTGCTTCTCCGCTCTCTCCTTAAATGTCAATAATTAATGCCTGCCCCCTCAGACAGACTAAATGTTTGCCATTATCTTATCAACAAACTCTCGAGGCGATAACACCTCGACGCCATTCCGCAATTCCTTCGGATAATGGCGTCCATTTCCCGTAACCAAAGCCACACGCGCCTCGTGGGCCACTTCTAAAAAACAGGCATCCTTTGGATCAGGCAATCCGTCGACAATCTTCGTGCAAACATGCCACTCGGAATCCGCCCGAATGAAATCCATGATAAAATCCTTTTCGAATACCGAAAAAAATCTATGGAATTTTGGCCGGGAAAGCACGCCTTCATACTCCGAAATAATCCGTTCATCCACTTGAAGTTGAATTTTCCCTGCTCTCAGCAGGTCCACAATCCGTCCCGGTGGATTATCCACAGTCAACATCCCCGAGACCAAAACATTCGTGTCTAAAACCAACCTCACGGCAAGTTTGCGCGATAGTCCATGATTTCCTTTTCAATTTCCGCTTCACTCAATGCCGATACCTTCGAGCGCATCCGCGCCACAACATCCGAAAACCGCGCTCTCCGGATCGATCTTACTGTTGATTCCAATGTCTCCGGCGTGACTGCTAAAATCACAGCCCCCGGCTTTCCCTCCTTGGTAAGAACCAGTTCCCCCTCGGAATCTAACATTTTCCACATCCGCTTGGTTTGCTTTAATTCAGATACCCCAATATAGTTCATATAAATTTTCTTTAAAAGAGCATTAACTATCTTTGTAAAAAATCAAGCGCAAAAATTGAATCTTTTTCAGCTTTCTCTCGCAACCCGTTACCCGTTACTTCTTCTGGCCTCCTCAAACATCTCCAAATAATTCTGCTATTCATGATTCTGCCCCCTCGTCACGCCGTAGCCGCGAAGCGCGAAGGAGGATCGTCTCCTCGCCGCCACTTAAATTCCTTAAATGTCAAGAATTAATGCCTGACCCCTCAGACTTCGCCGATCCTTGTGCCAGAGGAATACTTCGCATGGCGCAAAGCGGAATGGGCGCTCGCCGACGCCATCATGGTGAATTCACAATGGACCCTCGACGCTCTCGTCCAGCAGGGTGTCCCAGCCGATAAAATCCATATCATTCCCCTCGCCTACGAAGCCGAAAATTCCCCTGAGGAACCTATCCCTGCACCGCTCAAGCCGGACTCCGAGCCGCTCCGCGTGCTCTTCCTCGGCCAAGTCAACCTTCGCAAAGGCATCCAATACCTTCTCGAAGCAGCAAAACTCCTGAAAAGCGAAAACATCCAGATCGACATCGCCGGCCCCATTGCCATCGCTGACCAGTTCGTCGTGAAAGCCCCGCCGAATGTGCGTTTCTACGGCGCGGCGACCCGCGACCGCGTGCGCGAGTTCTATAAACGCGCGGATGTTTTTGTGCTGCCAACGATCTCGGATGGCTTCGCACTCACGCAACTCGAGGCCATGGCCCACGGCCTACCGGTTATCACCACGCCGAATTGCGGCCGCGTCGTCACCGAAGGCCTCGATGGATTTATCGTCCCTCCGAGGGATGCCGCCGCTCTGGCGGATCGCCTGAGAACGCTGCTCGAAGATCCCGAGCGCCTGCAGGCCATGCGCGAGGCCGCACAACTCGCCGTAGCCAAGTTCAATCTTGATCACTTGGATAAAAATCTCCGCGCCCTCGAAGCTTCGCTCAAAGGCCCAACCCCCAGCTCACTGCCATCATTCACCTGAGCCGCCCGCAGCCTGTTTCGCCGCTTGTTCCTCGTTCCATTTAATAAAGGCCGCACGCATCACCCGATACTCGTAGCGCAGTGTCATCGCCTGCCGGCGGAAGAGATCCGCTTGAGCCAGATCTTCCTTCGCCTCCAGATCCTTAATGGCGGCATCGATTTTCACAAAGGACTTCTCGAGCTTCTCCAGCGTCGGCTGACTGGGAGCAGCTTTGAAGGCATCCAGATTCTTGCGGATTTCCCGAATCGTCCCACCTGGCGAATCACACCCCACAAGGCAGAAGGCCGCCGCGCCGGACAGCAAAACCACAAGCAGCCTGAACCACACAAGAAGGGAAGATGTTGTCATCCTGCAAACGAGCGAACTAAATTCCACCCCTCATGGCAAACCCGCAAATCGAAAAAACCTTCCCTCGCGGGGAACGCCTTTGCGCAACCGAGGAGGACACCCGCCAAGCCGCGCAAGATCTCGCTGTCTGCCTCGGAACGCACGCCGTCCTGAGCCTTGAAGGCCCCATGGGCGCAGGCAAAACCTGCTTCGTCAAAGGCCTCGCAAAGGCACTCGGCTGCGACACGCGCGAGGTCTCCAGCCCCACCTTCACCCTCATCCACGAATACCACGGAGGCCGCCTGCCCCTTGTCCACATGGATCTCTACCGCATCGAGTCCTCTGCCGACCTCGCTCCGCTCGGCTTCGACGACTACCTCGCAGGCTATGGCATCGTCGCCATCGAGTGGGGCGGCAAGTTCGCGGAGGAACTCCCTCCACACACTCTGCGCCTTGTATTTTCCATAGAAGGCTCCGGCCGCCTCATCCAGATCCAGCCATGACAATTCTCACCATCGAGTGCTCCAGCGCCACGGGCAGCATCGCGTTGACCCGCGATAGCGAAGTTCTCCATGAGTGCTCATTTGAAAACCCGCGCGGTCGCGGCACGGCCTTTTTCGAATCCCTCGAAAAAACCAATCGTCACATCGACTCGCTGGACCTCGTGCTCGTCGGCACCGGCCCCGGAAGCTACAATTCTCTCCGCGCCTCCATCGCCGCCGCATGGGGACTCGCCCGCGCTCGATCAGCGCCGCTCCAAGGCATCTGCTCCCTCCTCGGCTACGAACCCCAGGAATACCATGTCCTCGGTGACGCCCGTGCGAACCAATGGTTCCACGCACACATCCTTCACAACCGCCTCGCGTCTCCCCCCGCACTCCTCATGCCCGATGAAGCCAAGTCTCGGCTCATGCCGGGCGTCCCTGTTTTCACCACCTCCTCGCTCCTTGAGCACGCGCACTGCGCCTCCCCGCAAGCAATCCACATCGCCCTCCGGGCCGCTCAGGCAGGCCCCGCCGAGCCCATCTACCTCAAGCCCCCGCACATCACCAAACCCGCCTGCTAAAATAAAATGACACCTCCACTCCAGCCCACTGCCATCCAAAAAATCGCCACCGAACTCGCCATCGCGTGGAACGACAGCAGCGAATCCTACCTTCCCCTCGAATTCCTCCGCCGCCACTGCCCCTGCGCCGCCTGCGGAGGAGAGCCCGATGTGCTCGGCCAAGTCGCCCTCCCCGCCGTGACCTACAACAACCGCAGCTTCGACCTCACCTCCTGGCAGACCGTGGGAGGCTACGCCATCCAACCCCGCTGGGCCGACGGCCACTCGACCGGACTCTATTCCTACAAATACCTCCGCCGCCTCGAACAGATCTCGAAATCATAAAGGCACAAAAAAACCGCGCAGGTCCTCGCCCAGCGCGGTTTCTCAAAAAAGCAGCCTCAGATCTCGCTATCTCCCCAGCACCTCCTCATACAAGCGATGCATCTGTGCCGCCACTTTCGGCCAGGTGAACTTCTCCTCCACCAAGCGCCTACCCCTCAATCCCATTGCCGCACGCTCTTGATCCGTCATTTCAATCAATGTCCGCATCCCCTCAAAACCTCCGACCGAATTTCGAATTTCGAGCGCCGCACCAGAAGCAAACCCCTCCGGCAAATTGCACTCCGGCGTCATCACCACCGGCAGCCCATATGCCCACGCCTCTAAAACCGACATCGGCAACCCCTCACTAAAACTCGGCAAAATAAAAGCCTCCGCACTCCGCAAAAGAGCCTCCTTCTCCTCCCCAAAAGCCGGCCCAAAAAACACAACATCGACATCCGGGAGGGGCAACCTCCGGCTTGACCCATTCTCGGGGCGCAGCCCCCCCTGTATATCAAGAGCGCCCTCAGTTTTAAGTTTGTAAGAATTAAGTTTTAAGTTTTCTGAATGCGCAGGGCCACTCGCGGAGCGAATGAGCGATGCGCTTTCATAATCCTGCACAAGCTCGCTTGGAGTGGGATTTGAAAACGCAGCGCCAGCTTGGCCTGCCAAGCACTGCCCTGCTCCCACCTCTGCGCACTCTGTGTCCTCTGTGGTTAATTTTGCTTCCTTAAACCTCAGCCCCAACTCCTTGAACAAACTCTTCAACTCTCCCTCATACCCTCCTTGATCCCACCCCGCGATGACGAACTGCCACTCGGCGAAATCCCGGATAGCAGATGCCGAATTGCGAAGTTCCGCCCAAGCGCGCAGCGCACCAATCAGCCCCTTCTTCGGATGAATCCGCCCCAAAAACAAAAGCCTCCTTCTTCCCTCCGTGCTCTCCGTGTCCTCCGTGGTTAATTTTTCGGGCAACTCCACCCCATTCGGCACCACCTCAATCCGCTGCCGCAACCCGTAAGCCCGAATCGCATCCGCTTCAGCTGCGCAGAGCGCTCGAAAGCATGTCGCCCGCCGCAACTGCTCATCTTTGAAAAGCCAAGCCGCCACCCGTTTTTTCCAGCGCGAGTTATTCAATGCCCAGGCATCCAGCGAACCATGCGGAGCCGCCACGACAGGTTTGCGTGTTTTTTTCTGCCAATTCAAAACCGCCCACGAAGGATATTTCCAAAGAGTCGCCGCATAGGCCAGGTCCACATCCGCATCCAGCAAGTCATCAAACCCCGGTGCATACCCGAAGCCCACAGGTCCCCGCAGTGCCGCGACTCTTGGTCGCAAAGACCCCCACTTTGCCGCATCCGCATCCGTGAACTCATCCCTCACGCCGACCACGCGCACATCCACCCCCTCGCCCTCCGCAAGAGCACATTGCAAAGCCCGCTCAGCCTCAAAAATCCCCCCATCCGCACGGGATACCGACTCCAATACGCACAGCGTCTTCATGTCCCAAGCACCTTTGCCAAGCCTTCGCCAAAAGCCCTACTTGGCACCTTGCACTCAAGCATTTCACGAGCTGCCACCCCCATTTTCTGCCGCTCAGTTTCAGACATTGAAAACATCTTAAAAAGAGATTCCGCAATGGAGTTCACATCTCCCGGATCAAACAAAAACCCAGTTTTGCCCTCCACCACCAACTCCTCCGCAGCACCCACATTCCGGCTCGACAACACAGGCAACACGCTCGCCATCGCCTCATTGATCACCAGCCCCCAGGGTTCCTCCAGCGCCGGATGCACAAACGCACCCGCAGCAGCATAAAACGCCCGCAACTCCCCAATCTGCCGAAATCCCGCAAAAACAACGCACCCGGCTCCTGCGGTAGTTTTAAGTTTGTAAGGATTAAGTTTTGAGTTTTTCGACTCGGCGCCTTCGTCCCCCTCTGCATCACTGAACTCTGAACCCTGAAAACTGAAAGCTTTTAGCCCCAACTCCACGCACTGCGCCTCCAGTTGCCGACGCAATTCCCCATCCCCAAGCAAAACCAAAGGCCACACGCATCGTTTTTCTGCCCCCTGAATCTGAAGGGCTGAATCTTGAAAAATCTTATACCCCTCCAACAAGCGGCCGAGATTTTTTCTCTCCACAAATCGATTCGACGCCAAAAAATAGGGGCCGACGAGCCAACCCGCGCTGAGAGCCAAGCAACCAGCATCGAGAGTTTTCTGCTTGTCAGCCCGTTCTCCTCCACCTTCCCCAGCAGACGCGGGTCGTTCAGCGAAAAACGCGTTATCCACAACATTATAACCTAAGGCGATCCGGTCTTTGGGCATTCCCAATTGAATGAGATACCGCTTGTGCGACTCCCCTCCACAGAGAGCCGCATCAAACCTCCGAACGATCCGCGACTTCACCCACTCCTTCCACCAAATACGCCGTCCATCCGCCGCCCGCGTTTCGCTCATCACAATTGCTTTAGCGTGATTCCTCTTGCACCAATCCAAGCAAGCGCGCGCATCCAAAGTCCCCCAGCCCGCTATCGCCACAGCATCCGGTTGCAAACGATCCAAATCCCTCTGGATTCCCCGCTTCATCTCGCTTGCCGGAATCTTTTCAAAAACCCCGTCCGGAAACACCGTCACCCGCTCCCATTCCCCCACCCCTCCGGACTCCCGCTCCCAATCATAAGTCTCATCCGATCCCGCAATCTCCAAGGCCATCACCCGCCACCCCAGAGGCGCCAAAACATCACAAGCCGAGTGCAAGCGCGCTATATGATACGGCCCAAGTCTTACAAAATGAATAGCTAAAATCATTTATTGGCTACTTTTTTCTCAAGCAACTGCCTCCACTCTCTGCTTCCAATCTCATTTTACCTACTTTAATTTCGAGCAGTTTTTGACGGACAGAGTTTTCACTCGATAGGTGCAGAGCACGAATGCAGGATCACCTCTCCCCATGGGTTTTAGCCCAAAATGCAAGCATGAAATAGCCAAACAAAAACGGATAAAGTGTAATCAGCGTGATATCCCTTCCCAAGTTAAAAGTCAGAACGCATCCAATGAAGAACAAAAGCATTCTGCCCATCTTCTGTCCAAGCAGGTCTTGTCTGGCGAGAATAACCACCCAGTAGGCCATAAGCAGCGCGGCAGCAAGCACTCCAAAAAAACCACCAAAGTTCACCACGCCTTGCCCAATCATGCCGGTTGAGATCGTCGCTCCCACCCCACCTTGCGCATCTCCCGCGTCTCCATACAACTGCCCTCGGGCGATTGCGTAGTCGATACCGATCATCGGTTTACCCGGCCAGAGCGCGCGTGGAATCGGATTCACCAACTCTGCAAAATACCTTGCCCCATTATTAATCACATAGGTGCCCTTGTCGATAAAGGAATTCACCCAGGCTAACTCCTCAAACATATTGAGACCTAGATGCTTGGTATCGATCGAGTCGACTTTTTCTACAACGCCGCCAATGCCAAGCTGCTGGAAGGCCATCGCAATATTTCCACCACTTCGCGTCTCGATCACGAATTTCATCCAGCCTTCTGTGACCAAAAACGCAGCCGCCAAAATGGCTATTTTAAGAAAGATGCCACCGCGAAAACGAACAAAAACCCAAGCAATGAGACCCGGTAATGCAACGGCAAGCATCGTATTACGCGTGCGATCCAAAAGAAACCATGGCAACGAGAGAGCCGTCACGATGATTCCAATCCAGCGAGTGCGTGGATTTTTGGCCACAGCCGCCACGATGCCAAAAGACGCCGCGAGCATGATCTGAAGATAGTTTGCAAAAGAAATCAGCGCGTCAAACCCCGACCCCACTCTGCCTCGCCCCCAGGGATTGGCTTTGCCGGAAATGTAAGGCGCGAACAATCCCAACACATCAAAATTTGTTCGGATCAAAGCGATCAACATCAGCAAACTCCAAACACCAAAAATAAGACCCGTCGCAATGTCCAAACGGCGCTGAAATTCCAAGTTATCAATACCCCCGCGTTGCATGAGCGCCCAAAACTCGCTCTTTTGAAACAATAATTTTCGATTTACCGTGCGATGAAGCAGCGGCACAAACACTAGAAACGCACCAATAAAGAGCGCCACCTGCCACCAAGCCGACTCAAGATACTGAAGACCAATCTCCCGAATATAGGAATCGTAATCATTGTAAATAGCATCTCCAAAATACCATACACTGACAGTCGCCAAAACAGCTGCCATCGGAATACCCAAACCTGCTTCCCTCTTGCTCCAAGCGTAGGCAAAAGCCAACGCCAGCAATATCAACCCCACATAAAAACCCGCCGGAAATCCTATCGATTCTTCAATCATTTTGCATTATACATGTAAATAGCTAACCCATTCCGTCTCGAACGGGTAGCGATATTCCACAGCGTAAGCCGACAAAAACTGAAAGTCCTTCCGAAAAACCTCCCACATCGGTCGTTGTGAGAGGATCAAACCGAGCAGATAACTCAAATCATGCGACCTCGACGGCACCACACCCTCATGAATCATCATGGCTTTGAGGAGCTTCTCCACGCTTTGCTGGGAGTGGAAGCATGCCGCATCGTAATTCGGCATCTTGCGAGCCCTCAACTCCCGATTCGCCGTAACAAAATCCGCATCCGCCTTGACCAACCACTCAAGCGCCAGCGGATTCGTAAAGGGCTTTTCCATTCGCTAATATTTCTTTAAAAAAAGGATCTCCCATCCGCAAACGCTCAGCCACTTTCTGCGGACTTCTCACCAGCAGGTCACAAGGAAATCCAAATTCGACCGCTTGGCGAATTTCAGCCGCATATTTCGCAGCCGAACCCGCATGTGGAACCACTACGAGCAAATCCACATCCGAATCCTGTCCAGCCGTTTGCCGTGCAAACGATCCAAACAGCACAACACGCTCAGGACGAAATGTCTGAACGATTTTTTGAAGCACGTTTTTGATTTCACCCAACGCAACCATAATATGAAACTACAATAACAAACAATTCAAACAAGCATTTTTTGCTCTTCTCCCGACTCGCCACCAGTTACCAGCTACTCGTTACTGCCGCTTTCCCATCGTCACGCCGGAGCCGCGAAGCGCGAAGGAGGGTCACCTCCTCCGCTCATCAAATTCCTTAAATATCAATAATTAATGCCTGACCCCTTAGATTTCATACTCATAATTTTTGTTTAAGTCAAATTTTACCCAAGTCAAGGCTGGTTCTTTTACCCGCCACCAGTTACCAGCTACTATTTCTTCAGCTGCCCTCGACTCTCGACGCTGGTCTTTCGACTTGCTTCTCCGAAATGTCAATAATTAATGCCTGACCCCTGAGACCATCCATCCAGTAGCAAAGTCGTCTTGCCCACCTGCCTCGGCCCCACAAGCAACTGAATGAGACCAGAAGATTTCTCTGTAAGACGCTCTTTCAAAGTGGAAAGAACACTTTGTAAAGTATTTTTATTTATTTTATCGAACATTTTCGAATAATTATTCGATTATGCCTGAATAATCAAGAGGAAAATCCCAAAACACCACCAGCCAACAAGTTATTCGCTACCCGCTACTTCTTCTGGCTTCCTCAAACATCTCCAAATATTTCCGCGCCACAGCATCCCACGAGAGATCGGCTTCGATTTTTTTTCGGGCAGCTTCGCCTATCTGCTTTCTTGCCTCAGGATTCAGAATCAAAAACTCCAGCGCCCGGGCCGCTGCCGGAATGTCCCTCGGCGCTGTCCGACACAGCTATGCAGCCACGAGATCTACTCGGGCAGCAAGACCAAGGGGGCGCAACATTTCCCGGAAATCCTCCCAAGCCAAGCCAAAGGCCCGAACATCCGCGAGCCCCAGTCGTCCCACAATTTCCAACAACTTTGCGTTCTCGAATTCTTCCTCAGCAATCGAGTTTTCTGACCAATCAACCAACTCACTCAAAGCCAGATCACCATGCAAGTAATCACCCAACATTTTTGCCACAGTTTCACGCGTAATCATAAATGAACCTTAAAATTTGCGGTGCCCCAGGTCAATTGGAAATTTTTCGTGGATTTCCCGCAAGACATTCCTTTCATCGTAAATTTCCTGCCAAAAACGAATCGTATTTTCCAATGAATCAACCTCCTTCAAGTAAAATGCAGTCCAACCGAGCCTACCTGCGATTTTCAATCGATAAATCCTACCACCAGAACCGGTTTCTTCCCACGAATGGAATTTTGACTCGTTTTGTTTTCTATTTGCCAAGTTAATTACCCTTCCCGTTTTTTCTCTCGCCACCAGTTACCATCGTCACACCGTAGCCGGGCCAGCGCACAGATAGGCGGACTTGTCAACGCCGGAGCCGCGAAACGCGAAGGCGGATCGCTACTCGCCACTATTTCTTAAGCTGCCCTCGACTCTCGACGCTGGTCTCTCGACTTGCTTCTCCGCCCTTTCCTTAAATGTCAATAATTCTGCCCTTTCCCCTCATGCTCTCCGCCGGGATTTTATATCCTATCTGGCGAAATCACCTCATTCTTTCGATCCAGAAATCCGGATACTTGTAACTGTTTGCAATTGCAACGATGAATATTTCGTTTTTGCGGATAGAGTAAGCGATGTAATAGGGAAATGTTTTGCAGTTCACTCTACGATATCTTTTGGGTCGAAGGCGTGGCAATTCAAAATTCACCTTGATCCAACTGAGGACTTCTTTGACTTGTCTTTTTAACCGAATGCCAAGTCCGGGGGTGATATCCTCGTAATACTGGATTGCACCTGCCAATTCTTCCTTGGCTTCTTGAAGAATCTGAATTTTCACCCTGGAAAGCGAGAGTCGAATTCCGTTAGGACTTGTTCGGCATCGCTGTAGATGGCCGCGCCATTCTCGATGGAAGCAATTCGTTTGACAATCTCTTGCTCCCAAGCCTCCTCGATCGCAGGATCAGGGGAATCGTCTCCTTCTCCCACATCAAGAAGGATTCTCGCTAAAGCAAACCGATGTTCAGAAGGAAGTTCCAGCGCATCTTTTGTTACATCAAGTAAAGCTTTCATATGTTAATTTTGGTTCTTCGCTACTTTCAGTGGGAAGCAGGGATTCTTAGCTTGCCAGCGGTGAAGTAAAGCATGGTGATGAGGTTATCTGTTGATCGGTAACCCCTGGCTTTCCTTTTTACGGCAGAGAAGACGCT